>CALROJ020000043.1:0-59286 GCA_943369735.1 bacterium Ga0077546
TTCTGAAACAGCCAAACCCTGACCCTGCTGAGCCTCCGCAACTACGTTTTGTTGTATAAAAGCATCGCCTTAAAGGTAAAAGATTGGCTTGGCAAGCACTTTTTCTAACTTTTCACTTCTCGACAACTATATGCATGAATAGACCAGGGAGCGAAAAAACACCACTTCAACTTTGCCACCCATTTAATAAAAGGCACCATTGGGGAAATCCCGAAAAAATGATCGCCCGATCGCTTGGCTTAGGCAAGCATGGCCGCGTAGGTTGAGGATATCAATTCAACCTCCCCGCCAAATCAGGACACAAAAAACACCGGCAAAATCGCTCACACAGAGCAAGAATTCACGCAATCAAAGCTTTGAACGCACCTAACGAGAGCGGCAAACCATATCGACGTTAGACCACTCTTCAGTGCCTTAAAAATCTCCGATTTCAATTTCCAATTTCAATTCAAGTTTCAGTTTTAGTTCCCTCACAAATATCGGGCAGCGTCTTATCGCTTCCCGCTGGAGTAAACATGCATATAAAAACAAGCGAAAACTTTTTGCTATCCAAGAGTTTACCCCTCGGTCAAATACAAATATGTTGGCGTTCGACCAATCTGGACGGGTGCTTAGAAGAGGCAGCGCAGGCGGCTTTTCATCGAGAGTTAGAAATACTACTAGCCATGGAAAAGGAAGGCCAGATTTCTAAATGGCAGATAGCACAAATCCTTTTTGAGACCGCCAAGTTGGGTCGATAAATCCACAACAAAATGTCCGAAATTCACAGCAGTAGACACAGAGCACAGGCGCAGACCTGGCTCTTTTTTATTTGGAGCAGAACCATGCACAACAACAATATCAAGAGAAACAACAACAACAACCAAGATCAAGCATTCCAATCGATGAGCGAAATCCATGCCTATAAAGGTGAAAAATTGAATGCACTCGACATCAAAATCACTCGCTATCTGATGTTTCAGATTCGCGAGGAAGGCCGCAGACAGACAAGACTACATGGTATTCCCTTCATCATTACGGCCCATGAGCTCCTTGGTAAAAGCGCCTTCTCACGCATCTTCGGCGACGAGCGCATGCCTTCCCTTAAACAAACAATCGAAATCGCTGACAAGCTAAATATGTTTGTCGAGATTCGCGCTCGCCATGCAGGAAACAAAGCTATATCCGATAGATTGCTTGCCGAAGGAAAGCTGAGCCGCAAGGCGCTTATGAAGCTTGTAGAACGGCTGGCTCTGTCTAGCGAACAACGCCATTGCGACATCAGAGTTAAAAAATATCGCGCGGAGAAATTGAGGTTACTGCGTCACAACAGTTCCAAAATTTGCTGGCTAACCCTAATTGGATACTTTGCCGCCTGTGGCTACGATCTCGATGTATGGCTAACGCCCAAAGACCTGCGTTCAGATTCGGACAAATTAATCGCTCGCCTCGACTATCCACTTTAATTGCACAAGCGCAATCTAATTCTCATTCAGACATAGCAGCCCACATAACACAGGCGGAGATTAGAGCCTCCGCCTCCCTGTTATTTTCTCTCTTCACTTGTATTCAAAAGCGCGGTACTGCACATCTACTTAGCCTAGGTTTGCACTGCATCCAATCTCAATCCAAACAGCGCCTCTTATCAGTGCAAGGGTGCGTAAAGCATCTTATTATCCTTATCGACCGTTCTCTCTTCTTCAAGGAAAACAGAAACCTTTGGGAAAATTCTCTTCACTTCCGCCAGATTTTCCTGCATAGCCGCTGGCAGATAAAGGCTCTTGAACTCTATCCCTTTAAGCTTTCTTACCCCGGCGATACTTACAGAAGTTCCACGCAAATCAAGCCTCTTCAATTTCTTCAAAGGTTGAATATAGACCAAACAACTATCAGCAAATCTGATATTGCCGCGCACCGACAAGTCTTCCAACCGACTACAATTGCTCAAATGCCTAGCACCAGCTGCATCCAAATGTGTCCAGTCAAGATTGAGTAACTGCAATTTGGGAAATTGACCAAGGTATCTCAGATTCTCTGGCTTGAGCTGACAGTATGACGTCCACAAACCACGTAAGGCTGGCAGTGTAGAAAGCTCCTTAAAACAGCGCCCATCAATTGAAGACAAAAAACAACTAATTACCACAAGTGAAGGCACGTCCTTTAACTTGGCTACACCAGCGTCTGTGGCCTCCGAGCGATCAAGATTAATCTCGGTCAATCCCTGAAAATGGGCAACATGAGCCAAAGCGGCATCGCACATATCATCTTCGCGATCAGCAAGAGAAATCATGCCGAGCTTCAGTCCGTCAATTCCCACAGGCGAAATCTGGTCAAGGTAAGCTGGATTTTCAAACACTCTACGATTAGCTTCAAAAATCACCCTCTGCCCAGCGGGCACACTGATTGTCACATCCCCCATAGCCCCGGCCACTGCGTGATTTTGCACAGGGGCGCCAAAGGCCATGGTTTCATTTCCCAAATTGATCACCCCTAAGGCAACGGATTTGGGAAAATGCAGTGTTCTCTTGCTGGACGGCCTAGTCTTCACAGCGTCAGTTTTGCCGCAGACAGCAAGGTAGGGCCAACTAAGAATGACCAGAAGCAAAAGACAATACGAGAAGTGGTGGCAAGCCCGCCGATTTTGACTGAGCACAGGCATCAAGGACTCCAATGAGAAACAGGGCTTAATACTAGCAAGAATCAATCTGTTGCACATTCAAGGTCTGGCAAAGTTTCTCAAACCATCAACTTGCTACACCAGATAGTAGCCAAAGTGAAAAAAGGGGAACCATAGAGCAAAAGCCCTTATGGTCCCCCTTCGAGAAAGTGGCGATGATAATTTGCCAATTACCTTATCGGCTATTTAGTGATTCGTTCTCATCCCCAAGCGACTCTTACTTCCAACCAAGACCTGACAGGATGCGGACAATCCAAATCTTCAGCCGGCCAAAGAAACCAGGGTTGCCAGAGGCAGCACCCGCGGCGGCGTCAGCGGTTGAATCGCTAGGGGCGGCAGCAGCGCTAGGCTCTTCTGTTGTTGCACTAGCATTGCCTGGTTCAGCCGCACCCGTAACTTTGGTTGAGCAGCAAGACGGAGCGGCTTCCTGCTCGTGCTTGACGCGCACGAAATTGAGGAAAGAGCCCTGAACAAACCACTTGATCTGATCAAGACCCATGCCATGGCTCAACTCCACGGCTTCACTCGTGCCATCAGCATGAATGATGGTGGCAATGACGTTCTGCTCTGGGGCAAGCTTGTTCAGCCCGGTCAGACTGAGGCGGTCACCAGCTTGAATCTTGTCGTAGTCGGCAGGCTCCACAAAAGTGAGAGCGAGCATGCCTTGCTTCCACAGGTTGCTTCTGTGAATGCGGGCAAAGCTGCGAGCAATGACAGCACGTCCACCAAGATAGCGAGGGCTCATAGCGGCGTGCTCGCGGCTGCTACCCTCACCATAGTTGCTATCGCCAATCACCACCCAGCCCAAACCGAGAGCCTTGTAGTCGCGCGCGACCTGGCTCAACGACTTGCTCTCGCCAGTAATCAAGTTAACACCAGTGCCGATTGCACCAGTGAAACTGTTGCTGACACGGCTGAACATGTTGTCCGAAATGTTGTCGAGGTGCCCGCGGAAGCGCAGCCACTCAACACCAGCCGGAGAAATGTGGTCAGTGGTGCACTTGCCCTTGGCCTTGAGCAACACCGGCAGGCTGGTCAGGTCATTGCCATCCCAGACAGGGAATGGCGCCAGCAACTGCAAGCGATGGCTCTTGGGAGAAACCTGCACTGCCAGCTGCGCACCGCTAGAAACTGGGGCTGCGACAATGGCTTCAGCATCGCCGACAAAACCATTAGGGGGCAGAGCATCAGCCGTCGGCGGCATCAGCCGGAACTCGCTACCGTCAGCGGCCTTGAGCGTGTCTTTGAGCGGGTTGAAAGCCAGGGTGCCAGCCAGAGCAAAGGCCGTGACAATTTCAGGACTGGCAATGAAGGCATGGGTAGCCGGGTTGTTGTCGTTGCGCCCCTTAAACGGCCGATTGAACGAATTGATGATCGAGTTCGCCTCGCCATCTTTTACGTCAGAGCGCTGCCATTGGCCGATGCATGGGCCGCAGGCATTGGCCAAAACTTGGGCACCGATGGCTTCGAAGTCTTGCAACTGACCATCACGCTCAATGGTATTGAAAATTTGCGTAGAGCCAGGAGTAACCAGAAAACCGCAGGCCACCTTGATGCCAGCTTGAGCTGCTTGCCTGGCAATGTGCGCCGCCCGACCCATGTCTTCGTAGCTCGAGTTGGTGCAGCTGCCGATCAGAGCGTAGCTCAAATTGAGAGGATAACCCTTCTCTTTGGCCTCAGCAGCAAACTCTGACAGCGGCCGAGCCAAGTCGGGAGTGAAGGGGCCAACAATGTGCGGCTCCAGTGTGCTCAAATCGATTTCGATGACACGGTCGAAGTACTTTTCAGGCTCGGCTTGCACCTCCGCGTCTGCGTGCAGCAGATGTTCATACTTGCTAGCAGCAGCGGCCCAATCGGCGCGGTCAGTGGCGGCCAGATAGTCACCAGCAGCGGTGCTGTAGGGAAAGACCGATGTGGTCGCGCCCAGTTCAGCGCCCATGTTGGCGATGGTAGCTTGACCAGTAGCACCAAGGCTCGCAGTGTCACCGAAATACTCGATGATGGCCGAAGTTCCGCCCGCCGCGCCAAGAATACCAGCGATCTTGAGGATGATGTCTTTCGGGGCAGTCCAGCCATTGAGCTTGCCAGTCAGCTTGACGCCAATCTGCAGCGGCCAGGTCAAACCCCAAGGTTCGCCAGCCATGACTTCCACAGCATCAGCACCACCGACACCAATGGCCAGCATACAAAGGCCGCCAGCATTGGGAGTGTGCGAATCGGTGCCGACCATCAAGGCACCGGGGAAGGCCAGGTTTTCCAGAATAACCTGGTGGATAATGCCCTTACCCGGCGCACCAAAGGCGATACCGTGAGCAGCAGCAGCAGTTTTGAGGAAGTCGTAGACTTCGTTGTTCTGACCATAGGCGTCAACCAGGTCGAGCTTTGCTCCCGACTTGGCGCGAATCAAGTGGTCGCAGTGAATGCTGGTGGGCACGGCCACTTGGCCCAGTCCTGCCTGCATATATTGCAACATGGCCATTTGCGCCGTGGCATCTTGCATGGCCACGCGATCAGGCAAAAGGGCGACCTGAGTCTTGCCCCGCACTGGTAGCGGCCACGATGCCGACTGATTCGGGTCCAGCTGAGCCTTGTCGAAAAGGTGCGCGACAAGAATCTTCTCGGTCAATGTCAACGGCCGCTGAAAGCGCTTGCGAGCCTCAGCAATAGCGGCTTCCATGGCCTGGTAAAAGTTATTGAGGGTGTTGCCTGTTTGTGATTTCATGCGATTCTCCCGCTTAAGCGATGAGAAAGATGACGCCCTAGAACCAATCGAAGTCGAAGACTAGCGAAAAGAGTTCTTGGGGCGCCATCTCTAAGTGATTGGGAAAGGACCTACGGCAAAATTATTGCTAATTCGGCTTGTAAGTCCGGAATGCTATTACTCAGCCGGCATCTCGCCAGTGTAGAGCGAGAGCGGGCGGAAGAGCTTGTTGTCAGCGATCTGTTCGGCGACGTGTTCGCCCCAACCAATGATGCGGCTGGCGCAGAAAGTGGAGCTGAACAGTTCGCGCGGAATGCCCACATGCTCAAGAACGACTGCCGTCCAGAACTCGACGTTGACGCGCAGCGGGCGAACAGCCTTGCCGTCCACAGCCGCACGCGCGTTCTGCTTCTCAGTCAGCACGACAAGTGCGGCCTGCTCGGTCACTTTGGCGAGTTCAATGCGCGGGCCGTTCTGCCTCTCAGCGACACGCTTGAGGGTGAGAGCACGGGGGTCATCGGTGCGATAGATGCGATGGCCAAAGCCCATCAAGCGAATGCCAGCAGCCAGCTGACCACGCACCCAGCCGTCGGCCTTGTCGTTACTGCCGATGGCGTCGAGCATGTCGAGCACCGGACCTGGGGCACCACCGTGCAGCGGGCCAGAAAGAGTGCCGATACCACTGGTGATGGCAGCACCGACATCGGCGCCAGTGGAGGCCGTGACACGAGAAGCGAAGGTGGAAGCGTTGAGGCCGTGATCCATGGTGAGAATCAGGTAGGTCTCCACCGCCCGAACATTCTCCACCGATGGCTTGCTGCCAGTGACACCCCAGAGGTAACGCTCAGCGTAGCCGACATTGCCGTTCTTCAGGCGAGGGCGACGACCAGTGTGCAAGACTTCGACAATGCTCGGCGCCAGCGCACAGAGAGCGAGAATTTCTTCGACAGCTTCTTGCTTGGGGCGGTTGAGCCAAGGCTGATAGCCGCGCTTGTTGGCGATGGCCGAAAGAGCTGTGCGGAAGGCCGAAAGCGGCTCGATGCCACGCAGCTTCTTGATCAAGTTGACTTCGTCGTTGGGCAGACGACCAAGAGTTTCAATCTTGCTTTTGAAGGCAGCCAGTTCGCTTGCATCGGGCATGCGCCCTTCGTGCAAGAGAAACCAGACTTCTTCGATGGTGTTGTTCTCAGCCAATGCGACGGCATTGTGCCCAGCCAGAACAAGCTTGCCAGCTGCGCCATCGACATGGCTCAGGCGAGTGCGGCAGGCGATGACCCCTTCGAGGCCAGCGGAAAATGTTTGAGTGTTCATAGGTCTTTTCTTTTTTAGTTGAGCCGCGCTCCAAGGAACTTTAGACCGTTCTCAAGGGGCGCTGCGGCGGTGTTCTAGCAAGTTAGTCTGACCCAATCGCAGCAAAGACGCGCTAGAAGGGCTGGAGACTTGCTAGGTCGCAAGAAATTAGGTGGAAGGAACTGAGGTTGAAAGAATTACTTTGCTAGAAGAGAGTTTAGAAGAAAGGATACGCTCTTCTCACTAGCAGCTATATTGGGTACTATTCCAATCTTGGCTACCTAATTGCGTTTTAGCTTTTGCTAAACTTGGCAACCACAACCGCGCCTATTGCCCGAAACAAGACGCTTTCAACAAGTTGATTAATGCTCGCGTGAGTTCGCACCAATTCCGCGTTCAACCAGATAAACGGTTGGGAAGGAGAATTTGCCTACTTCTCTGTCGGCATCCGATACCCAAAATCGCCATACACTGTGGTGGTCTTGCCAGCAAGAAACTCACGAATAGAATCGCGCCGAGTCATTGAGGCAAGTGATGGAGCTCTGCGCTCACCAGAGTGCATGGGAGTTACTCCAGGGAACCTTGTGATTATTGGTGGACAACTACTCTCCGAAACTGGCACCGCAAGACGCGATGGACACCTACGCTCGGAAGCGAGCATGATGAAAAGCAAGCCAAAGAGTACACAACCAATAGAATCTTTCAGCCTTATCAATGCGATTTTGCCTTCTGTGTGTAATCAGTCATAATCAATGAACTTCGGAACAGCCAGCAGAAAGCAAAGCTCATGCTCAAAGCTAGTTCAAAAAAATGGCGAAGTCAAGTAGCTTTACCCCCAATCAGCCACCTGGATATTCATGGCGCAGTCGTTGGAAAAATCAGCCACAGAAAAGCTTCAACAGCTAAGCGGTTTGAGAGACTGGTTGTCATCCTTCAGCGTAGTGCTTCAGGCAATCGCCTCCACTCCGCTAGAGTCAAGTGTGTATCTACTACTCTTGGGCCTGGAAGAATTTGGCCGCATCAATTCACTTTCTGGCCTGGTTCAAACGATGGCACTGTTCTACATCACGCGAAAAACTGTCCAACTTAGCTATCTCGAAATAATTCCAGCAGCTAAATCATTTCCGCTGCTGCTCCCGGCCAGTCCAATCGAAAGAATGGCCAGTGTCACTGGACTGTGGCTAATAGGATCAGTCTACTTTAGCCTCTTTTTGATTGTGCCTGGAATCTGGTTCGCCATGGCTTCTTGCCTGGCGCAACAATTTGTTGTTCTTGAAGGAACCAGAATGATCGCAGCTATCGATAAAAGCCAGGATCTAACCAAAGGTAATATCTGGATAACCACAAAATACATCTGCCTATGGCCGCTAACAACAGCCGCGATTGCTTTCGGAGTAATTCAGAGCATCAATGTTTTGCTAGATTTTTACAGCGCCACGACTTCCTTTGAGAGTCGAAATGCCGAGTCTGCAATTCGCATAGCAGGATCAATTGGTTTCACAACAATTGGATTGGCCACTCAAGTAATGGCCACACGATTGTTTGTCTACCTCATGCATAAATCAGGACGCACGACTGCAATCGAAAAGAAAATCGCCCAACAACTAGCGAGTAGCACGAAATGAATGAATTGCCAGCGGTCAACTCGACAGGCCAAGATATCGAACTCAGGTTTTTCCAAGATTGGAAGAAGTCTTACGCCTTGATTTTTCAGGCGATCAAAGAAGCTCCGATAGCCGCTAGCATCTTCATAGTAGTACCGTTTCTAAGCCTAATTTACACCCCCGCGAAGATCGGCTGGGTACTGCTTCAGATAGCTGCCTGGCTCTTCCTAACTTCCAAACTCATGCGTCTCACCTACTGCCAAATTGTGCCACAAGCAAAAGAAAGACCTGACCTATTTCCCGCAAAACCAGAGTTAAATATGCTTGGCGGACTGTCACTCTTTTTCTTAGGTATAGCAGCTTGCAGTCTGTTTCTTGTAATTCCTGGCTTCTGGTTTGCCATTGTCCATTCTTTGGTTCAGCAGATTGTGGTGCTAGAAAATTGCACAGTCGGCGAAGCCTTCAAACGCAGTCGCGAACTAATGAAAGGAAACATTCTCAATATTCTACGCTACGTTGTTTTTTGGCCAATAGTGGTCACCATCGTCACTTCCATAGGGGCAATAATAGTTGGGGTAATTGTCTTCGTTATCGGAGCACTCATTCAGAATCCGTCGTTCCAAATATCTTCCTTCGCAGTCAAGTGTTTTGTTACTTATTTCAAATTTGCCATTTACCTCAGCTGCACCACCCTAATGGTCAGAGCTTACGTACAATTTACGCATAAGAGCGGAAGCCTTACAGCTATAGAGAAACAGCTTAATCCCGAAATCGCCATGCAGTGATACCATTTACAAGGCATTAATTGCATAGGTATTCAGGGTCAAGGTATTCAGGGTCGAAACTTTTATCTCAACCAAGGTAAGTAGGTAAGCACCATATATGAACCAATTACCATCAGGTATTTCTTCCAGCCCAGCTGCAGATCTCAACTTCGGGCCTGACTGGACTAAGTCGTTCAACATTGTGATTGAAGCGGCAAAAGCAGCTCCGATTCCCTTCGCCTGCGTAGCTGCATCGTTTCTTGGCCAAGCGATTTTGCCGTTTTTCGGTTTCGCCTGGGGCCTACTGCAGCTTGTCGCCATGTTCTTTGTTCTAGCAAAACTCATTCAAACAACTTATAAAAACCTGTTTCCAGAGACACGCGGGCAAGACGAACTCTTTCCGGTCAAGCCCGAACTGAAAATGCTAGGCGCAGCAATACTAGTGAACATAGGCACCACTATTGGTGTGTTCTTTTTCATAATACCGGGAATATGGTTCGCCATAATTCATATGCTCACCCAAGAAATTATTGTACTTGAAGGCTGCGGCGTCATGGAAGCAATGAGCAGAAGCAGGCAGCTAATGGCAGGAAATATCTGGCGCCTTGCTCCCTACTGCTTCTTCTGGCCGCTAGCAATAGGGATTGGAGTTTCCATCGTCTTCGGCATTGTTGCTGTAATTTGCTACGCCATGGCTGGTATGGTTTTTCACGGCGGTGCCGCGGGAAAAATGATGACCCCTATTTTCGCAGCGGCATTCACACTGATCTATTTTGCTCTAGGGCTGACAATTAAAACCTTAACAGTGCGAGCCTATGTGCACCTGATGCATTCAAGCGGAAACCGCACGGTAATTGAGCAGCAACTGAGCAATAACATTGGCATGGGCTAGCGCTCCGTTTATGAGCAGCAACTAAGCTCTTGACTGGGCACATTTGCTTTGAGCTTGCCGTCTAAAAACACATAACTGAATAAGGGCCGCCAAATCCCCCGGCGGCCCTTGTTCATTATTACGAAAAAATCGGGTATGAACTTAGCTAGGAAACATGGCATCCAACCCTAATTGAAGTAGGTGATTTATGTCATTGCCATTCTTCGGCAAAAAAAAGCAAATTGTTCAACAAATCAAAGAACACATGGGTTGCGACCCGGCCAGCCTACCCATTCTTTCTGAAGAATTCGAAGTCTGGAATCACCCCAACCTTCACCTAGCCCTAGAAGACTTCACCAGCCGCTCGGGGCGCTCTGCCAAATTAATCGGCATTCAAGGCGGCATTCTCAGCTTTGGCGGCATTAGCCTGGCCGAAATAGTCACACCCAAAACCATGGCTGGCTTCGCCGGCCTAGGGGGCGCCAAAGAAGGCCCCGTGCAATATACCAATGTCGACTTGGCCGACGGCAAGAAACTAGCCTGCGTGCAAGGCGCGCTCTATTTAGTCAGCGGCGAGCCCAAAATCGTCTTTCTCATGCGTCCAGCTGGTATGAAAATTGCCAGCAGCGGCGGTACAATGCTCGACATTCTAGCGGCCGACAAGGCCACGGCAGAGGCCGCCATGGCAGAGATTCGCAAGGCTGTAAACGAACACAATATCTACCGCGGCAAAATCTTGTCTATGACCAAACAGGAAACAGTTGGCGGCCCAGCCACAGTAGGTGGCATCAAATTTCATTCAGTGCCGACCATAGAGCGCAGCAAAATCATTTTGCCAGAAGGCCTGCTCAAGCGTATTGAACGTCAAACAATCGATGTAGGGCAATACAGCGAAGCCCTGCGCAACGCCAAGCGCAAAATGAAACGCGGCATCTTGTTGCACGGCAAACCCGGCACAGGCAAGACCCTAACAGCGATGTATCTAGCATCAGCCATGAGCGATCGCACCGTGCTGTTAATGACTGGCAACGGCCTGGGCCTAATCGAAAGCTCCTGCTCTATAGCCCGCTGGCTGCAACCTTCAATGGTAATTATTGAAGATGTCGATTTAATTGCCGAAGAGCGCACAAACACCTCATCGAGCGGCCACGCTCTAATGTTTGAATTGCTCAACCAAATGGATGGCCTCAACGATGATTGCGATGTGCTCTTTTTACTAACTACAAACCGACCGGAAGTATTAGAGCCAGCACTTGCATCACGACCAGGTCGCATCGATCAGGCTTACGAAGTGCCGCTTCCCGACAGCGAATGCAGGCGGCGCTTGTTCGATTTATATGCAGAAGGAATGACCGTTGAGCTTGAACATCTTGATACATATATAAAAAGAACCTCTGGCGCCAGCGGAGCATTCATCAACGAACTTATGCGCAAAGCCGCTCTATTTGCCGCTCCCGATGGCGACCCTATTGTCGTTAAAGACAAGCACATGGATGAAGCAATGCATGAGCTAGTAATCGTCGGCGGCTCATTGACCAAAAATTTACTGGGCTTCAAAGACATAGGATTCTCACTGGGAGACAATTCCCATTAAACTGAAAAATCGTCTTCACAATTAGTGAACAATTGAACAAAATTGATTGACATTGATTTTCGCTCGGTCATAATAGTGCACATGTTTACACGTCACATGTGCTGCAACTGTTGTCATTCCGTCCACCGACGGGGGGTAATGCGTTAACGCATTTGAGTAAGTAAACAAACTTGCTGCAGAGCACAAAGCTCCCCTCCATTTACCGGACGGGAGCATTTTTTTTGCAAATAAAATGGCTTGAGGAGCTGGCCTCCAAGAGTCTACCTAATAGCGTCTTTTATCCACCGGAGAGATAACAATGAGCACCACAACTAATACCACCGACAAAACAACCGAAAACAAACAAACCGTCAAAGCTGAATGGCAAGCCAACAAGCTTCAAACCGAAGTTCTGAAATCTGTGGCCACTCTCTACAACTCGCTAGAGACAATCCTTTCAGAGCAAAATGCCCAAGTGATTGCTGAAGTAAACAAGACTATTTTGATCAACAAAAACTATTACACCAGCTTGCCAATTGACAGCCCAACAGACCTAGCCAAAGCTGTTGCCGAATACACCACAAACGTACTAGGTATCAAGGTCAGCACCGTGACAACACCAACAAAAGCAACCATTGTTTTTGAAGGCGGATCACTAGCAAACAAACTGGCCTCCATCAATAAACTGCAAGAAGAAGCTGTGGAAAAACTGATTGTCGCTTACAAAAATGGCCTAGCCGATTTAGGCGCAATCTATGGTTATGTCACCGAAGTAACTACTGCTCAACCTGACTTCATCGTCACTTTCAGCAAAGAGAAATAGGCTGAAAACTAGATTTATCTATCAAATTACAAGAGCGGTAAGGTAACACTAGCGCTAGTAATGGTTAAACCAAGATCTTAGAAGATCTTGGCTTTGCCGTTAGCGATCATCTCACTGTCATATTCAGCCGATAAAAAACAGAGGGAGATTTTAGATACAGCAGCTACAATTTCTGTGTCGTCAGTTCGTACAAAATTGGACGCTAATGCCTCGCTTTCAATGTTTTTCCAGCGCTCGATACTTTGCGCCATTGCCCGATAGGCACCCTTTCCCCATGAATAAATTCATTGACTCGGCCAAGCGATTAGTGGAAGACGGCACACTGCTGCCAAGCCAAATTATAGATCCCGGCCTAATTGCTGAAGAAGATCTTCTGCGAGTGCACACAAGCGAGTATGTTCAGTCAATTGGCAACGGCAATTACTATGGCATAACTAAACGAAAATTAGGTTTACCATGGAGCCCAGAGCTAAATATTCGCAGTCGCACTGCCGCCGCCGGAACAATACGGGCTACAGAAGCAGCAGCCCAATTTGGCATCAGTTGCAATCTTGCCGGTGGAACGCACCATGCCTTTCCTGATCACGGCGAAGGATATTGTGTTTTCAATGACATCGCCATTGCTGTGAAGAAGCTGCATTTTAGCGCCCCTTCCACAAAAATTCTAATTGTTGATTTAGATGCCCATCAAGGCAACGGCACTCATTTTATTTTAGGAAAAGAAGAGCGTGTCTTTACTTTCTCCATGCATGTGGGCGTCAACTATCCCTCGCAAAAAATACCAGGTACAGAAGATGTCGAGCTAGAGCGATATGTTCAAGGTGATATCTACTTAGAAAAGCTGCAAGAAACGCTGCCCCACATACTGGCTCAATTCGAGCCAGAGCGTGTTTTTTATATCGCTGGAGTGGACGTACACAAAGATGATCGCTTTGGTCAGATGAGCCTAACTACAGCAGACATGGCTCAAAGAGATAGTTTCGTCATCTCTTCTGTGCGCAAACTGAAATTGCCTCTTGTGGTGGTTTATGGCGGCGGCTACAACAAGCATCCGGAAGTTACTACCGAATTGCACTGCCAGACTGTGCGAATTGCTCGGAATTTTGCAGATTGAAAACAGCATCAACTACTTCCGCTAGTAGCTGGACCTAAAACAAAAAAGCCGACCAGCATCACTATGAAAGTGAGTACCGGTCGGCTCTTGACTAACGCCTTGAATACTAGAAGCAGGCAAGAATCAATCAGGCAATCTTGCGATCACCTGATTGTTCTTTACCAGAGGCAACTACTCGGCGTGCTTACTCGACGCGATACTTGATGGCGTAGACCACCTTGGTCTTGCCGCCCTTGGGCACGGTCACCGTGAAGGTGCCGGAGCCCTGCGCCTGAACGAGGCCCTTGACGCCTTCGATGGGCTTGGTGAACTCGAGCTCGAAGGTCGGGAGCGTGTCGGTGACCTGCACCTCGACGTCCTTGTCCTTGAAGTTCTCGACCACCAGCTCACGCTCTTCGCTGCAATAGCGCGGCTTCTTCTCGGGCTTCTTGGCCTTGGCGGGAGCCGCAGCGGTAGCCGGGACGGCGGCAGCGGACATCATCGGACCAGCAGTCATTGCCGACGCCACAGGACCGCCTTCCACACCAGCGTCTGCACCAGCTTCCAGGCCACCTTCTTCGGTAACCGTGGGCGCGGGGACGACGACCACCGGGTCGATCTTCTGCTTGGTCAGCCGGCGCGTGGCCTTGATGTCTTTCGACGCCGTGCTCAGCTGCAGGGTGAAGCCTTCGCCAGCGGCGACGTGGCTGCCCAGGTTGCTGGCGTCGGTGCGCTGCAGAGCGCCCGAGCTGTCGGGTTCGAAGATGTTGACGGCACCGGACGGCAGAGCGAAGCCGAGGTTGCTTTCCTTGTCGTTGGCCACCTTGAGGCGGATGTAGACAGGCAGCTTGTTCTCGGGGAGGTCGCGCCGACCGTTGTTGAGGTAGTAGCCGGTGTCCTGCAGGTAGTACTCCGGCTTGACAGGAACGCCTTCGGCCAGCACCAGCACGGTCTGCTTGGTCTCGCCGTTGTCGAGGGAGAGAGTGTCGGGCAGGGTGTAGAGCTTCTGCTCGCCCACGGTCTCGACCTCAGCGTTGTCCGCAGAGAACGATGCCGACTCCAAACCACCGCCACCGAAGCTCTGAGCCGAGGCCATCATCATGCGAGCGCCGCCCTTGGGGCTACGACCGCGATTGACCTGCTCATAGCCGTTGTTGACGCCGGCGATCAGCTTGAACTTGGTATCGCCGATGGGGGCGCCGCTGTTGTTGGTCAGGTCGACCCAGCAGGCGAAACGCAGCATCTTCTCGGCCTTGGCGTCGTAGAAGACTTCGAAGCGACGGGCCCAGGAGAGACCTTCGGCAGCGTACATGATGCCGATGCCGTAACGACCTTCCTTCGACACCGTCGGCTCCATGACGAGGGAGGCCAGGTTGGTCAGACCCTTGAGGACGGAGGGGTCGACGCTATAGCGATTGCCCAGGGGAACGATCACGACCTTGCCGCTGGAGGTTTCCTCGATGACGGCCTGGTTGTGGATGACGTGCACGAGCTTGCCGGTGGTGCTGCGCTCGCCGAGGTGGTCACGGTCGATCAGGGTGACGGTGGTGCCGACGGCCTTCTCGAGAATGGCAGCCACACTGAGGTTGGCGGGGCGATAGCTGAATGGGCCCAGCTTGAAGGCACCGTCGCCGGTGACACTGGTGATGGTCACCGAATTGGGAACGAGCTGTTCGGGCAAGCCGGCCAGCGAAACTTCACTCTTGCCCTCGGGCAAGTTGACGAGGCGATTCTCACGGACCAAGGCGGGTCCGCCAAGATAGACAGTCACTTCCGACGAATCGGGGGCGTCGGAGACAACGGGCTGCTTGTTTTGGGTGCTCATAATGATTTGCTTTTCCTTGGTGCTCTGTTTGAGAGCGGGATTGTGCGCTTTTGACGCGGAGGTGGTGGACTAGAACTACTGCGCGAAGGTAACCATCAACAGATTAGGTGACGGTCTTCAGACAATGTAAGTGCGAACGCCAGAACAGAGGCTTTTGACCACTGAAACGTTGACTGGCGCGATTCGCATCTTATTACCAGCGAAGAGAGCTTCACACTTCGCTAGAGGTAGTTCTGCAACGAGGGAAGCAGAGGGAAGTTCAGGGTGCTCACGATGGAGTACAACGAAGACAGTTCTCGTTGTCGCACTATAGTGAGGCATGTTGTTGTGGATGGCACTGGCCGGTCCGCGATAAAGTTCGCGACGCGAAGCAACGCAGACAGCCCAGCAGATTGCAGCAGCCACAGCGAGCAAGGCGAGAAAACCGAACATTGAGTGTTTTCCTTCTTTCTTTTTGAGACTTCGCTGACGACACACCATTGTGCGTGCGAAGAACAAAATTACGTCTCGAGCAACAACCCCAAAGCGACTTACTCACAGACTATCAATTCAGCAATTTCGGACCAGCAATCTCGAACCAATAATCGCAATCTCGCAAGCAACGTAAGAGCATTACTGCTCAAAGATTGAATGGAGAAAGATTGCACTGGTCGAAGTAAGTTGGTTTTGGCGAAAAGAAACTGCTGGTTGGGAGAGTTGAGAGAGACATCAGACCCTATGAAGAAAAGAGGATCGAATTCCAGCATTTCAGCCCTCTGTTAAGCAGTTTCAATAAAAAAGCAGCTTAAATCGCTCTTTGCTCCGCTAGCGTGCGCTAGCTCCGTTATCTACTTAGTTCATGATAGAAGCCATAGGCTCAGTATCATTAGAAACCTATAGGCTTAGGCTAGATAAGAGTTATGGCTTTCTTGACATGGGCGAGCATATAGTCAACTTACATATCTAACTCACTTCCAAAGACCCGAGGCCTTCCCGAACCAACCTCCACCTAATCCCCTAGGAATCCCTCAGTCTCTTTGGCAGTCTGGTATGAGTCCGTTTTTCTAGTGCTTTGCAAACCAGGTTTGTAATGGCACGTTCTAACCCAAGTTTTCGACCAGAGCAGGAAGCGTTTTTTGCTCCTTCTCAGCGTCGCGAACGTACTTGGAGAAATTCTCTATATGTTCCCACGAACTACTTTCGTTTCAACCTAGAGAGCGGCCCCTCATCCAGATGGGACGTTCTCCTCCACCCGCAGGAGCCAGTCGCGGCTAAAGGAAAGTCCCATGAAAACCCAGAACACGATCATCCAGCAACTCCCCTGGTATGCACTGTGGTGCATTCAGGCCCACGGCAATCAGAAGTACGGCAAGAAGCCCTATCGCGTTCACCTCGAGGCTGTTGCCAAACTTGCAGTTCGCTTCGGTTTTACCGACGAGCTGATCATCATGGTTTGCTGGCTCCACGATGTGCTCGAAGATTGCCCCAACGAATCAGTCGCTACGCTGCTTGCCGCTGGCTTCCCCCCGGAAGCTGTCGCTGCAGCCTATGCACTGAAAGATGAAGACGGCGCTACCCGCGACGAGAAGAAAGCGAAGACCTTGCCGAAGATTGCCGCTAACCGCGTCGCTCTCATCGTCAAGCTTTGCGACCGTCTCGCCAACGTCACTATGAGCCGTCGCAACAACCAGAAGAAGTACAGCCGGTACCAGCATGAGCACGTTGCCTTCAAGGCAGCTCTCTACCAGGCCGACGACCTCGAACTGCAGCCGATGTGGCAGCGTCTTGAGCAGCTTCTTGCTGCTTGAGACTCGCGGCCACTAGAGCAGTCTTTCTCAGTTCTAAAATCTCGGCCTGCTGATTCGCTCAGGCCCTCTACTCTGGGAGAATCCCATGTCAACACATTCTCAGAAGAGACCGGCTGTGGAGCTCACTCTCGGTGGAGGTGCCAATCGCGGCGCCTCGCACCTGGGGTTCCTACAGTTCTTCGAAGAGCATAAGGTACCAGTCAAAAGCATCACCGGAGTGTCAATCGGCAGCATCGTGGCAGCGATGTATCTGAACGGTGTGCCCCTCAATGACATAAAACGCGCTTTCGTCGAAGACATCAGCTTCCCGCCGCTGTCTACCGCCGTGCGCGCCATTCTGCCGTCGCTCAATCCGCTGCGAATGCTCGGCTTGATCGACCTCGTTCCACTGATGAGCCACTTGGTGGAAAAGTACAACCTCAAGCCCCAACCCGGACTGCGCATGACTGCGTATGACGTGCTCAGGCTCGAATCAGTTGTCTTCGAGGGTCTCGACTACGACCTCACCCTGGCACTGGCGGCATCATGTGCGGTGCCCGGCCTGATGCGGCCCGTGTACGTCAACGGAGGCGGCAAGCGACGCTTGCTTGTCGACGGTGGCGTGCACCACCCGCATCCTGGCAGCCCCGGCAACAAGGGCAGACCCAATGGCATCACGACAATCGTGAGCAAGCTCATCGGTGGCACATTGGTCGATACCGTGTACCCGAACGGCCCCCATGAGCACGTCGTCAGCGTCAGCAATGACGTCGACGATTTCTTCGGCAGGCTCAGTGAAGAGGAGGTAGCCCGGCGTTCAAGCCACGGCTACAACCAGACCAAAGCTGCGCTGACAGTTAGCCCCAAGGGAGCGGTGCGGCCGAGAAGCTGAAAAGCTTCTCTGGCTTCACAGCACTAAACATGTTTTTAACTGCCACACGCGTGGCCCTTTTCGAAAGGAACTACCATGACCATCGAGCATAAACCAGGCACAAGCCTGATTGCTGTGAGCAGCAGCGTCATCGTACTGGACCCCTACACCCCGAGCCCGTCTGAAGATGCCTTCGTGCATCAGTTCGGCCGCAAAATCATCGGACAACCTGCCGCCGAGCAGATTGCCTCGATGGTGCACAACGCCTACTCCAACCCCTTCCGCGACAAGACCAGGCCCATCGGCGTCTACTACCTGGTCGGCCCTTCACGCACCGGCAAGTCGTACACCGGCGAAGTTCTGGCCGAGCTCATGCACGGCACCCAGGACGCACTGACCCGCCTGCAGTGCGGCGACTATGAAGAAGACCACCAGGTCGCTGACCTGCGTGGAGCCCCTCCGGGCTATATCGGCTTCAAAGACCTCGAGAAGCTCAAGCTCAAGGCCGATGACGAGGACCCGACCTCGCCTATTTCCAACCACAACTTGATGCGCTTGCGCATGAAGTCTGGCAAGGAAATCGACATCGTCCTGTTGGAAGAGTTTGAGAAGTCGAGCTACGACTTCTACAAGTTCTGGATGGGTGCCTTCGACAAGGGCAAGGTCAAGCTCTCTGACGGCCGTATCGTCGACTTCACCAACACGGTCTTCATCCTCACCAGCAACTTGGGCATGGAGCAGCTTGAGGACCTGGCCAAGGGAAGCATCGGCTTCACCAACGGCGGCCCCAAGGTAGTCACCGAGGGTGATGTCAAAGAAGTCGTCAACGCTGAGATGAAGCGCCGCTACAAGCCGGAGTTCCGCAATCGTCTCGACGCCGTCGTCATCTTCCGACCCTTCTCTGCTGAAGAGTTGGGCAAGGTGGTGATCACAGAACTGGCTCGCATCCAGGAGCGCATCGTCAAGCAGGCTCCGGCCGGCAAGCGCTTCAAACTGGCGTGCGACGCTGGTGCCCGCAAGCAGCTCCTGGCTCTGAGCGGCACCAACGTCGCCGAACTGAAGCGAGTGCTGGAGAAGGAGCTGCTGACGCCGATTGGCCGCCTCTTCACCATGGGCAAATTGCCGCCGGCTTGCACCTTGACGGTGTCGTACAACGCCCACCTGGAACGCTTCGACTACAACATGCTTCCCGGCACTGCTGAAGAAGTGAAGGCGCAGGCAGAAGAAGCGGCGAAGGCAGCAAAGGCAGCCCAACCGACTGACACCAAAGACGGTGCCAAGCCGCAAGCACCGCTTCTGATCGAAGGTCCAAAGAACAACAAGACGCCCAAGGACCAGAAAGGTGACCCGAAGAAAGCGGCGCTCTTCCAGCCACTCTCCGAGAGCAGCAAGGACCGTGGTCTGAATCGCTACTTGATTCAGGCACAAGCGTCTTCGCTCAACGAAATCGACGACCGGGGCGAGGAAATCATGGACTATGTCCTCGACACCCTCGACCTCGATGTCGAATACGAAGCGACGACGCACCGCGCCCCCTTCCGCTTCGATGTGGTGGTGTACGCCAGCGAAGCGCAGATGAAGATGCTGAAGAAGCTCATGCCCTTCATCACCTACAGCCAGCGCGGGGAGTAAATGAGCGGCAGAGGGGCTCTCCATCTCGTTCCTCACAGAACGACTGGAGGGCCCCGCAAGCTGTGCAAGAACCGTCTTTCTTAGTTACCCGGCTTTGCCAACAACCGCGTCAACAACACTCAACCAGGAGTAGCCATGACCCAAGCCATGCAACATCAGGCGATCGACAAGCGTGCTCGCCAGCGCATTCGTCAACAGATCGTGCATCCCAACGCCAATCTCCTTCCGCTTCTGCGCCAGGCCGATTGGAGCAACGACTTTGCCCAGGTGCTCGACATCGAAGGCGAGAGCTTCAACCATCCCTGGTCCTTCGACAAGTTCGTCGACTTCATCAACAAGCCCAACAGCAGCGCCACCATCGCTACCATTGGCGGACGCGTCGTCGGCTACATGCTGCTCGAACGCATCAGCGAAGATGGCGACGAACGCCTGCACATCGCCCACATCGCCGTCAGCCCGGCCCATCGCGGCCAAGGCACCGGCAGCACGATGGTGAACAGCCTCGAAGGCAACACCGTCACCCTCAATCTGCGCCGCTCCAACACCAAGGCGCAACGGCTCTACTACGAACTGGGCTTCAAGATCGTGCGCACTTTGCCCCAGCACTACGCTGATGGCGAAGATGGCTTCTTCATGAGCAGCGCCGTTGCCTGAAAGGGCATCGAGCGCTCGCTATGCTCAAAACGAGCAGCACGAGCCAACAACAAAAACGCTACACTCGAAGGAGCACCTTGCTCTTATGAGAGATGCAACCTAAGAGACAATCAGCCTGGGGGTAACTTCCAGCGCTGATTGTTTTCTTTTTCCGCCACTCTCTGACATGATGTAGTACGCATAACTTCATCACACGAAACCTGAGAGACACCTAATTTTGGTCTCGTCAAACTTTGGATGGAACGTAAAGATCGCTACTTCGACTTCAAATTCGACAGTTTTCCCGAGCGTGAACGCAGTAATACACGAGCAGTTCCAATCAAGGTTGGGCTCCATCAGGAAGAGTAGATTTTCAGTCTCTTGATTCATCACTCAACCTCAGGCGACTTCGAATTTCAAAAAAGGGAAGATTTTTTCGAAAAAATCTTCCCTTTTGAAAATCAATTCCTCACTGCCATTCGCTCTATTTAGCAGCTGGCTTCATTTCTTTCGACTCACCTTTGGCCTCTTCTTTTGGCAAAAGTGTAATCTCAAAACTATACTTTCCGGCAACAACTGGTGGCGTTGTTTCTTCCTTACTAGCTTTGACAGGGTCAACAGAAACACCATTCTTTAGTGCTACTACAAAGGCTTTTTGGCCATCACTTGACTTAAACATTTTGCCTTCACTGTCATAGCCTCGAATAAGAAAAGCACTTGAGGGCTGCACCTTTCCGCCGATAATTTCACCACCAGGAATTATAGACAGACACTCAATTTGTCCCGGTAGCGGAGTTGTTGATTCATCAACAGCGAAAAATGGTTTGCCGGCCCTGAAGTCTCTCAATTTGCTGACGAAAAGCTCATCAAATTTATCGACTTCATACTGTTTTGCTTCCACTACCGGCGCATTGATCTGATTGGTGAGAGGATTTACCCAATTGAAACTAGTGCTGCCGGCGACATTATCGCTGGTGGTGGTGGGATATACATGGTCGTGACTAGCGTAAAAGAAAGTGCCAAAATTAGAGGTCGCCTGGATCTTATTTAAGATCAATCGATCTTTTGACAAATCAGCGTAGAGGCCTACACCATCGGGGAAAACAAAGCCAGAGGCCGTTTCCTTCAATGCCAATTTTTCAGAGCCACTATTAAAGAAGCCAGAAAGAGAAGAAGCTTCGGGCTCGCCTTGGATATGAAAGACACTAGGTACGGTGGCACCGGCAATAATATATTCGCAATCAGTAAGCGACTTAAATCGCAGTTTTTTCTGACCATCGCTAGAAATATATTCTTTACCGACGAGATCGGCAGCAGCACCAGCACCAGCTGAGGCCCGCACATCAGCGCGTGAGATGGCTGCGGTTTTTGTCCACTCGTGAGCGACATACATAGAGCCAATTACTCCAACCACCGCTACCAATACCGTTAGTGCCGGCAGTGGATTAAACGGTCGTCTATCTGCTTTGACACGCTTCGCGGCCTTAGCCAAGCGCTCATCGCTTTTCGGGCCTTCGCGCACAGGCTCTGCTTCGATAACAGCAGCTGGTTCTGGCCCTTCAACGGCGGGCAAAGACACATCTGATTGATCTCCGATGCGGGGCTTGCGCTTAAACATGTCAGTGGTCAAATGCACCTGCAAATGCTTTTCGCCTTCATGGAAAGCGCGATCATCGAGGTCGTTGAGATTGCCTATAGCACTCTCTGGATCGCTTGAGACACTGGCCTGCATATCGCGGACCTGCCAACCACTTACTTCATCGGTCGCTCTTCTGACACGCAAACTATGAGCTTTTGAACTTAGATCTGGCTCTGTCCATGCGCTCAGAGCAGAAAGTAATTCTTCGGAAGTCTTCGATAAAACTACTGCACTTCCCGGCTGTTCTGAGTAGCGAGCAACAATCTGACTATCACTCATATCGTTAGGCAAAGCGTCCCACTGACCAGTTTTAGTCTCAGAGAAACCAAACTGCTCTCTTTTGATTTTCAAATCATCTAGCCGTTCAGAACGTTCTTGCGGACGATCAATGTGCCTTTCTACAAGCAACTCAAACGAATCAAAAATGACCCCAAATAGAGCATGACCATGGGGGATAGTTGTCTCTGCCAATTCAAGAATTAATTCAAAAGAGTTGAGAGCATCGTTTATTTCGTGCAGTTTCTCTTGGCATGATGCCAATTTGAGAAGAGCAACCACCACTTGAGCGTCGGTTGCACCAGGGTTCTTTAAGCGAGCAACAGAGAGGCGCTCATAGAAACCTTTTGCCTCAAAATAACGCTTGAGGTGAAAGTAATTATCAGCCAGAACAGAAAGGCATGAATAATATTCTGGACTGTCAAGAACACCATGCAACTCAAAGGCGTCGAGAGCCTTGAGAAGTAAAGGTTCGGCCAGCTTGTAATTGCCGTTGTCATAAGCTGACTGGCCAGTTCGCATGACAGCGCCAGCTTCGCGCAAAGCCCTATCATTGGCGGCCGCAGCACTACCCTTATTTTCGCTGTCCTTTTCGACCATTGCCCTCTTTAGCAAATAAATAGTAAGAGCGGATACTACAAATACGTGCCACAAAAAAAGATGCGGCAATCTCATTCATACAAAAGTGTAGCGCATCCTCAGCATGAAGGGTTAGTTCAGATTATTTTGGGGTATGAAGCTATATTGTATAGTATCCTAAAAATCAAAATTAAGGCAAAAAAATCCAGGCGCACCTGCCCGTTCAACGAACAGACTAGGCGCTCCTGAAATTCAATTTCAATTCACGTGTAAGCGCTCAATTAGTCCGTCAGAGCCTTACGAATTACTGGAATCCACAAAGCATAGCCCTTGGCGTTCATATGCAACCGGTCAGGGCCGAACAGTTCATCTTTTAAGCGTCCATCGTTCTCGCGCATCACCGGCGTGACATCAATGAAGTGGACACGCTCTGCCTTGAGGCAGTAATCACGGATGCGCTTGTTGCCATCCCTGAATTCAGTGGCATTCTGCAGCCTTATTGGTGCCACACTAAGCGAAATAAAGTAGACATCTGTTTTGGGCAATTTGCCATGAACAATGCCTACGAATTTCTCAAAGTCTTGGGCGACCTGCTGACCAGAATGATTAAGTTCTCCAATATCGTTAGTACCAGCGTAAAAGACAACGCGCTTCGGTTTATATTTGAGAACGATGCGATCGCTATAGTGATTGACCTCGGCAATAGTGGAGCCACCGAAGCCGCGATTAATGGCACCAAGATCTTTGAACTCGTGCTCTAAGGTAGTCCAATGAGCGAAGGTGGAACTACCAACAAAGACTGTGGCTCCTTGAGCAGCGGGCCGTTTTTGATCCTGCGCTTCGAAAGCACGAATACTTTCTTCGAAACGATTGAGATCGATACCGTGAGTGGCGGTAGCATTGGCCACACCCGGTTTTCCCTGGGCGGGCTTAGCTTCTGAAGGCTTAGCTTCTGAAGGATTGGCAGCGAACGCTTTGCCAATCGACACCCGCACTGCTGAAAAAATTAGCAGCAATGCCCACAGAAGTGGTGACAGACGAATCACTTACTGCTCCTTCTTGTAGCCTCTACAAGATTGCCTATAGCCTCTAAAAGCTCGGTGTGAAAGATGGTTATACCAGAACTTAAAGGCAGAAAAAGTGAAAAAAAAGGGGAGGAAGACTGAACATCTTACGATGTCAGCTTCCTCCCCCAACCTTTATCTAATTGCTAGCTGGCTAGCGACGGCCCTGGGGCCGGTAGTACTGGGCCTTGCGCTCGAACTTGTTCTTGCTCTTGCCCTTGTCACCGTTCTCGGCACCGTTCTCGTCAACCAGACCCTTGACCAGGCGGCGGATCTCGCGGCTGTTGGCCTGACGCTTGTGGCAAGCGTAGAGACCGGGCCCCCAGGAGCGGTAGAACTCGTTGCCCCAGGCGTACTTGACGTCGGCAGCGAAGACGGCGCGACCGAGCACCACATCGAAGGGCCGCTCGCTCACCTCTTCACCGGGGATGGTGGCGAGGGTGACGACGAACCAGAGGCCATCGACGTTGACGAGCTTGTGATCGTTGTCGATGGTGACCATCTCGAAACGGGGCTTGTTCTTCCAGCGCCGGCGGGGGCTGGTCGGCGAGAGGGTGAGGATGCCGGTCTCGGGGTGAACGAAGAGCGCGTTGCCGCCCAGGGAGTAACCGCGCTCGGTGATCAGCTCACCATCGTCGGTACGAACGCGGACGTTGAGCTCCACATCCCAATCGATGTAGTTGGTGAGACGGTCACCGTTGCTGACGACGCCCTGGAAGGTGTGGCAGACGTCGGAGTAGACGTCGTTCCAGGGGCGGCCCACCTGCGCGCGCAAGTAGCGACGCAGCGGGGCCAGGTGAATGCGCTTCTCCTTGCGGTTGTGCCGCCAGGGAGCGTTCATCGACTGATGGGTGGCATCCGCGCCCAGAGCCGAATCGTCATCGTCGACGTGGAGCAAATCACCCAAGTCGATCGACTTGAGCGACCTGAGCACATCGACACGAGCGCCCTTGGGATGCACACGGGAGCGGCCATAACGGGCGCGTTCGACGATCACGCTGGTGAAGTCATTCCTCATTCGTTTTCCTTTTTTAGTTTCGAAGTTCTGGTTTCGAACTTTTCGTTTTTGTTATGTACGCAAACAGCCAGACAGGCGCTAGGCCTGCCAGGTGACGAGCGTAACGATGGCCACAACCAGCGGCACAACAATGGCCGCCAGAGTAGAGTAGATGGCGCCGAACTTGGCTCCGCGCAAGGCGTTGCCATTCGAGCGCCGACCGATGGCCGCACCAAGAGCGGTGGCAGCCACGACTGTGCCAAGCATCAGCGGCCAGAACTGACCGATGATAGAAGCGAGAACCCCGCCCAGCAGATAGAGAAACACTGCGGCATAGGCAAGGAATCCCAGCACCACGATGGCAACAATGGAACCCACAGACCACTTCATGGCGGTGGGCCAATTGGCGATTCGCAGCCCCGCCAAACTGGGCATTGAGGGAAGTTTCATGAGCTTTCCTTGTTCACGTTTTGAGACAACAAGAAGGGGATCGGCTATGCCGATCCCCTTCTATCAAACTCAACCCATAAGCAACGGTGCTTACGAGTTACTTGCTATCAAGCCTACTTGCTCACAGCAGCCGGCAGCACCGCGCTGCTGTCGATCACCGCCACGCCATTGGCGACGAGATCCGCAGCAGCCGCATCGGCATCACCGATAGGGCGGCAGCCGTCACGGATGATCCGGGTAGCGAAGCCTTTGCCCTTGTACTGCTCTTTGGCAGAATGCTTGGCAGTGAAAGCGGCGCAGATGTCGAAGGCCAGGCCGATGACGTCGACAGCCACTTCATCGGCACCAGCCGCGGTGGCCTGAGCGATGATGTATTCAGCCAAGCCAGTGCTCTGGCCGAGGAAGGGATACTTGGCCTTGAGTTCGGCCGCCGCATCCTTGCCGTTGTCGTAGAAGGCGCTGTAGGAATCGACACCGGGGTGACGACCCTTCTGCACCGTCTTCTTCACCATCGACCGGTCGAGGTCGGGATGGAAGTCGGAATCAGGCGTATCGTCTTCACAGTGGTCGGTCCACAGCCGCTGCTCAACACCGTTGAGCATGACAGTGTCGACGAACGGCTTCTTGCCCGGATACTGCGAAGCGAAAGAGCCGTGACCCTTGGGGTGGAAGTCCTGGCTGTCGATCACTTCGTCGTAGCCGCCTTCGCGAGAGAGACGGTTGGCCACCGGGACGATCGAGTCGCCATCGGGAACCGGCAGATTGCCGCCAGGGCAGAAGCCCTTCTGGATATCGACGCGCAGAAGCACGCGAAAGACTTTCGCAACTGCAAGCGCGATGGGCGTTGCAGCACTGGTGATTTCCTTGGTCATAGGAGTCCTTGTTACGCAGTCAGATTGACCGCTAAGGTTGTTGGTTGCTTTATCGGAGCCGGCATTTGCTGCCGTGGGCTCCGTTTCTGTGCTGTCGCCGAGACCCTTGGCCCATTCCAGCCAGAGAGTGGCCTCAGCGTCGCTGGGCATGCGCCAGTCGCCGCGCGGAGACAAGCTTATCGAGCCGACCTTGGGGCCGTCCGGCAAGCACGAGCGCTTGAACTGAGCATTGAAGAAGCGGGTGAGGAAGAGCCTGAGCCACTTGTGCAACTGAGCGGTGCTGTACTTCGTTTCGAAAGTGGCGTGCTCAGCCATGGCCAGAATCTTCTCAGGCCGCGCACCGTTGCGCAGCATGTGGTAGAGGAAGAAGTCGGTGAGCTCGTAAGGACCGACGACGCTTTCGGTTTTCTGAACGATCTTGCCATCCTTGTCGGTGGGCAGGAGTTCCGGTGAGATTTCAGTGTTGAAGATGTCGAGCAGAGTGGCGCTCGTTTCACCTTTGAACTGATTGCCAGCAGCCCAACGCACGAGCAGCTTGACCAGCGTCTTGGGAATGCTGCTGTTGACGCCGTACATGCTCATGTGGTCACCGTTGTAGGTGCACCAGCCGATGGCCAGCTCCGACAAGTCGCCGGTGCCGATGGTGAAGCCGTTGTCCATCAGAATTTTGGTACGAGCACGAGCCTGCACGTTTTCGAAGTGCAAGTCTTTGAGCTCGGCACCATTGGCCTGAAGAGCAATCAACTTCTCGGTGAATTTCTTCACCGCCATCTCGTTCGGGTCAGCAATCGGCGCACCGACAGCAGTGGCACGAACCATGGCCAAGTACTCAGCCTGCACTTCTTCGTTGAGAGCAGACAAGTCGATGCCGAACGGCTTGTGGCCTTCGGTGCGCATCTGTGCCAGGCACATTTCGCGGATGTCGACTTCTTGAGCAGTGATGCCCAACTCACGCATGAGCGAGTGAGCGTTGCCCTTGGTGCGGCTGGTGGTGCCGAAGCCAGGCAGTGTGTAGCCCTTGATCTTGCGCCGGTCGATACCGAGCAAGTCAAAAGCCTTGACGGTGACGAGCAGAGCCAGCGTCGAATCAAGGCCACCGGAAACACCGATGGTGACACCCGGCCAATTCGCACCAGCAGAGACACCACCGATCTTCTCCAGGCGCTTGGCCAGACCGGCAACCTGGATGTTGAAGATGTCTTCGCAGCGAGCCTTCAACTTCGAGCCGTCCTTAGGCACGAAAGGCTGACCATCGACGTAAGCGCGCAGACCGATTTGGTCGGCAGACTTCGCCGTGCGCGAGAGGCGGAACATGCGCTTGCGATAAGGGAAAGCGCGAGCGAACTTGCGCTGCGCTTCGGAGAAACTGGTGTTGCCGATGCGAGCGACACGCAGCCGTTCGATGTCGAGGTCGGCCACGGTGAAGACAGCTTCACGCGAGAAGCGCGGGCTTTCCTGCAGCAGCGAACCATCCAGCGCGATCATGGCGTGCCCGCCGAAGACCACGTCGGTAGTCGACTCATCGACACCACTTGAAACGTAGGCGTAGCCAGCGATCAGGCGACCGGACTGACCGACCACCAGGTCACGACGATACTCAGATTTGCCGACCAGTTCGTTGCTGGCCGACAGGTTGACGATCAGCGTGGCACCACTGAGTGCTGCCAGGGAGCTAGGCGGAATGACAGCCCAGAGATCTTCACAGACATCGACAGCAATAGAAAGACCTTCGACGCTATCGGTGTGGAAGAGCAGGTCGTTGCCGAACTGCACCGTGCGACCGAGCACCTCGATTTCTTTGCTGTGAGCCACTTCAGCGCAGGCGAACCAACGCTGTTCGTAGAACTCTTTGTAGCTCGGCAGGTAGCTCTTGGGCACGACTCCGAGGATGATGCCACCCTTGATGGCAATGGCACAGTTGTAGAGCTTGTCGTCGAGCACCAGCGGTGCACCGACGAAGACGATACCGTCGAATTGCTCGGAAGCATCGACGATAGCCTTGAGACCGACCTTGGCACCTTCGATCAGGGTGGTCTGATGGAAGAGGTCGGCGCAGGTATAGCCTGTGATCGAAAGTTCTGGTGTCACCAGTACTTCCACATTATCAGCCTGTGCCCGTTGCATGGCGCTGATGATCTCGCCCACATTGAACTGGCAGTCGGCCACTTTCAAGCGGGGTGAAACAGTGGCCACCCGGACGAAACCCAGGGCCCTGTTTGAAAACTTCGCGAGCGCGGACTTGCCGGCGCCCTTTGATTGGTTATTTGCAGTCATATTGATTCCTCGGGCTCTTCAAGAATATTCCCAGTTTTGGCGTCAGACAAGCTGGCACCATCCCTTGGCAACACTCTCTGCGAGCAAGTTGGCTATAGAGTTTACAACTAGAAACGGTTCTGCGTTGTGTTAGCAACGCAGAACACAGTATCAGTCTGTTGAGAGAGTCAGCCTTCTATGGCCAACGACTGGAGCACATGAGCCACAAGGACAGCCGCAATCGACCGAACCTTGAGGAAATCGCCAGCCAACGCCACAGCGTTGGGATGGCTGTCAGTGACAGTCACTTCAGAGAAAAGGGGCTGACCGGCATGGTCAACAGCCGCCTGCAGCCTTTGCAAAGCAGTGCCCGGAAGCACGCCATGCCCAGCCCAGAAACGGATTTTCTTACAGCCGGAACCCTCGGTGTTGGCAGTGCCAAGCCGATAGCCCTTGCCAGCATCGATGGCAGTAGACCCACGACGGATCATGTCATCGAAGAGGTAGATGTCCAGCCCCGCCACATCGCCGAGCAAGCCCAGCAGCTGGGTTTCGGAACCGGACTTGCGATCCTTGACAGCAATTGCCGCCTGCCAGAGCTGGTCGCGAGCGACACCCTTGGCGGTGAGCAGCTTGTTGATGTCCTTGACCAGCGATTCGGCCCACTTGGCCCGACCGGTGTCGGTTGTGCAGAGACGACCGTTGAGGCTCGCTTCCACTTCCGCCAGAACGATCTCCTTGAGACAGTAGAGGTGGGTGGCGCGGACACCGTTGCCGAAACTCTGCGACACACCCTCGGCGTGAAGGTCACAGAGAACCACGCGATTGCCCATGGGGCAGCGAGGTATGGAGCCGATCAAGCGGGCGCGGTACGTGGCTTTGATGGCCTCATGAAGGTCAGGCTTGCCCCGCTCCATGGTGGAATAGCCGAAGTAGGGAATGACCAGAGTGAGACTGAGAGCACCAGCCTCGTAGGCGGCATTGGCCATGACATAGAGGTCGAGGGTTTCAGCATGGTCGATGGTACCGCCGACGATGACGACATCGCGACCCTGCACCGCCAAACTCAAGCCTTTGACAATGCCGTCCGAGTCGCGCAGGGCCTGGCCTCGTTCGAAGTCGGCAAGACCGTGGAATTGGTCTTGCATATAGCCGTAGCTCTTGGTGGAGAAGACCACAGCCCGGCCCCGCGCCCCAAACAAATCGACCGCAGCGGAACCACCGAGACTGCGACTGCGTGAGCGAGTGGCGCCCAGCTTGTCGTAGAACGGGATGGACGGGCAGCTGGGCTCAACTTCCACCACGCGATTGCCCAGAGGCGTTGGCGGAATGGCAGAGAGCATGCGGTTGCGAACGCGCTTGAGGAAACGCGCCTGCTTGCCAGAACGCTTGTCTTCAGGCAGAACGATGGTGAGCCCAAGAGCCCCTTCATCAGCCAGAAGACTGGCCACATCGAAGAGCTCGAAGGCACTGTCAGCAGTGGCGAAGTCGCCCACCACCACTGCTTCCCGATTGCCCATGTCGGTGACCAGGCGGTGGTAGATCTCTCCATCAGGAAAGACCTCCTTGAAGACCTCCCCTTGTACCAGACCGGGACCCAGTCTGGCGATCAGGCGGGCAGCCACTTGGTCTGCTCCGCCTTCGGTTACATAAAGCACTTTGCTCATAGTTTTTTCCTGTTCAAGGGCTTTCGCCCTGTTAAGAGAGACTTCCTCAGCCCTGACGAGCTTCAGCGTGGTTGGTGAAGTAGGCAGCGCGCTCCTGAGCACGCATGCCGTTGTAGGTGTCGATGTGGCTCTGCAGCAGGGGCGACAACTCGAAGCGCGTGTACTTGCCCCAGGTTGCCTCGGCCCGCTTGCCCTGGTCGACATACGACTCGTTGTAGACGATGCGTCCGTCCTTGACGAGCTGCACGAAGAGCGGCTCACCATCGACGACTTCGCTGACGTCAGCGATGTACATCACATCGCCCTTGCCGTAGACGCGGATGTTTCCGGGAATCGAGGCTTTGCCCGGCGAGTTGCTGAACTTCATGTTGGGGTTGCCATCCGACTCGCTGCGCTTGAACACAGCGGCGACGGTATCGCGGTGAACGCCCCGCCAGAAGTAACCGCCGGCACCAGGGAAGAGCTTGGTCGGCTCAGCACCGGTGGTTTCGAAGAAGATGCGGTCGACTTCGACGCACTTCTCCGGATTGACTTCGTCTTCGTAGACGGTGAGCCGGGGGCTCTTACCTTCACCAATCAGGCCTTCTTCCACCATGCGCTGGTAGTACATGGCGCACTGCTTGGCGATGTCGCCAGAGTCGACACGGGGGCCGGCTTCCGAGGCTTCGGGCACGGCCTTGAGGGCCTTGATGAAGTTCTCCAGACCAACGGTTTCAGCGTCGATCAGGTCGGTGAGAACGCGGGCATTGGGAACGGCCTTGAGGGCTGCGATCATCATCTCCAACTCGCAATCGCTGAGATTGCGGTCGAGGCGCTGGTTGCTGCTCATGCCCTCGTGACCGAAGGTGCCGATGGCGTAGAACATCTCGGGCCACATCAGCTCGGCAGTGTCGTTCGAGGTGAGGATGCGCTTGCCGCCAGCACCGACGAACAGTGCCAACAGCATCACCAGGTGATTGACTTCCAACGCCGTGCGCAGACCGAATTCAGCGAAACGGCCCTTGGTGGCGATGTCCATCAAACGGCCCTTGGTCGCTTGAATCACCGGCTGGAAGTAGTTGCACATGCGGGGCTCCAGGTAAGAGAGCACGCCGCCGTACTGGCCTTCGAAAGTGAGCGAGGGCACACCAGCGAGGAAAGTCTGACCACCGGGGAAGCCCCAGACGTCCACCGGCAGGTAGATGTCGCGGCTGCCCTTCTGGTCGGCCAAGAGCGCTTCCCACATTTCGGTGGGGAAGTAGGGCACCTTGGAGCTGGTGTGGGCGAAGTCGCGAGCGAGCTGGATGTCAGCGCGCTTGAGCGGCTTGCGGAACCACTGGGCCAGCATCGCTTCGTGACCAGCCTGTATCAGCTGATTGCCAGCGCCGGGCTCGCCCACACCTTTGCGCATGGTCAGGTGATAGGCCGCCGGCTTCATGGCGAAGTCGCGGAAAGCGTGGCCCATGGTGCGCTTGTAGGTGTCAGTGGCAGTGATCATGCCGCCGAGCAGGAAGAGGCGATCGAAAAATTCGTCGATCATCTTCTGACGCTTGCTCTGCACGCGGGCCGCAAGGCGCTTGCTGGCAGCAGGGCTCAACTTCTTGGGCTGACTGGCAGCAGCGTTGAGACTCGTGACATTGGCTTGGGAAGTTTGATTACTCATAGTTTGTATCTCCGACTAGCGGTGATGCCAGGCCGCGGTATGCGGTCTGGCGGGTTAAAAACAGAGAGGTGGCTTGTTAGTCCACAACTGTGCTCGCGCTAGCGCTTGTGAGCGCTGGCTGAAGCTGGTTAAACGGATCTGGTAAACAGAACCTGACGGGAAGACTAATTCGAAAAGCGATTGCGCAGGCTGCGAACCAGCCCGGCAACAAGGTTTCCGTATTTTTGACAAGTGGTGCAGCGGCGCGGGGTCTTGTCACCACCAGTGGTGTAGAGACCGCGCTTGCGGATCATCTGCCAAACTTCCGGCAGAATCATGTACCAGACAGATTCACCACGACCGATGCGGTCACGGATCATCGTCGAGGACACGGGAGGAGCGGGACAGAAAGCCAACACTTCAATGCGCGCCTCGGGAATGAGCTTGGCCCATTCTTCGATTTGCTCAGTGGTATGGCCAGGTCTGGCAAAGATGAGGAAGTGGGTGAGACGGAACAACTCAGCTGAGTCATGCCACTTGCTCAAATGCCAGGAATGAGTCGGCTCCAAATATTCAGAGCTGAGCATCAGAAACAGTTCAGTGCCTGGGGCGTATTGATTGCTCAGAGCACGAACAGTGTCGAGGGTGTACGAGGGGCCAGAGCGCTTGAGCTCGATGTCGCAGGCTTCGAAGAAGCAATTGCGAAAGAGAGCAGCTTCCACCATCTCATGACGAACACGGGCATCGGAGACGCCAGTCTTCTTGTGAGGAGGGTTGGCGCTGGTCACGAAAAGCACCTTGTCGAGGTGGAAGGCCTCGCGAGTCATCTCGGCGCACATCAAGTGTCCCACGTGAGGAGGGTCAAACTTGCCGCCGTAGATGCCGACTCTCTGAGGTTGGCTGGTCTTCCACCAGTTCCAAATTTTGAGTTTGGCTAGGTTCATAGCTTGTTTCATATCGGGTGTCCTTATGCAGCAGCATCCCCCGAAGGTCAGATACTGATGATTAGTTGGCTGTGAAAGAGAACTTGTTGTGATCCCACCAACGCGCTGCGTCGGTATAGATAAAGAGGAACCTAAAGTGTGTTGAGGTTTTGGTGTCTTTGAATCAGGAACAAGAAGAGAGTGTAAAAGCGATGATTTAATCTAAAAGTTATCAAGAGCCCATACAAGCAACTGTATCGGTTGATTACACAGAGCAACCAAAGATCCTCACCAAATCAGCTGAATACAGGGCTCTGCTTGACATTTCTGAACTAAGCGTAATTTCTTTTTGCCACCCTAGCGCCTAGCGCAGCTAGCGTCAACCGGCCAACCGGGCCAAAGCGTAAGAAATCCCGTCGGAATTTCTTACGCTAATCCCAAGCTCTAGGCCGAGAGGTAAACACTAAAATTTCGAGTCAACTGACTATTTGGTTTGCTTGGTCTTCACCGCTGCCGCTGCAGCCGCAGCTCGATCTTGCTGCACTTTCTGCTCTAAGCGCTTTTCTTCTCTTTCAATTTCTTCTTCAGTAGGTGCACCTGGATGAGTGGCAAATCGTTGCCCCGGCCCCGGCGGATTTTGCGCTTGTTGAGCTACTTGGGTGAATTGAAAAACCTGATATCCAAGAGCGACAACAGCAAGAACCAAACAGACAATAAGAATTCGAGTCTTCATCAAAGCTCCAAAAAGAAAAGTGCGCCTATAGACCAGATGTTAGAGCTAGGTGAAAGCCAAACGAAAGCAGTTGCTATCGGCCAATTTTATCAAATAGAAAGGTTATACTGCCGCATCTATCAGTAAGTAATTTTTGCCGTTAAGGTCAGACAGAAAAGCCAATGAACATTTTGTTTGAAGCAAACAAAGATTCGGTCGAGCCGATTTTCATTCAATTGGCCAGGGCAATTGCTGCACTGATTGAAACTGGCAAATTAAAAGCCAAGAGCCAATTGCCTTCTAGTCGAGAATTGGCAACCGCTCTTGGTCTATCAAGAGACACTGTGGTCAATGCCTATCGTGAACTAAATCGTCTGGCCTATATTAGCGGTGCCACGACTAAAGGCACCTATGTCTTGCAGCGCGAAGAGAGAGAACTTCAATTAGAGCAGCTGTCGAGCGACCTAAATAGCAGAAGCAGCACGGCTGAACTAGACCATTCTAGACTCTCTCACTTAGGAAGGCAGCTGCTAAATCAGTCATTTAAACATCCTTCTACACCAAGCTTTGCTGCCCTTAACTATGGAGCAGTACCCCGAAACGCCTTACCAATAAGGCGTTGGCGTGAATTGATGCAGCAGATGTGTGTGCCGGAAACCTTTCGCAAACTAGAATATGAACCCAGTGTCTTAGGCCGGGCGGAGCTGCGCAAAGCAATTGCTGCCTATCTTTTTCGCAGCAAGGGCATCGACTGCGATTGGCGACAAGTAGCAATTTTTTCACTCTCCGCTGGCATTATCAATATGATCTTCAAGCTTTTGCTTGAGCACGGAGACGTTGTCGCAGTAGAAGATCCAGGCTATGGTGCCGTAAAAAATATTGCTAAAAGTCATGGTATTAGACTGCTGCCAATACCTATTGACGATCAGGGTTTAAGCGTTGCCGCCTTGAAGCAATGCAAAGAGCAAGTGAAGATGGTCTATGTCACACCTAGTCACCACGACCCTTCGGGAATAATTATGCCGCTAGCACGAAGGCACGAGCTTCTAGCTTGGGCAGAGGAAAACGATGCCTGGATCGTTGAAGACGACTACGACAGCACCTTCTACTATGGAGCAGCCCCACCTCAAACGCTCTGGTCACTGCAGCCAGAGTCACGAATTATCTACAGCTCGACATTTTGGCAGCTTCTATATCCCCTTGCCACCATCGGCTATACAGTGGTGCCTAAGAATTTGATACCAGTATTCTCCGCCGCTAAAGACTTACAGACAGAAGGTATTGCCGATTTTACAGTGCAATTGACACTGACTAAAATGCTCGATGAAGGACACTTAGAAAAACACATACGCAAAATACAAAAGGCTTTTACAAAAAAGAGAATTGCTCTCATTTACGAATTAAAGCAGCAACTGGGCTCACAAATTGAAATTCGCAATGATAGTGCTGGCAACTATTTTGTCGTCTACTTGCGAAATTGGCCGCGAGCCACAGTTGAAGCAGCAGCACGGCAAGCTAACTTGCCATTGCTTTCAACGGCAACATACTACTTGCAAGATGCTAACGCAGCCGAATATTTGATCAATTTTTCACTGCTCAGTGAAGAAGAAATTGCCAACATAGTTTCTGTTTTTGCCAGCGCCCTCAATCAAGATTGACGGCATACCAATAGCGGCTAGCAAGAGGCATACCAGAGCGCGCTATGCCATACCAATACCATAAATCCAAAACCATACCAATACAATCACAGCTAGCTCAATCACAATAATATTAGCTAATACAGCACTTTCCACTCGACAACCATTTTGATCCAGCCTATTTCTTGTGTTGAGATTAGTTTATCCACCCTATCTCAACCAACAGAAAAACACTTAAGCAAATACGAACCCAGCGAAAGAATACCTAAAACTTAGTTTCTCCCGAAAGACTTATGGTCTTGTAGCGAGAAATATTCTTTCGACGGCTTCCGAGAAGCAAAACTAGAAGCACAAGCGAAAGGTCTAAGACCATGTCCGCAGACAACGGTATCTACATTCTCAAAACTCTTTCTCAATCTGGCCGCGGCTCTGAATATCGCATCGGCTACGCCGCAGCAATCGACAACATCACCCAGCTGGATCGCCACGAAGCTGATAAATGCACCCGCCAAATCTTCGGCCAAAGTATGGTGCTGAATACCTACAAAGGCGCTCTCTCTGTGGCCAAAGGCATTCACTACGACTTGGTAAAGAGCGGCCTCTACATCGAATACGGCGTAGTGCTGATCGAACTGGGCAAACCTTTTCCTTTGAGCCGCCGCTCCCGCCGTCGCCTGAAGGCAGGCCAACACAACCCAAAGTAGAAGTGAGGCATCATGTACACGATTACCACATCAATCTTGGCTTCATGCCTCGCCTTGCTGCTCTTCTGCATTTTCGGATTAGCAGACTCAGAGATTCTCGACATTCTCGTTTTCTGGGACCTTATGTTCTTGCCTTTTCTTGTGGCAGCGGCGTTTGGCTTGGTGATTGGTTTAGTCATCGCCAAGATCATAGGCCGGGCGATGCCATTTGTCGCTGAAGTGACTGAGACTTTTCAGCTTTCCTTCATGCGAGGCGACAACCTCGGCGATGTCGATTTCTATTGCGTCACAACCGACTTGGCTAGCGGCAAAAATGCCTTTCATGTCTACGCCGTCAGCGACAACAATCTCAGGCTGGTGAAATCACTCTGGGAAAATGACACGACAATCGTCGTCGAAGACGAAACCTTAAGCGACGCTGCCATCTGGAAGAAGACCAGATTGGTTCCAGACCAGTCCTCGCCTCTCTATCGCTGGGCCCTGGCTCGGCCGAAAAACTCACGCAATGAGCTACACCTGCCACCAGAACTGGTGGCAAACGGCTAACAAAGAAACTGGCAACCAATCAAACTCAAGTAAAAAAGGAAACAGAAATGTCGATACTCGACTGGATCATTCCGCAGAAAATCTACATCGAAGGAACCGTCGTCAGATGGCGCCAACAAAAGGGTTCTCTCGGACTCGGCGATAGCGAACGGGTCTTTCTCGTGGAAGACAGCGAAGGTGAACTTATGGCAGTAGTTTGCGACTTGGATTTCTCTGCAGACGCATCCATCGCCGACGTTGGCGACAAGGTCACTTTCAGCAAGTACAAGAACGGAGACCATGCCTACAAGCTGAAAATTGTGGCAGTAGCCGCTCCCCCATCGCCGTAGTCGGCAACTAAGAAAGGAACGACAAAATGAACGACATCGTTATCAAATTCGATAGAGGAAAAACTGAGAACATAACAAACAACAAGGAAACCCAGTCATGACACCGCCCAGACCTGCCATCACAGTAATCTGCATCGCTCTTTCTTTTTTCCTCAGCTTCTTCATTTGCCTTGCCATCGGCAATTCTCCAGATAGGGCTCTGCTAGGGGCATGCGGTTCGGCAGTGCTGACTTGCTTTGGCATGTTGCTGCTGATCTGCAGCCCTTGGCGAAGGCACTGATTTTCCTTCTGCCACAGCCAGATCCTTCAGATCTTTAATTTGGCTGGCTAATCGATGCGAAAAACATAGTCAACTTCAGAGGGTTCAAGCGAGGGTCTGTGCGGATCATCTCTTTAGCCCTTTGCCTCTAGATTGCTTCCAGTAGCTACAAAGTTACTGGAAGCAAATTCAGCGTGGAGTTTATCAATCTGGGCAAGCCAAACATCTTTTTCTGCACCCAGCCCTATTAAATCTTATAGTTGGATGCAATTGTTTTTTTGATGTGTGGTGTGCCAACTCTAAAAAACCAAGCGTTAGAGAAAAACAAAAAAACTGCTCGTGGACGGCCTGCGCAAGGCAGACATTCCACGAGCGTGCTAACGACCTAACTAGCTTACGTCAGGTCTATTTCGACTGAGCAACGAGACGCAGCAGCACCTCGATGACATCGCCAGAGTGGTAATTCTTATTGGCTTTGTAGAGCGTCACGCGCTTGCCCCAAGTGGGCTCTTGAATGACCGGATGTTCGTGGTCATAGGCCAACAATGTGACATCTCTTGTACCGGGAATTTCAGACAGGGCATGGGGCACCAAACCATCGCTCTTGTGACCGTAGTGCTTGTTGATCATCCGCGCAGCTTCAAAAGTGGTGCTTTCGCGTGGGCCGATAATCGAACGCAGAGTGACGATCTTAGCCCGGTCGGCAGCCGTCAGCGGAGGCAAGGCACGCTCTGCCACGGCACGATACTTGGTTGAAAGCTCAAGCAAAGTATCGTTGACATTGTTGCCGAGCACCACACGACTGACGGGGCCGACAATTTTGCGCACCACATTGGAGGCCACCATGAAGTCAGCCACCGGCGAACCATTGACTGGACTCTGCAACAAAACGATGTAGGCGATCTTGGCTTTCTCAGCCTCGCTCAACATTCTGTAGGCATCCACATTCATGATGCCACCACGGCTATGGCCGAGCAAAATGCCCTCACCATCAGCCAAGCTTTTCACCTCTGCAGTGATCAACTGCAAGTTGTCTGCGGTGGCGACATCGCTATCAACTGCCACTCGCCGCACCTTCAGACCCATCTCTTCAATGCGTGCCAGCAGGTGGGTGGAGTGATTGCCCATATGCCTAGCGAGAAAACCAGGCGTGAAAAGCACAGTTTTGCCTCTCAGTGCTTCTGGCGTGGGCTGCGCCTTGGCACCGTTCTTCACCTGCTCATGCAAGCGATGAAACTGCTCGGTGAGATCTGTGGCCGGAGCAAAGCTTGGCGCCACCACTTCTTCAGCTCGGCTGACCCCAGTGGCCAAAAGCTCAGGCACCACATGCTCCATTGAACGCTCGGCCAGAGCGGCAATAGTCAGGGCCGGGTTGGCTCCCATGGTGGCTGGAATAATCGAGCCGTCCAAGACGAACAAATTGTCGTAGCCAAAGACTCGACCGAAGTGATCGACCACACCGTCAGCAGCAGCACTTCCCATGGGCACTCCACCGAGGTTGTGAGGCACGTCGATCTTGCTTTGCAGCTTCCAGTACGGAAACGGCAAGAACCGGGTGCCCATGGCCTTGGTGAAAGCCCGCAAGTGCTCGTCGGCGCGCTTGTAGAACGAGGCATTGTCCTGGGGGTTGAGATCAGTTTGAATCAGTCCCTTTTTGTTAAGGCTGAACTGACCAACAGCATTGTCCCGACCAATCACCAGCAATGGCAAAGTCGTCGCGGGCCGAACTAGACCAACTTTCTCAGCCAGGGCAAAGCCAGCACTGACAAGCTTGATCATGAGCTTGTTCAGGCGAATCAAGCGCCCTGTGATGTAGAAGGTGTCGTAGGTGAAGCCACGAAAGCTGCCGTCGAACATCAGCACACCCTGGTTCTTTCCATCCGGACCGTTGAAGTCGAGGCCAGCAGTGATTTCCGGACCACCAGAAGGGTCAACCACGGTCTTGCTGCGGGTGGCAAAACCAATATATGTACCATTGGTGGTGTACTGTTGCCCGAGCCTGGCAGAAAGCGCCGGCAGAGTCTTGTGCAACAGCTTGTTGCGCAACAGCAGCTGGCTTGAGCCCACGGCACCGGCAGCGACAACCACAACTTTCGCCCGGTATGTTTTCTGCACACCGCTCTTACTGTCGATGGTCGTCACACGGTAGCCAGCGCCAGAAGAAGCAGCTAAGGGCTCGATGATGTCGGCTTTTTGACCAGGCAGAATCACTGCACCAAACTGATGTTGAGCACCATAGAGATAGTTGAAGTCAAGACTGTTCTTGGCCTGGTAATTGCAGCCCGGCAGCGAACATTCACCACACTGGCGGCAACCTTGCTGGGCGGCGCCGAATTGGTTGAGCTTGACGGTTCCTACTGGCTCATCGGTTTCACGATAGGTGATCGCCACCGGCGGCATGACAGTGGGAACGCCGAGTTTCTGACCAGCTTCGAGCATGACTTTGCTCTTGATGGTGCTGGAGTAAGGCGACGGTGCGAACAGAACGGGATAGGTCTTGGCGCCAAGCATGGCTTCGGCGCGATCGTAGTAGGGCTCAAGAGCTTGACGGCTAATGTTGCCAGGCCAATTTTCAAAATTGTCCTTGCGAATCATCACCGCCGCATTGACAATCGAGCCGCCACCAACAGCAGTGCCGGTCCAAGCGGTGACAGTCTTGCTCAGGTGCGTCACTGTATGCGGGCCGAACAGACCAGCTGCTGGATTCCATTGCGAAGCTTCACCGCGCAGAATGTTTGGAGCTTTGTGAGCGTAACCGCTCTCGATGACAGCAACCTTGAGACCAGCTTTGGCCAGACGGTAGGCAGAGACCGAACCGCCGTAGCCGGAGCCGATCACAATTGCGTCAAATGATACTTCGGAGTCATTGGGAGTATTAAGTTCCATAATCAGTGTAAAAGTGAGTGTGCGAAAAAGCCCCAGTGCGCAGGCAACTCAAAAAGAGAGCTGACAGCACTGGGAACGTGTTTCTATCGACCTAGAAAAGGCAGAGGAACCAACTGAAGAGCGACCGCCAGGCAGACTTTGATTGGAGCTTGACCTTGGTTCGGCGCTCTGAGCCGGGTTGCCGAATCACCGGAATGTAGCGCGCCCCTTCACCAGCGATGTAGATGTGAATGTGCGGGTGTTCTGGCGAACCGATGATGAAATGCAACTGCCAGCCCGCCTTGTCAAAGCGCTCGAACAGTTGCTGTTGCAACTCCGGCGAAATGATGCGCTCATCGTTGTGATAGACGAGATTGCCCGGGTAGACTTTGCCAGCCGCAATGGCGTCGACAATGGCATCGTTGAGAGTTGCCATTTCTTCCATGAAAACGTCAGAGGTGGCTTGCATGGCGGCCATGACAGAAGATTTTTCGGGAATTGGTTTCATGATGCAGAGGTGGAAGAGATTGAAGAGGTCGATTGGAGTGCGTAAAACCTAACTGTTGATCAGGGTTCACAGATAGAATGCATGAAAGAGAGCCGGCCACAAAGCACGATAGAAACTGACAGCGACAAAAAGGGGGTGCCAGTGCACTCCAAGCAAGTGGCGAGTAAATCTATTAGGCAATGCGAACCGTTGGAGCTTTAGGCTTTCCTTTTTTAAATCAGACGTGGGGAGATTAGGACTAATAGCTAACAAAAAAGCTCTATGAATGTATAACGAGCTAAATAACAAGAATCTCCTTAATACTTCTTTGCAAGCTATCTTATCCTTCTGTAGTGATTGTCTTGAGCATTACGGTACGGATTGACACAAGGAAACAAGACAGGTGCTAGCGACGCTACAGTCAGCCAGAAACAACAACACAGAGCCCAGCGTGCATACTACTATCTGACACCGTAGGCGAGATCAAAAAAACTTGAAAGATGAACAATCAGGCGGTGCCCGACGATCCATCTTTCAAGTTATAAACTGCCCTCAAGCACAGATCAGCAAGAAGCGCTAACCAGAGGGTTCGTTTTCAGTGGGCTTACGGCCCAATCTTAGGAAGAGACTCTGGCGCCAAGACACCCATCGAAACCACCAGCTGCAAACCCTGATCGGGAGTCATGCCGGCGTCGTAGGTCTCGTCAGCAGGAACGAGCTGAGTAAAGCCGCCAGTCGGATTCGGGCCATGGGGCACGAAAACGAAGAGCATCTTACGACCAGTTCCTATTTCGGTCACTTCCTTGGTAACAAAACCGAGGGTGAGATAGGGCCCCGGGAAGCGCAGGTAGACACAGCGCTGAAAACTTCCAGCACCGCCATCGCCAAAAGCTTCCACCATTTTGCGGGCAGCACGGTAGACGGAATTGACACCAGGAATATGAATAAAGAGATGGTCTACGAGGCGCAGACCTTCCTTACCAACCCGGTACGAAGCCACCTTGCCGAGAACAACCAGGACGCCGCAAAGAGCGAGCACACTGGTGACAGAAACCACAAAGCCAAACCAGCTAGCGGCTTCCAATGACGCACTGGACTCGGGAAAAAGCAGCGATACCAGCGTGCGGATGGCGGTGCCTAGCCAAGCATCGGCCAGGTTGAGGGTGAATCCCACAAGCCATAGAGTGATGGCAATGGGAACCATGAAGAACAGTCCGCGCATGAAGTAAGCGCGAGTTGTCTCCTGGCCATTACCGTTAGGTGATGGAGAGCTCATGAGAAGAGTTCCTTATTTTTCGCTCGGAAAAAGTGAGAAAAAGTGAGAAAAGTAAAAAAGAAGCCGGACCATTCGGGCGCCTAAGCGCTTGCGAACAGTCCGGCCCTTTCTCACGTCACACTACGCCGAAGCGCTGTCGAAGCAGTTACTTCGAGGCCGTGCAAAAGGCGTGGTCAGTGAAGCTGCGACCGATGGTCGCGTCACTGAAGAACGCATGCACAGCCAGGTTGCCCAGCTTGGAGAAGTTGAGCACGACGTAACCGTCGAGACGGCTGCCGCCCGAGTGGGTGGCGCTGGTGTCCTTCGGATTGAGCAGCACGTAGCCGGCCTTCAGCATCGGGTCGAGGTCATTGATCACCCCGGCCGCAGCCTTGTCCAGCAGCATGTTGAAGTCGCCGGTGACGAAACCGGTGAAGCTCGGGCCGAGGGCCTTGACCATCAGCACGCACTGCTGATAACGCACCTTGCCCGAAACCGCCGGACCGCCACGCATCGACTTCAAGTGCACCACGACCACCGAGAACTTCTCGCCGGTAACGGTGTCTTCGAGGTTGAGCTGGAAAGCCGGACGCAGGTCGGGAACGCCCTGGACGTTGGCGACGGCATCGTGGGAGATCGGGTCACCGATCACCTTCAGACGCTTGTGCACAACGAAACCGACGGCCTGGTTGCGGGTGTTGGCGACCGAGCAGTAACCGGTGTAATCCGGCATGCTGTTGGCCACCTCATCGACGAAGTCGGGACCGACTTCGCTCAGGGCGACGACGTGGGCGCGGCTGAAGATCTCCTTGTAAGACGCGCTGAAGAAGCGAGCCTTGGAGCGGTCGCCGAATTCAGCGTTCAGTTCACCGAAGTAGAGCTGACCGGTCATGGCCGCAACGGGCATGGTGCCGATCATGGACTGCACGACGGAGAGAACGACGTTCGGGTTGGGCAGCTGCTTGCCACCGCCACCGCTACCGCCGCGCGAACCGCCCTTGCCCTTGTTCTTGTTCTTGACGCGACCGCCGCCGAAAAGCGCCTTCAGGTTGTTGCTCTTCGGGTCGAAGCCCTTGAAGCCGAGCATCTGAATGGCAGGCAGATCGAGCTGGAGGAAGTCGTCGGGGTCGGGATACTGAACGCGATTGGCTTCGACGTCGGCGTTGTAGGCCTTCGTCTTCTTGACCAACTGCTCGCGCTCGTAATCGGTGAGCAGCATGTTGCTGGGGATACCGTCGACATTGACCGGCTGATTGGCACCCTTATTGGTACCGATGATGTTTTTCTTAGCCATGATGAGACTCCTTAATTGAGGCTTTTGCCTCGTGAATGTTGTTTTCGATTGCAGGATCGAAAGGTGACGAAATCAGGTTCAGCACTGCTGTTCAGCCGAACCCTTGCGGGAAAGTAACAACAAAACACCGCAGCGAGCAGGTTCTGAGGTTCTCTCTCTTGGTAGAAATGTCATGCCGGCCCTTGCAACAGAAGAATTCAAACTTTGACCACATCCAAGACCACGTCTTACACCTTCTCGCAAGCGAGAAAGAGCTAGATAGTGGTTAGCAGGTAAGGGTCTTTGTTTGAAGGATCTAAAGTTGGATAAGGGAAGGAATCATGAGATCTCACCTTAATCAAGAACACTTAGCTAGCTCAAGACCCAAGCTGTGTTTATTTGGAGAGTTAATATGAGATCAATAGCCCCAGGGCAGTTCCAAAGCAGCACACTTAGCACAACCTTTGGATATAGCCATAGCGCACCTCCGCCATTGGCTAAAGTCGCTATTTTTCAGGATACTTCCGCCACATGGCAACCAAAGCGGTGGCTGCAAAGCAGCAGATTAAGCCCAACACATCTGCCTTAGGCACGTTTTCCAAGAGCGTTCAACCTAAATTTGCTTAAGGGTTGTGGGATTTGCTAGTTATTAGTTGGTCGGCATTGGTTCTAACCAATTAGTATTTAGTTACACCACTTTGTCCTGTTGAGCTCGCCTCGAAATTCTTCTACAAAAGTGGTTATGTCCTGTTATTACCAGCCCGCCAAACAATTGAATAATACTTGCTGGAAAGATGGTGCTTGCGCCTTTTCCATTTTGAACCGTCTAGGCACTTATTTTGCCACCGCCGGCGATACTTCTACACGTCCATACTTACATACTTCAAGGCGCCAATATCCCTAAAACAATAGAGAGCCCGCTAGAGCTCTCTATTGCACGATTTATCTTCTAGTCCGGCTAAGACTTTAGCCTCTGTCCTAGCTTGGGCTATGTCTCAGCGGTAACGGTATCCAAAGTAGCCCGGGCACCCTTCTCGTGCAGCGATGCTAAAAGCTCAGTTAACTCTTTGACAAAACGCTCGTTCTGGCCAAGATCACCAAATATGTCGGTCATGGCTAAGAGGGCCTTCAAGTCTTTAGTTTTCACTACGGCAACCAATCTGTCGGCCATCGGATCTTGAATTGGTATTTCTTTTCCCTGCTCATCTTTAGCTTCTAAGAAGCGAATCCAACTAGCGACACAAAGAGTCAATTTGCGAATTGGTCCTTTGCGCTCCAACTGCTCAACAATTGAAGGGAAAATGAACTTTGGCAACTTGGCAGAACCATCCATACAAATTCTCAAGGCTTGGTCTTTAATAGATTCATTGGCAAAGCGTTCCATCAAGCTTTGTTTGTACTCGGCTAAATTAACTCCAGGCACATTGTCAATTAATGGAGTAACTTCGCTATCCATCAATGCCTTCAAATAGGGAATGAATTCTGGTGCTTGGGCAATTTCGTAAATATAGCGATAACCGCATAGATAGCCGAGATAACCCATGGCTGAGTGAGTAGCATTGAGCAATCTGATTTTCATTTTCTCGTAGGGCGCAACATCTTTAGTGAATTGCACGCCAACTTTCTCTAAAGCTGGACGACCATTGATAAATGAATCTTCCACAACCCACTGCTTGAAGGGCTCTGCCACTACTGGGAAAGCATCTTCTAAATTATAGTTAGCCCGCACAAATTCACGCTCGGCGTCTGTGGTAGCTGGGGTGATGCGATCAACCATGCAATTCGGGAAGCTGACGTTCTCTTTTATCCAGCCGACTAAATCTGGGTTTTTCACCTGACAGAAAGCCAATAGTGTGCGTTCAGCGACATGGCCATTTCCTTGCAAATTATCGCAAGAAAGAATTGTCACTTTGCCCGCATTTGCCTTACGGCGAAGCTCTAAACCTTCAGCCAAATAGCCAAATATTGTTTGGGGATTCTTTGGATTTTTAAGATCGTTTTGTATGCCTTTGTTGTCTAGGTCAAGTTCACCCGAACCCTGGTGGAAGCAATATCCACCTTCAGTGGCAGTGAGAGTGACAATTTTGATGGCTGGATCGGCAATGCGCTGAAAAACTGCATCAGCATTTTCGAATCCGAACAAATAGGTCTTGAGAGAACCAATAATACGTGCCGTGCTTTTGTTACCAATGCGCTCAACTAAGGTATAAAGACAATCCTGCGCTTGCAGCGCCTTATTCATTGCCGCATCTTGAGGCATGATACCTACGCCGCAAATTGCCCAATCCAGCTCACCATGCGACTGCAAGAGATCATCTAGATAAAGAGCTTGGTGCGAGCGATGGAACCCGCCGACACCAATGTGCAATATACCTTCTTTGATCTTAGAGCGATCATAAGTAGGCCCTTGAACGTTCTTCGGTAAATCCTTGAGGATAGCGCTTGAAACAGGTGTGGCGGTAGTATTCGTCATTTTATTGTCACTCTTGAAGAAATAAATGAGGCTTGAAGCGATAGAGCCGCAATAGGGGCTCTAGGCAACAGCTGCTGCCAAGTGCGGCTAGACCATATGTAACTGGCAAGCCGGAGAATGAGATTGTACCGCCTTAGTCTGGCGAAAAACAAAAACAACAAATCCGCCAAAATAATTCAGAGCAAATAATCACATACCGTCTGTTATCTATGCTCGCTCAATTGTAAACGAACCTATAATTCCTTTAGGAATGCCAGTTCTTCAGTCTCAGTGGAGCAAAGTTCGCAGCACTAGCACAGTGACTAAGAACGGCTTGTGGAGCAAAGACTTTGACTTTCAAACTATCAATCTGAGCGCTAGTTATACTAAGCCATACAGTATCAACGAATCAGCGCTCACGCAGCGCCACTAGATGTCAAGCATCACTTTTAAAGCCATTTCTTTCACGTTCCGCTCAGCTTTTCTAGTTAGAAGCCGCCAACAGAGCGCATCTCACCCCGGCAGCGAGCAACCTGCCCCAAACAGAGGGTTTCCAATGGGGTACCCAGTTCTATTGCCTTGAGATACTCCTTGACCGTACATTCAGGTATCTATTTCTTTCTCTATTCAAGAACTCAAAACAACCTTAAAAACAAACCAGGCCTATAACACCACCTTCAGCCACCACACGCACCCGCGCGATGAAGAGCACTTCGTTCTCTAGCTCGCCGTCCCCGTCATCCAAGACCACCCAAGAAAAATCGTAATAACCCGCACTGAACTCAGATCAGCGCGTGTTGTTGCACACCCATTTTTCACCACTAACAACCCGAGAGTCCCTTGAAGTTCAGCTCTGAGGCTGAAGTTCAAGATGCCCGCGCACCCAACAACAACTCGTAGTGCCAACGGCAGAGCCAGAGCTAATCCTTCCAGATAGCCCTGACTCACCAATTCATCTGAAAAGGGCTTACGCCCAAGTTTAACCAGACCTTACGGTCGCAAACCAGAAAGAAGAAATCTATGTCAAACACGCAAGTCCAATCGACTCTCGCTACTCCCGCCTACGGGTTTAGCAATCTGCCTGCCCACGTCAAGCCGGCTGGCTACAAATTCGATGCCGACCACGCAGGCACCATCGTGCACATCGGACCCGGTGGGTTCTTCATGGCGCACTTCGCATCTTACGTCCACGACTACATGGCGATGACGGGCGACCTCAACTGGGGCATCACCGTCGCATCCCTGCGCTCCCCTGGCACTATCACTGGTCTGCGCAAGCAGGACAACCTGTATGTGCTCGTGGAACGCGAAGGCAACGAACGCAAAGCATCGGTTCTTGCCCCCATCGTCGGTACCATCTTCGCGCCAGACTCGCCGGCCGTGCTGGTCGATGCCATCGCCAACGATTCCACCAAGATCGTGTCGATGACCATCACCAACAAGGGCTACTACCTGGCCGATTCCGCTGCGGTGCTCGACTACTCGCACCACGACATCATCGCCGACCTCGAGCTCGAAGTGGCCGCCACAGAAGGTGAGGGCAAGAAAACGCCCAAAACCGTCTACTGGTATCTGCTCAACGGCTTGCTCAAGCGCTTCGCCGAACACGGTGTGCTCGAGCCCTTGACGGTGTTGTCGCTCGACAACGTGCCTGAAAACAGCAAGTCGCTGAAGAAAGGCCTGCTGCAGTTCATCGAGGCCAGTGGCCAGTCGGAGTTCTCCACCAACGGCGTGCGCGAAAAGCTGCTGCTCGAAGTGGAAGCAAACGTCGACTTCCTTACCACCCTCGTGGACCGCATCACCCCCGAGGTGACGGCTGCTTTCCGCAAGGATGCTGCCGAGCTGGTTCAGTTCAACAGCGACGTTGTGATCGGCACGGAAGTGTTCCGTCAGCTCGTCGTCGAGAAGGGCCGTTTCGAATTGCCGGACTGGGAACAGGTCGGTGTCGAGATGGTCGATGACTGCAGTTCGTGGTGGGAGCTCAAGTTCCTTGGTCTGAACGCAGCTCACCAGGTGCCGGCCATCGTTGGTCAGCGTCTCGGTGACACCTACGTTCATGAGGCCATGGCCGATGAGGGCATCGCCGCACTGACCGAGCTGTTCCACAAGGACCTCGGTGTCATCCTCGGCGAAGAGCGCATGGCGAAGTACGGTGCGAAAATCCGCACCCGCTTCGCTGACAGCGCTCCGATGGACACACTTCGCCGCGTTGGTGCACGTGGCACGAGCAAGGCGTCCGAACGGATTCTGTTTGCAGTCGAACGGGCCCACAAGCTCAGCGACGGCAAGCGGATCTTGAAGGCGCCGACGTTCGTGGCGGCCTGCTGGCTGCTCAACCTCGGCAACACCGACGAGTTCGGCCATCACTTCCAGCAAGACGACGTGGAGCTGCCCAAGCTCACCGAAGTCTACCAGGCGGTGTTGAACCTCACCCGTTCGGCGGAACCACAAGCGCACGAACTGGCCCACATCCTCCGCAAAACCGGAGAATCTGTGCGGGACAACCGCTTCGTGCAGATGGCCGGTGTGGACGCGTTCGTCCAGGAACTGCTCTGGGCGCTCACGAACATCACCAAACTCGGCACCTCGTCTGCCATCGCCGCTCTGCTGGCTCGCGAAAGCGAGTCGGAATCGGCCGCTGCTCAGCTGATTGGCGAAAGCGAGTCGGCTGCAGTCGTTTCTAAGTAACTCAATCACCAAATCTGAAACAAGGAGCTTATAACTATGGCTAAGAAAATCACCCACGTGTTGTTCGACTACGACAACACCCTCGGCATGACCGAGCTGCCTGCCTTCACCGCCTGCTGCACCGTCGTCAACAAGCTCCTCGCGAGCAAGGGCGTCTCGATGCAGTTCACCGTCGAATCGCTGATGGCACGCTTCGTCGGCTACAGCTTCCGCCGCATGGCGACGGAACTGGCGACCGAACACAAGTTCACCTTTGCCGACGGCGAGCTCGACATGCTCGTTGCCGACGAAGTGGATGCCGTGGTAGCGCGTCTGGCTGTCGACATCCAAGCGACCCCCGGCGCCAACGCGCTGGTGGCAAGCCTGGTCGGTCGCTTCAACCTCTCGGTTGTCTCGTCCAGTGCCCTCCGTCGCGTCAAGGCCTGCCTCAAGGGCGCCGGTCAGGACGCGTTCTTCGGTGAGCAGGTCTTCAGCGCTGCCTGCTACAACAGCAGCAAGCCCGACCCCAAGGTCTACATCGAAGCGATGAAGGCGCTCGGCATCACTGTCGACGACTGCGTCGCCATCGAAGACTCGAAGACGGGTACGTTGGCTGCGGTCGGTGCTGGCATCACCACCATCGGCTACACCGGCGCCTATCCGGAGCACGAGCGCGAAGAGCTGGCCAAGGTTCTCCTGGCGGCTGGTTGCGTCTCCGTCTTCCACGACTGGAGCGAGTTCGAAGCGGCCCTCGCCGCTATCTGACTCAACGGTGGAGTGCCTTGCGAAAACAAACGGCAGACCACCAACGGACCACGGCAGTCCGGAGCCACAACATGCCATCCACGACCACGAGCGAGAGGCTGCCAACCAGTGATTGCAAAATCACTCTGGCAGCCTCTCACACTCTGGTATGTCTTTTTAACAGCAAACAGAAACCATCAAAACGAAAGGAATACCAGCCATGGCCAAGAACAAGACCCACGTTGTGCGTCAACCGAAGACGAAGGGCGGCAACCTCAAGGTTGGCGTCATCACCGTCGAGCAGCAGCGCACCATGCAACGCGCCGCCAGCCGTCAAGCCCAAATCGATTCCGGTATCAAAGTCGGAAGCGGTGCGGGTGTGCACGGTGGCAACAAAGAACAGACCCGTCGTCGCGACCGTCGCGAAGGCAAGAAGGCTGTTCGCCAAGAGGTGTAACACCATTGAAAAATGTCAGCGAGCCCAAAAGGCTTCGTTGGCATTTTTCTTTTTTGTTTATTACTGTGCTATATAGTTAAACAAGTTTTCAAAAAATGAAAAATTCAGCGCGATGACAAGATGAAACAGCTGCGCTGACTTTATCGTTTCAAAGACGAAGCCAAAAGCCTATAAATAAAACAGATACTAGTAAACGAGATTGAGAGTATACATAGCTCGCGGTTATGGTAAATAGCACTTTTTCTCTATCTGACATCAAATAACGGCTATAACTACTACTTCCATTCCTTCCATCCAACCGCACACCACTGCTAGCCTAAATCTCACCAGCGACCTAGTCGCTCCGATCAACACTATTTTCGAGAGTACAGCCATGCCTGAAACTCACAACCTAACCAATCAATCGAGCCCATTGATTGACTACAACATGTACAACAGCGACAGCGTTCTCACCGACCTGATGGCGCGCTACGGTGCCACTTGGGCCACAGAACGACTGGCGGCTTTCGGCCAATTTGCTGGTAGCGCCCACGCCATTGAACTGGCTATCCAGGCCAATAACAACGAACCAGTTCTCCACACCCACAGCCGCTTCGGTGAACGTATCGACGAAGTGGAATTTCATCCCGCCTATCACGAGCTGATGAAGACATCGATTGCTCACGGCATCCACAGTCTGCCTTGGTCAAGCGATAACGACGGTCGCCACGTCATGCGCGCCGCGTTGCTCTACATGTCTTTCCAGAACGAAGCTGGCCACTGCTGCCCGATTTCGATGACCTATGCCGCCGTTCCTACGTTGCGTAAGCAGCCTGAATTGGCAGCAATTTGGGAACCGATGATTCGTTCAACCCAGTACGACAGCAGCTTCAAGCCGGCTTCACAGAAAACCGGTATCACGATTGGCATGGGCATGACCGAGAAGCAAGGTGGATCTGACATCCGCGCCAACACCACTGAAGCTCGGCCGTTGGCTCAATCTGGTGGCGGCAACGCCTATCTGCTCACTGGTCACAAGTGGTTCTGCTCAGCTCCCATGTCTGATGCCTTTCTCATTCTCGCTCAGACAGCAAAAGGCGTCAGCTGCTTTCTTGTGCCACGTTGGAAGCCAGACGGCAGCAAGAATACACTGCGCATTCAGCGGCTCAAAGACAAGCTCGGCAACCGTTCTAATGCATCAAGCGAACTGGAATTTACCGACGCTTTCGGTTGGCTTGTTGGTGAAGAAGGTCGCGGTGTACCGACTCTAATTGAGATGGTCAATCACACTCGACTCGACTGCATGATTGGTGCATCAGCATTGATGCGTCAAGCTGTATTGCAGGCCATGCATCACGCCCAACAACGTTCTGCCTTTGGCAAAAAGCTGGTGGATCAGCCTCTGATGGCAAACGTTTTGGCTGACCTGGCTCTCGAATCAGAAGCTGCCACTCGCATGACTATGCGCGTCGCTCGGGCCTACGACCAAGCGGACAAATCAGCTCATGAAGCAGCTTTTCGTCGCATAGCCAGTGCCATTTCTAAATATTGGATTTGCAAGCGCGCACCAATGCAGGTGGCAGAAGCTCTCGAATGTTTCGGCGGTAACGGCTACGTAGAAGAAGGCCCCATGCCGCGTCTCTTCCGCGAGAGCCCTCTGCTCGGTATCTGGGAAGGCTCAGGCAATGTCATTTGTCTTGACGTGCTGCGGGCAGTTAGCAAAGAGCCTGAAAGCCTCGATGCTTTCATAGTCGAAGTTGAGCGTGGACGCGGTCACAGCAAGCAACTGGACGGCTTCATTAATAGCCTCAAACGCGACATCGCTACTCTGAAAAAGAGTGCGACCAGCAAAAATGCAGCGGTAGCAAGTGCTCGTGAACAAGGGGCTCGCCTCTTGGTGGAACGGCTTGCTCTCGCGCTCCAGGCCAGTTTGATGGTAGAGCAGGCTCCGGCAGAAATTGCCGATGCTTTCATTGCATCTCGCATCATGAACCGCGGCGGCTTTGCCTTCGGCACCCTGCCTAAGTCTTTGAAAGCGAAAAACTTGGTCGAGCGCGCTTACCTCACTCAGGTGAAGTAAGTAGAAACAGCACAATAAGTAAGTATGAGCAAGAGAGAAGAGGAATTGCTCCTCTTCTCTCTTCTTTTGCTCTCTTCTTTTACTTCACAGACACGCCGACATACTAAAGCCAGAGCCCCTAACTATTTCTTGATTTCACATATACTGCCTTATATAGTGTCCTACCCCATAAAAATTTATCAAAAGAAATGGGACAGGGGGATTATGTCAACTCAAATTTTGAGCTAAAGGGGAAGTGAAGGGGAAGACCATCGGCCTTCCCCTTCTTTCAACGCTGAGCTATTTCTCTGCCTTAGCGCTTACTTGCTGGCGCAACCGCAAGCTGTTTTCGCCGGTGCCGGAGCAGGCGCTGCAACGGCTGGCTTGACCTTGTCTGCGCGCTGCTTGGCATAGACTTCAATCCTTTCAAAGTAGCGGCGCCGAGCCTCCACGGTGGTGGCGAATTCAGCACGGGCAATGGCCAAGGCCGCAGAAATTTCAGCAAAGTGCCCCGCTTCACGCGCAGCAGCTTCATCTTTACCAAGGGCCAGGCTGCGGGCCGACTCGAGCTGCTTGTACAGCGCTTCAAACGCTGACAGAGCGGCGGTGAGTTCAGCGAAACGAGAAGCCTCTGCCACTACACGTTCCTGGTAAGCATCGATGCTCTCGACTGAATAGTCTTCGGCCTTGAAATTGAACATTTCTGCCTGTTCGTGAGCCTGCCGCCAGGAACTGAATCCGGCAAAGTAGGCAAAGCCGCTATCAAGCAAGCTCTTCATGGCCGTGAACAGTGCGTCGCCGCCAAAACCAGTGGTTTTGATCTCGGTACGCCAGTGCGAAACCATGTGCAGCAGCTCCTGCACAGTCAGGTACTGCGCGCCGATGCTCTCGTTCAAATTCTTGCGAGTCCAGCAGATAGGGCAACCAGTGCCGGGATAGTCTTTGACTTTTGCAGTCATGGTGTTTACTCCAATTTCTATGTATTTGTTTGCAACTAGAAAGCGACAGATTTTGCCGCTTGTCTCAGTCAATTCGGAAGAAAAGGACAGCTAGCAGAAACTAGTCTGAAGGCTGTCGTTCTGACTAAATACTCAGCTCTCACCAATCCAAACAGGCCGAGAACAACACCAGACGAAGAGTCTGATGCTAGTTCTTTTTGTGCTTGGGTCAGATTTGTTTTTGCGAGATCAGGCGGGAGAAAGAGAGAGTTGAGATGACCGCAACCTAAACCATGGAAAGGCCCCAAAACAATTGCTCCACAACAGATTCAATTAATGGTCGATAATAAAAGAGGAGATGACGTCGCACAAGCATATGACCCCAACCGGGGGATCAGCTGACGATTTTGCTCGAGATTAGCCGCTTGACTAGCGTTCAAATAGGCAAAGCCTCCACTTTTTTTTTGTTTCGGCAATGCTGACAAGCTCATGCATTGCTTGACAATAAAGTGTATACGCAGACGATTGACAGTGAACGGCAAGAAAAAATTGAACCTTACCAATTAGGTTGCTAGCATCTAGCAATGGATGCCACTCTAATAACTATTCTTCAATGTCTCTGTGTTGCCTTTGTCGCCATGCTCTATGCCGCAGTTGGTCACGGCGGAGCCACTGGCTATATCGCTCTGCTTTCGCTTTTTGGCTTACAGCACGAAGAAATAGCCACTACAGCTCTTATTCTGAATACAGTCGTAGCCAGCATCTCCCTGACAAATTACTATCGCGCTGGTTGCTTCCAACTAAAGCAAGCACTGCCGTACTTGATTCTCTCCATTCCCCTAGCCTATATCGGTGCCCGTCTACCTGTAGACCAGCACACTTTTGCCTATATTCTCGGTACGCTCTTAACACTGGCAGCCTTGCGTTTTGCCGTTCTCCCCAACACAAGCGGCAACAACGACAAGACAAACAGCAACAACAATGTGCTGCCAGATAACGAGAAAATCCAAGCGCCGCCAATAGTTTTAGCGGCAGGTGCTGGCGGAATACTTGGTCTGCTCTCTGGCATTGTTGGTATTGGTGGTGGTGTATTTCTCAGCCCGCTGATCATTTTCAAACACTGGGCCACAACAAAACAGACCTCAGCAATCTCAGCGCTGTTTATCGTCGTCAACTCGATTAGCGGCTTGGCTGGTCGTTTTAGCGACGGCAAGGGCGAGATGGTTCATCTCCTACCTTTTCTTTTGGTGGCGGCTCCAGCAGCAATCATTGGCTCTACCTATGGTGCCTCGAAATTCACTTCAAAAAACCTACAGAGGCTGCTAGCCATCGTATTGGCACTGGCAGCCATTAAGCTTTTCCAGACCAGCTAATTTTTCAGTCTAGAACTAAGCGGCGTGAGGCAATAATTTTGTTCGCCCTGGCGTCTGCTTTATCAGCTTCACTACGCCGATTCAATGCTCTTAGGGCTTGGGCATAGGGGCGCAAGGTATCAGGCAAGAGTATTACTTCACCGTCTGGTTTGCTGCTGCTATCCAGCAAAGCAATAGATTGTTCCAGCACCGCTGCGGCTTCGGCAAATTTGCGCTCAGCCAAGAGCGTTCTACCGAGCCAACTCTGGCAATTCGCCAAAGCATGTTTCTTGCCTGATTTCTCACTTTCAATATCAGAATAGGCCGGTAAAAAAATGCCGTTTTCAATCGGCATATTGTGCTTGCCCGCCAGAGAAATAGACAGACCGGCCTGCTTTAGAGCAATCGCCTCTCGCAAATACTTCTCCGCTTCACTCTGTTTGTTTTGCTCACTATTTAAAACAGCAAGACTAAAGAGCACTTCACTTTCAGGATAGTGGTCTGCTTGCCTGAACTCTTGAGCAGCAGTCAACGCCGCTTGCAACTTCTGCAACTTCAATTGGCCTTTGAGCCCATAGGCTTCCTGCTTAAGATGGTACCACTGCGGCATGATTGTTCTCACGGGCTGCGCTCCAATTGACGAGCAAAAGCTAAGACTAGTAAAGCCTTGACACAAAGAGGCCAAAACTACGGCGCACATCTTCTTTTTCAGTCCAGCCATACTAATCTCTCCCGTGCCCCGTACCCATTGCCACGTAGATAGATTACAGGCTGCGAAAAGTTTTTAGGGAGAAATTAAGTCTTACAAGAAAACCCATCAGAGTCGTTAGATTAACTAACTTCCCTCAGCGCGCCTCTTTATTGTTTGCGCTTCAGGCCAATTGAAATTTCCACTGACTGCACTGCCAATTGTCAGTCGCTTAATCGTTTTCCTTGCCCGCCAAGCAACGAATGGATTTTCGTCGTCGGCCAGTGCCGCTAAAATATCGCAATCGACATTATGATTTTCAGCCAAGGCAAAACGCACATCGCAGCAAGGGTCGTGAGCCAAAGCCCAGAGTGTCTCTACATCAGAACAATATTCGGTGAGGTCAATACGAGCGCCTAGATCACCGCTTAATGCATTGACCTCTTGAGCATTCGAATTCTCTCTTGCGTCGTTCATTTGCGCCTCGTAATCAGCAGCTCCCACTCTTCCACTATGACAGCTATTGCCATTATGAGAGTAAGCAATAACAGGTATTTACTTAGGGGTTGGCCATAATTAACTGGTTTACAAGCGCAATAGAGCTTGTCACTTTTCTAGTTGAAATTCGTTTGCCTTCAGTGGGCAGGCCGAAATTTTAGCATCGAAAAGTGACAAGCTTTTTCTTTTTTTTGCATCTTTAACTCACTGTTTGGTTGGTAAGGCTAACAGGGCTGGCGTTTTGCCGTCAGGTGTGAGGCCTCAAATTGTTTGAGACCTTTCCGATTTTCGTACTTTTTCTGACTTTTTAGAGCTTTTGGGACTTCAAGGCTGCGATCAGCTTCGGCATTTGTGTGTAACCTGGAACGCGCCTGAGTGACTGTTCGGCTTTGAGTAGACTGGCTGCTAGCCATCTTTCCATCTGTTCTTCTTTTCGCCAGCCTTTGACGTTTCGCAGCTGGTATCGGGCATTTGAAAACAATGACTCGATGATATTTGTTGTGCACAAGCTTTTTTTCAGTGTGCCTTCGATCTTCAGTCTGTGCAACGTTAGTAATTCCGAATTGCCCTCTAGAAGGCTTTTGGCAGCGGCTTTGTAGCCATCGCGCTCTAGATCTCGCATGAGCGTTCGGAACGCTGCTTCTGCGCCCCTCAGGGTTTTCTTAGAATATGCAGCTGAAAATCTCTGGCAAAAATTCTGACGTTTGTAGTCTGGCAGCTTGTCTTCAACGTTTCTCTTCTTGTGCTGCACGCATCGCTGAACTTGTACCGTATTCCCAAACGTGTCGGCAATGGCTTTTCGCAGGGCTTTGCCGCCGTCAATTGCGAAAAGATGACCACCGTCAGCATCCAGAACACCACGTTCAATCAAGTTGCTGAGCAGCCTTTTGCACGTACCTGAATTCTCTGTTGAGCCAAGCTCGAAGTCTAGAACGTGCTTAGCGCCTGTTCTGTCGACTCCGATTGCAGTGACAAAGAGATTGTCGCCCAGGCCAACGCCATCAATGAAAATCACCGGGAACTCCAACCGCCCAAACGTTCTACTCTTGAACGTTTCTAGCTGTTTGGACATCTCTTTAACAGCCCTGTTACTGATCGTCTGTCTTCCGATTCCGCGGCCATCCAAGAGCTTCTCTAGAACCTTTGGTACATTTCTAGTCGACAATCCAGCCAGCAGTTTTGCTCCGGCCTGCTCATTTAGAAACGTCGGATCATTCAAGGCCTGGTACGTCTCAAGCGCTACCTCTGTGCCGTTTCTGCCAGCAGTTCGCACTCGCGGCTTTTCGATTGCTACACGCTGTTCAAGCAGTGCCACGGAGCCATCTTGGCTGCCCCAGCGGTTTGCAGAGCGTTCCTTACTTCTTTCGCTGCGCTTGCCTACCAGCTCAATCACTTCACTGTTAATCAAAAGCTCGGCAAACAATTGAAGGTATTCATGCATGGTCTGCCTGATGCCGTGCCCAATGATGGCTTCTAAATCGAAATCAAGAACCTCTGTTAAATGATCTTTTCTAACCTTACTGAGCTTGACGGATACCGGCCTCTTGGTCGAAGATCTAGCCATGATGAACCTCCTGCGCCGCTAAGCGCTTTTATTGTTTGTGGATTAAGCAACTAGAACGATACCAGTCGCAGCCCACAGTCAGGTTCATCACTTATTTCAACTAATCTTTTGACATCCTCGCGCAATATTTAGGTCAATCGCATCTACTACGTCAAGTAATTTTTGGCAACAAAAAAAGATGAACAAGCGAAAAACAAGACCAGCACAGAAGAAAATCTCAAGAAATCAAAAAAAATTCTTGCCCAAAAGGCGAGGTGCGGAAGACCTATTTCTTCCGCACCCCTCAGATTCGATCATTTGCCGCTCCGCACAAGCACATCTTTTTCAGACTGGTCAGACTTTGCCGATTTCTCAGTCTTGAATTTCTCTGCGATGGGCTTCAACCAAGCAAAGGCATGAGAGCGGTAGTGGGGCCTGCAATCAAGCAGACGTTCTACTGCTGCGCCGATGTCGCCAGGTTCAATTCCCGAAAAGAAATCCTTCATCCACTGCACGCCGCCGCGCTCATTGCGACCACGTTCTGCGTCAGTAGCAGCGATGCGACTGCCGTAAGAAACAACATTCCAGTGCGTCGGCACCACAGCACGAAAGGCTATCAGTGCACGCTTGAGGTGGAATGGCGAAGTGACAACGTAAAGCTTACGAACAGCCACAGGGCCTTCGTTAGCGAAGTAGCGAGCAGCAACCAAAACGGCATTGCCGATGGTGTCTTGCGATTGGTCTTCAAGAAAAATGCGAGCAGCTGAAATGCCTTCGGCAAGAAGAATCGTCTTCATTGCTTCAGCTTCAGATGTGCTGCCGACTTGCTTCCGCCCGTCGCCGGAGAGAATCAAATTGACATGAGGATGAGCTTTTGCCAACCGAGCAGCAGCACGGACTCGCAAAACAGTGGTTCGTGCCGGTGTTCCGTCGCTGGCAATGCCAGAGCCAAGCACAACGGCAACCTCCGAACCGAGATTGTTGTTATTCATTGTTTTGTCCTGTTCTCGAAAAGCAAAGCAATCAGCGATCGCTCTGAATCTCGTTCAAAATTTCAAAAACTAAAGTCTCGTTAGCAAGATCAATGCAAAAGCCGCATCAGACCAGCACCGTAAATTAGGTACAGCTGTGAAGCGCGGTTCCATTTAGGTGGGATTGGCCGGGGCTAAGTGGGGTTTGCTGGAGATGTTTAAATGCTGGAGAAACCTAAGCTAAAAAGAGAAAGAAGTATTTGATACCTAAAGCCTATTGATTTGAATACTCATGATTCAAGCTAAAAGTAGTTAGTAATTTTGCTAACGCAACTGAGCCAACTATGTAGAGGCGCTAAAATCAAGCTTTACTGGCACAGGCACTCTTGACTACAGATGAAAATTGCAATCATGGGCACAGGCGGAGTGGGTGGGTTATTTGGCGCCAGGCTTGCTCAAGCCGGAACTGACGTTACTTTCATTGCCAGAGGCGCCCACCTTGAAGCAATCAAAACCCATGGCTTGCAAGTAATCAGCCCTGATAGGGGAAATATTTTAATCAAAAACGCTCAAGCTGTCAGCGAAGCCAAAAGCGTTGGTCTTGTCGACTATATCTTCCTTACAGTAAAACTCTGGGACACCGATTCGGCAGTCGAACTAATCAAACCCATGGTCGGTGAGCACACCACTGTCATATCTTTTCAAAACGGCATTTCGCGTGATGATATCTTGAAAGCTAAGTTAGGAGCAGAGCATGTTCTCGGCGGCATTAGCTATGTGGGCGCCACAATTCAAGCTCCTGGAGTGATCGAACAGCGCGGCACAGTGCAGAAACTAGTCTTTGGCGAGTATGGCGGCACAAAAACAGAGCGCGTCCTTGCCTTGCAGAAAGCCTGCGAGAGCGCAGCAATTGAAGTGGTTGTGCCCGACGACATTGAAAAAGCATTGTGGGAGAAATTTGTTGTCTTGGTGGCGATGAGCTCAATCACTGCCTGTTGTCGCTCTTCAATTGGAGTGGTGAGAGAAAACCCCGAAACCAGGGCTTTGCTACAGGCTGTGATGAATGAAGTAGTGGCAGTAGCAAAAGCCCGCGGTGTAGCAATTTCAGCAGATATCGTCGAGCGACAAATGGCTTATCTGGACAACTTGGGTAGAGACGTCACGGCTTCCCTAGAACACGACCTGCGCCATGGCAATAAATTAGAGCTGCCTTGGCTAGCCGGAACAGTTGTCACCCTGGGCCGTGAGCTTAATGTAGCAACTCCAGTGTGCAGCTTTGTCAGCGCTATTTTGTCGCCTTTTATTGGCGGCTCCCGCAATCATTCACGTGAGCCTGGCTAGGCTATCCTGAGTGGCACTCCGTCAGGTCAAAAGAGATGAAATCAGCCCTCAATAGTGGGTTGAGGCTGCAATCGCATTGCTTAGAGGCCGTAGCAAGCACTACTTTACAACTATATTCCATCTCACTTCCGCAATTTGGACTTAGCTCCAAAAAGAAATCAAAGAACAACAAAACCAACTAGACACTACTAATACTATGAAAACGAGCCTGTTAACTAAGCGCCCGGGCGCTGCCAATGTCACAGACCATCAAAGTCACGGCCAAAGTCACGGCCAAACCCCGGCCCAAACCCCAGCGAACAGCCGCCTCTTCAATGAAAATGACGAACCCCCAGTTCTCATCGTCGTTGATATGCAGCTAGAATTCAAAGCCAGCCGCGACCAACAAACCCAAGATGCTGTGGCCAACGAAATCAAGAAAGCAATTGCTCACCAAGAAGCCATCATCTTTCTTCAATACGCAGACAGCAAATCTGCTACCTACCAGTCGTTGCTTGCCCTTGTTGAAGGCTATAGGTTCTGCACCATCCGCGAAAAAGAAACCGATGGTGGCGCCGCCGAAGTCTTTGAAGCCTGCATGGATGAAGGTTATTGGCCTGAAAACTTTCGCATTTGCGGAGTTAATGCCGATGGCTGCATCTTCGAAACCGTAGTGGGCCTCAGGGCCAAACTGCGCAACAGTCGCATCGAAGTGCTACGTGCGGCCTGCCATACCGATAGCGGTTATGCCAACTGGCCCAAGAAGTTCGCCAATCTGAAAAACGTTGCAGTGGTCTAAACCTGCAAAAATTTGTCAGCGAAGCTTACCTCAAGTCAGTGCATATATCTGCCATCAACTAGCCCAGAAAATTATCTTACTGTTCTCTCGGCTTCGGCCAGGGGTAATGGTTTGATAATTTTTTGCTCGACAGATACTACAGCACACAGTAATTCAGGCGAACCTGGAATATGCATAAATTGCAAAATGTGGCCGTTAATTTGTTGCTAGAAGTGGCTCAAATAAATGCTCTTGCGGCCTGGTCGCTTTAGTCTACTAATTTAAAATTCGCCAGCAACTAAAGCTCGAAACCAAGAGTATCTCTTGCAT
>CALROJ020000044.1:0-58676 GCA_943369735.1 bacterium Ga0077546
CATTGCCATGGCCAAAAAAGTGCTAGCGGTGGTGAAGCAGAAAAAGTGCACCCTGAACCAAGCCCTAGTCGAAAGTGGTGTGGATAGCGAAATCAAACGCAGCAACCTGCTTGGCGATCTGCTCATGGAAGCCGGTTATATTGACGAAAAACGCCTCAAACTTGCTCTTGAGCAAAGTACTGCCACCGGCCTACCCCTGGGACGCACCCTAGTCCTTTCTGGCTTGATTCCAGAAGAGCTTCTATCAATTGCCATTAATGCCCAGGTGCTACTGCGAGACTCTCGCGTATCGCGCGCACAGGCCACCCAGAGCCTGCGCTCGGCCTACAGTCGACATGTACCAATTGAAGTGCCATTGGCCGAAAAAGGATATTACGCCCTGCCCACCAGGCAATCTATTCGCCTCGGTGAAATACTTCTTGCTGCTGGGGTGCTCTCAGAGCAAGAGTTGATGACCGCTCTAGAATTTGGCCTTGCTAACAACAAACCAGTCGGAGAAGTGCTGACAGATCTGCGCTTTATCGAAGAAGCTACCATCAGTGCTGCCTTGGCCTTACAAAAAATGGTGGCCGAACAAAGCCTCAAACTAGAAGACGCCACCCTGGCTCTTTCTGCCATTTACCGCGACGGAATCACTCTTGAAGAAGCGCTGAGCAACAGTGAACCCAAAGATTCGCAGAAGTCTAAGGCGAAAAATACTGCCACTCAGACTTTCCCAGAATTCCTGCAACTGACGAAGAACGTTACCACCGATGAGCTAAGAAAGGCTTTTGAAGCTGTTTTGCTCAATCCGCAAATGGTGGCAAAAATTCTCGATGTCGCTGGAGTAATTGATAAAAACGTCTTGCAAGAAGCACTGAAATGCTATCAACTTTTCAAACAAGGTCGGCTATCTATCGAGCATGCCTGTGTAGTTTTAGAATTCTGTCGCAAGAACCAGGTATCAGTAGATGACGCCTTGAAAGCGCTCAACTGGCAACAGCTAGACCAAATGCAGAAGCCAATCTCAACCAGAGAATACGATCTGGCCAAATGGGCTGAGGCCTGCCGAACGGCCTATGCAATTTATGAGCTAGGCGACCTCGATCAAGCTGAGCAAATGTGGGCCGAAATTCTTGATCGCGCCGAAGAAATTGAAATAACTGATGTCCGCCATCCGCGCGCAAAAGAAGTACTGGCAAAGATCTACGAAACCCAAAATCGCCACAACGAAGCCCTCGATCTCTTCCTTGAAAGCCTCAAGGCAAAGAGAACATTGTTTGAGGAAAATCACTTTGAGATTGCCGCAACACTGAACAATGTAGCCAGCCTGGCCTATCGCATCAATGACTTGAAATTGTCAGAATTCTATAGCCGTCAATATCTGGTAATGCTTGAAGTTCTGTCCGGACCAACCCATCCAAACGTGGCATCAGCTCTCGACAATCTTGGCCTGACATGCCATTTACAAAAGCGCTATGAAGAAGCTGCTGCCCTCTATCAGCGCGCCTTAGAAATTTGCACAAACACTCTAGGTTCCGAGCATCCTTCAACAGTTAGAGTGATGAGAAAATATGCCACCACACTAAAAGCTCTCGACAAGCATGAAGAACTCTCGCGCCTCAACGGCGTTGTTGCTGGCACAATCTCAGGCAGCTGGAAAACCCTTAAGCTGCCCACACAGGATAGTTTGTTTAGCGACTCTTCGATTAACTGAGATCCTGCAATTTAAAATCTAGCAGCATTTTAGAGCGTCACGATCTTTTCACGTGTTTGCAACTATTGTCACTACACAGATGTCCCGAAGACAGCCGGCAACGACTAGAAAACGCGACAAATGTTCTTTTAATAACTTACAAAACCAGTAAACCAGAGTGTTTACACATCCTACATTGGAGATCAATATGTCACATTTTGAACAACATGAAGCCGTAAAATCTGCCGAAGCCGGCGCAGCAGCCGCAGCACAAGCTGGTTCAAGACTATTTGAAGACAGCTACGGAGGCAGTCAAAAACCCGGCGGTGGCGGCGGCAAAAACATTAGTGACGGTAGTAGCAGTAGTGGTAGCAGTAGTAGTAGTAGTACAGGCAAAGGCGATGCCGCTCCAGCAGAGGCAAAACCAGCTGGTGGTGGCAGTAATGGTGCCAACAACGATAGCTGCATAGAAATGAAGCCACTAAAACAGTCTAACTAGAAAGAGCTGAAAGGAAGCCCCAAACACAAGGAAACCCAGAATATAACGACCTACTTTGCCGCAGTGATTTTTCCCTCAAGAAATCTAACTGCTTCTGACAATTGATTGTCGTTAGCAGCACCGTAATCAAGATTCTCTGCTGATTTAACTTCAATGTCAGGCGCAATCCCGCGATCTACATTTGAGCTATGGTTTTGAACAGGCTCCTCCGTAGATTCAGTGGGTTCGCGTCCGTCCCCAAGCCACTTTCCATCTGGAGTGTAATATCGACCTGCTGTCAGTGACAAGCAGGTCGATAGTGGCATATCGTAATAAATCTGAGCTACTCCCTTGCCATAAGTTCTGACACCAACTAAGGTGGCACGCTTATTGTCGTGCATAGCGGCAGCTAACATCTCTGAAGCACTAGCAGAGTTGTCGTCAATGAGTACAACAATCGGTTTGTTTTGCCAGAGATTCAGCTGCCTTGGTCTTGCCTCTTCCTTTACTTCCTTGCCAGGCTCTTCATTTAAAACCTTCATAAGGCTAGGCTCTAAGCGATAGCGTACAGTCTGGTAATCGGTAGAGCCAACTGTGCCAGTATCGCGAGCACCAGCACCTGTGCCTGAGCGACTCTTCATAGCCACGAGGTCACCTGTATCAAGCATCATACTGGTGATGGCTAGGCAGCTATCGACGCTTCCTCCACCATTGCCACGCACATCCAGAACTAGAGCCTGTGCTTCTCTCAGCTTTTCAAATTCTTTCTGAACTAGGGTAACAATGTCGCTGTGAACAAAATTCTCTAAACGCACATAGGCAATCGTACTCTTACTTTTCTCACTAGTGACTAGTTTTGATTTTACTGACTGCACATTCATTTTGCCCGGTATCATGGCAAACTCTAGTTCCTTACCTTGACGGCGAACAGTAAATTTGATCAGTTGACCCATGTGCTGGCGAGTGTAATCTCCTATTTGGCTAGCTGGCACCTTAAGGCAATCCAAACTATCTAGACGAAGAATCTGGTCGCCACGCTTTATGCCCGCCCTCTCAGCTGGTCCGCCAGAAATAAGCATGCGCACCACAACTGGTTTCTTCTTGCCATTCATGATCATGCCGACACCAGAATATAGACCGTTCTGAGAGTCTTGCTTCTTGGCCACCTGCTTAGAATCTAGAAACTTAGTAAATGGGTCATCCAATGTCTTCAGAATCTCATTGGCATACTTAACGGCATCGGCTTCGTTTTTGATTTTGTCGTCATATTTATGTTCAAAAGCCAACCAATCTTTCATAGCGGCTTGATCAAATAAATTGTCTTGTGTGGTTTTCCAAACTCGATGATAAAGGTCGTGAGGCGTACACCAAATCTTTTGAAAAAACCAAAACTGAACAACATAGACAGCGGCAATCATGAGCATGGCGGATTTCAACCGGGCATGCTTGCCCAAAAAACTCTTTCTCTCCTGCAGAATTTCAGACCGTTTAGTCGGAGGATCACTCATATCTCGTCTCTAAAATTATTGCCTAACAATGTATCAACATTAGCTGATTGTGCCCTGAAATGTTAGAGACTGCATTAGAATTGACTCCAACAATTGACAATTCAGCTAGCGCTACTGATTTCAGGTCAGTAATACTCAAGGGGGACCGATGGACGCAGAGAAAAACGCAGGACGCGTAATTCCTGTTTCCATTCAAGCTAGCTCTAAGTCATCAGCTAATTCAAGTTCTTCAGCAGGCTCGCCAGCATCAGACAGTCAAGCAGCAAGCCTGTTCGAAGATCCCATTTGCCATATGCTCGTAGAGCGAGAAACAGCCGCTGATGCTGTTGTATTTCAAGGCAACACTTACTATTTTTGCAATTTGAACTGCTCCGCCAAGTTTTCACGGGCACCATTACGCTATACGAACAGTGCAGACCAAGCCGAGAACGAGCAAGCAGAAAAAGACCAGGCCAAAGCAGAGCTAGCTCACGGAGAACTAGCTCACGGAGAACAACCAAGGCCCACCGACCCAGCCAAGCAAAACCAATTTACTTGTCCGATGCACCCTGAAATCATCACAGACAAGCCTGGCCCCTGCCCGCTCTGCGGCATGGCTCTAGAAAGCCTTGATGCCAGTCAAACAGTCGAAGACGACAGCGAACTAGTCGACATGACTAGACGCTTCAAATTGGCCCTGGCGTTCACTGTTCCTCTATTTATTTTGAGCATGCCCGACATGCTTCACCAGCCCAATCTCTTCGGAGCACAACTGGCCAATCTACAACTGACAAACTGGCTGCAATTTGCATTGGCAACGCCAGTTGTTACCTGGCTAGCCAAACCATTCTTTGAAAGGGCGCTGGACTCAATCAAAAACAAAAGCTGGAACATGTTTACTTTGATTGGCAGCGGCGTTGGCGTTTCGTATCTCTACAGCGCTTTCGCTACAGTAGCACCAAGGATAATACCGCAAACATTCGGCATGCACCACTCAACTGGCGCATATACTTACTTTGAACCAGCAGCAGTGATCACTACCCTGGCTTTACTCGGTCAAATACTTGAGCTTAAAGCACGAAAACAGACAGGAGCGGCCATTCGTGAACTAATTGCCTTAACTCCGCAAATTGCCCACTTCATCAAAATTGATGAACGCGAGATCGACATATCTGTAGCAAAACTAGAACGCGGCGACAGGCTCAGGGTGAGACCGGGAGAAAGCATCCCAACCGACGGAATAGTGCTCAGTGGCCAATCGACAGTCGACGAGGCGATGCTCACCGGTGAGGCCTTGGCTGCCAACAAACAAACTGGCGATACCGTCATTGGTGGCACCATTAACCAGACAGGCTCTCTCGTTATCAAAGCAACAAGGGTTGGCAGCGAGACAATTGTTGCTGGCATCATCAAACTGGTAGCCCAAGCCCAACGGAGTCGAGCGCCAGTACAGAAGCGAGTCGACCAAATCGCTAGCCTCTTTGTACCCATTGTCGTCGCCATTGCCGCTGCTACTTTCATCGTCTGGGCTCTCTTCGGTCCACAACCATCCTTCGCCTATGCTCTGCTGAACTCGGTGGCGGTGCTCATCATTGCTTGTCCTTGCGCCCTTGGTCTTGCTACACCAATGTCTATTACCGTGGCAATAGGCCGTGGAGCCAAGGCAGGAGTGCTGGTCAAAGATGCGCAATCATTGGAAGAATTAGGTCTAGTCGACACGTTAGTAGTCGATAAAACCGGTACACTGACCGAAGGCAAACCAACCGTTACGGCCATAGAGGGCTGCGGTGCTGAAACTGAAACCAGTGCCGCTGAACTGTTGTACTTCTTGCAACTAGCCGCCTCTGCCGAGGCCAGCAGCGAGCACCCTCTAGCACGAGCCATAGTTGCCGCTGCTCAAGAGAAAAACATAGAACTACTGCCAGCTCAAGATTTTCAAGCCATACCAGGTGAAGGCGTCAGCGCAGTTGTGGCTAGTAAGAAAATTGTGGTCGGTCACTTCCGCCAAACAAGCGAAACACGCACCGCACAGCAGTGGCAAGAGCGAGTAAATTATTTCAGCGAGCAAGGGGCAACCGCTGTATTGCTAGAAATAGACGGAGTGATCAGCGCCCTGATAGCCATCAGCGACCCAATTAAAAGCACTGCTTTAGAGTCTATTGCCAATTTGCAGAAGCAGGGCATCGCTGTGCACATGCTCACTGGCGACAACGAAAAAACAGCTCGGGCAGTGGCTCAGAAACTAGGCCTAGAGACTATTGCCGCCGAGGTAACTCCAGCCGAGAAGCACAACTATATAGACAGACTGGTTAAGTCAGGAAAGAAGGTAGCGATGGCCGGCGACGGTATCAACGATGCCGCTGCACTAGCTCGAGCAAACGTGGGCATAGCCATGGGCAACGGTACCAGCGTCGCCATTGAGGCCGCGGGCATAGTACTGGTAAAAGGCGACTTGCACGGAATTGTCAGGGCAATAAAATTGAGCCATGCCATGGCCAGCAATATCAACCAAAATCTGGTTTTGGCCTTCGGCTACAACACGCTGGCTGTGCCAATTGCCGCTGGTTTGCTCTATCCTATTTTCGGGCTGCTATTGAACCCAATGGTAGCCAGCATGGCCATGTCACTAAGCTCTGTCTCAGTTATAGCCAACGCTCTGCGCCTGAGGCAAGTCAAACTCTAGATAGTGTCGCGCAACAAACTACGCCTACACCGAGTCAAACTCTAGAAAGCGACACGATAAAAATAATAGGATTAGTTAAGCGACTACGCCTAACTGACAGCAATTGGCGCCAAAGCGTTCATCATCTGCACGCCTGTTGCACCTAGCTCTTTCAGCCTGTCTTTGACTTTGTCGCTATTGAGACCTTGCTCGTTGAAGGAGCTGCCTTCAGAGTAAACGAAGCGCGGAATAACAACGCAACGGAAGTCGAGCATCAATGAATTAGCAATACTCATTACGGCCATGTAGCTAGAATGACCACCAGCAGCACAGACAAAGCCAACAACTTTGCCTTCCCAAGCCTTACCTGTCAGCTCAATCAAGTTTTTCAAAGCAGCCGAGCAAGAATAATTGTAGACAGGAAAAGCAACGAGAATGCAGGATGCTTCTTTCACTTTAGTTTGCATCTGAGAAACCAGTGGATTGGCGTAACAGGCACCAGCATCACAAATCGGTAAATCATAGTCGCGCAGGTCAAGAAACTCTTTGTCAGCATTGGCAGGAAGTTGGGCAAAAACCTCACTGGCCATGATCCGGCTGCGGCTAGCGGGGTTAAGGCTGGCGCTAATGACTAGAATCTTGTTTGACATATGCTTCTCCTTGTAGCCGGTCAATTATAGCGCTTATAGCTGACTGGCCAGGAACCCAAAAGCTCAGATTGTTACGCGTGGCAACTTGCAGCTCTTGAAACGCTCATAAGGAATCTTGCCATTCAACAGAACTCCGCCATAAGAAGTACTGGCTGCGCTCTTAGAGCCAGCACAAACAGCTTCTTTTGAACGAATTAAAATAGAACCTCTTTGCGAAACCAGAAATTCACCATAGTAGCTATCATCAAGCTCAATCAAGAGTCGATCGCACTTCTCTTTGTTGTGTACCACTTTACCAATCAAACGAGCTTGGCCAAATGGTTCTAGCACAGGCGCTACAGAAGGGGCCTTAAGAGAAGACTTAATTATCGCGGCCGGTCCATGCTGACCAATTTTAGCGAGTCCGATTTTGAAAGCATCATTCGACTTAGCCTCAACAAGAGATTCAACACTCTTTTTGCCGCCACCTACAAGGCCGCTCAGTTTTTCCAACCAACCTAAGCGGCTATCGCAATACCCAGCCGAATTGCCATCACTAGCTGTTTCATACCACTCACAGCGAAAGAAATCAGGTTGTTCAAAGTAAGTATAGAAGCGAATGATTCTGGCCACTTCGCCTGGTTCACCGACTTTTTCGCGCATTCTCACCACACCAAAATCTTGGTATGTTTTCAGATTGGCATAGCGCTCGCAAACGCCGATTATTATTTCGCGACCAGTTTTGGCCATGAAGACTCCCGCAACACCTTACCCATAATAGCAAGTGGTAAGGAATAGCCGGTAACAAAATAGCCACTAGGAAATAAACCAGCAAACAGCAGCCAATGAAGATTACAACGAAAGCAATAGCCAATAAGCAAGAGTCAGTTTAGTCTGACCCACACAGCTTACCTAGTTGCTGTTTCTGAGACTAAGGCTTTGAAAAAACTCTGCCAAGAGCGGGGCAACCTGGGCTATATCACTGTAACGATTGACCTGGACAAAGTTACAACCGGCAATCATGGCCGACAGCCGGCGACCTGGCAATGCCCTATAGAGACAGAGCACCGGAATCTTGGCCTGAGTGGCAAGGCCAATCTCATAACCGACCCCAAGGCTTGGATTGGTCACTTCAGCCACAACGCAATCTGAGGCTAGCAACCAAGCAACATCGCGATCATGAATGGCTTTGTCGCTCATGGTCTCGCCTTCGTCTAAAAGATTCGGGCTACCAATTAATTCGGTAGCAATTGTGCCGAATTTTCTAAGCTCGTCGACAATCTGTTCGTAAATGGGCTGATCGGCGCGCCCTGCGGTGATTGAACCGGCGAAGTAGATTTTGAGCATGGCACCTGCGCCTTAAAAAAACAAATCTGATTGACTGAAACTTGCTGTCAACTCGATCAACCTCAAAAATTATAAGCCTTAGAGGCTTGCTCTAAAACAGAAATACTTGAGTACTCAAGTATTTCTGTTTCAGTAAGTATCAAGGCCAGCTTAAAACCAAGATTTCATAGCTGCTCTATACATCTATCTCGCAAACACGGACATTCTTGACCAACTGACTGCGAGCTAGAGATACAGATCTCAAGAGGTAGAGGCCAAAAAAATTACTGAAAAGCACTAAAAAGTACTAAAAAAGTACCGAAAAGTTGAAAAAAGGCCAAAAAAAAGACAAAAAAGCTAAAAAAAGGCCAAAAAAAAAGAAAAGCAGGAAGAAGCTATTGCTAGCTTCTTCCTGCCCAAAGAGTGAAAGTTGTGAATTAGACGGCGCTGACCACAACACGCGCTGGCAGAGTCTTGATGCACACCATACCGTCTTGTAAGTCTGCGAGCTCGCCGTTTATAGTGACATGACCAGCCATTTTTCCAGTTGTACCAGCAGCACAACCAAGGGCACCTACCGCCAAATACATGGGGCAAGTAACCGTTCCATCGATTTGATAGACAACCTGATAGATTTCCTGACCGATAGGCTGTGCACCGCCCAAAGAGTCAGACCCCACACTTTCACGGTGAGCCGTGAGTGAGAGGCGACCGAAATACGTAGGCAAGTTCCTGATTGAAACCCCTTTGTCGAGCCAATCAGGCTTGATGCCTGCTGCCAGAACAAGAGCGTTGTCGCGCTCGTAGACAAAGAGATTGCGGACACTGCGCAGGAAGTCTGAGCCCACCCAACCATGTGGCGCATCACCAATGAAGCGTGGAGTGAGAGGATCGCGGTAAATCACCTCGGCCCAATGGTTCCAATGCCTTGGGCGACGATGGCTCATGAAATAATCGATTGCCGCATGAGCCTTGTCCAGCTCACCCAAGCGCACGAAAGTGCCAACCGAACGCCATTCGTAGGGTGTGTAAGCATCCCATTCAATGACATCATCGCGCCGCTACTGAAAGAACTTCCAGTAGCGGGCAAAGGTCTGCTCAAGCTCTTGCGGCAGAGCCGAAAACACTTCACAGGGGTCGAGGCCAATGGTGGTTGAGGTTGGATCAAGATCACCGAGATCGGCAGCGCCAGGGATGTAATCAATGCCATGAAAGCGCATCGAGTTCTTCACCGAAGCCAACAAATCTCTACGGAAAGCATCGCGCATGGTGCCCAGCTTTTCTGCTTGATCGCCATCGCCCAGCACCAGAGCAGCCGACACTGCATCATCCAAGCCCTTCATGGCGAAGAGGTTGTCCCAGTTTGAATGGGCCGGATGGGCAGAGTAGCCTTCATGGCTAATCGACGGAGGCAGAATGCCATGCAGGTGAGAGAGCTGCGAACGCGCCTGAGCCTGAATAGCGCGCATGTTCTGCTGACGCAGCACATCGATGTACTCCACCGCCTTGAGAATGCGCGGAAAGATACCAGCCAAGAACTCTTTGTCGCCTGTATAGCGATAGTATTCCATGACCAGATAGATAAACTCGCCATGGCTGTCATGCTCGGGGGTGGGGTCCGATCCGCGCTTATCCACGCAGCAAGGCACCTTGCCATTGGGGTACTGATAGGGGGCAAACCAGTCGATGAATTCACGCACTTCGGCGACGAATCCGTGCTGCAGCAAGGCTGCTGATGTCAGCGAGCCATCGCGAATCCAGGTGCGGCGGTAACAACGAGAGCCAGGCTGAATGGCCGGACCATCGCGATTGACGAGAATGTAGGCGAGCTGACTTTTGATAGTGTCATTGAGCTCAGGAGCAGCCGGAATATCAATACCGACGCTATCGAGCTTGCCATGCCATTCGCGCTTAGTGGCAGCCAGAGCATCGTCGACTTCCTGAAGAGACGAGTGGCGTGTATAAGGCACGGCGATGTCGAAAGTCACCTCTTCGTGAGCATCCAACTCATAGCTGTACATCAAAGCGCCAGAGCCAAAGCCACGGGTATCGGCCAAGCCACCGTACTCAGGCAAGAGGCCGTAGTTGAGATGTTCGACAATATCGCCGGTGGCAAGAGTGGTGGCACCAAAAGCATCAGCCCGGCTGAGGGTGCGTACTTTCAGACTATCGCCAACATAGACCGTGTCTCCGGCATGGGAGAAGGTGTGAATCGGTGTGTAGCCCCCAGGGGTGTTGAGGAACTGCCAGGGGGGATTGACCTGGAACTGCCGAATGGCCAAGAACAGCTTACCCACCTGCTTGACGCCTGTACGATTGACGACCTTGTAGCGAGCATAGAGCGTAGCGTCATCTCTTGGTCCGACAGCAAAAGCCTTGACCTCAAGGGCGAGTTTCTCGTGCACACGCTTGACCACAGCTATGGGCAGATAGCCGTCTTCGAGGCGCTGCTCGTGGCGGCCGTGCTTCCAGGTGAGAAGCTCATTGCCGTCGTGGATGAAAGGCTCGATTGAGGCAGTCTGACGACCGAGCTCAAGCAATCCTTCTTCGTTGATGATGGCCTCCTGCCTGCCGCCGCTGACGCCGACTACAGTCCAGAAAGACTGCTCATTATCAAAGTAGCGAGGGAAGAATCCAGCGGGATGGTCACGAGCAATGCGCCGCCAAAATTCGTTTGCGCTTGGTGCATAATCGAGCCCCATGAAGCGCACTGAGCGAACACTGTAGCCCTTGCCGCCACTTGATTTACGCAAGACAAAGCGCAAAGCCTTGATATCGCAATCGGGCAAACGCAGATACTGGCGACCACCACCGGCACCAATCATGGTGTCGATGTTCTGCCAGGTGCCGCGCGCGCCTTTGATTTGCACCTGAAAATTGCGAGCATGATGATCGCCCCAGTCGATCAGCACTGCGCTAAATTCGCGCACCTGCGGAAAGGTGAAGACCAGACTCTGGCGCTCGCTGAGGCCGCTTTGCCAGAGCGAATAGTCATCACCATCAAGAACGTTGGCTGCATCCTTTCTTGAAGAGCTGGCCCAAACTTTCGGTGCACTCAGTGCATTCGCAGGGCTGGGACGCTCCTCAAAAGCGAGATCGCTAAAGTAAATTCTGCCCTTGCCTCCAGTGCTGGCGGTTAGGGTCAGGTCGATGTATGCCACTTCCGCCAAGGGTTCTTTGCTCGGGCCCCAGGCATACGAGAAATGCCGAGACTTGTTGACGAGCACTTGCTTACTGCCGCTGAAAGCGAAGTGCGGTCGATTCACCCACCAGACATTGTCGGTAGACTTGTCGAGCAACTTGATTTCCAGCGTGTTGATGGGGCTCTGCCCGGCAACGGCAAACTGAAAGACATAGTTGTCTGGCAGCTTGATTGCAACAGGCACACGCACAATGGCGTGGCCGGCTCCGTTGAACTCGAAATCTAGACGCACAGCACGATCGGGCTTGTGCTGACTGAGCGTGGCTTTGACGCCATCACTCAGTACAAGTTTGCAAGAATCGATATTGAGTTTGATTTGCATTGTGTGCTCCGGTTGCCACCACCAACTCGCCTTAGCTCTCAAGGCTAGTGAGCGAGTTGATGGTGTTAAGCCTTGATTGTGTTGATAGCACCAATAAAACTGCTTACTGATGCTATCTTCACTAGACTATTAGCGACGATTCGCCTTGATCATGGCCCGATACCAAAGACCGCTGTCTTTGATAGTGCGCACGAGAGTCTGACGGTCCACATGGACCATACCAAAGGTCTTGGAATAGCCAAGGGACCATTCCAGATTGTCCATCAAGCTCCAGGCGAAGTAGCCACGCATGTCGACACCGCCGGCGATGGCGAGTTCGATGGCACCGAGGTGCTCGTGGATGTAGAGCATGCGACGGTTGTCGTGCACGCCCGTGGCCGTATGGGTATCAGCCAAAGCCGCACCGTTTTCGGTGATGTAGATGGGCGGCAGTGTGTACTCTTGGTTCATGGCAAGCAGCATGCGCGTCAGAGCCGCCGGGCAGATTTCCCACCCCATCAGCGTCTCTTCAGCAGCAGGCACCTTGACCACGCGACCGCGAGCATTGACCACCAGGCGCAGGTACCAGTTGATGCCGAGATAGTCGATGGGCTGAGCGATCAGCGCCATATCTTCAGCCGTGATGGAAACTCCCTGCTCAGCGGCCTCTTCCAACACAGTGTCGGAGTACTTGCCCTTGAGGATACCATCGAGATAGATGGCATAGTTGCGCTGCCACATCTTGCGAGCAGCCTTGGCAGCTGCTTTCGTGGCAGGTTCAACCGGCACCAGGTTGACAACGATGCCGACATCGAGGTTGCTGTTGATGGAGCGAATGCGCTTGGTGGCGAGGCCATGAGCAATCATCAGCGTATGCGCCACAGTGACGCGCAGCTTGGGGTTGCTCAAGCCAGGAGCAAGACCATCACCGATATAGCCGGCGACAATCACTTCTGGCTCGTTGAAAGTGCACCACTTCTTGACGCGATCGCCGAGGCGACGCACAACCACTTCGGCGAAATCGGCGAAGTGCTCGGCAACAGCCCGGCTGGTCCAACCGCCGATGGCTTCCATGGCCCGCGGCAGGTCCCAGTGATAGAGCGTCAGGTAGGGCTCGATGCCCTGAGCCAGAAGCTCGTCAACGAGATCAGAGTAGAACTGCAAGCCCTGCTCGTTGATTTCGCCTGTTCCGTTGGGAATAATGCGCGGCCAGGAGACCGAGAAGCGATAGACCTTGTGGCCCATTTTCTTGATCATAGCCACGTCTTCTTTCATGCGATTGTAGTGATCGCAAGCCACCGCGCCATTGTCGAGCAACGGGCGAGCAGTGAAGTAGTCTTCCCAGATCGAAGGGCCGCGGCCGTACTTGGCCTGATCCACAGCGCCTTCAATCTGATAGGCCGAGGTGGAAGCGCCAAAGACGAAGCCCTTGGGGAAGTTGTAGCGACGCACCGGCACAGGACTGTGGGCGGCGCTGAATTGAGGGAAGACATAGCCCGTGCGGCTAGCCTTGTTGCCTTTTGCGACAGTCGCAGTTCTAGCGACGGCACCAATGGTGGTGCCTGAGTTTTTGCTCGTGTTCATGATAATACCTCGTTGAGTGGTTAGAGAGTTAGTAAATCTATTTCGAGAGCCAGCCGCCCTGAAAGTCTGCCTTGCGCAGAGCTCTCACGAGTGCCGGGTCACGACGCATGGTGTTCCAGACCAAGCCAGAGCGATAGTTCTCGATCATGAGCACGATCGGCCCCTGATCGATGGCAATGCGCTCAGCGTCAACCCAACCAGAGCGCAGACTGGCGCCGAAGGTGGGATTGAAAGCATCGGCAAAACCGTGCATAGAGAAAAGTTCTGGCCGATTTTTCAACCAACCACGAATAGTGCTGAGAACAAGCATCGGAGCGAAGGGCAACGAGCTGATGGCAGCGGTGGGGGCAATGGTGCCGTCGTCATGGCCAACAGGACAGCCCCGCTCTCTGTACCAAGAGAAGGTGCGTTCTTTGCCGTCCACAACTTTAGTAACGTCGCCGGGACCGTCGCAAGCTGTCAGACCCCAGTTCAAGCGGTCGTAGCCACGGAAGCCCTGGGGGTTGTCGATGGCATACTGGTGCTGAGCCAAGGTCGCCCGCTTGCTGTTTTCGAAATAATCGAAGCCAAGCTTGCGATTGAGCTTGTCTTTGATACCGCGAAAGTCGATGAAACTCTGCGGAAACTGATAACAGAACAGCGGCTGTCCTGGCATGCTGACATAGGTTTTGCCAGCCTGCTGCGAGAACTCGGGTTGGGCAAAAAGAGCGTCCCACGAAGCAGCCGGAGCCGGATGGGTGGGCGAACCAAGAGCCAAGAGATAAAGCAACGGTGCTTCACTGTAGCCAGCGTAAACGCTGGGAATCAAGCCACTCTCTGGCGTCCAACCATGGCCAATCAGACCGTTCTCACGAACAAGCCAAGTCCACTCCACACGGTTGTAGAGCTTGTCGGCGAGGTCACGAATTTCGACCTCATCAACAGACTTACCGCGGTAGAAATAGCGGGCGAATCGAACGCCTGCCATCAGCAATGCCGTGTCGATGCTCGACAGCTCTGAATTCCAGAACTGAGGCGCCGTGGCCCGAGTACCAGTAGCCGGGTTGAGGAAGTGATAGAAAAATCCGCGATAGCCATTCGTGCCTTCGGCCTGCTCACCCTGAGGAACGTTCCACAGAGTGCGCAGTACCCTCAGGGTGTAGGCAGCGGCTTCAGCACGACTGACCCAGAGACGTTTGCACGCAGCGCCATAGGCACTAAGAGCAAAGCCCACACCAGCAATGGTGGCAGGCCCGTCCAGGCGAGTACGGTCGAGAATAAGACCAGTGGTCTTATCTTGATAGTCAAGGAAATATTGAAAGTGTGCGCGCTGCACCCTCTCAAGCATCATGTCATTGCTGGCACTGATGTTGCGGCCGATCACAGCAGACCCTGATGAACGCAGCGTCTTTGCCGCGGCCGGGGCCTTCTTGCTGGCGCGCTTCTTGCCCTCTTCTCTAATCGGGGGAGACCCGACGCGCGAGAGAAGTGGGGCATGTATTTGAAGTTTATGGCGTCCCATGGTGTTCTCCACTTCCTGTGAATGTGGTTTTGAGATTAGAAAAATGGCCCACCCTGAAATCAGGGCAGGCCGCTAGAAGCATTGGTTAAAAGCGTCAGCCTATTTAGAGGCGCGCAACTCCCACTCACCACCACCCTTGAGCTCAAGGACGGTGTCGTGGTGTTCCAGCAAACTGCTGCGGTGACCGACACTGATGACTGTGCTTCCTACACTGCTGAGCAGGGTATAGAGCAGTCTTTCGTTGGCGTCATCAAGAGCAGAACTGGCTTCGTCGAGAAACGCGTAAGCAGGCTTGGCCAGAATCACTCGAGCAAAGCTCAAGCGCTGTTGTTCACCAAGCGAGAGCTTGTCGCGCCAGTCGTGTTCGACATCGAGGCCACCAGACTGCAGTGCTAGATCTGGCAGATTGACGAGCTTGAGCAGAGCCAACAGTTGTGTGTCGCTCTGCCGCGTGTTCGTCATTGGATAGCACAGCGCCTTGCGCAGTGTCGACTTGGGCACGAAAGGCCGCTGAGGAAGAAACATCAGCTTCTCCCGACCCGGTCGCTCGATGCGTCCGCTGCCAGCTTGCCAGAGTCCGGCAATGGCGCGCAGAAGCGATGATTTTCCGCTGCCGCTCGGCCCAGTAATGAGCAAAGATGAGCCAGCTGGCACCGACACCGTCAATGACGAAATCAGTGTGCGGGTAGCATCTGGGCTTAGCACCGAGACGTTAGTGAGAGCGAGGCGGTCTGACTCAATCAGTTCAATTTCTTTGCAGGGCACCGAGCACTTGCCAGCCAGGGCGTCCATTGACTCAAGAAACGAGCCGAGACGATTGACGTTGGCGGTGAACGCGCTGATGCCAATGAACTGACCAATGATCAAGGTCATGCCGCCAAAAACCTGAGCAAAGGCCATACCAGCTCTGGTGATGTCACCAAACTGCATGTCGCCGGCAAAGTAGAGCGGGGCTATCACTGCAGCAGGAATGAGCACCACAAGGGCATTGTAGTTAGTGGTGAAAAAGCCCAGGTTGCGGTTGAGAATCATCATCAGCTCGAGATTGCCGATGGCGTCTTTAACAGCGCGAAAAACCTGCAACTTAGAACGCCGCTCACCACCGTAAAAGGCAATCGACTCAACATCGCGCCGCACATCGGTCATGACGTAGCGCAAATCAGCTTCAAGCTTGGTGTGCTGAAACTGCAAGTCAACCAGTCGGCGGCCGATATAGAGCGTAAGAAAGCAGCCGAACAGCGAGTAGACGATGACAACGAAGGTGAGCATTGCCGAGATGGTGTAGAGCACACCAACGAAGCTCACTACTGTGATAAAAGCATCGAGCACAGCAATGGACAGCCCCACAGCAGAATTGCAAAACGTCTCCACGTCTTGGGTCAACCGCTCGTCGGGATTGTCTATATTGGGGTCAGAGCTGATCTTGTAGTAAGCGCGGTTGGCGAAGTATCGACTGATCAGGTGTTGTGACAGCCAACGACGCCAAACCAATGAGAGTTTCGTACGCAGAAATTGGTAGTAGATGATGATGGGAGTGGCCACCAGCAATGCTGCTGCGTACGTGAATAAGAAGACATAGTACTGGCCAACATCACGCAACTGCAGAGCAGTAGCGAACTTGCCAGCGATGTAGTTGATGTAGACGTTGACCGCAGAAACTCCAAAGAGCAACAGCAAAACAGCCACTAGCAAGGCGATTCCTCGACCTTTCTGTGACGAAACCCAGAAGGGTTTAGCGATTGCATAGAGGCGTTTCCAGGTCAGCGAGTTGGTCATATCGTTCATGACGTTTCTCTCTTCCTTGGTTAGACATTAGAAAGGCAGACAGGTTGCCGCTCTTAACTCAAGCCTTCAACAATTCACGCGGGGTGAAAGAGAATTTGAGTGATAGGAGTCGGGGGTAGGTTCTATCTGCGTGACTGTAAATTAAAAGAGAATTTGTATATAACTCATGAATATCACCTTTAACTTCTCATTCTCAAGGTGACGACAGGCGCGTAATGTACTAAGCCAATTATCAAAACGGCTACAACTAAAATCCTCTACAGCCGTACTCGTAAAGACTCTTAGCTTTTGACAACACTACAAACCAAAATTATCATGACATCAAAAGTGCTTAAAGTTTAGATGTCATGAAAACTCAATGAAATCGAGCGGGATTTTTCACGCCGCGATTACATTTAGGCAAAGTTTTATGGCACGCGCTTAAGCTCAACAGCAGAACAACTAGCAGCGATAGCGTCATCCTAAGCTCGCGGTAGCAGTGATCAGGTCATTACAAACGGCGGCAAGCAATAACGACAACGAGAGTAGTAGCCAATAGGCTACTTTTCAAGGGTTAACTTCTGCTAGTTGAACCACAAGGCAAAACCAGGAAAATGATTGCCAAATTCGCCACGAAGATCTCTCCAGGTTTGACCCTGGCTAAGTTTGCCTTCTTCTAGATATGGTGCTGCAGCTGAGCCCTGCACCCAGAGCACAAGATCAAATTGACGTGGCTCCAAAAAGACTTTGCGCACATTGATACCGCGATGATCTCCCTCACTTCCACGCCAAAATGGAATCAATAATTCTCCTGACAAGATCTTCTCACTCTCGCTCATAATTCCAGCCCAGGCAACTACCATTTGCTCTTTCACACGAGCGTTAGGAATCACCCCGGTTTGCCGTGGATTGGGCAACCATTCGTGATCATCATCCTCTTCTGCCATGATCCACTTCCAGGTGTCGCGACTTTGATCAATCACAGCCTGCAGATGATTCAGAGCTGAAGCCATTCTTTTCGGCTCAACCACGTCGCATCTAATCAAATGGACAAAGGCGACTAAATCAAGAATCTCCACATCACTGGCGCCAATAGAGCGAATACGCTTAGACTTGCTCAAAAATTGATAGGGTGTATCCACTTTCGTGAAAAATAGATGCGCGGTGCGCTCAAACAAATCTTTGCTGTCGTGAGCTAAATAAATGTCACAAGCACTCGACAGCAAATGACAATAACCCCGGAGCCAATGCACGTCTCCACGATCAAACTTGATGAAAAACTGCTCTGCCTTTTCAATTGGAACATTAGAGTTGTTCGTGAGCTTGGCGTAGACTTTCCACAGACTTCTATTGTCGTCGCTGCCTTGAACATTAGGTGACTGCCCCGTGCCGTTCAAGTCTAATTTGATCATGCCAAAATGCAGTGGCAATTTGACATCGGCATTACTTATGGGTGACAGTGTCGCTTCGGCCTGCAATAACTGCTTTTGAAAAGTCTCCACAATCTGGCGTAGCTTGAAGTAGCTAATTGTTTTGCAATTCTCATTAGTTGCCGCTGGCAGACGCAAGAAAGGCAGAACGAATCCATGATTTCTATAAGTGCGAACTCCATAGCGGGTGAAAGACTGCCCCAGACCCTCTACCGCCCGCAGAAACTGCAACACGCCAAGGCCAAAGCGGGCTTGATCGTCGGCGACATGCTCTTTCAAATGGGCCACAAGTGCCACTTCACCTTCTTTTAGTCGACCATCTAAGAGATATTTTTCGACCAGGGGTGTGTCTTTAACCGTAGTGGACACTTCTATCACTTCCTTCTTAACGGCTGATGTTAAACCTGGCTCCACTGATGCGGCAAGGGCAACGGCTGTGTAGTTAGCACTAAAGAGCGTCGCCAGCAAACCTGCGCTCACGGCTCTCTTGAATCTGTTCATGCCATTTCCTTTATTATTGCTGCTTATTTTGCACTCGGTCAGTTGCTTACGCCTGCTCTGGTTTTCTTTGTTCATTTCTTCCGTTTTGACCGCCAACATCTAATCAGTCTAGGCAACTCAAGCAAAGATTAGGCGGGGAAAAGAACAGTTGACGAATTGATCACTGAGCCAATTTCTACAACGTGAAAGTACTGTGACAGCCAGTCTGCGTAAGTTTTCAACGAGTCATTCACGTGTTTTTCACGATTAATGGGTGAACATGAGCAAATTCAAAGCGGCGCCAAACTACAAATCTAAGTCGACAAACCTAAGTCTACAAATCTAAGTCCGCAAACTTTAATCGCAAACTTACTAAGCAAAATTTGGTTATAGAGAAGGAGCTTGTTCATGAGTGACAATGTCAATCAGTCTCAGCCTATTGAAAATGTCCGCGATAGCGGTGCAGAGAGAGCAGCAAGTTCATCCGCCGCTGAAGCATACGGTCCTGGTATGCGCCCTGAAGCAAACAAAGGAGCTGATACATCCGCTGGCGCGCTGCCTCCCGCTAGCGTAGACGACAAAGGCATTTCCTTCGGACCAAATGATGGCGGCCCTAAAAACAATATGCAGAATACCTCTAAGAGCAGCGATGGCACAAGCGTGGAGACCAGCACTGCCAGTGATGGCACAAAAGAAAGCACTAGATTTGACGAGAGTGGTGCTAAAACTAATTCTGAGACAAAGCGACCTGACGGCAGTTCGATAAATACCAGCTACGAGAAAGATGGCAGCAAGAATACAAATGTGTTTGACGCCGATGGCAATCGCATTCAGTCAGAGAGCAAGAAGCCAGACGGTTCATCAGACAATTCAACTTACCGCCAAGACGGCACAAGAGACACCAATCACTTCGATAAAGATGGCGTTCTCACCAATTCAGAGACAAAGCGCCCTGACGGTAGCTCTATCAATACCAAACACGAACCTGATGGCAGCAAGAATACTAATGTATTTGATGCCAATGGTGCTATCACCAATTCTGAGACGAAGCGGCCTGACGGGTCATCCACAAACACAAGCTTTGACAAAAATGGCAATGCCATCATCCGTGACTTTAGCCCTAATGGCGACCTAGTGCGCGGAGGGTAGAGGCCGAAATTCGAAAGTTGGTAGAGAGGAAAACAGCGATTAATTGGTGTAATCACGCTTCCCGGAGGTGACTGGCTGTCCTAGTATTGAGCGATGAGAGACAGAATTCTAGCTTTGATATTTGTTGTCATTGGCTTCGCCGTGGTGGCATCTGGCTACAGCGAAGATGTAGACGGAATTGCTCATCTGTTCTCTAACTGCGAATGTATAAGCGGCGAACTTGTCGGTATGGCAAGTATCGATCAATTCAAACCACTTGGACGTTCAGACGTTGAGTTAAAGGAGTTATTGGGAAATCCGCTGGTTAGGGAGTTCGAAGATTACGAGAAATTTGATGAAATCTGGAGCTACCATAAACACCGTCTTGTCCTTTGGATGAAAAATCATCGATGCATCGCTGCTTACCCGTGTTCAAATGTTTTTCACTAGGCCAAAGAATAGCCTGATCAGTAACTCTAAGCCCTGAAAGCTTGATTCTTCGTGGCATATTTTTGCTTTTCTGGTCCGAGACTTCGTTGACCTTTAATTGTTCTACTACATTTTATAGTATCACGGGGGCTAAAAAAATGGGTTTCGAGACACAGCGAAATCCGGAAAGAGACACGAGAGAAGCTCTTGAGCCTATCGACATAAAAAACCAAAAGAAGAAAAAAAAGCGGAGCGAACAGCCAATGCCATTCGCCCCGCTTCCAAAAATTGCTTTTTGAAACTAAGTCCCGAAAGACCTAGCTGTAGAAAGCCTCGCCGCGCTTCGCCTTGTCGACGATGAGCTGAGCGGGCTTGTAGTTGTCACCAGCCACCTGCGAGAGGTACTGCAGCTTCTGGTGAATGGTGCGCATGCCGACCTGGTCAGCGTAACCGAGCACACCACCCAAGAACGGAGCAAAGCCCGTTCCGAAGATCATGGCCAGGTCCAGCTGCGACGGGTCAGTGATGATGCCTTCCTGCAAGCACAGTGCTGCTTCGTTGACCATGGGCAGGAAGAGGCGATCCTGGATTGCTCCCACCGTCATGACCTTGGGCGCAGCCGTGATGGCAGCAGCGATGTCGGGGTTGATACCAGCGCGACGACCAGTCTTGGGGTCGTACAGGTAGAGGCCCTTGCCACCCTTCTTGCCGAGCAGCTTGGTGCTCTTGATCATGGCAATCATGGCCGGAGGGGCCAGACGCGCACCCAGAGCAGCGTGCATGACGTCGATGACGTGGGCAACGATGTCGAGGCCGACTTCGTCCATCAGAGCAATGGGGCCCATGGGCATGCCGAACTTGGTGGCAGCCTTGTCGATGTCGTCCGCGGAAACGCCTTCCAACAGAAGCGTGAACGCTTCCTTCATGTAGGGCGAAAGCACGCGGTTGACGACGAAGCCCGGACCGTCATTGGTGACGACCGTGGTCTTGCCCAGACGCATGCCGAAGGCCTTGGCCAGAGCGACGGTTTCAGCAGAGCTGTCTTCCGCCTTGACCACTTCCACCAGCTTCATCTTGTGCACCGGGTTGAAGAAGTGCAGACCAACCACGTTGGCGGGAGTGCGAGCGGCCTTGGCCATCTCGTCCATCGACAACGAAGAGGTGTTCGAAGCGAAGACGAAGGGCTTGGTGATCACCTTCTCCAGCTCAGCCAGAACTGCCTTCTTCACCGCCATCTTCTCGACCACAGCCTCGATGACGAGGTCGCAGTCAGCCATGTCGGCGTAGTTGACGGTGGCCTTGATGGCGCCGTACTTCATGTCGGCTTCCACCTGCGACATCTTGCGCTTGGCCACCAGACCATCGAAGAGAGCCTTGATGCCAGCCATGCCCTTGTCGAGCGCAGCCTGGTCGATATCCTTGAGCACCACCGCGTATCCGGCGTAGGCAGCCGCCTGAGCGATGCCCAGACCCATGACGCCAGCGCCGAGCACACCAACGATCTTGACGCTGATGGCAGGCTTGATGCCCTCGGGCATGCGCTTGCTTTCGGTTTCGGCGAAGAGAATGCCGACCAGAGAGCGAGACACCGACGATACCGCCAGGCGCGAGAAGATCAGCGATTCCATCTCGAAGGCCTTTTCCTGCGGCATGTTCCATGCCTTGAGGATGAGCTTGAGAGCTTCCAGCGGAGCCGGGTACTTGCCCTTGGTCTGCGCCAGCACCATCTTGGTCGCCATGTTGGCGAAGACGGCGCGGCCGGCCTTGGTTTCGATGCCAGCGTCGATCATGCGCTGCTTGAAGGGCTTCTGGAAGCGCTTGGGCTTGGCGCCCGAAGCGAGTTCCACGGCACGCTTGACCAGGTCGGTCGGCACGGCCGTTTCATCGACGAGGCCAAGGCGCCAGGCCTTGAGACCATCGACACGGGAGCCCGTGGAGATCATCTGGAAACCCTGCTGCAAGCCGATCAGCTTGGGCAGACGGATGCTACCACCCCAGCCAGGCAGGAAGCCCAACTGAGTCTCCGGCAGACCGAGCGAGGTCTTGGGAGAAGTGGAGGCGATGCGAATCTTGCAACCCAGCGACAACTCCAGACCACCACCCAGGCAGGTGCCATTGATGGCAGCCACAGTCGGGTAGGGCAGAGCAGCGATGCGGTTGAAGACACCACGGCCGTGCATGGTGGCATCATAGATCTGCTTCGAAGGCTGCGACTGGAGGAAACGAATTTCCTTGACGTCGGCGCCGGCGAAGAAGTTGTCGTCCTTGCCAGACGAAATCACGAGGCCCTTCACGTCAGTGCGGGCTTCCAGGTCGCTGAGGACAGCAGTGAACTCGCTGAAGAAAGCCTGCGAGAGCACATTGAGTTTGCTGTCGGGGGTGTCGATCACGACGTGCGCGATGCCCCCCGGCAGCATGTTGAGAGTGACGATCTTGTTAGTCATATTACTTTCCCTCGAATTCGGGGTTGGAAATGAGAGTGGCAATACCCATGCCACCACCGATACAAAGAGCAGCAATGCCCAGCTTCTTCTTGCGGAGCTTCAGCTCGTGAGCCAGGGTGAGGATGAGGCGAGCACCAGAGACGCCGATGGGGTGACCCAGGGCGATGGCGCCGCCGTTGACGTTGACCTTGCTGCGGTCGAGGCCGAGCAGCTTTTCGCAAGCCAGGTACTGGGTGGCGAAAGCTTCGTTCAGCTCGATCAAGTCGATGTCAGCAAGGGTGAGACCGTTGCGCTCGAGCAGCTTCTGGATTGCGGCAACAGGGCCGATACCCATCTGCTCGGGGTCAACGCCAGCGGTGCAGCTGTCGACCAGCTCAGCCAGAGGCGTGGCCCCCAGCTCCTTGGTCTTCGCTTCCGAAGCGATGACGAGGGCGCAAGCACCATCGTTGATACCAGAAGCGTTGCCGGCGGTGATCACTTTGGTACCAAGCACGGGCTTCAGTCCGGCAAGGGCTTCCTTGCTGGTCTTGCGCGCATGCTCGTCGCGGGTGAAGAAGCCGCGGCCGGGAACTTCAATCGGGTCGATTTCGATGTCGAAACGACCGCTCTTGATGGCCTCGTTGGCCAGGGTCTGCGAACGCAGGGCGTACTCGTCGGCCTCTTCGCGGGTGACGTTGTAGGCGTCAGCCAAGCGCTGGGCAGTGCCGGCCATGTAGACCGTCTTCATGTCCTTGAGCAGCTTGGTGGGCGCCAGACCATTGTCGGCCAGGGCGAAAGGCGTCGGGCGAGGGCCCATCTTGGCGAACTTGACGTACTTGGCGATCAAGCCCGTCCAGCGCAGCGAACCAGGCAGGAGGTAGGGAATGGTCGACATCGACTCAGCGCCGCCGGCGAGAACCAGGTCGGCATCGCCGAGGGCAATCAGGCGCATACCGTCGTTGACGGCCTGCATACCAGAGCCGCACTGGCGCTGAACGGTGTAAGCGGGAATTGATGCAGGCAGCCCCGACTCAAGCTGCGCGAAACGCGCCGTGTTCGGCGTGTAGGAACTCTGGTAGCCATGACCAAGGATGATTTGGTCGATGGCATCGGCGACGATGTTGGCCCGGCGGATGGCATTCACCATCGCATGGCCGGCCAACTTGTCGACCGTAACCATTTTCAGGCTGCGGCCAAACGAACCGATGGGGGTACGACTGCCAGAGAGAAGATAGACTTTTGATCCGGATTTCATGGGATTCTCCGTAGATTTTGGCTTTATTGTCGAGCACCCTCAGGCGAATAGCAACTTCTTGCCAAAGCCTGAGAGTGTCTCGCCTGCCAAGCGGCAGGATTTTTGTTGAAGAAATTTAGCGAGACCAGAGGCCGTTCTCTTGCAAGAGAGCCTCGGTGCGGCTGGTGAGGACACCTACGGGCGACTTGCTACTGACACAATCCGCGACGATGGCATTGAAGTCGGCGGTCACCTTCTTGGCCTGCTCGAGAGCAGCACCAGTGAGCAGACCAGCTTTTTCCAGCGCCGGAACAGAACCCATGTAGCCAGACATCACCGCTTGCCATTTCTGGTCGCGCGTGAGGGTGAACTGCAGGGAGCTGAAATTGGTGATCGTCGGCAGGATGAGGATGTAGCCTTTGTCGGTGTCGAGAGGCTCCGGTTCGAATCCGGGCACGCAAAGCTTGCCGCAGACCCAACGCCAGAGCGTCATCTTGCGATTCTCACGACGACGTGACTTTTCATCGTGTGCACCGTCACCGACGTCACAGACGATGATGTTCTGAGGTTGGGCACCGTAGTACTTTTCAGGAATGCTGACCGGAGTGCGGCCTTCTTCCGAAAGGGCACCATCGTGCAGCCAGAAGTTCTCGTCGCCAACGTTGATAGGAACAGCATCGATGATGCCAGGAACCGCACAACTGCCACGAATGGCAGCGCCGAGAGGTCCAGATTCGGTGTTGAGCAGGCGGTAGCCGCCGTTCTTGCGCATCTGGTGAACGCCGGTGGAGTTGAAGACCAGCTGGTCATCACCGACATTGGCCATCGTCCAGTACTTGGTCGGCCAAATGGGTGAACCCATCTGCTGGCCAACGACTCTCTCGATGAACTCGCCCACTTTTTCAGAACTGAGAACGCCGAAGCGGGGACGGCTGGTCTCATAACGACTCTGCATCAGATATGCAAAGAGAATTTTCAGCATACTGCCGCGACGGGTGAGAAGACTGGAGAAGTCGACGTCGATTGCAGTGGTTACCGTGGTCTTGGCATCCATGCCAGAAGCCATCATGACAGTAGGCAAAGACCCACCGCTGATGCCACCGACAGATTTCCAATTGTTGATACCAGCGTGGTCACAGGCGAGGATAACTCCAGCACCTGCAAGGATGGCCCGGGAACCGCCGCTGGATACAAGCAAATGCATTTGGGGTGGAGTGTCCGCGTTGGACGGTACCACCATTTTTTTAGTATTGGCACTCATTGTTTGCTCCATGAGCTTTAGGGCCGCAAAAAAATTGCAGCGAACAAGCCTATGACCCGAGCAAAAACCACAGACACCAGTCTGGGGGTCTGTGTGGGGCGTAAGGCATAAGGGGGAAGAGAAAAAGGGTGTTAGAAAGACCTGTTTGTTTTTGGTTTTGAAAGAAAGACGTTCAGATACTAGTAACTCCGCGTTACCAAACTCAACGGGAAACAGGACACTATTAGCTTTTAGTTCATGACATTAGGTTAAAAGCATATCTAAATTAGATCTACAACATGCTTCTTGGTGCAACAGTTGGCAGGCCTGCGCCAAGGTAACTAGTTACGCTAGCGATGTTACACAGAAATCACTTGTCAAGCGGCTATTGGTGCGGTTTCCAGGGCAACAAGCAGAGATTCAAAGAAAAGCTTTAGATAGTAAATCTAGGATGTTCTTGAGATAGAGCGACAAGATCGCATAGGCTTCGGCCGTCATTCTTTTTTCTACTCAAATAAAAACAAACCAAAACAAGCAGCTATAACCCACACAGCACTTCTCTAACACCACACCAGCCACGCTCTTCCGGCGCCCGTCAGACACCAGTCACTCATCGGTATCTGATATCCACTCGCGACGCTACGTCCTTCAGTCCGATCAACCATGCGTTTACGAGACACAAGGCAAGGCAAAACGAGCGAACAAGCGCTACGTAGTCAAGAGCAAGTCTAGTCCCCCAGTTTTCTCTAACAGCGAAAAAGCGATCAGGATATCGCCGGCTTTCGCTTGGCAACCACATCGACGGAGTCCCATATGATGAGCAATCAAAACATGCTTGTTGGCCGCTTCTGGCAACACGTATTTACCATGCAGGACGCGACAGCAGTTCTGCTCAAGAACCCAATCACCAAAACCGAAATCATCACCACGATGGTTGGCCCCATGGGCGGTGGCGGTGTTGTCGTCGTACAACCTCGCCCCTATGTCGAACTGCCCTGGAAACAGGTCGGCGAAATCGTGGCCGAGATGATCGTTACCCTTCGAGAGGCCGGTGTCAAGCGCGGAGACCGCGTCGCCATCCTCTCCTGGAACTGCCCCGAATGGGTCTGGACCGACATCGCCATCCAAACACTGGGTGCAGTCGCCGTTCCCATCTATCCCAACAGCGCCGCTGAAGCAGTCAACTACATCGTCAACGACTGCGGTGCCACGCTTCTGATCGGCGACGACGGCAGCCAGACCAAGAAGGTCGATGCCAACGGTCCGGTCAAGACCCTGCTGTTCTCTGATCTGGCCGGCAAGTCCGAAACCTATCAGCGTCGCGTCAAGGGCGTCGAAGCCAAGCCAAGCGACGGCGCCTTCGGTGAGTTCGAACAAATCAAGGTCAGCGCCGAAGCGAAGGCAGTCCTCGACTTTCTCCACATCGGCAGCAAGGCTGGCACGATGTCGAACGACAAGGCAGTGGCCTTCAACGAAGTCGTGGCCGCAGGTCAAAAGCCGCACGGTGTACGCATGAGCGACATCTGCACCATGATCTACACCTCTGGCTCGACCGGCCAACCCAAGGGTGTCGCCCTCACCAACGCCAACATCACGGCTTCCTGCCAGGGTGTTCACGACCACGGCTTCGACTTCAACGAGTCTGATGTCTACCTGAGCTATCTGCCTCTGGCGCACTGCTACGAGCGCATCAATGGCCAGTACATCTGCCTCTGGAACGCCGTTCCCACAGCTTTCTGCAAGGTGGAAGAAGTGGGCAAGGTGGTGAAGATCATCCGTCCGACGATTCTGCTCGGCGTGCCCCAGGTGTGGCGCAAAATCAAGGAAAAGATCGAAGGCGAAATCGCCGGCGCCAAGGGCTTCAAGGCCAAACTGATCAAGTGGGCCTTCAAGCAAGAGTCTGGCTTCTCGCACTGGGTCGCCGACAAGCTGGTGTTCCGCACCATCCGCGCTGGTCTCGGTGGTCGTCTGCGCATCATGGGCTCTGGTGGCGCCGCCATCTCTGCCGAGGTGATCAGCTTCTACAAGAGCATCGGCCTCAACATCGTGCAAGGCTACGGTTTGACCGAGACCTGTGGTGCCATCGCCGCCAACAGCCCGACTTCCAACAAGGTCGGCACCGTGGGCAAGATGATTCCTGGTGTCGAAATCAAGTTCGTTCCGCTGCCCGGAGCCGGCCCTGACGCCAAGGGTGGCATCATCTACCTCAAGGGCGGCCCGGTCTGCACTGGCTACTGGAACCTGCCGGAAGACAGCGCCAAGTCGTTCGATGGTGATGGCTGGTTCAACACCGGCGACATCGGTCACCTCGACGAAGACGACTGCCTGGTGATCACCGGCCGCGCCAAGCGCCTCTTCAAGACCGAGGGCGGCAAGTACGTCGCTCCCGAGAAGGTCGAGAAGGCTTTCGATGGCGCCGCCATCATTCAAGCGATTGTGCCGGTTGGCAACGACCGTCCCTTCATCAGTGCTTTGATTTTCGTCAATGCACTGGCTGCCAAAGAACTGCTCACCGCCAAGGGTGTGGCTTGTCCTGCCGGTTCTGCCGAAAGCGTGCAGACTTTCCTGGCTGGCCATGACATTGTCAAAGAAGCAATCAAGGCGGCAATCGCTGAAGGCAACACCCGCCTGGAGCACTGGGAAACAGTGAAGAAGGTGGAAATCATCGCCGATGAAGCAACCGTGGCCAACGGCTTGCTCACCGCCACTCTCAAGATTCGCACCGAAGAAGCGATGAAGCGCTACGCCGATCGCGTCGAGGCAATCTACGCCAAGCCGGGCAAGTAACCCGACTAAATAACAAGACCCGTAAAAAGGTCACAGCCGCTCGCAAGGGGGCAGTCGCAAGACTGCTCCCTTGCTTTTTCATGCTGCCAAAAGCAGCTAGCAAGTTAAGGAATTTATCGTGCAACACAACAATAATAATATGACTGCCAATATCCACGTCGAAAGACTTGGTGTGGTTGCTTCTCCCCACGGCCGCTTCCAGGAGGAAGGCGTCCTCAACCCCGCAGTTTTTCAAGATCGTGACGGCAATCTCGTCATGATCATGCGCTCTGTTGCCGTCGGCAATCAGTCGCGCCTTGAGACCCTTCGTCAGCTCTGGAAAGATGGCAAACCCGCTGTCGATGCCAGTGGCAACGAAGTTGGCTTCGAGCGTGTCGGCTTCGCCCTCGTTCCTCAGGCCAAATATGAGCGCCGTCGCCGCGCCACCACCAGCGGTTCATTCGAACTGGTTGGCGGAGAAGGCTGCGAAGATGCTCGTGTCACTTTTATCGCTGAACTCGACCTTTTCGTCATGTGCTACACCGCCTTCGGCTTCGATGGTCCGCGCATCGCGCTGGCTACGTCGCAAGATGGTTATAAGTGGAAGCGCCTGGGCTTGGTCCATATTCCTTCGGTCTTCGGCCTGGCCAAAGACGACAAGGATGCGGCCTTCTTCCCCGAACCCGTCTTCTCACCCAGTGGTGAAATCTGCCTCGCCATGTACCATCGGCCTATGGTCAATGTTCCGGTTTCCGGCACCCTCGACCAGATTCAGTCGACCTTCAAGGCCGACCCGACCGAGCGTCAGTGCGTGCGCATCGCCTACATTCCGCTGGCTCCCGTCAAAGACAACCTGATCAATTTGCTCAACGTCACCGAATCTGACCTCGTGCTTGCTCCTGGTGCAAACTGGGGCTGCTTCAAGGTTGGCGCTGGCACTGTGCCGATTCGCATCAAGCAGGGCTGGTTGGAAATCTTCCACGGCGTCGACCAAGTGATTGACGAACGCACTGGCCGCTACCACAGCTGCTACAGCGCTGGTCTCTTGCTGCACGACGGCGATGAACCACACCGCCTGCTCTACGTCTCGCCTACCACAATCCTCAAGCCTGAAACTCCCGAAGAGTTGTCTGGCGTCGTCAACAACGTCGTCTTCCCCACCGGTATGGTTGAAAGACCTGACCTGGCAAAGACTGCTGACGAGAACGTTTTCGACATCTTCTACGGCATGGCTGATCGCTTGATCGGCAAGTGTCGCCTGACTGTGTCGTTCAACTAAGCCTTTAGTTCTGGCCTGCCCAATCGCTGACAAATCCAGCGACAAATAATACTGTTCTCCTATCCGATAGTTTTTCTGCAATTCGCTTGCAGAGAGGTTATCGGATAGGCGGGACTTTATTTCTTCATTGCATTTTGTCAAACCCAGAGCTTTTTTGTCTCCAAATTTTTAAAATTTGAGCTACAACTATATTTTATAATATTACAGTTGTCTTTTTTGAAAACCATGAAAAGGCGGATAAGTTGCGCTTTTCGAGTTTCAAAAAGGGAAGATTTTTTCGAAAAAATCTTCCCTTTTTGGAAACAGAAAGAATGATCAGCAGCGTTGAGCAGTTCGTTTTTGAAGGCTGCTTCGCGGTTGCAGAAAATCTACGTAGCGCTTGAGCTAATCATGGGCGCGAAAATTTGCTTCTACCGCGATTTCAATAGAATAGCTGAGTTACTTTACATACACGAAGGAGGGTTCTAGAATCAGCATTTCAGACTATTGAGAATGCAATGAAAGCCAAACTGTTCACTTCCCTCGCGCTCCTGACACTACTGTCGCGCCCCACAGAGACATTGGCTCACAAACAGTCAGATGGCCCCTTGCCTCTCAAAGCGGCAATAACATTGCCGCTATCGACGGAGGCTCTCTCTTTAGACATTCTCAACTGTGATTTTCGTCTAACCCATGAGCAACGCGACAATATCGAAGTGCGCGTCAACTACCCCAAACACTGGAGCGTAGACGACAAGGGAGCAGTCAAACAACTCAACGTTGCACGCTGCCCAACCGGCGTCTACCATACTCAAAACGGCCACAACCTAATAGGTAGCGGCACCATTCCAGCAAAATGCTCAATAAATATAACTGGTGATGGCGTTTTTCTAAATGGAAAAAAATTGCCTTTTGAGCGCAAAGCCACAAAGCCAGGGGCCATCGGCACGGAGTTCACTTCAGAAGGTATTTTCATCAACGGCCACCGCTTACTAGCAGGCAATACAGACCCAGGTAGCGATAGGGAACTCGACGTCTTGCAAGTAGCGGTGCCAACTAATTATCAAGGCTCTCTTACCGTGCAGAGTAAGGGGTCACTACCCGCATCAATTGACTCTTGGTCTGCGGCAAGCATAAAAGTATTAGCCGCTGGCAAAGGAGAGCTGACAATTGATTCAATTAACCCGATTAATTCAATTGATTCAAACAAATCAAACAATCCAATTGATTCAAACAATTCAAGAAATTGCCAATGCGAACTTAGCTGCGAAAATAGCGGCAAAATAGTCGTCAACAATCTCACCAGCACTGATCTCAAGGCTAAAGCTACTGCGCAAAGCAGCATCAATATTAAGAACGCCAACTGTTTTAAAGCGGTGCTGTACGTTGCCAACGACGGGGTAGCCTCTGTTGACAGTGGCACAATCGAAAAATGTGAGACCACTGCCACCGGCAAATCAAGCGTAAATCTCAAAATGAAGGCTCGCTCTGTCACTATCGATGCCGACGGAGCCAGTAAGATCTCTATTGCCGACGGCGCAGTCAACTATCTCAAGATAACCCGAAGCCAAGATGCAAAAGTAAATGTAGCTAGCGAAATTGGCTGTCTAGAAGAATTTAGCGGAGCTCATGCCAGCTTGATCTATACCAATCCACAATTCCAAAGTTCCTTTAAACAAAACAAGTGACAGCGTGGGCCTGTGCCCTCTTTGATGGGCGGCAATAATAGCGACAATCAACTAGAAAAAATCCAGTAAAACCACGGGCGAGGACACGGAGTCATAGTGAATACTGGGGTGTCAGAATCTACGCAAGCATGAAGAACGGCTTCTATGTCCTGGTCATAATCGCGCACTAGAAATTCATTCTTTGAACCATCTGAAAACTTTAGATGAACGGTCTTTTCGATTACTTCTATCGTTACACCAACAATTCTTCTTCCACCTAAGACTTGGCCTTTGACTTGCTTGATCAACTCAAGGCAACTAATTCGTTTACAGTTAATATCGTAGGCAGAATAAAACAAGTACGAATCAGTCAACGGGTAAACCAAGGCCACAATAAGGGCAAAAATGGCGACTATGTTTGCTCGCGAAAATAAGGTGTACATACTGCTAGTATACTTTGCTGTTCAAGCAATGCAGGGATTTGCCAAATGACCGAAAAAACTCTCGAGGAACTAATCTGTCTTGATGACCCAGGTTGGCCAGAAGTTCAAGAGTGGCTTGCTGAAGCAAAAAATCAAGTTGAGGTACTTCCCCCGAACCTCGCGGCGCGCAGCGAGGCGCTACTAGAAACTCAAGTGACGACTCGTTCAATAATGGGCACTATCGTCTACGAAACCGGTGGTCTGCTTATTGACCATGGCTGGCTGAGAATTCTGGGGTCTGGCCACGAAAAGCTAAGACGAACAATGCCCCAGTGGACGCTAGAAGCAACTGGCCTTCGCCTACTTGAGTCACCAGAAATTCTCATTGGCGACGACGTCATGGGTGGCTTCTATGCCATGTGTGCCGACGAGGAAGGTCTCCGCAATCATGTCTCGTACCTGGCTCCTGATACTTTGGCGTGGGAAAATATGGACCTGACCTATAGCGAATTCATCTACAGCTTCTGCCTTCACGGAGACCTTGAAGAATACTACAGCACACTCCGGTGGCCAGGCTGGCAGGCTGTTGTTGCAGAGATGCACGGGGATCAATGCCTCTCTGTCGTGCCGCCACTGGGATTCAAATCGGTTGTCAGATCTGAACGAGTTACTCTTGAGAAAAGAGCGAAGAAACCCGTACCTGCACTTGACGCTTATCTTTTTGCACTAGACATGGGCGCCCAGCTCGCAGACGTACCAGACGGTGCCACAGTGGTGTTTAAGGATATGTAATCAGAAACCTTGAGTCCACACAGCATTGGGGAACCTTGCTTTGTGCCACTGATCACTTGTATGCGAGTAATGTCGCCTTTTCTCATACCGCACGCACACGAGAGACTTGCACTGTAGTAACTGTCCAAAATCACCATCTAAGACATTGGTTTCTGTGACATCTAAACGCTGCAAACCCTGATGATTAGTGAGGAAATTGAGACTAGCAATCTCCTTGCAATTCTCGATTCTTACAGACTTCAACTGGGTAAGATTGCGAAGACTATCCCAGTCACCAACTTTCTTGCAATTCTGACAATCCAACTCTTCTAAACACAAGTTGCCTGCGAGAGCAGAAATAGTAGTGAGCTTTGGGCAGTAAGCCAGTTCCAATGCTTGCAATTGTTGGAAGTTCTCAACTCCACCTAGACTAATTATTGGTGACTGGACAAGTCCTAAGGTCTTGAGCTCCCTTAGACGATACAAAGAGCTTAGATCTGGAAACTTGAACTTATACATTCGAAGGTCAGTGATAGTACCGACATACTGAATTGACTCTGTGTACTTTGACCAATCAAGAAAAACCTTTTTCAAGTACGGTAGCTTGGTGAAATCAATACTACAAGCAAGTGGCTTGCCAATGAAAATAGACTCAAGACTATAAGGCAAACTAATGGCCTGAATTGGCTTAGTTCCAACGATTTGCACTGATTTTAGTCGTGGCACTATTTCCAAAAACGACAAATCAGAACCATACCAGCCATAGCTGGTATTAAGTATCAGCTCAATGTCTCTACCTGGAGGCAAATGATGCAACAGATTGTCATTCCAGGCGCAGCGCAATTGAATCGGCACTATGTCTGCCTTCAAATCCAAAACTTTCAAGTCACTTGACGTCATTTAATTGCTCGATGCCAAAGTTGGAGATAGCCTCAATAACTTGTACCCAAAGTGCACCAATCAATGCCAGCAGCCAAATCTCACAAACCGACAAACCTATTTACGGTAAGGTAAAATTATTCAGAGGTTGATGAACACCGCACGAAGGGGGGTCTTTATGAGCCCAAAAGCAAAACTATTCAAGTGCGGCCGGGGCTAAGCAGCGCCTTGCCTGAGGCTTTTCGCTTCGACTCAGAATACGTCTATATCAATCGCGACGAGAAGTCCGGAGATGTGTTTCTGTCGAAGAAACCAAAGGATTGGAGCCAGTTCTTCAGTGCTGTTGCAAATTCCAAACACAAATGGAGTTTCGATAAAGCGCTAGAGCAAGACCAAAATGGAATCGACAGAGACCCATTGGCCGGGTGGCAAGAATAAACTGTCAACCATGACAAGATACAGGTACCCGCCGCCCGCTCTTGCCAGACTGCTACAATTGAAAGCCACATGAAGGGCCTCAGCGAGCGCCCGCCTCGGGAGTTCGGCATTGGAAGAAGCTAGAGAAATGGAACAAACTACAGACATAGAACAAACCACAGCCACAGATCAAACTGAACCGAAAGAGCAGGCTGAACAAGAGGTTCCTACAGAACAAAGAAATGAGCCAACAGAAGTTCTTGTACCTCAGTTTGTGGTTCCACTGGGCACGACGCTTGCCGAACTAGAAACAGCCAAGCAACGGCTACTTACCAATGATGAAATCATTGAATGCCGAGACAAAGAACCCTGCGTCATGATGAAAGCCGAAGACGTTGAAAAGCTCAGCGCCGTGCGTGAATTCGTTGACATTCACGCCGAAAATGTCTTGGCTGATTGGCACCGCCGCCGCATTGAATTTTGCGAAAGCTTCTGGCCATCATTGGTTTTCTATGTTCCGACTAAAGGTGAAGTGACACAAGATTGCCGCGAGTTGCTCGATGCCCGCGAAGTAAAATACGAAATAAAGCCGCATAGCAAGACCTTGCACAAACACTTTGAAGAGCAAGCATCTTGGTACACACCAGTTGCCTCCGGTGAAGAAATTGCTAGCATCGCCGAGCACACTGATTATTTTGTGCTTCGCACAAAACCCTTCAAAAGCAGTCAGGCACTTGAAGTTTCCGCACCTTTCATTCCCCTAATTGGTGAGCTGCTTGACCTCGGAGCACTTGGTGTTTCACTTGAAACCGCTAATCTCGTTCATTCAAAAGAAGCCTGGATGCGGTTCGTGCGCAGGTTCAGAGAACAGCCGCTTGAGACATGCGTTTTTTCCTTGGCCCAAATGCCAGTCACAACGCCTGATTCCATTATTTCTATTGGCATGCATTGCCTTGGGCAACCAGACTACAGCATCAAAAAAGAAACACTTCTGAGCATGGGCTTCACTCCAGAAAACATGGGCGAAGCGGCTTGCAATCTCTTTCAATCTCTGGCCACCTACTTGATTGGCACCTGCCCACCAAATAGTTTCATTTCAGGAAACACTTTTAGCATCACAGCCGACGCGCCACGCTTGAAAGTAGATATTCAAAACTGCAATCTCTTCAAGGATGCCGACATCCGCTACAACCCCTTTGGCGTGTGGCATTTGAGTAGAGAGTGAGAAGCCAAAACTTCAACGAAAACTTAGCCCATAACGAACAAAACCTGATTTAGCCAAGGAGTATGGCATGGTATCGCCGGACAAAGAGGAAGAACTAGTTACCTGGTTTATAATCTCGCTCGGAGCGTCCCTCTCGCTGCTTGAAAAATCACATGAACGCCTTCTCACCGAAGACGAAATACTTAAACACAGAGACGAAGCGCCATGCATCATGGTCACGATGGAAGCTGCGGACAAAATGAAAGCTTCACGCGGCTATGAAGATATTGATCCAGAAAATGTACTAGTTGATTGGCAGCGTCGTAGAATCGAATTCGTTGAAACCTATTGGCCCTGCCTCGTATTCTATGTTCTAACGAAAGACTCGGCTACAAAAAACTGCTGTGATTTGCTCGAATCGAAAGGCATCGATTATCAAATCGAAGAACGCGACGAAGCACTACCTGCGCTGATCACCAGCTATGCAAGTTACTACAATCCAATGATGGAAGCAAAAGAGCGCGAGAGCCTAACTACCCACACAAACTACCTAGTTGTACGCAGTAAACCATTCAAAAGCTCTGAAGCAGAAGATACAACAAAGGCTTTTCTTCCACTAGTAAGTGAATTATTCGACATAGGTGCATTGGGTATTTCACTGGAAAGCTCGTCCATAATGCACTCCAAAGGCGCATGGAAACTCTTTGCTGAAGAGCTAGAAAAGAATCCACTTGCCTCAATGCTCTGCGCCTTCGTGCAAATGCCAGTGAGTATCGAAGGAGCATACATGTCAGTTGGAATGCAAAGTCTTGGCCAAGCTGACTACATAATCGAAACCAAAACACTAAAAGCCCTTGGCCATAGAGATAAAGCTGAAGAGTTGTCGATTGCAGCCAACGACCTATTCCAAAGCCTGGCTTTCTACCAGCTCGGTGAATGCCCAGCCAATGGATTTCTCTCAGGCAATACCTTTAGCTTAACCGCAGACAGTCCACGCCTTAGAGTGCGCATAGAACCGTGCAAATTCTTCCAAGAATCTGACATTCGCTACAACCCCTTTGGCGTGTGGCGACTAAGTCTAAAGTGAGAAGGTAGAATGCGAAAACTAATATTATTGAACCGCGAAGAAATTGACGTATGGATAGATCCAAGGCTATCAAACGGCGATAGCCCATTCGAAGACTTGCCGACACTGGAAGGTTTTCCTGGAGTTATTAAGGCTAAAGAAGCCATCTCTATTAACATCTTCGACTTCTCTGAGCTACTTTATCGAAGATCAATTTCAGACCAGCCTAAGTATCTCTTCGCCCTTTACCGCGTCCCGCTGCCACTTGATCGAAACGAAGTGAACGGCAGCGTCTGGAAATCTTCATTGGTCCACCCAGCTAGGCCGGTTCAGAGCAATGAATAAGAAACTCCTCGCAGATTTTGCAGTGTATGCTGACAAGAACGATCCCACAGGCACTGGTGCCAGGATAGCTGGAATTTTTCTAACCATTCTCAGATTCGAATACCAGTACAAGCTAGCGAGATATGACTACGTACGTATATTGCCTACTGATGGACCTCCCGGTGAGCTCAAGATTTCAGGCTTGAGCCCAATCTCTAAATGCATATTCTTTGTAGAAATGGGGCGATTCAAAGACTTGACCGAGCCTATGTCTTTCGACTACTGGCTCGACCTGCTTTCAAATCTACTGAAGACGTTAGCTCAACAAGAAAATTCTGAAATTGAACCAATTGAAGAAGCACGATTGAGAATCAGTGCCGATAAAAATTGCACGACGGTCAAAATGACCAAGCTTGTAAAACAAACGCGTAAATATTTGATCGAACCAGAGTTGAAACTCAAAGCCAATTACTTCGGCCTCCTTCTCTATGTGCGGCTCACAGAGCTCACTACAGGCCTGGTTGCCTATCGGTTCGTAGCGCAAGCTGGTTATCTAGACATTATTGGGATGTGTGATCATTTCTCGATAACTGATAATCAGCTAGTCTTGCACCACAAACCACAATGGTCGGGATTGGCACATTACAGAGGAAGAGGCTTCGTTGCGCCTCTCAAAATCCCACTAGCAAATTTTCAGTTCTCAAATCAAACCACTATTTGATTTATGCAATAGAGCGATTTTGCTTGGCTGGAATCACTCGACCTGAGCGCTCAGCTGGCGCAGGATGAGCCGCTAAAGAAATGTCGTAATTCAATCGCAAAAGGTAACTCGCTATACGCTCAACAGAGAAACCAGACATTTTATCGTTTTGGATTTTTGAAATTATTGGTTGATCTACACCAAGTCGTTTAGCGATCTGAGCTTGTGTACTTGTCTCAAGAGCCTTAGCAATAGCTTCCTGCAGTATAGAAAACAAGCACGACTTGATAGTCAGCTCAGCGGCTTCCTCTTCAGAGAAACCTAAATCGACGAATACATTGCCACTACCTGTAGTGAAAATTTCTTCACTCATAACCTAACTTCCTTCTTTTATCAACCAACCGTTTGTATCGCTCTTTGGCAATATCAATGTCTCTCTGTGCGGTTTTTTGCGTCTTCTTCTTCGAAATCACATGTATCACGTAAATAGCTTCTTTGAATTTAGCCACGTAGATAAGGCGGTACTGGTCGCTTCGCTCAGAATGACGTATTTCATAGACGCCGCTGCCTATAGTAGCCATAGACTTAAAATCTGAGGCTTGTCCGCCGTACTCAATTTTGTTCAGCTGCCGCCCAATTTCCTCGGTTACCTCTTTTGGCCACAATCTCACTTCGTCAAGTATCGAAGCCGAATACCAAAGCGTCGGCTTCTTCTCTGGTTGTTTCTGACCTGTCAAATCGACCATATAATCACATTATGTCAGATTTGACATGTCTGTCAATCAGGCCAAACCTGCCACAAGTTCCAATAACGCATCACCAACAGGCAGCCCAGAGTTCCACTCTACTTTTTCACTTTTGGAACCTTCAAATACTTCGATGCCAAAACCTGTACCATCAACTATGCTCGGCAAGCGCGCAACACTGCGAACATGCTGTAAGGCCCGATTGGCCTCATTGTGACCACGTTCAAACATTTCGACACTGATGTGCCGATCACTAAACGACAGTGTCGGACTTGGCTTGAACTTATCCACATGCTTTATTCCAACATCCGGAAAAGAAAAACGTCGAGCATCTTCCTGCCTCTGCCACACGGTCTTCAGCAACAAGATTGGATGATACTCAGAAGTCGTTTGAGGTTTGTAGAAATTCCAACTTTGGGAATCTCCAAACGATTCGAACATCCAGAATCGCAGACTCAGCGCATAACCGGCAGGCAGCGGCGAACCACCAGACAACTCTGGCTTCTCCATCGCGGCCAGAGCTTTCAACTCAAGCTCAGCCCAAGTTTCTTCGTATCCTTTCATCCGCTCAACTGCTCAACTGCTCAACTGCTCAACTGCTCAACTTGTCCATTCTGCCCACAACTGCTGACCTCAAAAGATTACATCACCAGCCAAACCCAACCACCCACTAAAGAAATGTAGCAATTGACAATCCGAAGCACCCTGTAGCAACTGTCTTTAGGCATAATATAGCTCTTCAGGAGCATAGGAAAACCATGTCCAATTCATTGCACGGTCGGCGAAAAGAACTAACAGTCTTCCCTCAAGAGGGCGTAACAGTTAACTGCAAGGCGATTCTAAGCGACTTAGATGGCACCCTGGTAGATTCTACAATCTGTGTTGATTATGCCGTTGCTGCCTGGGCAGAAGAGCATAATTTGCACCTCGGTGACTTGGTCGAGAAAGCTCATGGCCGGCGCACCATCGACATCGTCCAAATGTTCACACCTGAGGCCGATATTGATGAAGAAGTGAAACATTTAGAAGATCTTGAAACTAGCTGCACCAAAGGGCTCGTTCCTATCGATGGCGCCGTAGAGCTACTCTCGCGCCTATCACCCCATCATTTTGCTGTGGTCACTTCAGGCAGTCACAGACTGGCTACACACAGATTGACCCACACCAAGCTACCAATACCAAAAGTTTTTATCACCGCCGATGATGTCACATTAGGCAAACCAAATCCTGAGCCATACATACTCGCAGCTAATAGACTTGGCCTAGAACCAAAGGATTGCGTCGTTTTTGAAGATTCGCCAAACGGCATCAAGGCAGCCAAACAAGCTGGTATGCGCGTCATCGCCGTGGCTGTTCGCTCGGCCGACCACAATATCACTGAAGCCGATTACGTTGTGCACGATCTTACTTGGGTAACTGTCCGCGTCAAGCCAGACAGCTCCCTAGAACTAACTCTGCAAAGCGCAGAAGAAGTTTAGCGCTAGCATCACGCCATCAATGCAAGCGCTGATGTTGATTCGTGCCCATCGAGATCAGGCAATCGGCAACCGTGCCCTAATTCAATTCACCTAGAGTGTAGGCCTTGATTACAGTCGTGTTTTCTGGCCTAAAAAGATGATCAGTCTTAATCAATTCCATCGTGTCAAAAGACAGAGCGCCTAGGCTCTCATTGGTGTGTTCCACCACATAGTCCAAAAACTCTCTTGGCTGATTCGCCCCAATGCGGGCAGCCGTGAGCCAAAATATCTCAGTATGCAAACCAATCATCTGGGTGATGTCCACACCGTCGCCATAAAGTTCTTCTGTCAACTCAATTAGGGCGCTCTTGTTGAACTGCAACAAATTACCGATTGGGTCAAAAGCTTTAAAGACCAGAGTATTGCCTACTATCGACAAGCCGCCAAGAGGTAAGGTGACAGGCTTTACAGCGCAAACATGCGACGAGAGATAACGGTCGAAGTGACGATGAACCAGAGGGCTGCTGTCAAGATTTGGCAAGCCAAATACAGTCAAATGCAGATTTTTCTCACCATAATAGATATTATCGGTAAAGCGCTCCGCCACCAGTCGCAAACGCTCAGCCAAGAGCTCACGGCTTTCTTCGGAGGGACGCATTATTAAGGCAAAGCACTGTTTGTCCAACTGCGAAGTTGTATACGCTAAGGGTGGCCAATTAGCCTGAGCTTCTTGCAGAAGCTTTTCAAAGTACTGGGCCTGAAGAGTGACGCAAGAATCTATAATGTGCATCTGATAATGGTAGCAAGGCCAGTCAAATTAAAGTAAGGCCGTTTATTGAGGTTGTTATAAGTGAAATCAGTGGCCATATTTTGCGGAGCCAGTATGGGCAACAATCCCGCCCACCGCGAAATTGCTGTACAGACAGCCGAACTGATTGCTGAACGCGGCATGACTCTGGTCTACGGCGGCGGTAATGTGGGCCTCATGGGCGTTATCGCCGATGCGGCCATGGCAAAGGGTGGAAATGTCATTGGTGTCATTCCCCACTTCCTTCACCGAAAGGAAGTCGCCCACCAGGGTCTGACCAAAATTCACTATGTCGAAACAATGCACGAGCGCAAGGCCTTAATGGCAGACCTCTCAGACGCATTTTTGGCTCTTCCTGGCGGCTATGGAACACTTGATGAGTTTTGCGAAATTCTTACTTGGGGCCAATTGGGGCTGCATAAAAAGCCCATGGGTATTCTCAATGCCTACGGTTACTACGACTCACTGCTGTCGTTCTTTGACGATGCAGTCGCTGCTGGGTTCATTTCCGCCAGCCTGAGAGCCACTATTCTTGAGGGTTCTACCCCTGAAAATATTATTGAGCAGCTGGCAATGCACGAGAAAACCCGCATTTCTTAGGTTGCGGCAAGCATTCTAATAACTAGCTTTAGTAGGCTTACTGGCTTCTGGAGTCTTGGTGGCTTCAGCTGGCTTAGCCGGCTCCGCAGCCTTGCTCACTTCCTCTGGCTTAACTACGCCGCCAGCCTTAACAATCTTATCTAGCACTCCGATTTTACCGGACCACTGAGCCTTCTCCGGCGATAGAGCGGAGGCTACAACGTAACAATCTAGAGCCTCTTTATAATTTTTTGCTTTCTCCGCAATCGAACCACGCATGGCCCAAGCCATTGCCTGACTAGGGCTTGCTTTGGTGCAGCGGGTAAAATATTCCACTGCTTTCTTGCTATCGCCAATGGCATCGTATAACAAACCATAACCGATCAAAACTCGCGGGCTTTCAGGCCTGAGCTTATTGGCTTTATCAAAGGCCTCCAGAGCCATTGGCACGTTAAGCAAGCGAGTCTGGAAGAGACCTTTATTGACTAGCAAATCATAGTCGTCTGGTTTTTCTCGCAAAAAGTACTCATTGATTGAATCAGCGACAAAAGGTCCATTCGGCTCTGTTGGTGAGCTAGCAAGAGTTTGTACACGCGGCACAAACTCGTCTTTATCAAGCCGATGCAATACACCAACAAGGTTATCCCAAGCACCCTTGTGAGTAGGATCAATCGATAATGCCATCAAGTAAAAGCGCAGTGCTTCGGCATCATGAAGGCCCATGCTAGTATCAGCAAACCCAATCGATTCCATATTGCCGATTTCATAAACATCAAGTTCATGGGAGCGCAGAAATGCATTGCGAGCATTTTCCATTTTGTCAGAGAACTGATATGCAGTACCCAGGCTATTCCAATAGCCTTTTTTAGTGGGATCTAATTCACAGCTTTTTGTATAACAATAAATGCACTGCGGCCACATTTGCTTAGATTGATATTCAAAAGCAAGTTGAGCCCATGCTTCTGGGTCTTTATCTTTCTTCGGCGGAGTAACCGGATTGCTTTTCAAATCTGGCACATCAAACGTAAACACTCTTGATTCTGTCAAACCATGTTTATCAGATTCACAGCCGGTCAAAGCTAAAGTGGTGCAAATCAGAAATACTGGCAAAGATTTCAAAAAAAAGAGTTTCAAATTTGAGTCCCGCATTGAATAGTTAAACACTCATCAGTATCAAGTTATAGTCGAAAATTCTTAGCACTGTGTCAATCTAAAGGTCTATTTTTCAGAAAAGGGAGCAGCGTTAGCTGCCCCCTTTAAATCAATCATTTTGTTCTGCCGACATGACTTATTCGACTGTCTCTTTCTCAGACGATTTCTCGCTGTCTTTAGACTTAGAGGCTTTCTCTGGCTTGTCTGTTTTCTCAGTCTTGCTAGTTTTGGCTTCTTCTTTGTCTTTATCTTTGTCGCCTTTCTCAACCGGCTTGGATACTTTGCCCGGCACCTTAACGAAGACGACTTTACCGTCTTCAACCATGGTGTCAATGACATCGCCTTCTTTGAAGGTTCCTTGCAGAACTTGTTCAGAGATAGCATCTTCAAGCATGCGTTGAATTGCTCTACGCAACGGTCTGGCACCGTAAGCAGGGTTGTAACCCTCTTTGGCGATCAGGTCTTTGCTCTCGGTAGAGATGACCAATTCCATTCCGTTTTGCTTGATGCGCTTTTGTAGATCGGAAGACATGATGTCGACGATGTAGCGAATCTCTTCTTTGGTCAACTGTTGGAAGACGATGATTTCGTCTACGCGGTTGAGGAACTCTGGTCTGAAGGTCTTCTTCATCGAATCCATAACAAGATCTTTGATCTTCTTATAACGCTCGGAGTGTTCGGCGTCTTCTGTCTGAACTTGGAAGCCCAGTGTGAGAGACGTTTTGTCGATGAATTGAGCACCGACGTTGGAGGTCATAATGATGATCGTATTCTTGAAGTCTACGGTGCGACCCTTACTGTCAGACAAGCGGCCATCATCCAAAATTTGGAGAAGAACGTTGAAGACATCTGGGTGAGCTTTTTCGATTTCATCGAAGAGCACTACAGAGTAGGGTTTGCGACGAACAGCTTCTGTCAGCTGACCACCTTCTTGGTAGCCAACATATCCAGGAGGTGAACCAATCAACTTAGAAGTTGTGTGGTGCTCCATGAATTCTGACATGTCGATTCTGATCAAGTTGTCTTCTGAACCGAAGAAGTAACCAGCCAAAGCCTTAGCCAATTCGGTTTTACCAACACCGGTAGGACCAGAGAAGATAAAGCTGCCGATTGGTCTATCTGGATTCTTCAAGCCAACTCTTGCGCGGCGAATAGCTTTGCAAACGGCTTCAACAGCATCGTTCTGACCAATTACTCGTTGGTGCAATACATCAGCCATATGCAGCAATCTTTCGGATTCGCCTTCGGTTAACTTGAGTAGCGGAATGCCTGTCCATGCGCTAACTACGTGGGCTACTTCTTCAGGAGTCACTGTTGGTTTTTCTGATTCTTGCTTGGCTTTCCAAACAGCTTGAATTTCGCGAATCTTTTCAGAAAGCTTGGTCTCTTGCTCTCTCAACGAAGCGGCTTTTTCAAACTCTTGGTTGCGAATGGCCATTTCTTTATCGCGGCGAACAGCACGCAATTCTTTCTCAACTTCTTTGCCTTCTGGTGGCAAGCTAGAAGCTCTCAAACGTACTCTCGATGAAGCTTCGTCGATGATGTCGATAGCTTTATCTGGAAGGAAACGGTCAGAGATGTAGCGGTCAGAAAGTTTGCAAGCGCTGTCGATAGCTTCATCAGAAATGATCAATCTGTGGTGCTCTTCGTACTTAGGACGAAGACCGCGCAAGATTTCTACAGTTTCTTCAACAGAAGGTGGATCAACAATAACTGGCTGGAATCTACGTTCTAGAGCAGCATCACGCTCAATGTGTTTGCGATACTCATCCATTGTGGTAGCGCCGATGCATTGCAACTCGCCCCGAGCAAGAGCTGGTTTGAGAATGTTAGCAGCGTCGATAGCACCTTCAGCAGCACCAGCACCAATCAAGGTGTGAAGCTCGTCGATTACCAACATGACGTTACCGGCAGAGCGGATTTCGTCCATGATTTTCTTCAGGCGTTCTTCGAATTCGCCTCTATATTTGGTACCAGCTACTAGCAAACCGATATCAAGCATGACAATTTTCTTGTCGAGCAAGATTTCAGGAACGTCAGAGTTGGAAATGCGGATGGCCAAACCTTCTGCAATAGCGGTTTTACCAACACCCGGTTCACCAATCAATACTGGGTTGTTCTTGGTACGTCGACCAAGAATCTGAATAACCCGTTCAATTTCTTTTTCACGACCAACCACTGGGTCAAGTCTGTTCTCTTGAGCTGCTTGGGTCATGTTGACGCCAAACTCATCAAGGGTAGGGGTCTTGGAGCGACCGGTTGAAGTCGAACTGCCAGAACCAGAACCAGTAGTAGCAGCGCCACTTTCGCCTAGTAGACGAATGACATGGCTTCTAACTTTGGTTAGGTCAACACCAAGATTCTCTAAGACGCGGGCGGCAACGCCTTCGCCTTCACGAATCAAGCCAAGGAGCAGGTGCTCTGTACCAATATAGTTGTGACCTAATTGGCGAGCCTCATCCCAAGACAATTCGAGCACTCGTTTGGCTCTAGGTGTAAATGGAATTTCTACAGCGACGAAGCCGGAGCCACGACCGATGATTTTTTCTACTTCGACACGTGCATCTTTTAGGTTGACGCCCATAGACTTGAGAGTCTTGGCGGCGATACCGGTGCCTTCACCGATCAAACCTAGAAGAATTTGCTCTGTGCCCACAAAATTGTGACCAAGCCTGCGCGCTTCTTCTTGTGCGAGCATGATTACTTTGATCGCTTTTTCCGTGAACCTTTCAAACATGGCGGTTAGCCCCCGAACAGTTAGTTATCCCTAATCGTGATTACATTCTAACATCATGCTATCTACATATTGCCACCGGGTGCGGCAAGGTGAGCCAACTTCAGAATGGCCCAGAAACAAAGAAATGATGAAGAAAACGAGTTTTGAACATGTCATTTGGTAAAGACCGCTTTCGCAAGTACCACTTAAAACCATGACCTGCTGCGAATTCAGACAAAATCAAATAAAACCAGCCAGGCGCTTGGCAGCCAGTCACGGAAAATTTTGGTTAGGTTAAATCGTCAAAGCACACAGCTTAATCTTGTAAGCAACCTCTAAGTAACCTCGGAAACACAGGCTATTCGCTTATTGCCAAGTGTATATTTCTTGACAATCGCAACATGGAAGTGAGAAGACTAATATAGGTTGATAAGGAGGACCTTTAGTTTTCCAATGACGGTACTGAACACAACTTTCTTGATGAAAAACGCTGTGGCAATCCAATGGACCGTCGCGCTTTGTTTGCTTAACGTAATCATCGGCTCCTTCTTCAGTAATCAAGGTCATTGGGAATTTGACTCAGTTCATGCCGGCAGCATATGTAATCAAGTAAGTCTATTAATCTACAGCGTGATAGCTCTGCGCCTATTCAAATCTCGCGACAACTTGAACATTCAACTTATGATGCTGCTCCTCCTCTTGCCGAAACCTGACGAAGTAGTCACTGTCATCGTTCAACAAATTTTTGTAGTACTGGTAGTTTTCACACGCTGGATATCCGTTAAGAGAGCATCTGCCATATTGCTAATTGCTGGCGCTGTTGTTACAGCCCCGATCAGCATGTTATGCCTGGACTTAGCAAGTTACTCTCCCATTCCAAAAGACGGGAAGCTCATATCTTCAACAGACCACCTGTTTAAGTTGTATTGCGATCGAAACAAATGGTCAGCAAAAGCAACCTACCGACTAAATAGAGAAGTTCCCGTCTGCGCAGACTTGCGTCTAGTAAAACAAATAGACAGAGTGACAACCAACAATTCTGTGCGTATTCTTCGCTCACCAGAAGGAAATTACTTTATTGATGAAAATCGAGCGGATCCACAAGTCAAACAAATCGCACCAAAATCAGGTTAGCATTCGGCACCACCAGGAATACCACACAAATGAATATCAAAAACAACCTGGTATCGTTCGTCACAAAGAATGCGCAATCACTAAAGTGGGCCATAGCACTTATTATTGTAAATGCATCAACCTACAGCTTTGTTCTTAAAAACGGCACTGTGCAATTCGACAACCAATTTATTCAAATTTTATCTTATTGTCTATCTGGCTTGCTCTATTCATTTATTGTTTTTCGACAACTCAAACCTCGCGGTGCGCAGGACATTCAGGCACTGCTAATACTGTTGTTTATGCCCAGCTTTCTTTTCATCGACTCTACGGTAAAACAAGCCCTGATTATTCTAGTTTTTACCGTCCGTTGGCACAGGCTCACACGAATTGCTGGAGCTACTGTATCAACGTTGGCAGCGATGGCAATGATTTATTTCGGCTTCCCCTGCTTTCAGTATTACTACATACAATCGGACAGTAACAAAGTTCTATATAGCAGAACCGACGGGATCTATTGTTTGTACGGCTATCCGTGGCAAAACGTACCAAATACGACATATCTACTGTTTCGCAAAGTGCAATTGCTTCCTGGTATAAGTCTTGCAAAGAAAATCTGCGACTACACCAGCGACAAAAAGGTTATCGTAACTCGAACAACAGAAGGCGAATACAAAATTGTCGACATCCCTACGACGACAAGCAAATAATCATTCGATAGTACCAGCGTAATGAATAAACCTAGCAATCTCACACCGCTCTTAACGACCTACGCGCAGCCGCTGAAATGGGCTTTGGCTCTGATTGTACTTGATCTCTCAACCAGTGGATTCACCGCACAACATGGTCGTCCAGTATTCAACAACGAGTTAGTCGAAACTATCTCATCTTGTCTATCAGCCCTTCTGTACTTGTTTGTTATTTACCGACTATTCAAACCACGCAGTGTTCAAGACATTCAAGCACTAATGCTTCTGGTGCTTTTACCAGACCCTCCCTTCGTTTACGTCGTCTGGACTAAGCAGTTTTTTCTCCTCATCGTTCTTGCTTACCGCTGGAAACGCTACCAGCAGAGACTTGGACTAGCGATCATCGCGCTGCAAATAGTACAGCTAGTAATCTATCTAAACACCAACTCTCCCTGCTGGTTATCAGACCAGACACCTGACTCGCCAAAGACAGGAGTATTCTATAGAAAAATCGATGAACTCTACTCTCTCTATCAATATCGAGGTCCATGCTTACAACAGAAACGCTACGTGCTGTTCCGAGAAGTGCAGCTCTGTCCTGGTGTTAGTCTACTCAAAAAAGTTGCTTGGCGCGTGAGCTTTCAACCAGTTTCTGCCACAAAAACTCGCAATGGAGCCTACTCCCTTTGGGATGTCCCACCGGACATCCCAAAATAAACTGTTGGCGCGAAATTGGAGGCCTTACTTACTGCTCAAGTCAGAGACGATGTGCTTAGTGAGAAACTTTGCGCCCTCGGTGGATGATGCCTGACGGCGATCTGCTCTGCCTAACATCCATTGAACCATGCGACTGCCATCGTTCTTATAGTCATGCAAGCCATGCTCGCCGCCTTTAACAATGTACTCTTCCACCTCACCAACCTTACAGCCAGTGTAGTTGCGCTCAGTAACATCACCTTGAGTTTTTACTTCGACTGGTCCATCGCACTGATTGGCCTTCTTCCAAACTTCAGCTTGCATGTAAGGTGCTGACTTTTCTAAGTTGGTACCGAGCAGCCAATTCATTTTGCGGCTGACAGAGCCCATTCCGCCTTCGTAAGGCAGAGTTTTGTCAGAATCACCGTGAACAATCATGGCAGGCTTAGCAATTGCTGGTGCCTTCTCACCTTGCATCCAGGTGCCTTCCATTGAAACAAATGCTGCCACTCTGTCAGGTCTATCAGCGGCATATATTTGGGCAAAACGTCCGCCATCTGAAAAACCAAAGAGACCGACTTTCTCTGCGGTTTTCGACTTGGTAGCAAGGTCATCTAAAACGTTGTCTAAATACTTGCGATCATCGGTGACGTTGTCGACGGCTGCTGGCAAATTTATGCGACCAGGAGCATTCCAGGCCACACCGGTGACATTGGTCACACCGATATCAAACTGTCTAGGCTTCGAATAAGCAAAGACCACAATGGCACCGGTGCGCTCGGCGTCGGCTGTCAGGCCAGATTCTTGAGCCATTAGGCCAATTGAATCACCGGCAGAAGCACCATGCATAGCGACGATTACCGGAGCGCGTTTGTCAGCATTTTTTGGAACATAAACATCATAACGACGGCCATCAGCCAAAGTAACAGCATTGATTTCGCCAACCTTGAGGTTGCTACCGGCCTTGAGCAATCGCTCACCAGTTACTCTTTGCTCTTCGGGAACATCATTGTGCTTTTTGCTCTCAATCAATTGTCCCAAACGCGCATCAACGCTAGCTGCTTTCTTCTCTAAAGAACTGCCCTTCTCTAAAGAGCCGCTGGCAGCTGGGCCAACAAGCTCGCTGTAAGCTTTGTCCACAGCCTTATACTGCTCTGGAGTGACGTTCTTGAGGGTATTGAAAGCCTTGTCGCTGTCAGCTCCAAATTGCAGACTGAGAAGTTTGGGATTGAGTGCTTGGTGCAGCTCGGTGGCAACGGCTGTAGCATCAAATTTATTACCAGCGGTTTTACCAACGGCGTTTGCATCAGCCTTGGCGGAAGTGGAAGCAGCTTTGCTCTTTCCACTCTCGGGAACACTAAGGTCTAGACCAGAAATCTGAAAATCTTGGTTGAAGCCAGCTGGCAGCCCTTTAGCTCTATTCTCGACGGCGGCTAGACCCTTGTTCGAGTAGGCAGTGCTTGCTTGCGCCCAAGCTCCAAAATCTACGACAGGTAACTGTTCGCTTACTTTTGTTCTATCAGCAACACTGGTATTGATGTCAGCCATTTCTCAAACCCGCTAGTAAGAAAAGAAAAATTGCTCAAGTGCAACATCATCAATATACGGGGGCAAACCGGCAGGCTCATGGCGCAAGTTTGGCATTCTTTTGGCATCGAATAATTCTGTGCAGCACAAGACCGGACCAAGCACCTGTGGCGCTCTAGCTGTTAATTAATTGCGGGAAGTAACCACATCGCGACGAATATAAATTCGGTGATCATCCACAACACCAGCGAACTGATACTGCTCAAAGATTGGGTCTTGCATAAATTTAGAATCTTCCAGTATGTCCCACATGCGGGTGCTTTGAATCATTATCAACTTGGGCTTATTGCGGCGAATATCTGCCTTGTAATCCGCCAAAACCTTGGTTCTAAAACCGTCCATCTTGGCTTTGACCAATTCGGAACCGGCCTTATCGCTGGCATAGAGCAAAGTTGGCAATAACATGCCATGCAGATAGCGCGATGCTGGCTCGCGCTTAGTTTGCAACAGTAGCGGATATCCCGGTGCGATGCTTCTCGTGATAAACAGAACCGGGTCCCCAATTTTCGTATAGCGAAGAATGACAGCACACAGCGTTTCGCTATCCGCTCTAGCAGCTTGACCTTTGTAGCCCACCAAAGCTAAATCTAGCTTATCCGCCTCAGCAGCTCGCTGCATCTGCTCTGAAATTGCCTGCACAGCAATTTGCCCCTGCCAAATAACAAGGGCGATCATGCAAACTATATCAAACCTACGGCCTGAGCAACGAAGAACAGTCAGGGCATACTGTCTCAGCACGCAAGCAGCAATAGCCGCCTCAACACCCACCAGCATGTACGAACCAGCAACAAAAGGCAGAGCGTGATTGAGCCAAGGCTGCCCCTGCAGCAGATATGAAGCCAGACCAAAAAAGCTAAAAGCTAACAGCGGCATAATCAAAGTGGAATAGCGCATCATCGCCATACCAAGCGCACAAGCGGTGATCAGCAAATAAATGCGGTCATTCCACATCTGCGCCCAGCCCACAAACTGAAACATTATCGAAGTGCCATACTCGCTATAACCAGCAGCGAAGATTGGCACCATAAAAGAGAAATAGCCATCCTTCATGTCTTGCGGCATAGCCAAAAGGCAGCAAGCGTACAACACGCCCAAAACCGCACAAGCAATCGTTTCTGGAGCCACGAGATTGCGCCAGCGCGGCTTTTCCATAAACCAAAGCAGTTCAAGTATTACCGCAGCACCAAGATAATATTGTTTAAAAAACAGGCCGATAGCTGCAAAACTTCCAGCAATGATTGCTGCCTTAGGGCTAGTGGCATGGCCATTCCAACGCAGCCACCTGACTATAAAGAAAGGGAAGAACAACAAAAGGAATAGATGCTCTCTTTGACCAAACTCATCCATTTGCGAAAGCCAAAGTGTCAAACAAGAGAACGACACCACCAGAGGCACAAAGAGAAAAGCTTCTTTGTGCCTGGATTGCCGCCACAACAGCCACAGACTAAAGCCCACGCTATAAAGCCAACATGCGATTATGGAAAATCCAAACGCCTGTGGCGCTGGAATGATGAATAACCTCGATACCATGGCTGGTACCATATGGACATAAAAAGCCAGAGGAGGGTTAACGTCAAACACATCGACATAGAGCCGCTTGCCTTGCAATAGCAGCTCACCAATGGCAACGAACATAGATTGATCCGGTGATATTTGCAGAGGAAACAACAGCGGAAACGTCAGCAAGCGCACAAAGACAAGCAGCATCAGAAGGCCGCCGAGGACGAACATAGAGTTTCTAGTGGAAGTGTCCATCACTAAAGATAAAGGCCGCTTTTTCATTGGTGCTGCCCTCTGGGTAAGAAGACACCAATGTTGTAGTTAAAACCAGTATGCTCAACAGGCTCTGCATTGGCACCCTTCAGACGAGCATGGCCTCTCAGCTCGTAATACTTGTGCAGAGTCTCGGCTACATTGTGCTTTTTCAGCAAATCGTCCATGGTCACGTCTTGCACAAAAATCATCTTCGCCCGCTGACTGGCAATGTCACGCTCAAGGCGAGGGTACAGATTCTCTGCATAAGATTGAAACGTCTTTGGTTGAAGGCTTTCGCGCTCGCAGGCCTCAAGCTCCACCAGACAATCAGACTGCAATAAATAGCCACTAGGTTGGCGATTCATCTGCAACATCAGCGGATAGCCTGCCACTAAACTATCGGTGAGAAACAAGACCTCATCGTTTTCGCGAGAATACTTTGCCAGCCAAGCGGCACAGCTGGCAGGTTCTGCTGTTTCTCCAGAGTCTCCGGTAGAGCTTTGTCCAGCTAACGAGCTTGAGGCCAGTTCAGACTTCTGCCGTGCGATCTCCTCAGGAATCACTTCAGCGACCAGTGGCAACCCTCGACCAATCTTACTTTCTTGCTGCTTTAAGAAGGCTCCAGCGAGCAGTAAAACGCTCACAGCGTAGGCAATCAAGGCTATATTGCCACCAATTCGTAGAATTCGTCTAGCAATAACTCCGGCTATAGCAAGGTCGATTGAGAGCAAAAGAGCAGTAGCGAATATCATGGGAATGGCGCTCTGGCTCAAGCCTTTAAGCTGGCTCAAATACAGTCCAAAACCAACCAAGAAAAGCACAACCAGTGGTGCAGCCAAACTGGTACGCCTTCTAAAAGGCAGTACAAACAAAATGGCGGCAATGGCAACGTAAAAAATATCACGCCGCTCAGGCACGCTGCCACTGCCATAAATAGACCAATCGTGGCACTGGTAGCCCAAAGAAAGCATTGGATAAACCAGCGAAAGATAGTTAGTTCTTGCCGCTTCTGGCAGAAATAAAGCCGAAAACAAACAAATAGATGCAGCACAAATGCCAGCACGAACTTCAAGCGCCACTAGAGGTCGAATCTTGCGCAAAAAGAGCAGCCAAAAACCATCTAGGCTTGCCGCCATCAACAAAAAGGCGTCCCACAAACAGAAGCCAAAACCAGCAAAGACTCCAGAGAGAATTGCTTCTTTCTTAGAGATCTTGTGGCCATTCCAACGCAACCACCTAATGAGAAAATATGGAACAGCAACGAGCATGACGAGATGTTCCCGCTGACCAAGCTGAAACAGCATCAAGACATTGGCCAGAGCAAGGGCCACTATAAAGAGCGGGAAGTAATGCCACTCTCTGTGGTGCCACCTCGGCAGCAGAATAACGGCACACGACAATACAGAAACAAGCGAAAGAGACCAGGCAAGCAGATTGGCAACCAAACTAGGTGGAACGCCAAGAGTTTGCGCAAACAACAATGGCACAAGACTGCCGTATAAAATCAGCGGCGAAGACAGACAGAAGAAGTCTACATATGGAATTTTGCCCGTGGCAATTAACTTGGCGGCTTCAAGGTTTAGAGCCACTTCTGGGGCGATCATCAATGGATGGGCACAGATAATCCCAAAAACCAACGCGAACAAAATCACAACCAAAGCCAGGCTAACTAGCGAATATTTTGCCCTATTGTCTAACGGCATTTTTGCTACTTTGGTCTGCATTCATAAAAACTTTGACCTATGAACCCATTCACCTTTTCTTGGTTCTCTCATGCTTAGCAAGTCAATACTATCAACAGATAACAAACTTAGATAACTTCTGTTATTGACAAGAGCCGACTCAAACAGCCACTGAAAAACAAACATCGTTCTTGACAAGGATAGCGACTTTCTTGGCAAAATCGAAGCACAAACCGATTGATTTCACAGATAACGTATACTGCCGGATCTGATCGCTGCAACCTGCCATGGAGAACTATCAATGTCGCCGATGTCGCCAGTGTCGCTAATTTCGCTAAGGAAAATAGTCTCTACTTCGGCACTCTGTGCACTACTAGCGTGCACTACGAGTTCCAATCCGGCACAAGGGGCAGAGCAGCAACAGCCTTATCTAGTCATGAGTCAAGCCAACAAAATCTCTCCGGTGCTAGGGGCAACCACATCAGAGAAAGACCTGATTGCCTATTTCGGTGCTAAGAATGTCAAACGCAAAACAGTCCACGTAGCGGAAGGTGAAACCAGCAACGGCACTGTCATTTATCCTAACGACCCGAAACGACGAGTTACATTTATCTGGAAGAACGTCAAAAAGCGTGATCTGCCAGAAGTTATTCGCATTGAAGACCAGCCCAGTCTATGGATTTTGCCCAATAGAATCACAACTGGCACCACATTAATTGAACTAGAAAAAATGAATGGCAAAGTCTTCAAAATGTCAGGCTTTGATTGGGACTACGGCGGAAATATATTGTCATGGAATAATGGCAAACTGGAATCGTTGCTCAAATCTAAGTCTGGCAAAGTCAGTGCCACAGCATGCCTAGCGCCACCCAAAGACAAAAATAGCTCGGACGAACTATCAGGCGACAAAGAGATACTATCTAGCAACGCCAGCATGCATAAGTTGAACCCGGTGGTGGTAACGATCTCGATACTGGCGCCATAGTCGCGATAGAGAAAATGTTTGAGTATTTCAACGAAATCCATCGTTGAACATAGCTTCCACCAACCATGCCAACGCTGCGCTTGACATACAAGTTCAGACTACCTATAGTGGTCATATGACGTTGTCTACTACGTCAAAACGCACGCGTACTTACAATCCGAAAGGACTAAAAAGTAACAGATATGAGCAAATACGTGAGATTCAATCTGGCATTTATGAGGTTAGTTCGCGGCAAACTAACCCAGCGTGACGTAGCCCTCGGTACAGGCTTGAGCCAAAAAACTTTAAGTGCTCTAGAAACAGGCGCCAGTCAAGGTGTCGAGTTTGGCACCATTGCCAAATTGTGTGATTATCTAAGATGCACACCCAATGATCTTTTCGTCTTGGAGTCAGAAGCTGTTTACGCTCCCCCTTCTTCCGACTCAAAAAAGAGAGCTGACGAAATAATTGCGCGTGGCTTAAAGAGAGCAATGCAAGAACCAGAACAGACCCCAGAAGAGATCTGGAGTATGTTTGATGTCCTGCGCGAAAAGATGCGCACCAAGGCTCAAGAAGCAGAGCAACACGCACAGCGCAACCAGCCTAATACCAAAAGGCTGTAAGTTCCATACAAATTACCGCTCAAAATCTCCGGTGCTGACAACGCTGTCGTTAGCGCTGCTGCTAACTGTCTTCTTAGCGCCATCCTCAAGTAATCTAGCTTCGGTTTCTTCAATCAACTTGTTTAGGCTAAGCCCCATTTCCTTAAGTACACGAGCCGCTACTCCATGCCCTTCCCGCAGAAGGCCAAGCAGTATATGACCTGTTCCAATTTCATCATGCTTAAGCCGCTGAGCTTCATTCAATGCCAAGTCGAGCATTCTCTTAGTGCGCGGAGTAAACGGTAGCTCAGCACCAGCAACACAAGGCCCCTCTCCGATAATTTCTTTCACGCGCTGACGCAATTCCAATAGAGTCAGTCCATGACTTAGCAGGAGCTGCCCGGCAACACCATCACCAGCTCCAATCAAGCCTAGCATTATCTGTTCCGTGCCAACGAAATTGTGACCCATTTGCTTGGCCTCGTCGGCTGCCAGCTTCATCGCTCTTTCAGCAGTAGCAGTAACACCAAGAGCATCTTGATTTAGGGCTGTCTGCGACAAAGTATCAGCAGGAGCTGGCTCACTATGGGTCGCTGACTTCAGATTCGAACCACCAACGAGTACATCAGGACGCAGACCGATAGCTGTCATAAGCGACAAATGCTGTTGGCCTTGCGGCTCAAGCAGGGCCAGAAGCAAATGTTTTGTCTGCACCCAGCCGCCTCCTTCAAAACGAGAAAGCCGGAATGCTCGGAGTAGAGCTTGCCTAGCCAGAGTGTCAAATTCTACAAAATTTGAAATTTTGTCTTGGTTAGTGCCTGGTATCAACTTGTCGAGTCTATCGCGGACAGCAAATCTGTCTAGATTGATTGCTTGCAGATAGTGAGCACAGGAGTTTGTTGGCAAATTAACGAGTGCAAATAAGAGATGTGGTGCATCAACAACGCCTTTATTTCGCCGACATGAATCAGCCTTGGCCCCAGCTATTACCGTGCGCAGATTGGCAGTGAAACGCTCTTCTAGCAAAGACCAGTAGTCTTCCACATGTTCATAATCTAGCTCTCGAAATTGATAAGACGACTTGCATATTGCAGCTTGATAGTTAAAAATCGGCTCGGCAACGGCCTCTTCCAGCTTTGCAATATCAGCACCAACCCATTCAAGAATAATACTTGCCAAAGACTGCCTGTCAACTAATAGACTCAACAACAAATGTTCAGTTGTCACAGGCCCATGGACCAAAGCCGACGACTCTCTCGCTCGTTCAAATAATTGCTGCGCTTTCAATGTGTACGGAACAGTTGCAACAACCGGTATCAGCTCCCTTCCAATAAATCTATCAATTAGTGAAATCAATATCTCTGGTGTCAAACCAAGAAATTTCAATATGGCAGCTGTTTTGCCTTCGTCAACATACATGAGTCCGAGCAAAATCTGCTCGCTACCAATCAGACTATATCCGAGCACTCTAGTGGCCTCCTGTGCCACCATAACTACCTTTAGGGAGTCGGCAGAAAAATTGGCAAAGCGATTTAATGCATCTGGGGAGAAATGTGAAATTTCAGCCTGCCGCACAGGCTGAACGACTACCGGCAGTTTAGCTTCACCAACCAGAGCTCCAGTTTGCTCCAATAGAAGCTTACGCAACTGAAAGAGATCCACGCCTAGGGTTTTAAGTATTGTCACTGCGGAGCAATCTTCGCGATTGAGGCTGCCGCAGTCTACAATCTTCTGCAAATCAAGAATTCCAAGCAGAAGTTGGTCTGCCCCGACAATATCAGAACCAAAAGCTCGAGCTTTATTAAAGGCTTTCTCAATGGCAAGTGCGGCATTCTTACTGAAAGGTAAATCACCACTAGAATGATCGGTGCCTTTTCCGAATTGTTCTTCGTTGGTGAGTCGGAGCAAGGTATCTGTAACACCAATTGCATTTAAGGCTCTAGCAGCAACAGTGTTACCTTCGGCACAAATACCAACTTGTAAGTGGTCGGTTCCAACTTCGTTTCGCCCCAAACGCTGTGCTTCTAATACAGCCAGCTTAATCACTTCTGTAAAGCTGCTATCGAAATGCTTTGCCCGCATGTCTTCCGCACTAAGCTCAACCTTTACCGGTGCATTGATCACTGCACCGCTCAACCCAGAAACGTTGTCTTGCAGCGGTGCAGCAGTGAGTGGAAAAGGCTCAAGGCTTTCTGTAGCCAGTACTAACTCCGATCTACTTTCGCCAAGCAGCTCAAAAACTGTTTCCTTGAACCTTTTAAGGTCTAGTCTTCCCCAACGGAAAAGCTCTGTACAAGCGTTAATTTCAAGTATGCTTAACAGCAAATGATCAGAATCAATAGCTGTACTTTTGCGCTGTTCCGCTATATCAAATGCTCTCTCAAGAGCATTCTTCGTCTGGCTCGAAACTTTAAGAGCTTGCGGTTTAGACGAGCTTTTAGAGTCCAAATGCTGAGCGCTACTGCGCAATTGATGTAATTCAATACCACTGATATTCAGAGCCTTTGCAGTAGTGCTTTCTTTGTCACCAGCCAAACCAAGCAAAATATGATCAGGCTCAAAACAGCTGTGAAGTAAAGTCATCGCCTCAGACTGAGCCCGAACTAGCGCATCAATGGCAGGCATTGTAAAAAGTTCATCCATCTCTGACTCGGCTAAACAAAGGAGCTGCCTCACTTTCTCAAGGTGAGAAGCAGCAACAGAATCAAGGGTTGGTTTTTTTAGATTGAGAGCCATATTCTCTCGCAATCTCTCAACGCTGATATTGAATTTTTGCAATAGGTCAAAGACAGTTCCACTATCTTGAACAATTATGCCAACAAACAAATGCTCTGGCCTTACTAGCTCAAGGCCGACTGCAGCCACTTGGTCAAACGCATATTGCATAGCTTGCAGTGCGCGTTCGCCAAAGACTACATCGCTACTGCAATCACCTTCACCGTAGCCAGTAAGGTCCTCAACTTCGAGGCGAAGTTCATCAAGTGATACACCCAGCTTTCTTAGGCGCTCAGCGCCTTTATTTAGTCGTTCGTCGCAAATACCGAGCAGCAAAAATTGCGAATAAATCTGCGAATGACCGAGCCTAGAGGCCTCTTCTTTTGCGAACGTCAACGCCTTGATTGCTTCATCAGAAAAACGCTCAAAACCTTTTTGCTTGGAAAGAGGCACTAGGGCTGAATACTTCGCGCCCAATAGCGGCGGAGTATTAGCTCTTTGAAGCATCTTCTTTAGTCGATCTAGGTCAATCGACAAATTGCGTAGCACCTTAAGGCCAGCGCTCTCTTCGTCTGCTAATAGAGCCAGCAATACGTGATCTGTGCCGACATAGGTTCGCTTTGCTTCTCGTGCCAGCTGCCGTGCTGCCAAAATCAGTTCGTTAACCTTCGAACCACACTTAGACTCACATGGAGACTCGCACTTCTCACGACCCGGCATGTTTTCAGATTCTTGGCGCAACTCTTTAGTCTTCACATCCCAGACATGCAAAGCCAATGAAGCTAAACCATCTGCCTCTGTCATTAAGCCAAGCAAAAGATGATCGGTATCAACCTCAACGTGACCAAGCCGGTGTGCCTCTTCTCTTGCAAGCTGAATGGCGTGCTCAACCATGCTGGTGAGTGCTAACGTGGGCTGAGGTAAATCGGCAGTCTCAACCTTTTTCTCTTCCTCAGCAGCCGCCTTATCTAGCTTTTGCTCGGCCTCAACAACCGGACTATCCGCTTGGGGCGATTCAGCCATGTTCTCTTCCGCAGCAGCTTTCTCTTGGGCAACAGATAATGCCTTAATCACTTTTCGCAGCTCGTCCACAAACAACTCAATGTTTACACCGAGCTTCTGTAGCCCCTTAACCGCTCTACTTTCCTCATAACTTAATAGAGAAAGAAGCAAGTGCTCTGGAGCAATAAGCGAACTGCCAGAGGTACGAGCGGCAACCGAAGCCATTTCCACGGTAAATAAAACTTGTTTAGACAATTCAAAGTCTAGAGATTGTGATTCAGTTGGCTTTTCGACTTCCTCTTGCGTGGTTGCCAATCTCAACTCTTCAAGCGCAATAGACTGCCCAGAGAGAAGTCTAGCGGCCTCGCTGCTACCCTCCGCGAGAATCCCCAACAACAAGTGCTGCAACTCAAGCTTCATACTGCCGACCCGACGAGCTTCTTGTTGAGCTAACTGCATTGCAACAATGGCAAGTTGAGAAAAAAGATCGGAAACATTTGACTTCGCCACTTGCTCTTTGGCTGGCTGGCCTCCGATTGGACCTTTGGCCGAGCGAACTAGGGATTGAGACTGAACCGGTGCGTGCGCCGGGTTCGCGCTCGCTATCTGCTGTTGCTTATTGGCCATCTGGATGAAATCTAGAACATCGATCTTCACCTTCTCAAGATCGACATTGTGTTTATCCAATGCTTGTTTAGCGACTCCACCATCAACAGCAAGCAATCCAAGCAGTATATGCTCTGTACCGATATAGTTATGCCCTAGCTCCCGCGCGGCATTCCAGGCAGCTTCAAGCAACTTTTTAGCCCTTGGTGTGAACGGAATTTCAACCGAAACGTTTCCACTGCCTTTGCCAATAATCCCAAGTACAGTCGCTCTTAGAGCTTTCAATTTAACATTGTGAGCGCGTAAAACTCTGGCCGCTATACCAGCGCCTTCGCCGCACAAGCCAAGCAATATTTGCTCTGTGCCGACAAAGTTGTGACCCATCCTGCGGGCCTCTTCCTGGGCTAGCATAATAACTTTGATGGCTTTCTCCGTGAAGCGTTCGAACACTAACGTTCCTCTTTAACCGAACCAATCTTACGACCGCAGAATCCTCTAGACTTGTCCGTCAGCTTACCTATAAACTTGCGCCCCGACTTGCCTCTCTATCTATCTCTCGCCTTCCGCTATCTCTGGCCGTCCTGTTTGTTGGTCCAGTAGTTCAGTCACTCCTTTTTTCATCAACCATATGTCAGCATGCAATAGACCAAGAATCTCCCTGGCCATCGATTTCTCTGACTCTAATATAGCTAACAAAAGATGGCCTGTGCGAATATGCGATTCACCACGCTTCACAGCAATATCCTTAGCGGTTTCGACCAAATCGCATCCGTCTTTGTCTAATAAAATATCTTCAGGCAACTCACCAGCACTAGCCATACAATTTTGGGAGCAGTTGCGCGAGGCCAGTACACGCGCTTCAGCCAGTCTCAGCACTAGAGCAGCAATTCCCGTGCCCTCAGCCATTAGACCCAACAATATCTCAGCACTACCGAAATACTGCTGCTGCAATTTACGCGCCTCCTCTTCGGCACAAACGATTGCACGCATGGCTTTGAATGAGTATCGCCACGCTCCAAAATCCATTGCTTGTTTTTCTGCATCGTGCATAACTTCAACGGCCATTTTGGCCAACACTAAACAACCCCATCGGGCGGATTAATCTCATCTTGCACCCACTGCTGCAAGCGGGCCATATCGACCTTGAGATTGCGCAGAGTTTTACAAGCAACACCATCGCCCACACGCAAAAGTCCAAGAATTAAATGCTCAGTGCCAATATGATCGTTGCGAAAACGACGAGCCGAATCCCAAGAAAGCTCCAAAACCCTCTTTGCCCTTGAATCAAAAGGCATTTCATCTGTGGCTTTTTCACGGCCACGACCAATTTCTTTCTCCACAGCCGACCGCAGAGCCTCCA
>CALROJ020000045.1:0-58073 GCA_943369735.1 bacterium Ga0077546
AAACAACGCATATCAGCGCGTATTGGTCAGTGCAAGCGTGTTGTGGTGCTAAAAGACAAAATTACAAACAAAGAGCAAGTAGCTAGCACCAAGAGCATAGCCAATTAGGTCTACAGCTAGTTAAGTCTAGGTATACTGTCTCGGACTAATAAAGTCTCGGGCTAGTAAAATTAGCGCCACCATATGGGCTTGTCTGCGCCAAAGGGACGCACAGGCAATATGTCAACTTGGGGTGAATGCTCAAATTGCACAGCTGGGGCTAATTCAGTAATGGTGCCATAGGGCGATGCCACATCAACTAGCTTGGATGGATAGTCGTCTTTCTCGCGCTCGTTTTCATAGTCGCTTTGAGCAATGCTGCCAAAGTCTTGCACCCACATGGCACTTCTTGCCAGTGAAACTTTAACGTGATAGCTACCACCTTCGGTGGCACGGCGCAACAGCGCGCTCATAACACCAGAAGCGGCAAGATAAGCTGTGAGAAAATCGTTTAGATAAAATACTGGTGAAAACTGAGGCACGTTCGATTTTAAGGCACCTTCAGATCGGGCGAAGCCTGTTGCTACCTGGGCGTTTTGATCAAATCCGGGACGATCTTGCCAGGGGCCGCTGTGACCGTAGGCATTGATGGTCAGGTAAATCAGGCCTTTATGATCTTTGACTAGATTCTCTGGCATCAGATCAAATTTTCGATTTACTGCTGGGCGATACGATGTTGTAAAAACATCAGCGCTGCTAGCCAATGAACGCATCTGAGCGAGATTCTCTGGTTGATCAAGATCGAGGTAGGCCAAGTGCTTACCCGGGTTGACCAGCAGATTTTGGGGCAGGGTATCGCCGTGATAAGGCGAGCTTATATGCAGCACCTGAGCGCCATAGTTAGCCAATGTCCTAGCGCTGCGTGGGCCAGCCAGCACATGGGTAAAGTCCAATACCCTGATATCACTCAGTGGTCCGTAGCTGCTGCCTTGGGAAAATGGAAGCGGTTTTCCATCTGCAATCTTTTCGATTTCAACTACCGGCACTTTCAGTAGCTCTTGTCCTTGTGGATGGGCCCGCCACTCTTCTTTTGTGTAAGCCAGGCAGGCTGGCAGACCCTGCTTCGAAAGGGCTTCTTGTAACTCTTCGCCATCGTGTTTGGCAATACTGCGGGCAATAGAGTCGCGGTTATTGCCGCAGTCAAAGAAATTGAGATAGCCGCGTTCAAGCTTTATATAGGGCGGCCCCGACTCAATCATGATGTACTGGCCATCACGGCACTGGAAAATACCATTAGTAGGAATATACTCGGCACCAACTGTCATGGCATAGCCAGACTGCCAGAGAAAGTGTGATGAGTGCAGAAAATGAATGGCATCAATGACATTAACGGTCAGTGAATTGCGTTTGCCCCCTTGCTGTCTGTCAAGTGCAGCTGCGGCCATGGCTTCGGCTGTGAGGGCATAAGCTGTTGCTTCTGAGAGGTGGTGAGGGCTGCGCAAAATTGGGTCGCGGCCAATTAAGGTGACGTCGCCATCAAAATATTTGTCTAAACCAAGCAATTGCGCTAGTGCCTGCAACTCTTTCAGTTCACCTTTGGCTAGAGATTGGCTATTCACTAGTTGTTTCATAGACTTGATTATCCAGTTATATTGAATGGTTACTGAGTTTTGAATTCTAGCACTGCATAGGAAGAACCATTATTTGAATTCTTGCCAAGAGCTGCTGGCTAGGCGTGCAGGTTATACTCCTTCTAAAGATTTCCCTTGGTATTTGTACGGGCTATGCTTTGAAATCAAAAGAGTCCACAAGTAAATCTGGAAGTCATTCTCTCAGCCTTGCTTCGCAGGGTATTTTATTAGTCGCTCTTTTGCTTGTCTGTGAATTGGTATTGATTGGTGCTCTTGCCTACCTTCTCTCTCAAGCAGAAGCAGAGGCTAGCCGCCAAGAGCGGGCTCGTCTTATCAGCTCTAAGGCCAATCGACTCTATCTCATTGGCTTTGATACCGGCGATAACGTCACTAGTGTTAGCCGAAGCATTGAACTTGGCACCACTGATAGTATTTCTGCCCCTATGGACGAATCACTAGAAATTATTAGTTGGCTTAAGAGCCAACTAAAAGACAACGTGGAAGCTCAAGTACTGTTGGCGAGAATTGAGCAGAACTTCAAGATCTGCATTCCAGTTCTTTCGGCCATGGAAGCCCAGCGAGCTTCTTTGGCCGACGAGGGGGAACAAGAAAAATGGCAGGCGAAACGACATTCGATTATGCCTACCTTTGACGCTTTAATTCAAGATATTCCGGCTCTGCTTGTTATTACTCGTAAGCTTGAAAGCGAAGGCCCTGAGCGCGAGCGCCGTATTAGAGAGCAAACGGAGGGAGTGCTAGCCGTTGGTTTGTTGCTAACTGTTTTAGTGGTGCTTCTAATTGGCTATCTCTTCTCAAGTCGAGTAACAGCAAGGCTAGCTGCTATCAATGACAATATCGCTCGCTTGCAAGACGGCCGAACTCTACTGCCTCAACTTAAGGGTAGTGATGAAATTGCTTTAGTAGATGCTGTTATACATGAAACTGCCAGCACATTAAGGCAAGAAATGAATCAGCTCAAAGCTAGTGAAACTAAGGTGCGAGAGCTAATTGAAAATCTTCCTGTGGGGATAGCGATGCTTGACCACCATGGTGCCATTGAGTTTTTGAATTCTACTCTAGAAGCTGATTTCAATTATTCATCGCATCAACTTCTGGGCAAACGCATTTCTAAGCTTTTTGCTCCCGGACAGAATATACCCGAGTCTGCAATTGCCGATGGCGGTATTAACCTTGGTCACTCGCTGGAGCTTATTGCTGTCAGTCGCGATGGTGAGCAATTTCCTGCTGAATTTATGCTGGCAGCAGTCGAAATCGAAGGAGAGTCTAAGACCCTGGCAATGATTATTGACGCCAGCGAGAAACACGCCATCAAAAAAATGCGTCAAGACTTTGTCTCAATGGTGCACTCTCAATTAAAGGAGCCGCTGACCGAGGTTGGTGGCTACCTCAGCCGCTTGGGGCTAGGGGCTGCTGCTGTCTCTTCTAAGGCAGATACTGCCACTAAACAGATGCAGCAAAATATTGAACGGTTAATTGTCTTGCTCAACGACCTATTTGATCTCGATAAGTTAGAGGCTGGAAAAATTGATATCGATCCAGCTATGGCCAGTCTTAGCACAATTTTTGAGCGGTCTGTAAATGCTGTCGGTATGTTTGCTCAAAAGCACCAAGTGCAGCTACAAGTGGCTGAATGCCAATTAGAGCTTTTCGTTGATGCTAATCGTCTTGTGCAAGTGCTAGTTAACTTACTTTCGAATGCCATCAAATTTTCACCGCCAGGTTCGGTGGTTAGCATTGCCACCAGGCTGTCGCCAAGCTATGTAGAAATTGGCGTGATCGATCATGGTCGAGGTATTCCGCAGTCGCATGTAGAGTCAATTTTTGAAGCCTATCGCCAAGTCGAAATAGCTGACGGTCAGGCTAAAGGCGGCACTGGTCTCGGCCTTGCTATATGCAAAGCAATTGTCGAGGCTCACCAGGGAAAAATTGGTGTCGATAGCGAAGTAGGCAAAGGCAGCGTCTTTTGGCTGAAATTGCCCAGGTCGTCTGAGGAGGCAAAATGAGGAGGCGAAATGTTCTCTTCTCTTAGTCTTCAGGTCAAAGGGCTTTTGCTGATCTCACTTTTGCTCATTTTTGAGCTTGTCTTTGTTGGCTGTCATGCTGCCCTCTTAATAGCAGCAGAACGAGAGTCTGTCAGGCAGCAGAATGCCAAAGAGATAGTTGCAACGGCTGGTACGCTGCTTAGAGACTTCTATGATGCTGGCGATAACCTGGCAAAGTATTCTCTGAAGAAAGATCAAGAGGCCAAAGCCGTGTATCAGAGTAAATGCTCTGCTCTGCTAAACAATAGTCGCTGGATAAAAGAACAATTGAAGAGTGGAAGTAAGCAGTATCAGCTCTTTGACAAAATTGAGAAAAACCTTACTGCCAACTTAAAAATGTTCGCACAGATGAGACAACTCGGCGAATCTGACAGCGAGCTAGCTGTGGCACAATTTGGTCTCAAGCTTAAAGCTAAGATGCGACTGGAATTGCTCGGTTTGTCTGGCGACTTAGTTGAGTTTCTCAATGCCGAAAAGCAAATTGAAAGTGCTAGCCCGGTAGCTATCAAATTACAGCGGGAGCGCACAAGATGGCTACTGGGTGGCGGAATGGTCTTAAATATCATTGTGGCATTGTTACTTGTGCGTTGGTTCTTGCGCAGTATTACTTCGCGTTTAGAAATTGTGCGAGATAATGCTGAGCGCTTGCGCCAGCGCAAGAGTCTGAGAGTACCCCTCTCCGGAGACGATGAGATTGCTTCTATTGACGAGGCTTTTCATGAGATGTCGCATTCTCTGCAGGGGCAAGAAAGGTTGTTGTTGGCTAGTACTGATCAGGTGCAAACCATAATTGATCAGATGCCTATTGGGCTTGTGGTTGTGGCTGAGCCTGGCAATATTGACTCTGCTCAAATTGAATATGCTCAAATTGAATATGCGAATCCGGCTTTAGAGCGAATGCTTGAATACAAAACAGGCGAGCTAGTAGCAACTAGTCTGGGCAATTTGTTTACAACGTCTGGTGCTAGAGCCGAACCCCTTACTGATACGACGATGATTGACGCACCTATTGAACTAATGGCCCAGAAGAAGAGTGGCTTGAAATTGCCTGTGGAGTTTTCAGTCAGTGATGTTTCTTTTGAAAATATGTCAAGGCGACTAGGTACCGTAATTGATATCAGCGAGAAGCACGAAATTGAGAAAATGAAAGAGGCTTTCGTGTCCATGGTGAGCCATGACCTGCGCACGCCGCTAACATCAGTGGCTGGTTTCTTGCATATGCTGCCTCTTGGTATTTATGGCCAATTTAGCCCCGTGGTAGTTGGTGAGACCAAGCTTGCTGAAAAGCAAGTAGAAGAATTGATTACTCTTATCAACGACTTGCTCGATTTAGAAAAGCTCAAGGCCGGTCAGCTAGAAATGCGGTCCACTAATTCAGACCTTGAAGACTTGCTTGACGCTGCCATTGATTCTTGCGCTGAGCTAGCTGAAGAGCGAGCTGTCAGCCTCTTGTTTGAAGGCTGCTCGGCCCCAGTAATGGTGCAAGCCGATGGCGATCGCTTGAAGCAGGCTCTAACAAAAGTATTAGTAAGTGCTATTCGTCTTTGTCCTATCGGCAACGCCGTCAATATTAATGTGACTACTGCTCTTGATAGCGGCCATAGAGTGGCCTTGATTGAGCTGCGTATTGATCGGCGTATTTCGGATGAGCAAATATCAGACGATTTGCTAGAGACTATTTTTGAACCATTCCAGGCGACTTCTCTCACTGCTGTTAGTGGTGGCAAAAGTGAAAGAAGTTCTTTGGGCTTGGCTCTGCCCCTGGCCAAAGCGATACTACTTGGCTTTGGTGGTCAGTGCGGCGTCGAGCAAGATGGGCAAGGCCTAGTGCTGTGGTTGCAGCTGCCTGTGGCAGCTAATTAGGTAGATGCATTATTGACCCGGTCAGCATTCAACCAGCGTAGAAAAGAAGCAAACCCAAAGTAGTTTTAAGGTCGACATCCCACACCCATTTCCAGTGCAGGCCACATTCTGTGTCTGGTGTTAGCTTGTCGAGTATCAAGTGTTGAGTGGCTGCTGCTGCAATCACAAGTATGACGAATAGCATGGGAATGCAAATTACTAGCGCCGCGAAAGCTAGTGCCGGTAAGCTCTTCTTCCAACCTAAGTATACTGCTTAAAAAAAAAGAGGCCGCTATCACTAGCGGCCCCCTTCGATTTCTTCGTGCTCTTTGACTAGCCTATTTCAGCCCAGCCATAATCTCTTCTAGGACGCTCTTAGCTGGTCGTGTGATCTCTTGCGGCAATGTAGCTAGAGGTGCATCGCCAACATTCATGATGGTGGTGAAGTCTTCTACGTTTTCATTGACATAGAGCAGGCCAGTGAGAAACTCTTTTTTGTCATGAGCTTCTTTGATCGTCATAATCGCTTGGGTCTGATTGGTCGGATCATAATTGCGCTCGGTCTTCTTCAATCTAATTTTCGAGCCATCATGCATTTCTACTTCTTGCATAGAGCCTGGTTCGTAGTCAACGCTGATTTGTTCGAAGAAAGGAATATAACCGAGTTCATGCAAGGGAGTTTCCATTTCTTTGGCGTACTTATAAGCCTTGGTTGAACCTTCGTGGTTGTTGAAGGTAACGCATGGGCTGATGACGTCAATTACAGCCGTACCTTTGTGCGAACCGGCAGCTTTGAGAAGTGCTACTAGTTGTTTAGGGTCGCCAGCAAATGAACGGCCAACGAAACTGCAACCAAGCTCAATAGCTAGTCCGCAGAGGTCGATTGGTGGCAATTCATTCATCACTCCGCTTTTTGCTTTTGAGCCAAGATCGGCTGTAGCTGAGAATTGACCTTTGGTTAGACCATAGACGCCGTTGTTCTCAACGATATAGATCATGGGAACATTGCGACGAACTAGATGACAGAATTGGCCAAGGCCGATTGAAGCGGTATCGCCATCGCCACTGACGCCGATTAGCGAGAGTGTGTGGTTGGCCACGCTGACACCAGTTGCTACTGATGGCATTCTGCCGTGCACAGAATTGAATCCGTGGGAGCGGTTTAAGAAGTAGGCTGGTGTTTTCGATGAGCAGCCAATGCCGCTCAGCTTTGCCACCATATGTGGTTCTTTACCTAGTTCGTAAAAGGCTTTGATGATCTGAGCTGTAATAGCATCGTGACCACAACCATCGCAAAGTGTAGATGGAGCCCCTTTGTAATCGGCTAAAGTCAGGCCGATTCTGTTAGTTGGAGGTGTTGAAGTTACCATTGTTTATCTCTCCTGCTCCATGATTGCGTCGGTGACAAATTTGGCATCGATTGGCAGACCATCGTAGTGTCTAACTGAGCGAACTTTCATCGCCAGGTCGGGTAGCTCTAAGCGAATCAGATCACGCATTTGGGCGTCTCTGTTCTGCTCTACTACGTATACGTGGTCGTGGCTTTCGACGAATTTGCGCAGGTCATCGGTGAATGGCAAGGCGCGAACTCGCAAGTAGCTAGTTGGAACGTTTGCTGCTTTGAGCTGGTCTCTGGTTTCGACAACGGCAAAGTCAGTAGAGCCGAAAGCGATGATACCGATTTTGGCGCCCTTCTCAACAGTTACAACCGGAGCTGGCACAAACTTGCGAGCAGTCTGGAATTTTTTATCTAGTCTGTTCATCAAGTTGAGGTAGTCTTCTGGTTTTTCTGTGTAGCCAGCTTTTTCGTTGTGGCCAGAGCCACGGGTGAAGTAAGCGGCTTGTGCATGATCTGTGCCAGGCAGTGTGCGGTATGGAATACCATCGCCGTCAACGTCTCTGTAGCGCTCGAAGATGCCAGCCTTGTCAATGTCAGCTGCGGTCATTACTTTGCCGCGGTTGATTGGCTTGGTTGGATATTCGAAAGGATCACTCATCCAGTTGTTCATGCCGAGATCAAGGTCGGTGAGAACAAAGATAGGTGTTTGGAATTTCTCAGCTAACTCAAAGGCTTCGCCTGCCATTTCGTAGCACTCAAGAATCGAGCCAGGAAGCAGAACGATGTGTTTGGTGTCGCCGTGAGAAAGGGTGTAGGCACTGATCAAATCGGCTTGCGATGTACGAGTTGGCATGCCAGTCGAAGGGCCGACACGCTGAACGTCGAAGACAACAGTCGGTATCTCAGTGAAGTAGCCGTAACCAGCAAATTCAGCCATGAGCGAAATGCCAGGGCCTGAGGTTGAGGTCATCGAGCGAGCGCCAGCCCAGCCAGCGCCTAGGGCCATACCAATGGCAGCCAGTTCATCTTCGGCTTGAATGACAGCAAAACTAGCTTTGCCAGTTTCTTTATCGATGCGATATTCTTTCAAATAATCAATCAGCTGTTCGCACAAGCTGGATGAAGGTGTGATTGGATACCAGGTGACAACGGTTACACCAGCAAAGAGTGAACCAAGCGCACAAGCCGCATTACCGTCAATGATGATCTTGCCTTGGGTCTTGTCCATTGGTTCGACAAAGTAATGGTCTTCTTTTTTGAGATTTTCGCGAGCCCATTCACGACCGATTTTGACGGCATTCAAGTTGAGGTCGATGGCCTTAGTTTTGCCTTCGAACTGTTTGCTGATGCTGTTTTCGATTTGACCATGGTCGATATTGAGCAGTTCGGCGACGACACCGACATAGAGCATGTTCATCAGTAGTTTGCGCAGCTTCAGATTTTCACTGGCTTTAGCAGCTAATTCAGTGAACGGCACTTGATAGTGCACAACGTCTTTGCGAATAGCATCTAGTTTTAGTTCAACTGGTGAGATGCAGACAGCACCGGTCGAAAGACTTTTGACGTCTTCGATGGCTGTTTGTGGGTTCATCGCTACCAGAATTTCAATATCTGATTTTCTGGCGACATAACCGTTTTTGTTGACGCGGATAGTGAACCAGGTAGGCAGACCGGCAATATTAGAGGGGAAGAGGTTCTTCCCGCTAACCGGTATACCCATCTGGAAGATGGAGCGCATCAATACGCTATTGGAAGATTGGCTACCTGAGCCGTTTACTGTTGCAACCTGGATGGAGAAGTCGTTGACGACTCGTCCTTGTTCCAGTTTTTCTTTGCTATCTGCAGCTAGTGTTTTCACTGTGCGAATATCCTATTGAAAAACTCTGTAAGTACGTAGACCTGTTTGTACGTAGAACAGTTTATCAACCGCTGCGCAGAAACGCCCCCAAATACCAAATTGCCTAAGCTTTTCGATATTCTTTGAAATTTTTCGAAACCTGAAGTTGAACTAAAGTTAAGAATGAACGGCTAAATTAGCGAATTCGAGCATCAATTAAGAAGGGCCCGGTGCTGTCGAACATCATCCCTAGTGCGTGTTCTAGTTGTCCCATAGTTTCTGCTTTTAACGCTTGAATGGTCATGGCCTTGGCGAGTTGAGTGAATTCTATTTCGGGACAGTCGAGGGGAAATTGATGATCGGCGTTTCCAAGGTGGAGGTTGAGGCTGTCTGAGCCGCCATTGTTGACCAAGATCACCTTAGTGTTTAAAACATAGTGGGCTGCCGTCCACAAGGCCTGGGTGGCCTGTAAAAATGATTGATCTGAAGTTATGCAAACTACTGTACTTTCCGGAGATGCCCACTGGGTGCCGAGAGCTGCGCCAATTGCATAACCGTCCACTCCTGAATTGGAAGCGAAGTAGGAAGAACTGCCTTCTAGACTCATTACCACTGCTGGGTCGGCCATGGTTCCGACAATGTCGGTGACGACAATTGAACCACTGCTGCGAGCGCCATCGAGGCTGCGCAGAAGCCAGAAGAGTGAAATTGGATCGTTTTCTTTGGGATAGACAAGATTTTCTTCTAGTTTCTGCCGTTCGCTAGAAATACTTTTAATATTGTCTTGGGTTCTCTTTCTTGCGGTATTGAGCCAATTGTTATCAGCGATTAGCTGAATTTCTGCTCGTAAGCGCGAGAGCGATTCTGCTATATCGGCAGTAGCAGCGGCTATGCAAGGCAGTGTTTTGCCTGAAAGTGTGGGATCAACATTGATCTGCAAAACTGATGTGCGTGGTGAAATTAGTGAGGCTTGGTCTGAGGTTTCTGGTAGGCGGCATTGCATGCCTAAGGCCAAAACTAAGTCGTGACCACGGAGACTTTCTCGTGCTTGGGTGATGTTGGTGGAGAGCACACCGGCAAACTGTGGATGCCTGTTGGGAAAGTTGACTCCAGTTGGATTTGGTTCGCTATAAACGGGGCAACCAATTACTTCCGCCAAGGTTGCTGCTTCTTTGCGAGCCCGATATTGATTTACTTCATTGCCAGCAACAATGCATGGGCTCGATGCTGATACTAGTGTACGAGCACTCTTTTGGATAAAGTTGTTATCGGCTGCACCGAGTGGACTAGTGTGCGGTGGACTAATGATTGTGGCGTCGGCTGCTTGATTCAAGATGTCAACGGGAATTGACAGTACGATTGGCCCTCTGGGTGGTGAGAACGCTTCAGTGAAAGCTCGTCTGACTAGGCGTGGTATCTCACCAGCACTGCGCGCTTCAGCCGACCATTTGCAAACAGATTTGCTAACGGCCAAAGCGTCTAAGCCGAGAGCCGGGTCATCGTTGAGAATTTGGGTGCTGAGCTGGTCGCAAATTACAATCATCGGTACATGAATGCGGCTAGCTGTATAAATGGCTGGCAGTGCCGTGACCAGCCCCTGGCCGGCTGAGAGTAGTACGACTGCAGCACGAGATGAAGCTTGGGCGTAGCCAATACTCATGAATGCAGCTGTTAGTTCACTGGCGCAATTGACCTGCCTAAAACCTTTGACTTCAGACAGTGCCTGAGCAATGGGCGAATTGCACGACCGTGGTGCCACAAAGATTTGGCTGGCTCCTTCAGTAAGGAGCTGTTGTAGAAGCAAATCACAGGTAAGTTTGGTTGAGGATGTTGTCATTGAGTTCTCGAATTTTTAGAGATGATCAAGCTCCATAAGTGGACAAGGAAACTGATAGAGCCAATCATCAACTTTATTGTCAAGGGAGAGCATCATTGATCTACCCCAGTTTCTCTCAGAGTAATAGATTTGACCACGAAAATCAGCCTGAAAATTGTCTCCGGCCAGAAAACTCTTAAAGTTAAATCCCGGTTCAAGACCTCTAAGATTGCCTTCCCATCCTCTTATTTTGCGAATTTGCAGGGCGTTGGCCTGGGTTAAAATAGCTCTCCAGATGTTTTCAGGTCCAATGCCGCCGTCTACAAGTTCAAGGATGCGCATGGTTTTGCCCCCAATTTCATATATGCAATAGCCATTGTCTGCTTTGAGTAACTGCAGTTGGGGCCAGGCTAGAGTTGAATTTTGATGAAGAAATAATTCTTTTGCTATTTTGTAGTGCCAATATTTGGTTGAGCGTCTAACGGCAAACGGTCTTCTTGAAAGCCACCGCTGGTGGTAGCGGTGCAGAATTTCAATATGTTCGTGACTTAGGTCTTCAACGGTAAAAGCAACACCAGCCGCCTTATCGGGCAGGCGCCATTGGGCCATGGCCAAGTCAATAGAGAAATCCAAGCTCGATAATTCTTGAAAACCAAATTGTTCATAGAACTCTGAGCCGATATCAGAAAACAAAAGTATTCCTGCTGCCCCAATGTTTTCGGCCCGATCAATAAATTCTTCCATAAAGCGAGCGCCGAGCCCCTGTCCGCGAAATTTGCGCCGCGAGAATAGGGCGCCGATTCCTAAGAACGGATAATTCGTGCCCCGAGAGCTAATCTCAATTTGATAGGCCTTACAACCTACGGCGATTTCTCCACCCTGCTTCAAAGCAAGAAATTTAAGGTGTCTGCGACCCCAATCGTGATTTCGCTGAAAACAGTTGTAGTGGTAATAATCTGCCTTTGTCAGGCCGGTCGACCACAATTCAAAGGTTTCATGCAGCACGTGCAAAATCTCTGAATCGCGAATTTCGGACAATGTCATTGGCTAAATCACGGTATCTTAACTTGCAGTTAGTATTACAGTATTTGTTTTATTTATGGTGTCTTCCAACGAGTTTATGCCGCAGCCAGAGTCTGATTTAACCAAAATCTATTTGGGCCATGTAATTTCGCCCTTGTCTAGTACTGCTTATCTTGACTACATTCCGGGCGCCTTGGTTGTAAATAGTCAAGGGCGGATCATCGATGTAGCGCCTTGGGCTGAAATACAACACAAGTACATTGGTGAAGTTGATAGAACTGGTGAAAACCCAAAAACTGGTGAAAACCATATAAATGATAGTAGTGTTCAGATCGTTGATTTAGGCCAACGGCTGATCTTGCCTGGCTTAGTAGATTTGCATTTGCACTTGCCTCAAGTGTCGCAGACTGGTCGCTCTGGTGAGCATCTATTGGCTTGGCTAAATAAATACATTTTTCCTGCCGAAGCCCGCTTTTCTGACACCAACCATGCTCGCAAAATTGCCACTTGGTTTTTTGATGAGTTGGCAGCAAACGGCACAACTTTGGCTGTTGTTTTTACCACTATCCATAAAGAAGCCACTGACGCGGCCTTCGAGGTTGCCTTGCAGAAGGGCAGCCGGGTAATTATGGGCAAAGTGATGATGGATGCCAATTCTCCGGAGGCGTTGACCGAAGACACTGAAACTTCATTGCGAGAATCAGAAGAACTGGCCAATAAATGGCATGGTCAGGGCGATGGTCTTCTACTTTATGCTTTCACCCCACGTTTTGGCGTTACTTCCACTGCCGAGCTCTTGGCTGGGGTGGGCCGCTTGTTTGCCAAGCACCCAGGCACCTATGTTCATACCCATTTGTCAGAGGCCAAAGAAGAGATTCAGTTTGTCTCGACCCAGTTCCCCAAAGCACGCAGTTATCTGGATGTATATAAGAGTTTTGGCATTATTGGTAAGCGCACAGTATTTGCTCATGCCATCCACCTTGATGATCAAGACATTAAAACTGTCGCCGATAGCCATAGCTCACTGGCCCATTGTCCTAGCTCAAACTTCTTCCTCAAAAGTGGCGTCTTCCTCTATGCCAAAATTTGTGCGGCGGGCTGTCTCTTTGGTTTGGGCTCTGACGTGGCCGCTGGACCTTCGATGTCGCTATTTAATGTAATGAAAGATGCTAACTATATGCAGCCCGATTTTTGGATAGAACCGCCGGAGTTGCTCTATCGCGCTACTTTGGGCGGGGCGAAAGCGGCGCATCTTGACCATTTAATTGGTTCTTTGGCTGTGGGCAAAGAGGCCGACTTCATTGTGGTTGACGCTAGTCGCAAGAGCGGAATTGTCGACAATATCTTGAGCCAGCCTACGGATGAAATACTTTCTAGTCTAGTATTTTTGGGTGACGATCGTCTGATCGAGGCTACCTATGTGCGAGGGCGCTGCATTTTTCATATATAGATTTAGGGAAGCAACTTAGATGTGAACCTGTTACGATTTCGATGTTCTTAAGGGAGTTCTAAAAATGTCCGGAAAGACTGATATGGCAGCCACCAAAATTGAGCGCGACAAAGAGGTCGACTCAATTAAGACGATCTACTCGCATGAGCAGATTCAAAAACGAGTAGCTGAGTTGGGTGCTCAAATCAGTGCCGACTATGTAGAACTAGAAAACCCTGTTGTGATTGGGGTGATGAAAGGAGCTTTTTGCTTCCTCGCTGATATTGTCAGACAAATTGTCACACCCGATCCTTTGCAAATAGAATTTGTTAGATTGGCCAGCTATGGTAGTGCTACTGAAAGCTCCGGGGCTGTGCAAACGCCATACTTAGAGTTGCCCAATATTTCCCGTCGCAACATTATTGTAGTTGAAGATATTATTGATTCTGGCCGCACAGCCAAGTTCTTTATGGAGTATTTGCGCGATCAGTTCAACCCAAACACTCTTAAGATTGCTGTTTTTCTCGACAAACCATCGCGCAGAGTGGTGCCCATGGAAGCCGATTATGTTGGCTTTAGTATTGAAGATTTGTTCGTTGTCGGCTATGGTCTTGATTATGCGGAGAAATACCGAGAGCTTCCCTACCTTGGGGAGCTAAAGCTGGCTAAGTAAGACTTAAATTAGAGGCCCAGTGACAGCAGAAGAACCAGAATCAGAAAAAATTGACGAAGTGAAACAAGAGCCTGTGCAAGATCCCGAGAAAGATCTTGAACCAGAGTCGAAGCCTCTCGATTCGCCAGCTGTTGTAGTGACTCCTGCCGCTGCTCCCCACGGCAAGTTGAGTATCTTTGACCTAGCTGCTGGAGTCTTACTCCTGGCCTTTGTTTCGTTATTTGCAGTCAATATTTTTATTGCTAATCTCGCTTACGACTATAACGAGCGCATGTGCCATACCGCTATTGTTCTGGCCGGTAAGGCGGCTACCGATGGCAAAGATTCTGTTGCCGTTCGTCAGGCCGCTAATGGTTTTATGGATAAGTGCGGCCCTGGTGGTTTCTTTGTTGAAAGACCAGAGTTGATAACCTTCTATGATGAGATCAATCCAGAGTTACGTCGCGTTTCGGTGGCTACTTCTACTCGGGTATTGATTCCAGCGCCCTTTATTGTGGCCGATAAAAGCCGCTTTGATCGAGACGGTATGCACATGACCTTCAAGAGTGTTTGTCAGTTTCAATTGAAGAATCCGAAGAACTGTGACTCGGGAAAAGTGAAAATCAATCCCACTGGTCAGACATTTGAAATCAAAATGCTCAATACTCCAGTGGTGGCGCCAAAGCCAGCTGGTAAAAAGGAAGACGGCAAAGCCCCTTCTTCACCTAAGAAGAAAGGGCCAAAACCGGTGTCTAGTCCTGGGTCGGCAGGCTAGATACTGCTTCTATTTAGGTACTAGTTTCTATTTAGGTACTGATACCACGTCTTTCTTTGAACCGGTCCACATTTCAATTTCGTGCAATGGTGGTGGAACTTGAGCTGAATTACCAGTGCTTGAATTGAAAGCGGCGCTTGCTATTTGGCCAACACCGAATTCAGGAAGTGGTGGTGGTGCCAGATTAGATAGTGCTTGTTCACCGCTGTTGGTGGCAGCCATTTTAGCTGGACGAGGATAGAGAGCGGTGACGTCAACTGTTGCGACAGGGGCATGGTCTCTGCCGTTGCGCAAAGATAGATACAGTTTGCTAGCCGATAGAGCTTTTATCAGCTTTTGAGTGTCTTCTGGAGAGACTGCAACAGTTACTGATCCAGCTGGATTAGCTTGATTTTTTGCTTGTCGTTCGAACATTTGACCGACAGCAACAACTTGCACATCAGACAGAATTGGAGCCACTCTGGTGTCTGCACCACTGCCGGCCATGCCGAGAATATCAACATGGCTATCCGGGGCGATAAAGCCTGCTACGCCAGAGTTTGCGTCGACAGCGAAAGTAACAGCCCGCATACCTTCCTTAACATGCGATTCAAAGCTTAGGCTGATACCTTGTGGTGCTAGGTCATGAGTCGATAGAATCTGGCCCATGCTCACACCATATTTGACTGTGCGACCAATCGCTATAGTCGAACTAGTGACAGCATCTTGCGGTGTTCTTGTCAGTTCAATCTCCTTTTCTTCAAGGGCTTCTGAAGTGATCACCTGACCGTCGGCAATATCTTTTATTACATAGACAACTTTCGTTTTTGCACTATTTTTCCTTTCTAAGTCTTGTAGTTGTTCATTGAAGGCTTTATCGCGGCCTGATTCAGTGCTTGTAACCGTGACAGTGATTAGCACCGCCACACCGATAATCATTAAGAGCATGATTGCCGGGGGGGTGCGAGAGAGCATCAGAAAAAGTGTGCGCAAAGGATTGAGGGTCATTTGCAGACCTCCTGTGGTGAAAGTAAAATAGAATCGGTGTAGATTCGAATGTACTGATTCGAATAAGTACTGATACGGAACCGGTACTGATTTCATCTTGCCCTCTGATCCCTCAGCCGATAATAGGGAAAACCCTGAGATACTTGCTGGCTCATGTTACGCTTGTGTTACAGGCTTTATAATGGTTTCGTCGCCGCTCTCTGTATGAACAAGTAATTTGAGGATTAAGAGCATTATGCTGCCACCAAAAGAAGTACCAGATGGTCTGACAGCGATTGAATATCAGCGCCTTTCTATTCGATATCAAATGCTCAAGTGGCCAAAGCAGATGGCAGCGAGCTCCCGCTATAGCATGGCTCTGGCCGGGGACGCTGTGCCCGAAGAAACCAGGCGTAAAGTTGGGGCTCTAATGGCTGCCTTAGAGATTACTTTTACAGTCAATGATGCCGTCAATGCTGTCAGAGGTACTTTCGAAGAAGCCGTTAGGCTGGCTGGTTCTGAGGCTGGCAAAGTACTTGACCGCAACGAAACCTTGGCAAAGGCCAAGCGCAATGTGGGCAATGTTTTTTCACTAGCAAATGATCTAGCCAATAGTGCTTTGCATAAGGTAGTTGAGGGTGTGGTGCTGCCTCGTATTGGTTTGCCAATTGATTATTTGCCCGAAGGCTTATCTCAATCAGAGTATTTAAAGATGGGAGCACGCTACGAGCAACTTGGTTTTGCTGAGCAGGCTCGCGCCGCTTTGCAAAAGACAATCGCGCAAGGTAGCGAAACGATGCAGGGTAAGCGCGCCAAAATACGTCTGCGTACACGCATACCCCAAGCTGTTGTTAGTGATGAAGCTACGCGCCGTTATGTTGATGCTCTAAAGCTCTATATCACTCAAGAAATTGTCGATGCCAAAGCAAAACTCGAACTACTTATAAGAGAATATCCAGAATTTGAATGGCCCTATATTCAACTCGGCCATATTCTTCTTACTGCTAGCGAAGTGGATAGGGCATTTGATCTTGCTTCAAAAGTAGTGCGCCAAAATCCGAATATGATCAAAGGTTGGCTATTGCTTGCCACCATAGATTTGATCTATTGGAATATAGCCAAACTCGAAGAGCATCTGAGAAAAATCAAATTACTTGATCCTGAATGCCCAGAGCTTTCAACTTTTGAACAATTGCTTGAGTTGATTAATCAACAGGGGATGAGATAGCTTTTGCTGTCGGACTGGGTGAGCTTGGTCGTTGTCATGCTGATAAGAGGAAGTTTGTTGTTAACTGGAACTTTCTCACAATACTAGTGTCGGTAGGTGAGCCATGATTGAGCATCACTAATTTGTGATGGCGTGTTAAAGCGCTCAATCGTACAAAATCAGATTGACAATGGGTGAATACAAATGAAGAGTTTGTTGGCATCTGCGTGCGTTTGTGCACTACTGGTGATCAGTGTAAACAACGCACAAGCAAAAGCAGTAAAGGCAGATAACACAAAACAGAATCGCGGCGCCTTGGAAGAGAACGCTGTGGTAGCTGATAAGCAAAAAAACGGCAAGGAACAGATCAAAATTCTTGCCAATATCCGCAGAGTTATTATGAAGCAAAAAGACCTTTCTATGAGCGCTAAGAATATCAAAATTTTACTGTCTGACAGTAACTTTGCAGTTCTTCGCGGGCCTGTCGATAGCGATGCAGAAAAGGAACGTCTTGAGGAGTTGGTCAAAACCTGCACTGGCGTCAAAGGTATTAAGACTGAACTGAGCGTTGCCGCTAAGCCTCAATAAGGCTTCTGAAGAAAACAATTACAAGTAATACTAAAATTATAGGAAAGAAAATAATGTCACAATCAGTAATTGGACTTGTTAAAACTCGTGTTGACGCAGAAAATCTGGTCGCCGCTTTGCAAGATTCTGGATTTCTAAGCAGTAACCTTTCGGTGCTTTTTCCAGATAAGGATGGCACTAAAGATTTTGCTCACGACAATTCAACTAAAGCACCTGAAGGCGCTGCAACTGGTGCTACAACTGGCGGCATCATTGGCGGAGCACTTGGTCTTCTCGCGGGCATTGGTGTCCTCGCGATTCCAGGCGTAGGTCCATTTATTGCTGCTGGTCCGATTATGGCTACTCTTAGTGGTGTAGGCGTCGGTGCAACCCTTGGTGGCGTAACTGGTGCTCTTATCGGTATGGGAATTCCAGAATATGAAGCAAAAATGTTCGAAGGCAAACTGAAGGAAGGAAACGTACTTATTGCAGCTCACAGCGAGATCAATGATGATCTCAAGCGCGCTGAAGATATCTTTAAAACTCACGGCGCAACTGATGTGAAACGTGTAGACAATCAAGCTGTAAAAGCAGTTTAGATTTAAACAGACCTTAAGCGTTAGAAAGGCACTCAGCAAAGTGAGTGCCTTTTTGCTATTAACGTCAGAGGTCCAAAATCTGATTTGAGTGGTCGCGTTAGAATTTCAATCCGAATATCTAACAGCGGACTTGGGTTAGAATTTCATTCCGAAAATCTAACAACGGACTCGCGTTAGAATTTCATTCCGAAAATCTAACAGCGGACTCGCGTTAGAATTTCATTCCGAATATCTAACAGCGGACTCGCGTTAGAATTTCATTCCGAATATCTAACAGCGGACTTGGGTTGGAATTTCATTCCGAAAATCTAACAGCGGACTTGCGTTAGAATTTCATTCCGAAAATCTAACGAGGGACTTGCTTTAGAATTCCATTCCAGAAGTCTAACAGCGGACTTGCTCTAGAATTCCATTCCAAAAGTCTAACAGCGGACTCTCGTTAGAATTTCGTTCCAAAAGTCTAACAGCGGACTGGGGTTAGAATTTCACTCCAAAAATCTAACAGCGGACTGGGGTTAGAATTTCAATCCAAAAATCTAACAGCGGACGGTCAGATTTTTATTCCAAAAATCCAACAGTGGCCACGGCGTTAGAATATTAATCCGAAAATCTAACCACTAATAATTGAACCTTTTACCTTGTCACAGCGTTATTAAGAATACACGCTGTTTATGAGGTGCAATCATGAGCTGTCATGGCGAAATTCTAAACTTCATCTCCGCCCTACCTTCGGGTGCATGGTTTGCCACTCAACAAGTGCTAAATCTTGGCACGAGAGAGGCTATAGATCAGTGTCTATATCGATTGGTCAAGTGTGGTTATCTCACGCGCATTGCTTGGGGACTATTCACGCTGAGAACACGCGAGCAAAACTTTGAACCACTGGCGGTGGCAGCATTCAAAGCAGAAATCTTCAAAAAGAAGGTTGCTATTCACGGGCTCGATATAGCAAAGCGACTTGGCTTGGTTGCTCGCGCTCCAGACCAACAGCTCTACAGCGTGCATGGTGTCAGTAGCACGTTCCAATCAATGAAGCGAGAAATTTCACTAAAGAGCTATTCTCCTAGAAAAATAGCGCTCGGAGATTCACCAATAGGTGAAATCATAAGCGCACTCTGGTTTCTCGGTGAGACGAATTGTGATAACTCAGCAGTGGCCAAAGCCTTGAGGACTCTGAGCAATGAGGGTATCCGAGAACTTGCGCAATCCGCCCATCGCATGCCAGGCTGGCTGACAAGGAAGGTTCGCTTTAATATCGGCTGCCAAGGGATTCTGCGAAATCAATCAAACGCACTACTTTAGATCAAAGCGCTCTACTGTTGCGTAGCTAATTGTAGTGCCGCTGTATGCTCGGCAGTTGTGACCAAGGTGGCATAGCCAAATTGCAAGGCCGACATGTAGGCGCTGTGTACGTCTTTTGCGGCAATAGTCTCACCATTGAATTCTAGGTCACGAGTAGCGCAGGCATCATGCACAACAATTACGCTATAGCCAAAATCGTTGGCGGCCCTACTGACGGCGTCAATACACATATGGCTCATGGCACCACAAATCACCACTTCATCTATGCCATTGTTATCTAGTACTTCACCAAGGTCGGTGTTTCTAAAAGAGTTTATGTGATTTTTCACTATCACATGCTCACCAGCAATGTTTTGCACTTTTTTGTGTATCTGAGCTCCTTCAGTGCCAGGGGCGAAAAATGGGGCATCAGCTGTGGGAAATTCATGCCGCACGTGAATTACTAGGTCGCCACTCTTGCGAGCGCTGTCGATGAGTATAGCGGCGTTGTCTGCTGCGGCATCCATACCACTTAGTGTCCACTTGCCACCAGGAAAATAATCATTCTGAATGTCTACAACTATGAGAGCTCTCTTCGCCATTGCTTGCTCCTATTTACTTACTTGCTTACTTATTGACTGACTTCTGATTACTGACTCTTCTTCTCATCCGATATTGAGCTTAGTTTGCCTTGGGCATCGTATACAGTCACTGGCCCGAACAATTCAAGGTCGCTTCTAATTTTTTTAGCATCACCGACTGCTGCCACCACAAGGTTGTTAGAGTCGATAAGCTTACGAGCTGCTGCTCTAACATCGTCGACTTTCACTGCAGTCACTTTGTCTGCATAAGTCTTGAGGAAATCATCAGGCAGATCATAGAGTTTAGCTTCCAACAGTCTTTGAGCCAATCCGCTTTGGGTCTCTAGACCCAATTGGAAGGAACCAGCCAGATAATTCTGAGCACTTTTTAGTTCGGCGTCGGTAACTTTTGTGGTGCGCATGCGATCTAGTTCGTAGAGAAATTCTTGCAAAGATGGATTTGTCACCTCAGTGCGCACATTGGCGCCGGCAAAGAAAGTGCCGGGCTGCTTGCGCGCTGCCATTCTGCTATAAGCCCCGTAGGTGTAGCCTTTGGCTTCGCGAATATTGAGGAATAGCCTTGCATGGGCAGCTCCGCCAAGAATTTGATTCATAACCACCATGGCGAAGTAATCAGGATCGCTTCTTTTTACACCGACGTTGCCAACCTTTATAGAGGTTTGCACTGAGCCGGGGCGATCGACCAGATATATGCGACGACCACTTTGCTTGGGCATTTCCGGTTGCGCTGCTACGGGCACATCAGAGGCCTTCCATTGGTCACCAAATTTGCTGGCGATTAGCTCTCGCATTTTAGTCTTATCAAAGTCACCGACCACCACCATCACTGAGTGATTGGGTTGATAGTGAGACTTGTGATAGGCCTCAATGTCTTTTCTTGTGATTTTGTTTAGTGACTCTTCTGTTGGGGCGATGACCGAATAGGGGTGTTCACCAAAGAGAACTTTGTTGAATCTTTCTTCTACAAGAAACTCAGGGTTGCCTCTCTTTATAGTCAGAGCCTGAATTTGGTTGACTTTTTTCAATGCCAATTCGTTTTCAGGAAAACTAGGGTGGAGCAGCACATCAGCAAGCACTTCGAACAGTCGGCCTGTGTATGGCGAGAGGGCTGAACCGCTCAATATGGTGTAATCGTAGTCGGTGCTTGCAGCCAGGCCACCGCCGATGAAGTCTATTTCAGAGGCAATTTCTTTGCTCTTTCTCGTGGTGGTGCCTTCAGTCAGCAAATCGGCTGTCATGTCAGCCAGGCCGAGCATGTCCTTGGGCTCATTGCTAGTGCCGTCACGAAAACCAATTGTCGCGGAGATAAATGGATAGCGGTGGTCTTCAACCAGTTGCACCTCTAGACCATTTTCAAGCTTGTAGCTTGTTATTTCGGGCAGGTTAAAAGGCCTTGGTGCTGACATTTTAGGTGCATCTTTGCGCCAAGCTTCAACTGCTGTGTTGGTTACTTGTGCCCGCGAAATGCTTTCTGCTTTAGGAATACTTGGCTGGACCGGAATGCTTCTAAAATTATCGCTTTTATCGGCAGTACTTTTAACAGGAGTGCTTTTGGCTGACTGACTAGAGCGAGGGTGGGCCGTTATTCTGGCAAAGGCCGGGCTTATGGCCCCATTAATTATTAGTGTTATGGCAGTGAGGCTGAAAAGTCGCTGTGTTATTGATCTATTTTCCATTTCTAAACTCTAACTTTCCTTTTTCTTTGCCGGAACGACATCTACAGTAGTGGAACCTTCTTTTGAAAACATTTTGCCTGCTACCCGTTGAATATCATCTGTGGTGACATTGAGGTAGGCTTCGACGTCTTTGTCGACCAAGCCGGGGTCACCAAAGAAGGCTGTATATTCTGCCAAAAGTTCAGCCCGGCCTAAAGACCGTTGCAGTGAAGAATGGCTATTAGACGAGAAGAGCTGACGCAATATCTGATTCTTTGCTTTTTGCAATTCAACATCGGTCACTTTGGCAGTTTTGATTTTGTCTAGCTCCTCAAAGACTACTTCTCTAACTTTCTCAGGAGTAGAACCAGGTTTGTAGACTACAAAAGTCTCAAACAAAGAAGGGCCACGGCGCTCATCGTATGAGCAATTAACTTGCAAGGCCACTTGATCTTCTTTGACTAGACGTTGGTATAGTCTTGACGATTCACCGGTAGAGAGAATAGTCTGCAACAAGTTAAGAGCGTAGAAATCTTTTTCTCTTCTAGCTGGTGCTTTCCAGGCAATCCAGAAAGCTGGTGCCTGAGCTTGTGCGTCCTCGACTTTTAAATACTTGGCTTTTGTCTGAGTTGGTTCACTAAGGTCTGGCCGCTTGGGTAGCAGCACCCTAGGTATGGTAGCAAAATATTTTTCTACTAAACGAGCTGCTTCGTCGCTATTAAAATCGCCCACAATAGCCATTGTGGCGTTGTTCGGTGCGTAATAAGTATCGAAGAATTTGCGAACGTCTTCTACTGATGAGGCTTCTAAGTCTTCAAAATAGCCAATTGGTGGATGGCCGTTGCTCCAGTTGTCGAAAGCCAATTCTTCAAGCTTGATTGAAGCTGGTGCATACGGCTGGTTGTCCACCCTGAGACGCTTTTCTTCTTTTACTGTCTCAAGCTGGTTGGCAAATTTTTCAGGGGTAACCTTAAGCGAGCGCATGCGGTCTGACTCTAACCAGAGAGCAAGTTCTAGTTGATTGCTGGGCAATTTTTCAAAGTAGTTAGTGAAGTCAGCATGGGTAGAGGCATTGAGACTGCCGCCAGCACTTTCTATATACTTAAAATGGTCCATCTTGCCGACATTTTCAGAGCCCTGAAACATCATGTGCTCAAACAAGTGAGCAAAACCAGAGCGCTTTTTCACTTCATCTCGGGCACCGACATCATAGACAATCGCCACTGATACCACTGGCACCGAGTGATCTTCAGAGAGCACTACCCTTAAGCCATTGGCTAGTTTAAAGTCTTTGTTGACCGGTATTAGTGGGCTCTTGATTTTGATATCGGGCTTGCCCGCTTCAGATATGTCGGCGGCGCAGGCTATGTTGGTTGCTGCGATACCGAGAGCGAGATTGAGAGCTAGGCTTAGTGTTAGATTGCGCCGCAGCCATTGAGGCAAGCCAAAAGCCTTGTTATTGGCCGGTTTACCTAGTGGCCAATTTTTTTGAAAGTTCATTCTCAGACTTGATCCTTATCTTTATTATTAATGCTCTTCGTCAATTATCTTGGTCAATTTCGTCAACTATCTCGATCATTTTCGTCAATCGTCTTCGTCATCGTCGGTGCCTAGTAAAACGCTGGACCAGAATATAGAAACTACCAAGAGTGCCAAAATTCCTGCCCCAACGCAGACTTTCTCTGGTGCGCCATAACGGTGTAGCATCAAATATGATGAAAGGCCTAGAACTAGGCCTAATAGTGCCACTACATGATTAAGCGAGAAGCTGCGTAGCATTTACCGTTCTCTTCCTCTTCCTGTTCTCTTTCTCGTTCTGCTCTTCTCTTTCAGTTCTATTTTAGTTCTAATTTAGTTCAGTACTTTTTTTAACCGCGGGCTGATTTGAGGGTGTCGGCACAGGTGCATTTTTCTCTGTCATTTGGAATGGTTTCAATTAAGTTGACTAAGAGAGATTGAAGTTTAGTGATATTGGCGGCAAAGACTTTCATCACTTCTGCATGTGATACGGGCTCAACGTTTGCAGTTACTCCACTATCATAGTCGGTAATCAACGAAACGTTGACAACACACATCGAAAGTTCTTTTGCCAAGTATGCTTCAGGATACTGAGTCATGTTGATAACTTCCCAACCCATTTTGTTAAACCAGGCTGATTCGGCTTTGGTTGAGAAACGCGGACCTTGAATTACCACCACTGTGCCACTTGGATGCATGGTGATGCCAGCTTTCTCACCCGCCTTGACTGCTAGCTCCCGCAGCTGAGGGCAATAACACTCGGCCGGTGATACGTGGGTGGTGATTGGTCCGTCGTAAAAAGTGTCGGCCCGGCCAGAAGTGCGGTCTATGAACTGGTCGCAGACAACAAACTCACCTGGTTTGACATGGGCTTGCAGCGAGCCAGCGGCGCAAGGGGAGACCAGTCTGGTCACACCCAGAGACTTCATTGCCCAAAGATTAGCTCTAAATGGCACTTTGTGAGGAGGAATGGTGTGCTTCTCACCGTGTCGTGGCATGAAAGCAACGCGTTTTCCGCCCATGGTGCCAATGGCAACAGCAGCAGAAGGCGGTCCATAAGGTGTTTCTATCAATTTCTCTTCGTATTTGTCAAAGAGTTTATAGAAGCCGGAGCCGCCAAATATACCTATGTCTGCTAAAGAAGCATCTGCTAAATCGGCTGCGCTTGAAGGTGATTTTGTTGCCATTAGTTTCTCGTGTGTGTTTTCTAAATGAGTGCCAGAAATATGCCGATGATCGTAGCACTAACCTGACCAATGCCCAATTAGCATTTCAGCACTGACTTTTTGCTTGGGATCTGACGACAAGCCGGAAGGCTTACCAGAAAAAATTTGCTGAAACCGTCTAAAACCTGGCGTGACCGGGTATAAAGAGCTTGTCAAGGTAGTGATTTCGTTTCGAAAGTAAGTCGGGGTCTTGTTTTATATGTTATGGAAACACCTTTTAGCACTCCCAGTTGCTCTATCACTGGCTTTAGGCGGCTCCGGTCTACTAGGTGGTCAAACTCAGAATACTTACCTTGCTTCCCTTCCCGACAAAGAGCGCTTGGCTCACAACATTTCTTTAGTTCCGTCGATACGTCCAGACGGCCTCTATCATAGAGTCTGGCGGCTGATCAAAGAAGATTATTATGAACCTAGTTTTACTGGCCAATCTTGGGATCGCTGGGAGCACCGCTATGACGGCAAGCTGAAAACCCTAGAAGATGCACACAAAGCCATCGAGACGATGCTGGCTAGTTTGGGCGATCGCTATACTCGCTTCTTAGACAGAGATGCCTTTGATGATGAGAAGTCGCAAATTGATGCCAAGCTTTTTGGCATTGGTGTGCAGATTGGGCTTGATCCCGATAGTCACAAAGTAATTGTCATTACCCCAATCGAAGATACACCAGCCTACAAAGCCGGTATTCTTGCCTCGGACGAGATTACTGAGATTGACGGCAAAAGCACCAAAGGCTTTAACGTTGAAGATGCTGCTAAGCACATTCGCGGTCAAATCAATACGCCTGTCAATCTGGTGTTAACCCGCAGTGGTAAGCGGGTTAAAGTTAAAGTTGTGCGTGCTGAAATTGCTATCAAAGCTATCCCCACAGCTAAAATGCTCGACTCAGAAGTGGGCTACATCAGGCTATCTAGTTTTATCTCGCAACAGGCCAACCGTGAAATGAAAGAGGCTATTGCCAAGCTCTCTGGTGCCAAAGGTATAGTGCTTGACTTGCGTGACAATCCTGGTGGTCTCTTGACCAACGCCATTGATATTTCAAATATGTTTCTTGATTCTGGAAACATACTGTCTACTGTTGATCGCGATGGCTATAAGACGCCAGCTCAGTCCGATGGTCATCCCATTTGTATGAAACCGTTGGCGTTACTGATAAATAAAGGCAGTGCTTCTGCTTCTGAAATTACATCAGGAGCGCTTCACGACAATAATCGTGCCATCCTAGTTGGTCAGAGAACTTTTGGTAAGGGTCTTGTGCAGGGCATCAACCGCCTTGAGGATGGTAGTGGTGTCAATGTCACTATTGCCAAATATCTCACACCAAGTGACACTGATATTCATAAGAAAGGCATTTCACCTGATGTTGCCATTGAACTTTCAGAGCAAGACTTGAAAGATAAAAAAGGTCCTTGGTGGTTAGAAAAACCATCTGCTGGCGTTCATCGCGGCCCTGAAGACGGTAAAGATGTGCAGCTAAAAGCCGCACTAGAAGCCGTACATAAGCGTATCCAAGACGTAGATCACTTGGCTGTGCATGTAAGATAATAAATTCAGTTTTACAGTGCATTTTCAGTGAACTATTGCAGTCAACTTGATATTCTTGTGGTTCCACTAGATGGGTTGATCAATGCCAACTGGAACCTCTGCTCAAAAAGGTCTCACTATAATTGGTACTGAGGCCGGTTGCGGTAAAACTGTCTTTATGACTGGCCTGTCTGCATTGTTGCGTCAACAGGGCGTTGATGTGCGCGCCGTGAAACCCATAGTTCTTGGTACCAGAGAGCGAGCCGAGTCTGAGATCTCATTTATTTGCTCCATCAGTGGCACTCCGCGCAACTATCCAGCCTCTATCATTTCATCGGCCAAAAATCTATCGGAAGCACAATGGGAGCAGTCTCTGTCAGTTGGCCATGACTCTTCCCAGTTTTGCTTTGTCGAGACGCCTGGTAGTTGTGCTTCGCCAATGAGTTTTGAGCAGAATAACGTGGGCACTTTGGCCCATTCATGGAAAGACAGCCGAGATTTTGCTCGGGAGCTTGGCTACCCGTGCATAATTGTCGCTCACCATAATCAGGAAGCAATCGAAAAATTGGTCTTAGCTTATAGCTATATGCAAGAGCTGCCAATTACTGGCATGGTGACTGTGGAAACCCAGGCCAACGAAGGCAAGGTGTTAGAAAGTAAGTTGACACGAACAGAAGTGGCCTTGTTACTTGCTTCTCGTACCAAGGCTCCTTATTTGGGCTGTCTTAAGTTCAGCCCATCTATCTCAGTGCCCCGAGTCAATCAGGGTAACTTGATCAAGGTAATATCTGAAGGCGTTGATCTCTTACTCATTCTCAAGTCTTTGAATTTAGCCGCTGTCATATAGAGTAACTACCTAAACTATCTTAGCTATCTTAGCTACCTTAACTACCTTAACGGCTTTAATGGGCTTAGCGGCCGCCAAAGTCGCGATAGAACCTGTTAGGGTCGTTCTGTCTCAACCGTCTTAGTGGTTTGATTTCTTGAATTACTTCTCGCCCCGTGTGTCGCAGGAACTCTCGCAAGGTTCTGCTTCTTGTTGGTGCAGCTCCCGGTGCCTTTGAACTAGCTTTCTTCTTGGGGGGCGATGTTTTAGCAGCTTTCTTTATTGTCTTAGTTGGCTTACTGCTAACTTTTGCATCTTTTGTAATTTTTGCATCTTGTATCGGAGTTTTCGTAGTTGGCGGTTCAACTATGTTTGGTGCGGTTTTGGGACTGGCAATCGGCTCACCACCCGTAGTACTAGATTTACCACTAGAATTAGAACTAGTACCAGAACTAGAATTAGAGCTAGCATTAGAATTGGTACCAGAATTTGTATTAGTCTTGGCAGCATTGCTCGTTACTGCATTTTTTTGATTTTGGTAAAAGTAGAATATTCCGGCTGCTAGAGCGCCAACCAAGAGTAGAAGAGAAAGAACTACTAGCAGCAGTTGTTTTACTCCAGAATTGTCGGGGTTGATTATTCTTTTGTTTTGTTTGGTTGCGCTGGCAGAGCCTGTGGCAGATCCCATAGTAGATCCCATGGCAGAGCCAATAGTAGTACTTGGCGACGAGGGTTTTCCTGCTTTGGGCCTGGTATCTTCGGTTTTCCTAGCTTCTGCCTTGGTAGTTTCAGGCTTATTTTTGACAGCGCCAACTGCGTCTACCTTTTCATAAGTGAGCGTTGCTTCTGACTCAAGGCGGTTGGGATAGTTTTTGAGAAGCTCAGTCCTCAATTCTTGCATCGAGGCGAAGCGCTCGTCTGGTTGCTTCTGCAAACATTTCAAAACAACCGCTTCCAGCTTTTCAGGTAAATTTAGCCCCGGGGCAATGCTCTCAAATGAGGGTGGATATTCTGATAATTTGCGCGCTATAGTTTCAGGAAAACTGGCACCACGATGGGGCACTTCGCCAGTAAGGCAGCGAAACATCACGACCCCAAGGCTGTAAATGTCTGAGCGGTTGTCAACCGTTCCGCCGGTGCACTGCTCTGGGCTCATGTAAAAGGGCGAGCCCCAAATCTCTCCAGATTTAGTTAATTGCTGTACTTCAGATGTCAGTTTGACAATGCCGAAATCAAGTATCTTGGCGAATTCGAACTGTTCTCGTATGCCTATCATGATATTGAGTGGCTTGAGGTCACGGTGGATAATTCCCTGGCTGTGAGCGTAGCTCATTGCTTCGCAGATTTGCACGAATATTTGCAGTGCTCGAGCCATTTCTAGCCGCTTGTCTTGGTCTAAAATTGTTTGGAGGGATTTGCCCTCAACTAGTTCTAAAACCAGGTAAGGTTCGCGTTTTTCGGTAAAGCCAAAGTCAAATGTTGTCACTATGCCTGGGTGGTTCAGGAGACCTAAGGCCTTGGCTTCTCGGCCCAGTCTTTGCACGGCCGTGGCGTCAGTGGCTATTTCTACTGGTAAGAATTTGATGGCTACGTCACGGCCAATGGTTTCTTGGCTGGCCCGAAAGACATTACCCATGCCGCCAACGCCGAGCACCCCAGTGATGACATAGGCGTGACCAACTCTGGTACCGATCAAGTCGGCAGCAGTCGCTTGTTTAACAGTAAATTCTTGGGGATCCAATTGTCTACTTCAGATTGTTGCTTTAGGCCGGTTCTTCAGTGGTGGAATTCAGGCGATTGCTTTCGATGCTATTTAGGATACCCAGGCCTTATTTTAGCCTTTTCTCTCGTGGTTTTGGGGATGCGCTGAGGCCAACTATAAAACATATATATCGTAGGGCCTTTTTTGAGGCAAAATGTGATACTTATTTACCGTCAGCACCGCCGTGAGTGAGAAGTGAAAGACGCACACCATGACTCAAGTAAGACTCTGGCCAACGAGCTTAAGCTGCCGTCTAATTCTAGCGAGCTGATTATCTACACTATGTCTGATTCAAGTGGCGAGACTGCTGAATCTGTGGCTCGCGCAGCTCTTGTTCAGTTTCCACCGGGTCATGCTTCTATCTATAGAATGCCCCAGGTGCGTAGTTCGCAGCAAATTCCGGCCATGGTCAAAGAAATTTCGCAGGGCCGCTCGATTATTGCTTATACCTTGGTTTTGCCTGAATACAGAGAGACACTTGAGGCCGAAGCCAATAAATATAAAGTACCAAGCATAGACTTAATTGGTGGCTTGATGGCTCGTATTGGCAATTTGACTGGCGCTCAACCGCTTTCACAGCCTGGTCGCTTGCACCTGCTCGACGAAACTTATTTTAAGCGCATCGAGGCTGTTGATTTTGCCATTCGCTTTGATGATGGTAAAAATCCTGATGGTATTTTGCAAGCCGATGTGGTCCTAGTTGGAGTATCGCGCACAAGCAAAACACCAAACTGCATGTATTTGGCCCATCACTATGGTCTCAAGGCTGCCAACGTGCCCATCGTTTATGGCGTTGAACCGCCGCTAGCGTTATTTCAAGTACCAGCTAAGCGCATTTTCGGCTTGAAAATTGACCCTTATCAGTTACAAGAAATTAGAAGTACTCGTGCCGCTGTTCTTGGTATGCCTGGCAGTAGTGATTACGCTGATCCTGATCGCATCATGCAAGAGAGCCGCTATGCCAAGAAAATTTTTAGAGAGCTAAAATGCCATATCCTAGATGTTTCAGCGAAAGCCATCGAAGAAACATCTTCAGAGATTTACATGAATATCCGCGAATAGTCTTACCTTACTTCCAAGCCAACTTAGTCCCAAGTTTTTTTACTGAGTCCCGAAGCCCCACATACATCAATGGAGAGAGAAATCATGGTGAGTATGACAGAAAGCAGTCAAGCTCAAATAAAGGATAAATATGCTCAGCTGAAATTGGCTAAGCGCGTTTATCTTTTTGAAGAAGGCTATGATGCTTTTGCTGGCAACCGGGATGCTATGAAAGACTTGCTTGGTGGCAAGGGTGCTGGATTAGCCGAGATGACTCATTCAGGCGTAAATGTTCCGCCTGGTTTGACCATTCTTACTTCTTGCTGTCGGCAATATACCGAAAACTCACAAACAATGCCGGCTGGTTTGTTTGATGAAGTAATGGCCGAGTTGGCTCATATCGAAAAGAAAGTCGGTCGTACCCTTGGCGATTTAAAAAATCCGCTGCTTTTATCCGTGCGCTCTGGTGCTAAGTTCTCAATGCCGGGAATGATGGACACGATTTTGAATCTTGGTCTCAATGACCAGACGGTAGAATCAATTACGACCCTAACCAGCAATGCCCGCTTTGCCTGGGACAGCTACCGCCGTTTCATTGCCATGTATGGCAGCGTTGTTCTAGAGATTAGCAAAGATAGTTTCGAAGATCTGCTAGAAGATTTGAAAGACGAACTTAAAATTGAAAGTGACGCCGAATTTACTGTCGACGATTTGAAGAAACTGGCAGAGCAGTTTAAGGCGCTTGTGCAAACGCGCTCTGGCAAGCCTTTCCCCCAAGATACCAAGGAACAATTGAAAGGCTCTGTTGAAGCAGTATTTAGATCATGGAATAACAGTCGAGCAATTTATTACCGCAATCTCAATAAAATTGACCACAATTTGGGCACCGCTGTAAATGTGCAATCAATGGTGTTCGGTAATTTTGATGATACATCAGCCACTGGTGTCTGTTTTACTCGCAATCCTAGTACTGGCGAAAAGCTCTTGTATGGCGAGTATCTAGTTAATGCTCAGGGTGAAGATGTGGTGGCCGGTACTCGCACACCGCTAAAAATTTCTGAAATGGCTGTCGGTATGCCGAAGGTCTACGAAGAGCTTTTAGCCAATGTTGGTCGCTTAGAGCAGTACTACCGCGATATGCAAGATATTGAGTTTACGATTGAGCAAGGCAAACTTTATTTGCTGCAGACCAGAAGTGGTAAGCGCACCGCGGCTGCTGCTGTGAAAGTCGCTGTCGATATGGTGACCGAGGGCATTCTCACTCGCGAAGAAGCTCTCAATAGAGTTGAACCAATGCAGCTCAATCAGCTGCTATTGCCTTCGTTTATTGCTGAAGATAAAGCTAAAGCCAAGAGCGAAAATCGCTTGATTGCTACTGGTCTCAATGCCTCTCCTGGTGCGGCCATTGGCAAGATCATTTTCAATCCTGATGAAGCTGAGAAAATGGCCAGTCAAGGTCTCAAAGTAATTCTCATCAGAATTGAAACCTGTCCTGATGATATTCACGGCATCGTTCCATCTCAAGGTGTTATCACCAGTCGCGGTGGCATGACCAGCCATGCTGCTGTTGTCGCTCGTGGTATGGGCAAGCCCTGTGTTGCTGGCTGTGAGGCTCTCAAAATCGACCTTGATCGCGAAGAAATGTATGTTGGCACCAAGCTCTTCAAAAAAGGCGATTTAATTTCCATTGACGGATCTACCGGTGAAATTTTCGAAGGTCAAATCATCACCCACGATCCTGATTTCTCCCATGACTTTAAGACTTTGCTCGATTGGGCCGATCAAGTAAGAACCCTTTTGATTCGCACCAATGCTGATACACCAGAAGATGCCAAACTGGCTCGTGAGTTTGGTGCTCAAGGTATCGGGCTCTGTCGTACCGAGCACATGTTTATGGCTCAAGACCGTCTGCCGGTTATGCAACAAATGATTTTGTCTAATACAGACTTAGAGCGTGAAGAGGCTTTGGCTAAGCTTTTGCCCATGCAGCGTCAAGACTTTACCGGAATCTTCCAGGCCATGGCCGGACTGCCGGTGACAATCCGTCTACTTGATCCACCTCTTCATGAGTTCTTACCTAGAGAAGAACACTTAATTGAAGAAGTTGCCACCATGCGCGCCAAAGGGGTAACTGGTGCTCAACTGCGCGAAAAAGAAGTGTTGTTGAAAAAAGTGGGCGAGCTCAAAGAAGCTAATCCGATGATGGGCCTTAGAGGTTGCCGTTTAGGCCTGCTCTATCCAGGTATCAATAAGATGCAGGTGCAGGCTATCTTTGAAGCAGCCATTGCCGTTAAGAAAGAAGGCCTAGAAGTCCTGCCTGAAATCATGATTCCACTTGTTGGCCATGTCAATGAACTGAAATTTGCTAGACAGCAGCTAGAAGCCGTTGCCAAAGAAGTTATGCAAAGGGAAGGCTGCGAGATCGTCTACAAGTTCGGCACCATGATTGAGATTCCGCGTGCTTGTGTCACAGCTGACGCCATTGCCGAATATGCCGAGTTCTTCAGCTTTGGCACAAACGATCTCACCCAAATGACTTTTGGCTATTCCCGCGACGATGCTGAAGGTAAGTTCTTGCAGCGCTACCTTGATGGGGTGGATTGTCTTGGCTCTAAGCAAAGAGTGCTCAATAACAACCCCTTTGAAGTCTTAGACTTTGACGGTGTCGGCAAGCTCATGCAAATAGCCGTAGATTTGGGTCGTAAAACTAAGCCTGACTTGAAGCTTGGCATTTGTGGAGAGCATGGCGGCGAACCTCAATCAATTGCTTTCGCCCATAAATTGGGCCTCTCTTACGTTAGCTGCTCACCTTTCCGGGTGCCAGTGGCGCGTTTGGCAGCGGCTCAGGCGACATTGGTGTCTGGTGAGCGCGATAAATAGACAAAGTCTATAAATGCTTGGTGCAAAGGGGTATTTCGAAAATTACTTGGGCAAAACCCAAGGGTGCAGTCATATATGAATGCACAGGTTTAGATAGGTTTAAAAGATCCCCTTGCACTGGTAGAAAATAAATGAAGGTAGAGGAAACTAACCGCGGACCAACGATAGTTATGTCCATCGACGAGAACGTAGACGCCCTTTTACGGCTTCTGCCAGATATGGAGCAATCCCTCGGCCCAGATCACCCTGATTTGGCCGATTACTACATTTCGCTTGGACTTTTGCTCTATCATGACAGCCGCTTCGAAGAGGCTGAAGAATTGTTCGTTAAGGCTCTGGCCATGCGCGAGCGTCTTTTAGCCGTTGATCACCCAGATGTAGCTGCTGCCCTGAACCACCTTGGTCTGGTTTATTTGGCAGAAGGTAAATATGCAGACGCTGAGCCACTATTTAAGCGGGCTTTGAGTTTGCAGGAAAAAGTACTGGGGCCCGAGCACCTCAATATTGCTTCAGCTTTGAGCAATCTTGGTGATCTCTATATGACTCTCAGCCGCTTTGGTGAAGCTGAGGAAGTATTGAGGCGCGGTCTCAAGATTAGAGAGCGCTATCTGGGCCTAGAAGACGGCAGTTTGATTGAAATTCTTAACTCGCTGGCCAATATTTATGCCGAACAGGGTCGCAGAGCTGACGCTGAGCCATTATTTAGAAGGGTTTTGAAAATAGAAGAGCGGGTGCACGGGGCGGACCACCCTAGTGTCGCTAATGCTTTGAACAATCTTGCCTCTTTGTTCTTGGCCAAAGAGCAGTTTGAGCAAGCGGAACCAATGCATCGGCGTGCTTTGGCAATTAGAGAGCGGGTGCTCAGTCCAGATCATCCGAAAGTGGCTGAGAGCCTCAATAATTTGGGTTGGCTTTACCATCAACACGGCAATCATGCTCGGGCCGAGAGTCTATACCGGCGCGCTATTGAAATTTGGGAACGTGCCCTTGGCCCAGAGCACGCTTATGTAGCAGCCTGCCTAGAGAACTATGCTGAGCTTTTGCGCAAGACTAACCGCTCGACTGAAGCCGTGACACTCGATAGACGGGTGCAGCTGATTCGTTCGAAGTATATGGAATAGGTTTTCTTTGCAAAATGCCATTGCTTCACTCCATTTGCTTAACTCCATTTGCTTAACTCCATGTGCTTCACTGAAGGCTATCCATTGCTGCTTTTGAAAATTGAAGTCACGGTACACTATGGTCTCTATTTGTTTTGTTGAGTACTCAAGTATTCTCGACAATTGAAACCATGGGAATTGCTAAGCAAAATACTTGAGTACTCAAGTATTTTGAAAAAGAGAACTATTTAAGTCAGCGATTGATTAAGCTATTTCTTCTGCGGAAATTCCGCCGGTATTCCCCTGGCTATGAAACGCATCAGTCCTGGTGCCACTCCATGAAGACGTTCGGCAAACTGACCAGGAAGAGTGAGAATGAGCTCGTGCGATCCGCCCCGGGCCAAGGCTTTCTCTATATCGCTGGCACACTGCTTAGTGCTGATACTGAGCACATGCTTCATCAGTACGCCACTGAGATCATGACGCTGGGCAATTATGGTTGGGTTCTTCTGCCCCGCTACAGCGTTCTTTTCGAAAAATTCAGTTCTTACCCAACCGGGGCACACCGTGATGACATCAATGAGATTGCCTAGCTCGGCAGCCAAGCCCTCTGATAGCCCAGTTAAGGCGAACTTGCTTGAGCAATAACTGACACTGCCAGGAAAAGATATTTTACCGGCTACTGAAGCGACATTGACGATCTTGCCAGCTTTTGATGCACGCAAATGGGGCAAGGCAGCATAGGTGAGAGCCAGTGGCGTGAAGAAATTAACTTCGAATAGCCGCCGCCAGTCGGTCATTGAAAGATTTTCGAATTTGCCTGGTATGGCCATGCCGGCATTGTTGACGATAATATCAATGCCACCATAAGTGGTGAGACATTTTTCTACTAGTTTATCAACCATACCTTCTGCTGCTATGTCACCAACCACAATCTCGGCTCTGCCACCAAGGGCGATAACTTGCTCTTTTGCGCTTGTCAGGTCACCTTCGCTGCGGGCGGTTAAGACCAGTTGGGCTTTGTATTTTTCTGCTAGAAGCAGAGCTAAGCCCCGGCCGATTCCTGTTGAGGCGCCAGTGATTATTACTTTTGTGTTCTGTTCTATTTTTTTTGACATGTTTTGTTTTTGTTCTATATGAAGAAGAGAGTCTCAATACCGTAAATCGAAAGCAGGTAAGACAGCTCGGCGTCATACTCTGTGCTGAGCAGAACTGATTTTAGAGCATCTATTGATGATGAGCTGCGGTAGCGGGTCTTTAATAATTTCAAGTGCCTTTGAGCCAAGGGGGAGCTGCATTCCGATAGGCTGAGGCGGTAGGCTTCGAGCAAATAACCGGCTGCTATGTATTGGGCTAGCATCATGCTCAACAACATCAGGTAGGTCGCTGGAGTATCGACAGTTTGAGTTAAATAGAGAACTAGTGAGCCCATCAGAAGAAGAATGAAAAATACAAAAATGCTCAAACCGTTCAAAATACCATTGACTAGGTGTATAAACGCTTGCAGCATCGCAATGCGAAAATTGCGTCTGGTGGCATGGTTCAATACTTCACAGAGATCTTCATATAGTGGTATGAATGAACGGGCGCCTATTGCCGCTTTAACAGTACAGGCGGTTAGAGCAGAAACGGCAAAAATAATTAGAGCGTGGGTGTGATTTGGTATTGCCAGTAGTAGCAGAGTGACAAAGATTATCTGGGCGGCAATAAAACAGATTGAGTAAGTTGTTGCTAGCTTTTGCCTGGGCTTTGGCTCTAGCAGTAAGCCTTTGGCTAGTAGCTCACCTTGCAGCCCTTGTTCAAATTCTTGCCTTAGGCCTGAAGATCCGATTTGGGCCAAGATGCGCATTAAGCCTGTTTTTGAAATATATTTGCTCAGTTGCCGGGGGTCAGTCAATATTTCTTTTGCCGTGCCCTTTAAGGCCTTGGACAGAAATACATAAAGTAAGGGCAAGCGGCGAATGAAGCCAATTGGATCCTTTTTGTAGTTTAGACCAGTAGCATCGAGTGTCTTCTCTCCCCAGTTTTTCAGTGACGACTTAATTATCTCTTGCAGTCTGATTTCGTAATAGGTTGCGCCTACTGCTGTCGGCACGGCCGGAAGACTTGAGGACGCGGCCGTCAGCATTGGCTCGCTTGAACTATTCAAGCGGTTCTTCACTTCTCTATGCAACATGTCAAATACCAGTATGCTCAGGGCAAAAGTGGTGTCACCATTGCGCGAGAGATAAGCAATTTCTACTGGGGCTAAGTCAAGATGCTCGCCAGCGCCGCTGTCTTCTTTAATATTTTCGCCAGACAAAAAGCTTCGCAAGACCACCAAGGTTATGCAAACGACAATTAGTTCGACAAAATACACTAAATTTGTTAGCCAGCCTTAGTCAGCATGCTAGTTGTCAGCGAGCCAGTTACAACTTTCTGACGGAGGCCAAGCTTTCTCATAGTTTCGACCAAATCTTTCAAACTAGCATCCGGAGAAAGTTGAGCGTCAGACTCAATCGTTAGTGGTCCTTCGATGGTTTTGGCATCGCCTTGGTGCAAAATAATGACAGGAAGATCGTGGTAGGTATGTTTGACCCGACGCAGAGTCGATACGGCTTCGATTCCTACTGTAGATAGGCTCAGTACGACTAAATCGGCCTGGCTTTCGCGAATTTTTTGCTCTAATTTGCTTGTTGGCAGAGCGGTGCCGACCACTTCGAAGTCTTTGTGCTGCTCAAGCCAAAGGCTCAGCGTGACCAGTGCCAGACGGTCGCTGTCGACGATGAAAACTTTGGTGGGCGGGTTCATAAGTGCTTTCCTTACCTGACCTGCGGGCTACCTGAATTTGAGGGTGATGTTGGACTAATCGTGGGGGTGTCTCTGTGCCAAATTCAACATAAACAAAGTAGAACAATAGACTGTAGAACTACCAGCCCAACTGCTTCATTAACTCGTTTTGAAAAATAAAGACAAACTGAAGATGTATGCAAGTGTATACCGTTAGCTAGCTTTTGGGAATGTCAGGCATCGCCTGATAGTATTTATGCCTACTTGCTTGAAAAGCCCGAATAGGTCAGGCATTGGGCGGGCTGTCAAGGGGTAAGATGCAAGAAACTTAATCAGCTATTTCAGGGCAAGAAACAAGTCAATAGCTAGTCTGTGAACTCTAAAGAGAGATCTACATTGCGGGCAGAATGAGTAAGGGCCCCAGTTGAGATGGCATTTACTCCATTTATGAGATAACCGTTGAGATTTTCTAAAGTAATACCACCGGAGACTTCGACAAAACATTCGCTGGTACCAATACTGCTATTGGTAGATATCTTTTGGATACATTGGCTTACTTGTTCTGGGCTCATGTTATCAAGCAATACACGCTTGGCGCCTTGGTCTAAGGCCTCTTGCAGCTCGTCTAGGCTACTTACTTCTACTGACAATATTTGACTCATCTGCAAATGTGGATGGGCTTTGAGAAACCGGTCTGCTGCTTCTAAAGCCGGCTTGACACCGCCTGCAATTTTAAGATGATTATCTTTAATGAGAATTGCATCAAATAGTCCAAAGCGATGGTTGGTGCCGCCACCAGCTCTCACGCCATAGCGCTCCAGCACGCGCAAACCGGGGGAGGTTTTTCTTGTGTCGAGTATGGCTATACCTTTGGGGCTAGCGAGGCTGGTGTAGCGTCTTGTTTGAGTGGCTATACCGGAAAGCCTTTGCATGATGTTGAGTGCCAGCCTTTCGCCTTTGAGTATGGCCTGAGCTGGACCGCTCAACTTAGCTACGACCACCGGCTTTACTGCTTCTATATAAGTACCGTCTTCTACCAGTAGTTCAATCGTCACGTCTCGGCTTAGCCTTTCCATCACGCGGGCTAAGAAGGGCAATCCGGCAACTACCGCTGGCTCTTTTAAGAGAATCTCAGCGCTAGTACTAAGCTTGGGGCTGACGGTCGCTGAGGTTGTGAGGTCGAAGGGCTGCTCTAAATCTTCGTTTAGGCTGCCGAAGTCTTCCAAGAAGGCAAGGTCAAGTAGTTTATCGATTAGCTCTTCTTGCAGTTGTGCTGTAATTTTCGTTGATATTACGGTTGACATATACTTTTGGCTTGCCCTTTGTAATCTAGTTGAGAGTGCGTTAATATTATAAGCTTCGCTGGCTCTGGGTCTATGGAGTTGATATGGCGCTCGAAAAAGCGGTGGTTGCAACCGTAAATTTAAAGGTATCGACCGTGATTGCCGTTATGGTAGTTGAGTTTCTAGTCGTAGCCTGTGTTGCTTCTATGGCTGCCAATTCACAAGTATACGGCAGCCTACAGCGCAGTCGCGACGCGCTGCTTGACCAACGTAATTATTTGCAGGGTGAAGCCAATCGGCTAGCCGTGCGAATTTCTGCTTTGCAAACCCAGCTCGATACAGTCAACAGCTATTTGCGCGACAACGACCGAGCGCTGCGTGATGTGGAAACTGCTATGAACCGTGCACAATAAGAGTCTAGAAGAGTAAGGGCCGAGGAGAATTATGATGTTCAACAAACAGTCTAAATTGGCTTGCAAGCTTCATCTTCCCCTCTTGTCGATGCTGGCGTTTAGCTGCATCTGCTGCTCTTCCCTCAATCCCTGCAATACTTTGAGCGCTTTGGCTGCCGACAGCAAACAAGCAAAAGACGAGTGTCACGTCACCTGCGTTGATCCCCACGCTGCCTGTGTCGAATCGCAGAAGGTAATTGATACCTTGCACGAAATGGCCAAGGCTATAAACAAGGGTGACTTCGAGCATTTTGCCGAGTATTTTGACGAAAACGTCACCACTTTTGACGATGTTACAAAGCAACTTCTTGTCGGTAAGAAGCAAGTAATTGATCGTATTAAAGAGCGCTACGAGCAATCGGTGCAGGCCTCTGAGACTCATGCCGTTTCATACACTATCTACCAACCCTATGCCAAAGTGCATGGCAATACTGCTACTGTTACTTGCGTTTTGCGTAAGGTAATGGGCGGTAAGCACCCGGTGGTCTTCGAGTCACATGACACCAAAGTATTTGTCAAAGAAGGCGATAAGTGGAAAGAACTGCATAGCCAGGGGCTCTGGAAAAAAGTCTCGTCTTAAGTTATTTTGCTAGGACAAAATTCAGGCCTTCTAGGTAAGCCTCAGCGGCTGGGATGCCATGCTTGTCGGGTACTGAAATTAATTTTGTTGGAAGCTTTGCTTCAGTTAGTTTTTGCTCTAGTTCCTTTTGAAAGACTGGCGGTATGACAGTGTCTTGGTTTGCTGAAATTAAGGCAAATCGTGTGCCCGCCCTGACTTTTTCAAGGTTACTGCTGATGCTACGTTCTTGGTACATATTGGGTACGGCCTCGAGCGGGCCACCCAGGCCAATAATCATGCCGGTTTTGACCAGACGTGAAGGAGTTTTGCGGTAGAGGCTTTGCCAGTCTCCGGCGCCTTCGCAGGCTACTACTCCAACAATCTTGGCCTTGATGTCTTCAGCTGCTAAATAACTATAAGCCAGGGCCGAACAACCGCCCATAGAAGTGCCCATGATTACTATGCGGGCTACCGGATAACGCTCCATCAATTCGTGAATGTTTTGGTCTATGTCTGCTATCGCTGCACTATTGGCCCATGAAGTAGTGGACCGATAACTGGGCGAGGCGACAATGGCTGCTGGATAGTGGCTTTGGATATTCTGGGAAATAGGGTTTTGCTTTGGCGAAACAAATGGTTCTAGATCGTTTGAGCCCATGCCGTGCAAATAAATCACTAGAGTTAGATCTTTGCTGCCATCGAAAACCATCGGTGGCGCTAGGGCATAGACATCGTGTACGCCGTCTAGTTTTGATATAAAAGTATGTCTTTCTGGAAGCTCAAGGGGCTTATCAACAGTGAAAGCTTGGGTGTTGCGCAGGGCGGCGAGGCTAGCGGCCATGGCTTGCTTCTCTTTCTGTAGTTTATGAAGCTTGCCTGACTGGGTCAAAAACAATACGAAAAAGACAATGCCTGCCACGTCTACTAAAAGAGCGGCGATCAGAGCAGAGACTAATAAGCGATTGCGCATTGATATTTTTCTTGAATTCCCTAGCTTTACCTGTGAAGCTTAGCAGAGTAATATGCATTTGGTTGAGAGAGTGAAATCTGCAATTATGCTTGCTATAACTGGTTCTAGCTTCGTTCGCTGTATCTCTAGTGTGTCCTGTATGGTCTTTGCCGTGCATCTGGCACTTTTTTGTCCCCTATCGGGCCGGGCCCAGGGATCTGCTACCACTGCTAGTTCTTCATCTTCGTCGGCCCCTCCTGTGTTAACAGGTTCGGCCCAAGCACGAGAGCTAAATTCAAAGGGAATTGAATTGCAGTCTAGCGGCAAGCTCAAAGAAGCAGTCGAATGCTACCGTCGCGCTATCCAAATTAACCCATCTGCAGCCGGCTATCATAACAATCTTGCTCTAGCTCTGAAAGATCTCGACCAGTGTCAATTGGCCGAGGCTGAGGCTCGTATTGCGCTCAAGCTCAGGCCACAGCGAGCTGACTATCATTTTAATCTCGGTATAATTTTGCAGCGGCAAAAAAAACTGGTAGAAGCGGAAGCGGCTTTTCGTCAAGCCATACAGATGGACCCAGCCGATACAGATTCGCATTTCCGTTTGGCTCAAATTCTTTTTGCTAGTACTGCTAACTCGGAAGGCTTTGCCTCTGACGCTGCTGAGCAAGAAATCAAGCTGGCCTTGATGCTCAAACCAGATCGCTCTGAATACTGTGAGCTGTTAGGCGATATTTACCTTAAATCGAAAAATCTAGATGAAGCTTTTAATCAGTATAAAAAGGTTGTGGAAATCAGGGGCTATACTGCTGCCACTATCCCTGGTGAGCTGAAGGCGAAAATTGACTTTATTAGGGCTGCTTTGAAGCCAACTCCTTAAAACAAAGGAACGTTTAGTGCCAGATTCAAATTTAGAGAGAGCCAATGATCCGCTGCAATCGGTACAGAGGAAGCTTGTTATTGCGGTTTTGGCGTTAATAATTTTTAGTGCCGCTTGTCAGTTTGTTCTCTATTTCTTAGATATCGTTAGAATTCTCGGCATTTCGATTCTGATTTCTTATTTGTTCATTAGCGTGGTGGACTGGCTAGAGAAGATCTTGAAGAACAGAGCCTTTTCGATTTTTGTTGTTTATGCCATTGTCGCTGTTGTTCTCGTAATTTTGTCGCTCACCGTTGTGCCATCACTACTAGTGCAAATCAATCAGTTGATTGAGTCGGTGTTTCATGAACTACCACGCACCATCGAGAGCTTCGGCCGCTCTCTTGCTCCACTAGATGAGCGTCTTCACGCCGCTCAAATACAGGTGCGGGCAATTGATCTAGTGACAACAGTTGCCCAGAGTATTCCTAAGCCTGATACCTCTATGATATTTTCTCGTGTCGGTGAAGTGGCTATGTCTACTATGACTTGGCTGCTCTACGCCTTGAGTATTCTAGTGGTGTCTTTCTACTTCATGCTTGATGGCTATCGTATGACCGACTGGGTCATCGCTGCCTTTCCTAAGAATTATCACCGTTCGCTCAAGAATATGGCTGCCGAAATTGATGTCAGTTTGCAGGCTTTCTTTCGTGGTCAACTGGTACTCGGTTTGTTCTTTGGCCTAGTAATGTTAGTTGTTTATCTTGTTATTGGTGTACCCTTTGCCCTGGTGCTGAGTGTCTTGCTCGGTATTTGGGAAGTTGTGCCAGTGATCGGGCCACCTATTGGCTTCTTGCCAGCTTTGATAGTGGTGGCATTAAACGGCCTAGATAATATTCCGGCTAACCGTATTGGCCAGGTCGTGATCTTGCTATTGGTCTTCAATATTTTCCAGTGGCTCAAAGATAACTTAGTGGCACCAAGATATATTGGCAACAAGATAGGACTTCATCCAGTTGTGATATTTATTGCCATCATGATTGGAGCAAAAATTGATGGCATGCTTGGCATCATCTTTGCTATTCCAGTGGCTAGCGCACTCAATGTTGTTTATCGCTATATGCTCTTAGGCTCAGATGAGTCATCAACTCCACTGGCAGAGTCAGCCGCTCCAGTGGCAGAAACTGAGGCTAAGAGTCAAACGCTTTAGGCCGAGCGCCTCAGCGCTGCATAGGGTAAGAAACTAGTTTGTGAATCGTTGCTGCCAAACTATGGCTGTTGGTTTTGCCGACTCTTTTCAAATTTCTTCTGATTCTTGATTGCTTCAGTTTTAGCTTTTTTGGCCATTTGGTCTGGCGGCAGTAGCTCATTGTTGCCGCCAAGATCACTTTTCAGTGCATTAAAAATAGTATTTTGTAGCAAGACGCCGAGGACTACACATACTGCTAGTCCTATCAAAATAAACTTGGTGTTGTTTGACATCCGTCGCTTCCTGCAGTGAAATAAACCGTAAATGTTAGGATTGCCCTGTTCTTTTGCAATTATATTTGAATAACGAGCCTTGCATAGGTGCAGGAGGCTGATAAATTGCCAAAATAGCGCAATCGGGTAGCTTGACTTCCGCCTGAGGCTAATTTCGGGCTGTTTAGGTGTAACTTATAGCTGGGTATGAAAACCTTTGATATTGGTTTTAAATCATTCACTAAAAGAAGGGTCTGAAGAACGTGAATAAACCGCAAGCTTTTGCCAGCACAAGCCCAGGTCCCACCTCGGCCTACAGTGGGGCAGCGAAGGCGTTGGTCCAGAACATGGGCAAAGCACTGGTTGGTCAGGCAAGGCCAGCTAAACTGGCTGTTGTCGCACTGCTTGCTGGCGGCCATGTATTGTTGGAAGACGTACCTGGGGTTGGTAAGACCCTCTTGGCTAAGAGTCTAGCCAACTCAGTGACTGCTAACTTTAAGCGTATTCAGTGCACACCAGACTTGCTGCCATCTGATGTGTCTGGAGTCAATATCTTTGATCAGAAGGACAATAGTTTCCACTTTTTACCTGGGCCAATTTTCACTAACATTCTTCTTGTTGATGAAATTAACCGTGCTACTCCGCGTACACAGTCGTCGCTTTTAGAGGCGATGGAAGAAGGTCAGGTCACCAGTGATGGTACCACTAGGCCACTACCACAGCTCTTCTTTGTCATTGCTACGCAAAACCCAATTGAGCACCATGGTACTTTCCCTCTGCCAGAGGCACAGCTAGACAGATTTATGATGTCTATGTCGCTGGGCTACCCTCAGGCTGATCAAGAAGCTGAAATAATCAAGAAAACCATGCGTGATGGTGGTTTCCATGTTGATTCTATTCTCAGTACAGAAGATGTTCTCAATGCTAGAGCCGGTGTGAAGAAAATATTTGTGCATGATGCTTTAGTCAACTACGTAGTTCAGATTGTTCAGACTACCAGAAAGCACCCCTCTGTTTTACTTGGCGTCAGCCCCCGGGGCTCACAATTGCTGGTTAGAGCGGCGCAGGCAAATGCCTTTATCGACGGACGAGATTTTGTTACTCCAGACGACATTAAGTTGCTTGCGCCTTCAGTTTTCGGACATCGTGTTTTACCAAAAGTAAAGACCAATCGGGTCAGCCATGCAGAACTCATCGAAAAAATCCTTGAGACCGTCCCCGTCCCAGCCTAAAAAAGGTGCTGGTTCAGGCGGAGATGGTGCCAAAAGTCGGACAAGTACAAGTGATGGCAATAAAAAGCCAGGGCCTAACCCGGGCCAAGATCCTTCGTCGCTTCAATCTTCGGGCATGGCACCTGGGCGCCCGATTTCTCAAGAGCATGTTTTTGGTTCTTCTGGTGGTCGTCGACTGCGCCTACCCCTTGGGCGTGGCTACTGTGTTTACTTAGAAGGTCGTCAGTTTGGGCTGTTAATACTTGCTGGAGCACTTTATATTTTTGCCGCCTTTGTCGCCAGTGAATGGATCTACTTGCTTTCGGCTGCTTTTCTGGTTGCTTTGGTGTTGGGCTTCGTTTTGCCATTCTTCGAATTGGCTGGTCTGTCGGCCGGTTATTTACTTCCTCAAGAAGTAGCAGCCCTAGAGACAGCTACAATTCGCGTTAATATCAAGCGCCACTTCAAGCTTGGGCCGATATCGTGGGTGGTGCCTACTCGTGCTCTGCGTATGACAGTCAATATGACTAAGCGAGCCGCTGATGGTCGACCCAGTGATATTATGGTAGCTCCTGACCCAGTTTATATTGATAAGCTCGACAACGCTGAGTGGTACAGCTTCCCCACACCTTCTCTGAAGCGCGGTGTCTATTTCCTTGAGAGTGTTGAGCTCTCTACATGCTTTCCCCTGGGCATCACTTGGTGGTCACGCACAGTCAAAATGACTGAAGGATCAGAGACTAAGCCTAGTATCACAGTTTATCCTGATGTTCTGCCTATCTCGGGTAATTTCCTCTACCTATTGAGTGGTATCGTCTCGCCCATGGGTCATGCCACTTCTTCCTCTGTAATCACCCATCAGTCAAGCAGCTTTCGCAGTGTTCGCGAGTTTCGCAGCGGTGATAGCATGAGACACATTCACTGGGCCTCCACGGCCCGTCAAGGCAAAATGCTGGTGCGAGAGTTTGATTCTGAAATCTTACCGGTATTCGATATTTTGCTCAATTTGAGAGCCAATTATCGCAGCCCAGACCAATTTGAGCTAACAGTAAAGTTGGTCAATTCGCTGGTTCACCTCGGTCACAGTTTAGGACATATGCCTAGACTACTTCTCAATCCGTCGACAGAGTCAGGTGACTTGCAAGACCTATTAGTTGACTTGCCGCACATACCACCTGGTCTGGCACTGACGGCAGAGATATTGGCTAGGGTCGAGCCAATTACTAAGGTGGCCGCTAATCGTAAGTCGTTTGATGATGAACCTGAAAACACAACAGAGACTTGGGATCATATCAATGACCGTCCTCTTGTTACTGTACTGCCAACCTCTGAAAAAATTGTAAAACATAGTCCGGGCCGTGGAGATGTGGTTTGCCTCCCAGTCGAAGTGGTTGAAGTCTCTCCCAATTGGCAAGATGATAATCAGCCTTTGCCTGGCCTGGAGCCACAAAACCAAGACAAGGCAGCTAATTCTAAAAGCCGTGGTGCATCAGCCAAGAAAACCGAGAGAGACGAGCGCACTGAGTTAGGACCTACCTCAGGAACAGTTCTTGCTCGAATTGAATGGGAAGGAGATTTTGACGGACTATGAGCAAGAGTGCAGTTCAGCCTCCCGAAGATTCAATTGCCTTGAGGGTGATTGTCTATTGCATGACACTGACATGCATTGTTGCTAGCTGCATTTTTATCAAAACTTCTTGGCCGGTGATTGTCTTAGCTTTCACACTCTGCACCGTGGGCAGTTTGGTGGCATATCAGTACCGCTATGAGCAACAGAAGTGGATGCAAGGCATTGTCATAGTCGGTGTACTTGGTGTTGGCGCCAATGCTCTGGCCGAATTTTTAAACCCAATGAATGGTCCAGCTGATTTCTGGGGACCAGTTGTACACTTCATTGCTGGTACTTTTGCCCTCCATACTTTTGATTTGAAATCACGTTCTGATATCAATCTTTCGGCCATGCTTGGTGCGCTTATTCTTTGTTGCTTGTCGCCAGTGGCACGCAGTATATACTTTGGTGTCACTGTTTTGACCTATATCAGTTTTGGCACGATGATGCTTTATTACGATTGCATGTCGCGCACGCTCACGAATTGGCTGGAAAAGCCAATGCTGGCAGCACCAGTGGTGCCTTCTTCGACCACGGACAAGAGGCGCCGGCCAAGAGGCAGCGCGCAGTTGACATTGGCGCTTCTGCCTTTCATTAGTATTCTCGCTTTTGTTTTTGTGCCGCGCTCTGATGACACTATCGATATTATTACATCGAGCTTTCACAATTTAAGTTTTGCCAATCTACTTAGATTGCTCCCTGATTTTTCTGATCATTCTGCCAAGAAACAACCACCGAGAAATCCTTATACGGCGCCAGTGCGCAACCTGGGTGTGGCTAAACCAGGTGAAGACAAAGATAAGTCGGCCATTGCGCCAGTAGTGAAACCAGAGAAGCACGCCGCTCCAGAATCGCCAGAGAAGCTGCCTGCAAAAGGTGGCAAAGCTGATAAGACTGCAAAAGAGTCTGGTACTAAGCCTGACGCTAAATCTGATGCGAAGGCTAAAGCAAAAGAGAAAGCCGATAAAGAGAAGGAAGCAAAAGCCAAAGCTGACGGCAAAGGTAAAGACGGCAAAGGTAAAGACGGTAAAGGCAAGGAAGGCAAAGACAAAGACGGCAAAGGCAAAGATGGTAAAGGCCCTGGTGGCAAGGCCGGGTCAGATCTATCTAAGGATGGCAAAGATAAAAATGCTCTTCCGCCTGGCATTATTTCGGCCAAAATGATCGATATGGACGCTAATCCGTTTCAGAAGACTGGAGAGATTTTATTTAAAGTCAGCTCTACACGTTTGTTTTGGGAAAGAAGAGCAGTCTTTGATAATTATGATGGTCGCTATTGGAGCCGTTCTAAAGACGATTTGAAAGTTAAGAACATGAACATAAGGCCTCTGACTAGTAAATCGGGCTCTAGCCATGGCAACTTCAGCGACTCTAGTAATTCTACTGGTGAGTTAGAAGTTGATACTGCCAGTGATACCGCTAATAGTGCTAATGTTCCTTCGGCCAATAGCAATGATCCCGCTAAGATAGCTGAGGCAGAAGAGGCTGAAGCCCTAAGACAGCTTGAAGAAGAGAGATTGCTTTCGCTCGATGGGCAACTTAGTGGATATGGCGCCGACAACTCAATTAATTTTGTATTCTTCCGACCCGATAAACCAATATTCGATCTGAAGAAAGCCAACGCTTTAATCGTTCCTAAGATAATGCCGGTGGTTGAGCTTACCCAGGCATACGAGATGGTTAGTGATCTCGATAACGTTGTTCCTGTTTGCTGGATTCCTCAGGTTGTTGGACTTGACTCTAAGAAAGTAACTGTTAACGACTATGGCATGGTTTTCTCTGCCGATCCGATCAAGAAAGGAACCACTTTTAAGGTAGTCTCTCAACTACCACTTTACGATACTAATCATATGAGAAGCGAGCCTGGTCTTAGCGTTGATCAAGAAAGCTCGCTGCGTAAGACACTGGCTAACTATCTGCAATTGCCTGAGAATGTTGCTCCTGAAGTAGTAGAGTTTGCTAATCAGGCTGTTGGCAGCACTGGTAATTGGTTCAGCCAAGCCGATAAACTCTGTCATGTGATGCGCACTCATGCTGTCTTTGAAGCCTCGAAACCTGAGGGTTTTGCCCCTGCAGAAGACCGCATCAAACAGTTCTTGCTTGAGCGCAAGCTCGGCAACAGCCAAGACTTTGCTTCTGCATTTGTTGTGTTGTGTCGCAGCGTGGGCCTGCCTGCTCGTTTGGTCAGTGGCTATGGCATTGGTACTACCAATAAAGTTTCTGGTGCCCGAGAGGTGCGCACCAATGATTTGCACTTCTGGTCAGAAGTGTTCATACCAGAGTATGGTTGGGTACCTTTTGATTCTATGCCAGATGGTATTTTGCCAGCCCAGGCTCGTGAAGAAGGTTACAGCTTGTCTGCTATTCAGAAAATGCTAGAGACTCAAGCTGGTATGAATTTCTCAGATCAAGAGGGTCTTAGCCCGAGACGAGTGGCCGGTTGGATTGCCATCATCTTCACATTGCTGTTCTTGCTCGCTGGTATCATTTTTGGTCTGATTCTATTTATTCGACATCTTAAGCGGCAGGCTGCTCTCAACGCCTGGCGCGGCCCAGAATGGAAAGTTTATTTAGCCATCATCAAAGATCTAAAGAAAATTAAAATCGAACGAATTGAATCTGAAAGTAGTGAACAATTTGTTCGCCGGGTTGGAGAGGTTGTAGCCGATCGACTGAAGCAAGGCATGAAAGTAGATCGTGATTTGCCAACTGCGCTTTCTGAGTTTTTCACTGTCTATGAAGCAGTGCACTTTGGCAACAAAGAATTGTCCAAAGACCTAAAACAGAGAGCTTCAGATGTGCATAAACTGATTAAGTCAAAAGGAAAATAGTTAGTGAGAGGAAACCGCGTTGATTGAAATGGTAGACAATCAAGCACAGTGTCTGCTGCTTGATTATCGCAATTGTTCAGTGGTTGATTTTGCTAAACCATACTGTGACAGTCGAGTGCCGGAGATGCTTAGCCGGCATATTCCGCTTTCTCTTTTTTATCAGAGCATGATCCGAAAGTTGCTCGCTCGTTTTCGCTGTACTGACCTCGATGACTATCTGCAGACCAGAGCGATGCAGAATCAAAGCGATCACCTCGGTGGTTTGTTTGCTGATGCCGGTATTGGCACGGTTTTGATCGATGACTCATCTTCTAACACCTCAGAGCAACATTCATCTCCACATTCATCTCCACTTCTATCGGCCCCGCTTTTAGCAGCCACAGAATTAGCTCAATTAACAAATTTAAACATCAAGCGTGTGCTTGCTATCGAGCCTGTGTTAGAGCGTCTCTTTGTCGATAACGATACTTTTGATCAAGCCTTGCGCAATCTTGAGAGCGCTTTTGATTCCGCCATTGATAGCGCCACAGATAACAGTTTGCAGAACACTCTTAAAGTGGTGGCATTGAAGACTTCATTGGCAAATGGTGGCTTGGCACTTGAGGCCGCCACAGTTGCTAGTGCTCGTACGGCTTATCATCCTGCTCGCAAAGAGGTCATTGATAATGGTCGACTGGGTCGCACGGCCTCGTATAATTATTTGCTTGCTCAAGTCTTAGAACTTGCAGTCAAGCGCGGTCTTCCTTTGCAAATTCGCTCTAGCGCTGATCAACAAGCAATGTTAGCTGATACTAACCCGCTAGCATTTCAACCAATTTTGCGCTCACAGCGTTTTGCCGATCTCAAAGTGGTCTTTTTACATAGTTATCCATTTGTGCGTGAAGCGGCTTATCTTGCTTCTGTTTATCCTGGTGTATTTTTCGACTTGTCTTTAGCTAATAGCCAGCTTGCCCCTGACTTGACCCGCCTCTACTATGAGGCGCTTTCTTCGGCTCCATACTCTAAGCTTCTTGCCGGCACCGGTGGTAATAGTCAGCCTGAGTCATTTTGGTATGGTGCTACTTGCTTGAGGCGTGGCCTGAGCGAAGCTCTGAAAGAACTAACTGAGAAAGGTTATTTGCTCAAGGCTCAGATGGAGGAGGTTGAGCGTGCAGTGTTGAGGAGCAACGCAATCAACCTTTATAATTTGCACTAATTGCACCTATCTTCTTCGGTAAGCAATCAGTAAGCAAATTGGTTAAGCAAATAACAAAATGCTGCAAATCTGGCCGAAATTCGCTGAGATCTTTGTCACTATTTGCATAACGGCGCCTGACAGCCTTGTCGTCAAGAGGCTGGATGCCTTACAATTTAATGTATGCAATCACCTGACACGGCAAATAGTCGTAAAACCACTGAAATTAAACGTTCTGAGGCACTTGAAGCGATTGTCGCTGCTGGCGCGAAAGACATTCCATCTGTTCCTGTGCCTATACCTGTTCCAGCTTTGCCAATGTTTGAAGGGACGGCCCAAACCCTTCCGCCTGACAACATTCTTGTCAGCGTCACCCAAGAGCAGCCGCCAGTCGATGCTCCTGAAGATGCCCGGCCTTTACTGACCGATCCAGCCTATTACCTCAATCGCGAATTGAGTTTGCTGGCCTTTCAGTGGCGAGTGCTTGAAGAGGCTATGGACGGCACCAATCCACTTTTAGAACGCTTCCGCTTCTTGTCTATTCTGGGCTCGAACCTAGAAGAGTTTTTTATGGTGAGAGTGGCCGGTCTCAAGCGTCAAATTGAGTCAGGCACACCGAGCGCTGGTCCTGATGGCCTTACCCCTTCTGAACAATTAGATGCGGTTAGCTCTGAAGTGACTCGGCTACTAGCCAGTGCCCATGATTGTTTGAAAGGTAGTTTGCTACCAGAATTGAAGATGGCAGGCATTCAGATTTTGCAATTTGATGAACTGACCGAAGAGCAAAAAACTGATGCCCGAGAGTATTTCCGCAAGAAAATTTTCCCAGTTCTAACTCCTCTGGCCTTTGACCCTGGTCATCCTTTTCCCCATATTTCCAATCTCAGCCTAAATTTAGCTGTACTCATTCGTGACCAGGTTTCGGATGAACGCTTTGCTAGAGTCAAAATTCCCGATAGCTTGCCGCAGTTAGTGCCGATTGGAAAAACGGAGGCACCTGGTGCTCGCTCTAGTGTTATTCAATGCAAGCCTAATACTTACATCTGGCTAGATGATTTGTGCAAAGCTAACATTGAGCAATTATTCCCAGGCATGTCGATTGTTGAAGTCTATCCTTTTCACGTTACTCGTGATGCGGAGATGGAAATTCAAGAATGGGAAGCTGGCGATCTTCTTGAAACAACTGAAGAAGGTGTTAGGCAGCGACGCTTCGGTGACGTGGTTCGCTTGCAGGTGCACCATGCCATGCCTGCTTATATTCTTGAAATTTTGATGAGCAATCTTCAAATAGAACCATACGATGTCTATTTGATCGAAGGGCGCATGCCTTTGAGTTCGCTCAAGTATGTGGCAAATTTAGATCGCCACGATCTTAAGTACCCGCCGTTTATTCCTTCTATTCCAGCCGTTCTTGATCCAGACATGATGGATAAAGACGAAGATGTGTTTGCAGCCATTGCTAGGCGCAACATTCTCTTTCATCACCCTTATGATTCTTTCCAGCCAGTTGTAAGCTTCCTCAATGCCGCTGCCAACGACCCGAATGTTCTGGCTATTAAAATGACTCTCTATAGAGTCGGTAAAAATTCACCAGTGGTAGAAGCCTTGTTGAAGGCGCAAGGTCGTGGCAAGCAAGTTGCGGTGTTGGTTGAACTCAAGGCTCGCTTTGATGAAGAGAGTAATATTGAATGGGCCAAAGCTCTTGAAGCTGAGGGCGTTCATGTTGTTTATGGACTACTCGGATTAAAGATTCACTCTAAGGTGGCTCTGGTGGTGCGCAAAGAGGGCGATAGTATTCGCCGTTATGTTCACCTTGGCACCGGTAACTATAATCCGATGACTGCTCATCTTTATACCGATATCGGCTTGCTTACTTGTGATGACAAAATTGGCACAGATATTTCTGACCTCTTTAACTATCTCACCGGTTACTCTGCTAAACGTGACTATCGCAAATTGTTGGTTGCTCCTATTAATCTGCGCGAGCGCTTTGAAGAGCTGATTTTAAGAGAAATTGAACATGCCAGAAGTGGTGCCAAGGGTCGCATAATTCTGAAAATGAATGCCCTTGTTGATGAGCGCATAATCGAACTTCTCTACCGGGCCTCTCAGGCTGGTGTAAAAGTTGATCTCATTGTTCGGGGTATCTGCTGCTTGCGTCCTGGTATTCCGGGTGTTAGTGAGAACATTCAAGTAATTAGTGTTGTTGGTCGCTTCCTCGAGCATAGCCGTATCTACTACTTCCGCAATGGTGGCAAAGACGAAATATTCTGCGGTAGCGCTGACTTGATGCCCCGCAATTTAAATCGTCGCGTTGAAGTGCTTTTCCCCATTGAAGACGAAAGATTAGCTCGCTTCGTGCGCGACGCTGTGCTTAAGACCTATTTGTTCGACACCAATAAGTCGCGCATCATGCAAAGCGATGGTCGCTACTTAAGACTGCATCCCAAAACTGGCGAACAAGGCCTAAGCTGTCAGCAATGGTTCTTGACCAACAATCAGACCAACAAGCGCTGAGTGTTGGCCCGTTTTAAGGCTTTTGCTAGGCAACATTGTTAGCAGTAAGGTCTAGGTCGGCTACGAAGGTTGAGCTATTGTTCTCTTGCCGTCTAATTGGATTGGCGGCTGGCTTTCTCTTACTGTCAATTTTGTCAGGGCTGAAGCTGGTGGCTAGCATTTCAAACCGTGCTTTTGAATTCGGTCTGTGAGTAAGTTTTTCCATTTTTTTAAGGACGGCTGCTTCGTCTTCTACTTCGCCACCAGGCTTGAGACCAGCTCGACGCATAATGCGGCGAGCACCACCTTCGCCCATCTGATTGGCAATATCTGCTACCAGTGCCGCTCCTAGCTCTGATTTTAGGCCATATTTCTTGGCCATTTCTCCAGTCTTTTCAGCGAATTTCTTGAACTTGTCAACTTGTACCTCTTGAAACTCAGGATCGTTGAGTGCTTCTTTCATGCGACCCATCATGTCTTTGTTGCCAGCCATATTGGTGCGTCTGACATATTTCTCGCTCAAGAGATCGTCAGCGTATTTGCCAAATATTTTGTCAAACTTCTCTGGGTTTTTGTCATGGAAGCTTTTGAGTAAGTCAGGTAGCTCGCCAGCTTTCTGATTCCACTGTCTGACACCAACTGAAATGCCATGGCCAGCATCGTTGAGATTTATGGTGTTGAACTTACCTTCATTGCTAGCAACAGTTTTAACTACACGATCGCTGAGAGTGTCACCAAGATGCGCTTCCAGTTCTTTCTTCGGCCCTTCTAACAATTTGCGATCACTGTTATTCATGAAGAGTGAGCCTTTGAGCTGACCAAAGCCCGAGTCGTGAAGCAAAGGCGAAGGAAATCCCATTTTAGCTATGGCAGCGTTATCGGAGACAACATCTTGTTTGGCTGGCAGTTGTTCTTTGGCTGGCAAGCCGTTGACTTGGTCATGAACAGCACTTCTGTTGTTGTCGCTTCCTTCTCCAGCAATGCGTTCGCTGGGCTTATCTTTGGCTTGTCGTGGATCAGAATGGTCGAGGCTCATAGTAAATGTCTCCCAGGGGTGCCTTCGTATTCGAAAGGGGAGATTCATTATTGTTCGAGGCAGGGTGAAAATTACGTGACAGCATTAAGTCGACTTAAACTAGCAGCTGCCGATTGGCCTTTTGCTCGGCATTACTCGCCTTTACTCGCCCTCAGAGTCACCAACATCAATTGCGCATTTTGGTAAGGCCGTATGTAGTGCGGCTAAATCGGCCTGGGGAATGCTCTGGCGGTCAAGCATAAGTGTCTTTAGGCCCTTGATTTGAGCTAGGGTGGCCGCACACCCTGCTTGGGTGGGAATGTGTCTCATTTGCAGCTTCTGCAGCTTTTTGCAGTTGCTCAAATAAGCCAAGCCGCGGTTGGTAATATCGGGGTTGCCGCTGATAGTCAGCTCTTTCAGGTCTTGAATTTGCGAAATCATTTTGAGATCGTCATCCTTTAGGCCGGTAGATTTGAGGGAGAGTTCTCGCAGTCTAGGTCTGCCCCCAAGCTTTTGCAGAAAAGCACCCGGATTAGTCACATCATTTGCCGTGAGAGAATCGAGTTCTCGTAAGCGTTTGAACTTGGCTAGGCCATCCCCTCTGATTTCAGTATCAACTAATGTGAGGCTATTTAGCCGTGGAAGACAATTGAAAGTGTCGACTGATTGTGAAGTGAGTGTGCAGTCGCGCACTATCAAGTGGTTGAGTCTAGTTAGGTGCTTGATATTGCTCAATTCACTATCGTTCATCAGTCCTGGTAGACCTTGAATAAAAAGACCAGTGAGATCATTGGCGCCAAACCTTTTGAACAATTCTGGATGCGCCCAGAAAATTTCACCGGGGCTAAAGTGTACCTTTTCATTGTGACTTACTTCGATATTGCCAATGGCCGGTCTTTCGGCACCATTGCCAATGGCGATAGAGCCCAATTGCATGCTTGGATGAAAGTGGAAGATACGGCGCTTGCGATTTCTCTCAACACTAAAATCAGGAGCCGCCCCTGTTGTTCGATCACTATGGTTCGGCATGCGATCAAACCGACCTAGGCTTGGTTGAGCAATCTTTATTGGTTTGTTGGATACAAAATAGAGGCTAGAGAATACACCAGTGAGCAATAAAAATAGGGCCGAACTTCCCGCAAGTATCCACATGTGACTCAGTCTAGGCGCGCGTTTTTGCTCCTCTTGCGCGATGTTTTCTAGATCTTTATTGACAGGTTCGCCACTAGCAATGCAATGCAGGTCATGGGCAAATTGGGTGGCGCTGCTGTAACGCTCGTTCATTGATTTTGCCAGCATTTTTGAAAGAACTGTTTGCCACTCACTTTCGTCCATTAGAGTGGTGGAAAAATCTGCTAAATGCGGCACCTCGTCAGTATTGTGAGAAACTGCTGTAGCAAAGGCGTTCTCTCCAGCGAATGGTACTTTGCCAGTGAGGGCTTCGAAAAGTGTTATTCCTAGAGAGTAAATATCTGAGCCTGGCCCAAGACCCTCACTATTCCAGTGTTCGGGGCTCATGTAAAAAGGACTACCGATCAATTCACCGGTGGCGGTTAGTGACTGGGCAAATTCATCATCGGCAAAACACTTAGCCAGGCCGAAGTCGATTAATTTTGCATCGACAATCTTGCCAAGTTTGTCTGTGACTACAATTATATTTGCCGGCTTAATGTCACGATGCAGAATATTCATCTGGTGAGCATGCTGCAGAGCCGCAGCTATGGCTAAAAATACAGTGAGCACTTCTTCTTCGCTCAATGGGCCTTTTAATTTGATTCTTTCGTGCAGAGTCTGACCGCTCACCAGCTCCATCACAATATATGGCACGGCGCCATCGAGCTTGCCGAAGTCATAAACCCGAGCAATATTGGGATGATTGAGCCTGCTGGCATTTCTTGCTTCACGTTCGAAGCGGCCCCAGGCCGCTTGGTCACCTAGGTCGCGTTCAAGAGTTTTGAGAGCAAGCTGTCTGTTTTTCTCAAGATCAACCACGAGGTATACTTTGCCCATGCCACCCTGCCCGATTGTGGTAACAATCTGGTAGCGCTGGTCAATAATCTTTTCGCTGCTAATGCTGGTAACCAAGTTAATCTCATCGAGTCACCTATTCTAGAAGAATAAGTGACTCTCTGTGAACATTGCGTGAGTATGTATTTAGTGCCTTATCCTTTGACGCAGACTAGTGGCCTGAGTTTGTGGACGATTTCAACAAGATCAGCTTGAGCTGCCATAACTGCATCAAGTGGCTTGTAGGCGCCAGGTGATTCGTCCAGAATGCCCTCATCTTTGCGACATTCAACATGAGCAGTGTCTGCAGCGTGGCGATCAAGTGATATCACTTTTTTCGCTTGGCTACGAGACATTGTTCGACCAGCTCCGTGAGAGCAGCTGTTAAAGCTCTCGCGGTTGCCTTTTCCTTTGACGATGTAGGAGCCTACCCCCATTGAGCCAGGGATGATACCCCAGTCACCTTCTTGTGCTCTGACTGCTCCTTTTCTTGTTACCCAGACAGTTTCACCGAAGTGGCTTTCTTGGGTGACATAGTTGTGGTGGCAGTTGATTACTTGCAGTTGAGCCTCAAACTCAGGCAATTGGCCAGTGCCTTTGATAGCCTCAATTACTTGACCCATCATCACTTGTCTGTTCAAATAGGCATAGTCTTGCGCCCACTGAACAGCATAGAGATAATCATCAAAGTATTCTGCCCCTTCAGAGAGATAGGCTAGGTCTCTGTCAGGCAAATTGATTTGATTTCTCATCATCTCTTTGCGTGCAAGCTCGATGAAGTAAGTACCAATGCGGTTACCTACACCTCTGCTACCTGAGTGCAGCATCAGCCAGACGTTATCTTCTCCATCGAGCAAAATTTCGATGAAGTGGTTGCCTGAGCCAAGAGTACCCAACTGTAGGCGGTTGCGGCTGTAGTTGCCGTCATCTACTTTGGGGTGTTTGGCGGCAATAATATCCCATCTGTCACTTAAGCTTGACCAAGCTTTGTTGATTGGCTTGGCTGCTGGATGGCTAGCGGCCAAGTCATCACGCCAAAAACCTTTACCTACAGGAACGGCATTCTCAATAGCTGCTCTCAGTGGGCGCAAATTGTCTGGCAGGTCGCCGGCTTTCAGTGTAGTGGCCATGGCAATCATGCCGCAGCCTAAGTCAACACCAACTGCAGCAGGAATGATTGCTTTAAAAGTTGGAATGACAGTACCGACAGTGGTGCCTTTGCCCATGTGTGCATCTGGCATAACTGCGATGTGCTTGTGAATAAATGGCATTGATGCCAAGTTAATCAGTTGCTGTAGGGCAGCAGGTTCTAAGGCAACACCTTTGACCCAAGCTTTGATTGGTTTTTTCTCGTGTACCCTAATTACTTCGTAGGGCAAATCGTTTGGATCGTAGTGAATTTTTTCGATGTTCATTTTATTTCTCTTCTGATTTCTGTTCTTTTTATTGTCTAGATTATAAGGTGATTTGTCTTCGCTGGAAATGCAGGCACGTCGGCGCCCTCAATTTCAGGTTCGCTTTTAAACTCGCCAATACTGGGACCGAAATTATCGGTGTTGCTTAACTGCCTCAGCTCTCTGTGGCTGTTGCCGTATTGACGATAGGCATTGACGAAGATGTTTTCGACAATGAAGGTCTGACGGTGCAGTGAGTTTATTGCTTCGATCATGAACCTCATTTGCGGTTCCTCCTGTTTTGGGCGCTCTGACGAAATGAGCTGGTTAGAAGAAAAAATTGAATTCAAGTGAGTTAACTTGAGATAGATCTATAGTGCGCACTGCATCGGGGTGCAGAAAATTGACTGCACCAAATACGGTGTGGTTAAATAAAGCCATTTGCTTCAATGAAGCATTGCTTTCGAAGGCTGTTTTCAGAGGGCTTTGGCATCAAAACTAGCTTGTCAGGCTAGCTCGAAGCGCCTCTTATCTTGGCCTTTTTATGTTGATCTCTTATGTTTGTTAGCTACCTAATTGCCCGTGCTGGCCGGCTTTCGGCCCTGATGCAAATTGGCATTTTCTAAGAGATTGAAACTATTGCTAGCCACTGTTTGCGCGTCTGATAGGCTCTCGCCTATTAGGTTCTTTGCTGTGGACGCGACGGCCAAGTTTCCAGTCCGGCGGGAGGCACAAATAGTGCTGGCGGCGGAATTGGTTTTATAGAATGGTCCCATGGGGCACCTCTCTTCCTTTTACTTGGCTTTGTTCGCCGTGATCGCTTTTCGTCGATCTATCTGACTAGCAAAGGCTAATGTCTAGCATAAAAACAGCATAGTGTTTTACGCGCTACTCTGTCAAGCGTATATTTATCAAAACTGCGAATTAGTCTCGCATCACCGGTGGTGGCAATGCAATTCACTTGTGTTTAACAGAAAGAGAACGCTTACTGAAGTGAACGCTTATGGGTTATCTTCGATGTAATCTCCGCCAACGGGCAGATAATCATTGATCAAAGTGAAAACTATTGTGCCGAGGACTACAATGGCCAAGCTGGCGAGAGTCATAAAAAAGCGAGCACTCCTTAGGGATAGCCTATTATCGATGCTACAAAGTCACTACAGTACATACAGTAAACATATCTTTACAGAGTTAACAGGTCCTCTTTGGCCCCGTATTTCGGCCTCTAGATGCTGGCATTTTCAGCATAGATGGCAAGAGTGAACAGGGGGTGAACATACTCCCCCCTGCTCTTGGCAATATAAAATCTATGAAATAAAGTCACTAAGCGATTTATTGTGCAAATGGCGACGTAGCTTTTTCAAAGAACGTTTCTGAATGCGGCGCAGTTCGGCAACGTCAATATTGAGCTTGGCCGCAACCATTTTGGAATCATAGAGGCCGTCACCTTCGAGCCCGTATAGGTAGCTAATTGCCGTTTTCTCTAAGGGGCTGAGATAGCGCGTAAGGCGATCTATGCCCCTCCGCAGCATAGTTTGCTCAGCAATTCGCTCAGGCAACGCTGAAAATTGGTCTTCAATAAAGCTACCAATCGTATCTTTGTCCGAACCTGGCATGGTCTCGTCTAACGATGCGATGCTGCTTGAGCTTGCTACAAGTCGAGTAATTTCTTCTGGGGGCAGCTCCAAGGCAACAGCTAATTCGGCCTCTGTCGGGAACCGACCATGTCCTTGGCGGAACTCTTTGGCATAGCGCTTAATGCGAGATATTTGGCTTCTGACGTGTACTGGAATTCGAATGCTCCTACCTTTGTTGGCGATTGCCCTCATAACTGATTGACGAATCCACCAGGTCGCATAGGTCGAGAATCTGTTTCCCATTGAGGGGTCGAATTTTTTTGCTGCATGGATCAGACCCAAGTTACCTTCTTGAATCATGTCTTCCATATCTAGACCTTGATTGCGAAAGCGCTTGGCTATGCTGACCACAAGCCGAAGATTGCTGACCACAAGTTTCGACAGGGCGGCATCGTCACCGCAGGCAATTGCACGACCGAGCTCGATTTCTTCATTTGCCTTGATCAGGCTTGTCTTACCGATGTTTTGCAGGTAGGCATAAAGCGCCGGCTCGCCACTTGCAGTCTGTGCTTCTTTTTCTGCTCGTTTTGTTTCTTTGTCGTCTTTGTCGTCTTTGTCTTCGCGCTGGTCTTCAATTTCGTCATCATCTAGGGGCAAAGCCAATGCTTTGTCTAGCAGATCTAGGCTTCCACCGTCGTATAGGCTCGGTGGGAAATCTATTGAATATGTCTCTAATTCGTTCATTTTGCTCACCATTAGTGTCTCTTATGCGCCAACATCTAGAGATTTCAGGGAGCGGTTGATTCTTTTATTTGCTCATATGCATGCTCTTTTATCCATTCTCACTATACTTATAAACTAACTGCTAATTATCTAAGAAAATTGCGACACCTTGCTATTTGCTGTATAAAATTCGAACCAAAAGGTGCTGCCTGCGCCCACTGTACTATCTACACCAATCTGACCGCCATGCAGTTCGACAAGCGACCGACTGATAGACAGACCAAGGCCGGTTCCGCCTGTTTTTCGGCTATCAGAAGAGTCTAATTGCTGAAACACTTTGAACAACTTATCTAATTGATCCGGGGCAATGCCCTCTCCTTGATCGGCCACTGAAAACCGCACAGTATCAAGGCCGCGAAGTTCGGCGCTGATTGTAACTGTACTGTTTGTCGGGGAGAATTTTATGGCGTTATCAACTAGATTGGTGAGAACCTGTAGGGTTCTGTCGATATCTACAGAGAGCTCTGCACTGGTCGATACTTCCTTCTTTAGATTTACTTTGGCTG
>CALROJ020000046.1:0-58036 GCA_943369735.1 bacterium Ga0077546
TACAAAATAGATAAGGCTCCAGATTAGTACGCCAAAGTAGGCGATCTGTAGGGTTATACTGCCGCTAAAGGCAATGATTGATCCGGCAAAGGGCAAGATTAAGTAGGCCCAGATCGGCAGCATCAAAAAGGCTTTCCACCACAGCATAAGGGTGGAAAGCTTGTCACTGTAACTGAATTGGAGGATTGCCCGTTTTTTCTTCATTCTGGCACTGTGCTAAGGGACATCCTTAGTTTTCTATACCTCCTAAAGGCAGGCTGGAAACTCTTTTAAAGGCAAGCTTTAGAAGAGATCACAGAGGCAGGATGCTTCGTCCATACACTGCATAGACTAATCTTAGCTCTGCGCCAGCGCTGTCATGCAGTGCGAGAGCTGTTCGCTATGACCAACCACAAACATTGAGTCTTCACCCTGAAGTGAGAATTCTGCAGGTGGGTGGGATACCACTTGCTCTTCTCTTCTAATGGCCAGCACGGTTACGCCTATCTGATTGCGCAGATCTAGCTCCCTTATGGTCTTTCCTGCCAATGATTTCTTCACCTTAAACCAGGCACCGACAAAGTCTTCGTTGGCAAAGCCAATGATTTCTCCAATGGGTGGATGATAATCGAAATCGTCCGAATCTTCTGTGCGACTGTTGCGAATGAAGCTCAGAGCTTTTGCTAGTTGGCTCTGTTCGGCGTTTTGTCCAAGCAATGCTTGTTTCGTTAGCTCTAGGCTAGCTTCGAACTCTGGTTGCACAATTTGGGCTGCTCCGGCCTGTTTAAATGCGGCACGGTCGGCTGGGCGATGGGCTCTCACTAAAATGCGCAGATTGGGGTTAACTTCGCGGGCCATCTTGATGATATTCACCGCTGCCAGTGGGTCTGGCAGGGTAATTATCAGTGTAGTGGCTGCGGTAATGTTGCATTCACTCAAAACTAGTCTACTTCCGGCATCGCCATAGACAAAAGGAATGTGCCGCTGCTTCAAGTCTTCGATAGCAGCACCGTCGAGTTCTACCACTGCCACTGCTATTCCGGCTTCGCGTATTGCTAAAGCGACGTTTTTGCCCACCCGACCGAAGCCGCACACCACTGTGTGGTTGGTTAGCGGTAAGTGCGTTTGCTGATTTTGTTCTGAGTTTAGAGTCTCTGGCGGGCGAATGCGTCTGATTATTGGCGACAGCCATGAAATTATGCTGGGCGAAGCAATCATTGAAATTACGGCCGCGGCAAAGAACAAGTTATAGAGAGAACCTGTAATTAGGCCAGCTTTGTTGCCTACTGTGGCCAGTACAAACGAAAATTCTCCCACTTGAGCCAGGCATAATCCGGCCAGGGCTGCGCTGGTTAAGCTATTGGTGGCGAGCAGTGACGCCATGGTAGCAATCAGTGTTTTTCCGATAATCAAGACGCCGACGAAAATAATCACTTCGTTCCAGTGCAGATAGATGTACGCTGGGTCAAGCAGCATACCAACCGACACAAAGAATACTGTGGCGAAAAGGTCACGCAGCGGAATTAAGTCAGATAGCGCCTGGTGGGCATAGGGTGATTCACTGATCATGATGCCTGCAAGAAATGCTCCGAGGGCAATCGATAAACCTAGTTCGTGGCTAGCAATTGCCACACCGAGGCAAAGGCAGATCATAAACAGCAAAAACAGCTCGCGAGAGTTTGTACTTGCTACTTTTGCTAATAGTGGTGGCAAGATTTTCGTCGACATGACGATGACCACAGCCACCAGAACCAAGGCTTTACCCAGTGCCATCAACAGGGCAACGCCAGTGTCTGCTCCGGCATCTTTGAGAGCTGGAATTAGCGACATGGCGGGAATCAGGCTGAGGTCTTGCACAATTAGCAGTGGTATGAGAATGCGGCCGTGAATTGAATCGGTTTCGCCACGCTCGGAGAGCATTTTGGTTGCCACGACTGTGCTTGACAGGGCGACTATGAAACCGAAGACTATGCCGCTTTTCAGGTCTGGAGCTAGACCGAAGTGCACCACTGCCCAGCCAAAACCTAGAGTTGTAATGATAATTTGGAAAATACCAGCTGCTACTACTCGGTTTGTACGGAACAAGAGTTGGCGAAATGAGACTTCCAACCCTAGAGCGAACAATAGGAGGGCGACCCCCAACTCAGCTAACACCGATATTTGTTCGGAGTTGCTTATGAGCTTCACTCCGTGGGGCCCGATTATCAGTCCCGCCAACATGTAGCCCGCCATGGCCGGCTGCTTTAGTGCCACGGCAGCAAATCCGAAGATAGCAGCGGCCAGCCAGACCAGAGACAGGTCTAGAATCAGTTGTAATTCAGACAAAGTATTTCCTCTCAATTTTTGGCATGCTTGAACCAACGTGAGAAATGCTGGACGAGGCCGCGCAAAGCTAACGTAGGCAAAGCAAATTATTTGCAGGTCTGAAATATTGGCAGCTATTTAGATCAACATTGCCTGATTGATGAGCCAAAGTGGTTTGGCTTTCCCTGTTTGGTTAAAGGCTTTTGTTCGTGGCATCTTTGGCGTCGGCACGGACACCAGACCAGACCATTGTGAAGCTGTGCTTGCGTCATTGCTAGCTACGTAGTGAGTGGAGCTTTTAGTTTTGCTGGTTAAGAGCTGTAAACCCGGGCCAGCCATGTCGCGCATGCTGGCCTTGTGACCATCGAGGGGCTCTAATGTGTATTGCTGAGAGTCGTAATCATGGGCGAGCGCAAATGTAGGAACTGCCAAAATTGAAAGCAGCGCCAGGAGCATGGCAAATATCACTAGCTTATGCAGCCGCATATTCAATCTCCGACATCTAGTCTTTACTTACCCGTTGAAAGCCTCCGGCAACCACTATTTGTCCAATTTTTTACTTTTGACCGCTTTTCTTCTTCTTATTCTTCTTCTTTTGTTTTCTTCAGCGCTCCTATTTTGTTGCTGGTTTCTGTAAGCAATTAAGACGGGGAAAGTCTAGGCAACCACAATTTGTTATTGAGATTAATCGAGAGAAAAAATGAGAGTAAGTAATTTTCTAGCTATTTCGTTTGTTACCATTTTTACTGCTTCGGGCTTGCAAGCTGCTTGCGCCCAAGACAATTCGGTCGGCAAGTCAAATTCTAGTGGTGCCACACCGTCGCAGATTTATTTAAACTTCCATGAGAAATTGCTCGGCGCTAGCTCTGTCGAGGAGCTCTGTCCGATGCTTGCGGCCGATAGGGTTGAGAAAATTAAGAGTGACGAAAAGACACTGCCGGCAGAGCAAACCAAGGCCATGTTTCAATTTATGCAGCAAGTGTCGCCTCGTAAAGTGAGAATTCTCGGCGAAGCAGTCACCAATGATACTTGCACTCTTACATTGGACGCGCCTGACTACAAAGATCCGATATTTGGTGAAAGTTCGTCGCCAGTGGCTACGAGAAAAGGCACTATCGGCAAAGTTTCAATGGTGCGTGAAGACGGTCAGTGGAAAATAGAAAAAGAAAGTTGGATGTCGGGACACTAAAACAAAAATACTTGAGTACTCAAGTATTTTTGTTTTGAAAGACTACTGCTCTTTGATTTTTCGAAATGCGTGTATATGCACGCATCTTTTTTCAACTGAATTTCGAAAACTGAAGAAGCTAGCGCAATCACTGTCAAAACTGTTTGGTAAGACAACGCAATTACTTCGGGCTGACCTAGGCTGATTAGGTAGCTTGGAGAAAAATCAATGAATGTCGACAGCAAGAGGCAGCCATCTCTAGAGTCTCGGCTCGCACTATTTTGGTTGCATAGATTGGGTATTGTCACCCTGGTTTTGGGGGTCGTGTTTCTTATTACCTATTCAATGCAGACTCTAAGCCCCGAGTTTGCTTGGCTTTTGCCCTGGCTTAAGCTGGGTACTGGTTTTGTTGTCTCGAGTGCATTGCTTTGGCTCGGAGAAAAATTGACAGGGCGGGAAGATCAGAAATGGTTTGGTCAGGCATTGACTGCCGGCGGCTGGTCGCTCGCTTACTTCACGACCTATGCGGCGCACTATGTTCCGTCAGTCAATGTCATTGAGAGCCTGCCTGTCGAGACTGCCCTGCTCACCCTCGTTGCTGGCGGTGCTTTATATAGTGCGCTTAAAGCCCGCTCTGAGTTAATGGCAATCTATTCTATTACTTTGGCGGCTGGAACTATTTTGCTCAATGGCCCCGGTTTATACAGTGATATTTCCTTTTTGATAATTGCCATTGCTGCCTCTATCTTAGGTAACACTCAGTCGTGGCGAAGACTTTTTGCCTTTGCTTTAGCAGCCTGCTATATTGGCCATTTCTATTGCTGCCTGAGCCTCACGCCAAACTTTAGTGAACGCTTGACTCTCACAGCTTTTCTTTCTTCTATCTGGTTCGTGTTCAGTATTGCTATCGGCTTCTCATTGAGCACTCCTGCCAGTGCAAGAAATGTTGTTACTGCTCTAGCTTGCACCAATGCCATGATGCTGGCGCTTGGTTTGGCCACCAGTAACGACAAGAGTGTTGAGCAAATAAATCAGATTATTTTTGTTGTTTTTGGCCTGCTCTATCTTGCCACTTCTCATTGGCTTAAGGGTCGAGATCAAGCTCAACTTAGCACGGTGCATGCCCTTCTTGGTTTGTCGTTTATAAACGCTGCTAAGCTCATGCACTATTCTGGTCTTACACTGCTAACCATTGATGTGGTGCAGATTGCGTTGCTTTCAATTGTGGCCATTCGCTATGACCTTAAGGCTTTTCGTTATACGGCCGTGGCCTTGACTTTTGCTTTCTTGCTCTTTTGGATTGGTGGCGCCTCAAGCCATCAAGATCAACTGGTTATAGGCATCCATGCTATTCAATACTTTAGAGTTGCAGCACTGGCTGCTGGTGTCTTTGCCATACTGGCGCTGCTACATTTGCGTACAGAAGGTAAGAGTGTTTATTTTAATTTCTATTATTTTGCTAGCAATATTATTGCCGTCCTGGCGGTCTTCAATATCGATGATATTAGTTGGAGAGCTTTCGCTTTTGCCTTAATGGCGCTGACTAACTACATATGCGGGCTGCGCAGCAAAGACGATTATTATGTTGATATGGGCTTTTTGCACCTAGCAATATCAGCTTCTCAAGTAATTTTTGGTTGCTTCCACTGGCTTTCTTTGCCCATTGCCTTAACTACTGCAGCATTTTATGGAGGGTATATTTATAGCCGAAGAATACCTGAACTAGACAAGTCGCACTTAGTTGATTTGTTTCAGGTACTGCTTGGTTATGCTGGTGCTTTTACACTGACAGCATTGATACTGGCTAAGGCTCCGAGCGATTATTGCTCAACTCAACTTGCTTTAGAAGCAATCGTTATGCTTGCCGTTGGTCTGACAACCAAAGATAGTTTTCTCCGGTGCAGTGGCTTGGTTGTGCTGGCCTTGCTCACCGGAAAATTGCTCTTCTTTGACCTAGTCAATCACAATACTTTCGAACGTATCTTGTCGTTCATTGCTGCTGGAATTATTTTCTTGCTCGCTTCATATCTCTATTCTAGATTTAGCGGGACCTTCGATGAATTAAACGATGAGCAAGAGACTGACAGTGAAGCGGTGCTGGCCGGCTATTAAGCATGGGAGGATGGTCACTACGCTAAATCAGATTTTCTTTGCGCAATAGTTCAATAGTGGCTTTCACTAGCTCCACACAATTGAGTATCTGTTTTTGATCGCAATCAAAATTGGCGATAGTCTCAAGCATAGTGTTGCCACTGCCAAAGAAATCACCAAAGCCAGCAGTCAAGACTTTCATTGGATGTTGATGCAAACAAGCCACTATTTCTTTGTTGCTGGCGAAAGCACGACCGAGGGTTTCAGGATTGGCCAGCAGTTCATATTGATTGGTGAGATCTGCTGTGGGGAATTCACAGACATGACCATAGTCAGGGGTATTGGCCTGACGACTGAGAAAACCTTGGGGCGTCAGTAGTTTTAAGTATGGGGCCGATTTGAGAAATACAGTTTTTTCTTTGCGCTGCGGCTCGTTTTTTGCTCTTTCTGACAGGCTCAAAAGAAAAGGCGATTTGCCGCTGAGTTTGCAGCGAATGGCCATTTGATATGGCCGCTGATTATTGCTCTCTAGTTCATAGCCAAAGCCGACATTGCGCCCGTGTAGTGTGATTTGATGACCTTGATAATTGAATTCTAGATAGGCGCTGAGATATTGTTTTTCGAATTGTTGGCGAATTTGGGCTGGTGTTTTGCCGAGACCGAAGGCCATTAGTAGTGGATTTGCTACGGCATTGATTGATTTGCTAAAAGTACTTTCGGCCGCTCTAAATTCAGCTTCTTCAATGCCCTTAAAGCTTCTGTAGTGGGCGTTTAACTCGGGGGCGAGGCTCTCTAAGAGGCGATCGAATTTGGCAAAGCTCGGAGCTTCGGCCTTGCTGCTTGCCGCCAATGATTTGCTTGGGTTGTTGGGCTTATCGGAATCATGAGAATTATCGGAATTTTCAGACTGATCGAAGCTGCTTTCTGCCATTTCTTCTCCAAGTTGAAGGCCTTTCCTCTGGGAAGAAAGGCCTTCTGTTTTTGTGCCGGTGCCTGAGATTTCGAACTAAAGCGATTCTTTAGTATCGATTTCTTTCTTCAACTTAGCTAGAAGCTCATCAACACTCATGGTGCCGATATCACCTTGGCGCCGATGACGCAGAGCTATTTGATTGTTCTCAAGCTCTTTGTCGCCGATGATAACCATATATGGTATCTGATCAACTTGGGCATCACGAATACGATATTTGATTGTCTCAGAACGTTCATCGAGTTTGACGCGCAAATCGGCATCTTGCAACTGGGCAACTATTTTGGCAGCAGCCTCGTTGTGGCGGTCAGAAAGCGGCAATACAGCAACTTGGGTCGGCGCTAGCCAGAGCGGGAAGGCTCCTGCATAGTGCTCGATCAAGCCACCAACAAAGCGCTCCATTGAACCAAGTACTGCGCGGTGCACCATGATTGCTTTGTGGCGATTGCCGTCAACGCCGATGTAATTAACATCAAAGCGATCGGGCAAGTTGAGGTCGACTTGTACAGTCGGGCCTTGCCACTCGCGGCCAATGGCATCAAACAGTTTGACGTCAATTTTAGGGGCATAGAAGGCACCGCCACCATGGTCTACTTCGTATTCCATGCCGCGGCTTTTCATCGCCCCTTCTAGAGCTTTGGTAGCTTGCTCCCACTCTTCGTCGCTACCCATGGCGTTTTCTGGTTTGGTAGCCAGGTAAGCTTTATAGGTGTAACCGAAAGTAGTCATCAGTGTTTCGATCAGATCGATAATTCCTGAAATCTCACTTTCTAGTTGTTCTGGAGTGCAGAAGATGTGCGAGTCGTCTTGTGTAAATCCGCGCACTCTAAGCATGCCGTGCAGCACGCCCGAGCGCTCGTATCTGTAGACCGTTCCTAGCTCAGCCATGCGCACTGGTAGGTCGCGATAGCTATGCAATTTTGACTTGTAAATCATGATGTGACCAGGGCAATTCATCGGCTTGGCACGATAATTTTGACCATCGATTTCCATCGGTGAGTACATGTTTTCAGCATAGTTTTCTAAGTGACCGCTGATTTTGTAGAGGTCTTCACTGGCGATGTGCGGGGTGTATACAAATTGATAGCCCCGTTTGCGGTGCTCAGCGCGCCAATAGTTTTCAATACAATCGCGCACAGTGGCTAGATTCGGATGCCAGAAAATCAAGCCCGGGCCAACTTCTTCGTGGGTAGAGAAGAGGTCGAGCTGTTTTGATAACTTGCGGTGATCTCTTTTTTCGGCTTCTTCTAAGCGGTGCAAGTAAGCTTCTTGATCTTCTTTTGACCACCAAGCGGTAGCGTAAATGCGTTGCAATTGCTCGCGCTTTTCGTCACCGCGCCAGTAAGCACCAGACACTTTCAATAGTTTGAAAGCCTTGATTTTGCCTGTCGAAGGTAAGTGTGGCCCCCGGCAGAAATCGTTCCAAACAGTTTTGCCTTCTTTATCTTGCATGAGATAAAGAGTGGGGTTGTGGTCGCGGTGTTCTGTCAATAATTCAGCTTTGAATTTCTCGCCTTGGCCCTTGAACTCAGCTAATTGCTTGTCGACATCAGGAATGTTGAAGCGCACGAGCTTTTGATTCTCGCTTACGATCTTCTTCATTTCTGCTTCGATTTGAGTTAGGTCTTCGGTGCTGAGAGCATGACCAGGTATATCAAAGTCGTAGTAGAAGCCGTCAGCAATGGTTGGTCCGATGGCAATTTTGGCATCAGGGAAAAGCCGTTGCACTGCTTGAGCTAATACGTGTGCTGTTGTGTGGCGCAAAAGCTCAATGGCTTCAGGGCTTTCTGGTGTGAGGATTTTTACGGTGTCGCCGTCGGTCAGCGGAGTGAAAAGATCTCTCAACTCATCGTTGATGATGACGCCAACGGCTTTGCGATAAAGTCCTTCACTAATGTTTTTTGCTAGATCAGCGCCGGTTTGGCCATTGTCGAGCAGTCGCTCGGCGCCATCTGGCAACTTGATCTTAATTTGAGTTTCTACTTGCGACATAACAGGTATCTACCTTCCTTCTTTTTGCCGGCATCTACAAACTGCCGGGTGGATGCTATTCAAATCTTCTTATAAGATTCGAAACGCCATTTTAGCAGGCAAATTCTGATTTCAGCTCGGCGGCAAAGTCGGTCAAGAGCTGGTTATTGGTGAAGAATCTTATGCCAAGGGCATCCCATCGATAGATACCTGTCTCAACATTTCCGGCATCGACGAAAAACTCTACCTTAACACCGGCCCCAGCTGACTTTACGCTAAGTTCAAAGGAGGGTTCGGCTGGCTCAAATAAGACCTGTGAGCGCTTCGCTGCAACTAGCTGTTCGAGCTTTTCTGCCAAGAACAGGGCCTCGTCTTGAGGGTAGCGGCAAAGTAAGTAGGCGTGAGCCACAGTTTGAATATCGGCTAGGGCATTTTGTATTAAGGTCAGCTCAGCTACTTTTTCCTCCCCTTGCTGGGTTTGATAGACCAAGGTATTGGGGCCGTTCATTAAGGTGAGCTTGACGTGCTGCCAAGTCTGAGTTTCAAGAGGTCGATCTGCTTGAGTATTGCCCTGGGCCGAGATTGTGAATTTCTCACCAGGCTCTATGGTCAATGAGCTTGCGAATTCTTGATCTTCCGATTTCAGAGTGGCCATTATGTTACCTTTTAAGCTATTTGTCTTTCTTGTTATTTTCCGATGCAGAAATTGGCGAAAACTTCTGTGATTACTTCTTCTGTTACCGCTACGCCGGAAATCTCATCTAGGGCGTCTACCGCTTGGCGTAAGTCTGTGCCCAAGCAGTCGTGGGGCAGACCTGCCTTTACTGAGTCTTTGAGATAGGTTAGTGACTCTAGGGCACGCAGGCAAAGCTGACCTTGTCTTTGGTTCAGTGAACCTCCCAGCTCTTGCAGGGGCGAGCCTGCCAATGCCCATTCTTCAATAGCGGCCTTAAGCTGTTCTAAGCCATGGCCGAATCGTGCCGAGATGTCGATAGGTTTAGCTGTAACTGGCGCTCTTTCGGCAGCCAAGCTTTCTAGAGTTTGCTCTTCTTTAATTTGGGTGCTTTTTTTAGATTGGGTACTGTCTTTAGTCGGAAGGCTGGCGTGATCTGGCTTGTCTTTGAGATCTAATTCGTTTTTGAGATCTACTTTGTTTTTGACAACGAGGTAGGGTCTTTCAAATTCAATTAGCTTAGCTGCTATCACTTCTTCTTCAACGCCTATGCCTTGTGATAAATCAAGCAAGAAGACAACCAAATCTGCGGCCTCGATTGCTTTGCTGGTGCGGGCGATACCAATTTTTTCTACGGCGTCTTCAGTGACTCGCACTCCTGCCGTATCTATTAGTATTACTGGTATGCCGTTGACGTCTACGGGCTCTTCTATTGAGTCGCGGGTCGTGCCGGGAATATCGGTGACAATAGCTCTTTCGAAATTGAGCATTTGATTGAGCAAGCTTGATTTTCCGGCATTAGGGCGGCCGACAATGGCCAGCTTCAATCCTTCTCTTAGATAACGGCCGCTGCGAGCCGTTTTGGCCAGTTGATTGAGGCGCTCCATGCAATCATTGGTAATTGACTCGATGTCATCGGTGGGTAAATCGCCTACTTCTTCCGGAAAATCAATGCCAGCGACAATTCTGGTGAGCAGTTCCATCAACTTCGACCGCACTGCTTTGATTTCTTCGCCGAGCTGGCCTTTTAGTACTGTCAGTGCCAAGCGTGATTGACGTTCTGTTTTTGAATGAATGAGGTCGAGTACTGCTTCGGCCTGGGTCAAGTCGATGCGACCGGCAAGAAAACCGCGTTTAGTAAATTCACCGGCTTGTGCCAACCTGGCACCGAGCTGGAGAGCTAGATTGAGAATCTCCCTCGTGACAATTGGCGAGCCGTGGCAGTTTATTTCCACCATATCTTCGCCGGTGTAGCTGTTGGGGCCTTTATAGGGAATCAAGACTACTTCATCGACAAGCTCTTGGTTCTCTTGGACGATATATCCGATGGTGGCCTGATGGCTTTTGGGCTGCCAATTATGTGAAGTGGAAAGCGCAGTGGAATCGGGGGAAGATTTTTTTGCTTCAGGCAACCTCGGCAAAAATATTTTTTGCACAATTGAAAATGCCTCAGGTCCTGAAAGCCTTACTATGGCTATGGCTCCTACTCCTGGAGCGGTGGATAGGGCACAGATAGTGTCATCATTAATAGTTCGAGGAAACATAATTTGGGGCGATTTACTGCAAAAAGTACTTGAAAGTAGCCTGAACACGATGGTAGTATCTCACATCGATTTCTTCCCGCGCATTCCCTTGTGGTGAGCACTTTAGGTATAAGCATGAATAAAGCAGAACTTGTAAATGTAGTAGCTAAGGCTACTGGTCAATCAAAACTAAGTGTACAAAATACCGTTGCCTCTCTTCTCCATTCGTTAACCTCAGCGTTGGCGAAAGGCGAAAGAGTAACTTTGGTAGGTTTCGGCACTTTTGAGCGTCGTCAAAGACAAGCTCGATTTGGCGTAAATCCACAAAATCCCAAGCAAAAGCTGAAGATTGAAGCAGCCAAAGTTCCTGTTTTCAGAGCAGGTCAAGAACTCAAAGACATTACTGACGGCAAGGCCAAAATGCCTGCTATGCCTAAATCAGTAGCTGCTCCTGAAGCTAAGAGTGAACCGAAGAAAGCAGCTAAGGCTAAGTCTGCTGCTAAACCAGCTAAGAAAGCCGTAGCTAAAAAGTCTGCAGCCAAAAAATCTACTGCGAAGAAGCCAGTGGCTAAGAAAGCTGCTGCTAAACCAGCTAAGAAAGCTGTGGCCAAAAAGGTTGTAGCGAAAAAGCCAGTGGCTAAGAAGAAAAAACGCTAACTTTGAGCTAAGTCTCTAAGTTATCTATAAATTGCAAAAGAGAGAGAGCTTAGGTTCTCTCTCTTTTGCAATGTTTGTTAGTTGGTTAGTCAGTTAGGTCTTGATATAGCGCAGCACGTTGATGCTAATCAGATTTACCACGGCATGGGCTGCCACTGGGGCAAATATTGATCCGGTGCCAGCCATGAGAAAGCTCATCACCAGGCCCACGGCAAAGGCCCATAAGGCATAGGGATAGTAGTAAAACGAAGGTAGATGCGCTAAGCCGAAGCAAATAGATGATGTGGCAATTCCACCGCTGGCTTCAACTACTCCGCGAAAGAATACCTCTTCGCAAAAGCCCGAGGCTAGCGACAGTAAGACACTGTCAGCAAAAGTAAGTTGGCCAAATATTGGTATCATTTCGTGCTTGAGAAGGTCGTGCATCGATTGAAAAATAAAGAGGCGATGGGCTAACTTTTGCGATAGATAGAGAATCGCCATATTGATGGTAGAAATTGCCAGCCCGGCAGAAATGCCCCATAGCAGTGTGGCTAAATTGAATTTGAAGAGTGGGCGCAAATCTATCGCGCCAAAATAGCACCAAGCTGTGGTGGCAAGTAGTAGCAGTGCCTCTATGGCGATGCTGATAGCGACAATGGTTTGCCTATCGAAAGGCTCCTCTGTTTGGTCTGCTTGTTGATAGCGCTCAGGTCTTAGCATTGCTAAAAACTACCTCCGGGCTAATGACACAAAGGTTTTGCTGCAAATCTATACTATTTATCTGGCCCACCAGGGTGCTGGTCTGCTCGGGGTTGTCTTGGCGAATTAAGACAAACTGAGATTCTGAATAGTTATGGCCAACAGGTAGTGGCATACTTACTTTTTGACCCATGCAAAATTTACTAATCTGCTCCGGGTTGCAGATTATTTGGCTAAGAGGAAGAGCCTTCTCTACTGGGCACATGGCTGCCAGCAAAGGCTCACGCCCCAATGCTTTTAGTTCGGTCAGTTGTTCAAAAGATTTAGCTTCGGCCATAGTAAAAGAGCCCGAGCGTTCTCGCACCAGTGATTTTAAAGTTCCGCCTAAACCAAGCGCGGCACCTAAGTCTCGCGCGATAGAGCGAATATAAGTACCCTTTGAACAATCGATACGTGCGGTCACCACCGGTAGGGCTATATCAACCAGGGCTATTTCATTGATGGTAACTTGTCTTGTTGGTATTTCAATACCAAGAGCGGCTAGGTCGGCTCCTGAGCGAGCGAGGTTGTAGAGCCTTTCACCTTTGACATGAATGGCACTATAGATGGGCGGAATCTGGCTGATTTCACCAGAGAATTGTTGCAACTCGGACGCTATTTGAGCATTCGTAAGAGTTGAGGGTACTGGCTTACTCTCGATTACCGCCCCTTCCATGTCATCAGTTTCAGTTTGCACGCCGAGCAGAATTTCTGCTAAATAAGCTTTGTCGTCACTAAGAAAACGCAGCAAGCGGCAGGCCTTGCCCACGGCTACTACCATCACTCCTGATGCTAGTGGGTCAAGGGTGCCAGCGTGACCAACTTGTTTTATTGCCGTCAGTTTTCGCACTCGGGCAACAACGTCGTGCGATGTTATGCCAACCGGTTTGATGATATTGAAAAAGCCGTTTACTTCGGCAACAGGCTCAGACTTCACCGCGAGAAATTTTGCCGAGCAGGTCAGTTACTTTTGAGCCGCGCTCTAGCGAAGTATCGAGCTTGAACACCATTTCTGGGGCAAAGCGCAGACCAAGTCGCCGACAAATTTCGCCGCGAATAAATCCAGATTGCTCATTCAAACATTCCACTACTTTTTCAGCGGCTAGATCAGCAGCAGCTGCCGCACTAACTTGTGGCTTCTGTTCAGCTTGATCTTCGGCCTTGCCAGCTGGTACGGCCTCTGTTTTTGCTGGAGCAAACACAGAGATGTGAATTTTGGTCGAGCGCAAATCAGAAGTGCATTCGACTTCTGTTATTGATATCAATCCGGTCAGGCGCTCGTCTCTAAGATCACGCTGAATCATTTCAGCTAGTTCTTTCTTGATTGATTGAGAAACTCTCAAGGCACGCTCAGCTGTCATGGCAACCTTTATATTTAGTTGTTAGTTATTAGGAATATCAGTACGTCTGGTTTCAGTAATGATGAAGAAGTTGACCTTATCGCCCATTTGCAAGTCGGTGAATTTCTCGAAGCTCATACCGCATTCGAAACCAGTAGCAACTTCTTTGACGTCGTCTTTGAAGCGCTTCAGTGTTTCTAGCTTACCTTCCCATATCTGCGTACCACCACGTTCGATGCGGGCAATGGCTCCCCGTTGAACTTTACCGCTCAACACCATACATCCTGCAATCATCGTGCCCTTGCCAACTTTGAAGACTTGTCTGACTTCGGCTTGACCGATATTGACCTCTTCTCTGATTGGTTTGAGCAGACCTTGAATGGCCTTGGTCAAATCGTCAGTAATTTGATAGATGATGCTATAGGTGCGGATATCTACACCGTTGGCGTCAGCTACACTGCTGGCGTTCTGGTCTGGTTGAACATTGAAACCAACGACAATGGCATTGGAAGAAGCGGCGAGGTTGACGTCGTTTTCAGAAATTGCACCAGATGCGGTGCGAAGTACGCGCACCTGTACTTCTGAAGAAGTTAGTTTGCGAATTTGGTCGGCAATCGCTTCTGCTGTACCTTGTACGTCAGCTTTGACGATAACGTTCAAGTCCTTCACTTCACCGGCTTCAATCATCTCGTGCAGAGATTCAAGAGTAACGTGGTGATGCGAACGAGCTTCGGGGCTGCGGCGCGATTCGGCCATAACCTTCATCGCTTGGGCATCGCTGACAACTTCGAAACGGTCTCCGGCTTGCGGTACTTCGTCGAGGCCAAGTACTTCTACTGGCATTGATGGGCCAGCTGCTTTCACTCTTTGACCACGGTCATCAAACAGAGCTCTTACTCTGCCACATTTGCTACCGGCAACAATGAAATCGCCTTCTCGCAATGTGCCGTTTTCAACAAGAGCAGTTGCTACTGCACCTTTACCACGAGAAAGTTCGGCTTCAATAATTACGCCGACGGCTGGTTTGTCAGGGTTGGCACGCAAGTCAAGGATGTCTGAAACTAGCAAGATCATCTCTAGTAGTTCGTCTAAACCGGTGCGTTTCTTCGCTGATACCATGCAAGTTACTGTCTCGCCGCCGAATTTCTCAGCGACTAGATCGTATGTCATTAATTGATTGAGAACACGATCAGGATCAGCTTCGTGCTTATCGACTTTGTTTACAGCCACAATAATTTGTACACCGGCCGCTTTAGCGTGATCGATGGCTTCAATTGTTTGTGGCATAACGCCGTCGTCAGCAGCTACTACCAAAATGGCAATGTCTGTAACTTTTGCTCCGCGAGCCCGCATTGCCGTGAAGGCTTCGTGGCCTGGTGTGTCGAGGAAGACAATTTGGCGCATATGGCCTTCTTTGTCTGGTACTTCGACGTGGTATGCACCAATGTGTTGGGTGATACCGCCATGCTCAGCATCGGTCAGTAAGAACTTGGTTTGTCTAATGGCATCAAGCAAACTGGTTTTACCATGGTCAACGTGACCCATGATTGTCACCACTGGTGGGCGGTTGACTAGCGCTGCCTGCTCTTCTTCTGTCAATTCGAGAGCCACTTCAGCTGGTGCTTCTTCGCCGGTGCTTTCTTCAACAGATAGCACTTCGTATTCCATCTCAATTGCTAGTTCTTTGGCAAGCTCATACTCAACCATCATATTGACGGTACGAGCAATGCCCTTCATGAACAAACGTTTGATAACTTCAGTCTCTGGCACACCCATTTTTGCTGCCAGTTCTTGCACCGTGACGTTGGTGGTGATGACAATTGCTTTTGGCAATTCGGCAACGACAGGCACCTTCTTCTCTTCTTTCTTTGGTGCATGTCTGTCAGACGGGCTTGGACGATGAGATTTCGGCGGCCGCGGTGGGGTGGCGCGCATTGAAGGCGCAGCTACTCGTGTTGGCACTGATGGTGACATCGGTCTGACACCAGGTCCACGATTTGGTTGATCGCCTTCGTCTTTTGTTTCTTTTTTCTTTGGTTTGGCCTCAGGCTTAACTTCTTCTTTTGCCTTGGGTGGAGGCTCTTTGACCTTCGGTGGCTCGACTATCTGCTTAGCTTTTTGAGCGTCAAGTTTGCGAATGACTCTTGGTGCAAATTTCGATGAATCAGACCATTCATTTCCAGTCGCTCTTGGCTGAAGAGCAGGTAGGTCTTGTTCTTCATCTTCAGCTTCAGCTGCTTCAACGCTCTCAGGTTCGAACGAAAGTGCCTGCTCTGTCGCTGCTTCTACTTCGGCCGGGGTTTCTTGTACATCGCCATGGGTTTTGCTGGCCTTAGCGCTCACGTCTGCTTTCGCTTCGGTTTTCGCTTCGGTTTTCACTTCAGCGCTGACACCTGAACTAGTCGCTGCATCTGTGGCTAGACCTACTGGGGCTTCTTCGCGAGTAGCAGTGATGGTTTGGGCAGGAGCGATGGTAGCTGGCAATGGTTGTCCTTGGCTTGTTTGAGAAGACTGAGCAGATTGGATTGGCTGGGCAGCTTGGCTAGTCGTGGCCTGGCCAGCGGATGTCTTGTCCGCTGATTGAGCTACGGTATGGCCAGCTTGGTTGGCATGAGCAGCTGAACCGCCAGCGGCATCACCAATTGGAAGGAAGTGAGGTTGGGGGATAGTGCCGTCAGCGTTCGGTCTTTCAGGCCGATAGCGAGATAGAACTCGGGGCTTGACTGCCGCTGGTTGAGGTGGTGGTGGCGCTGCTGCCGCTTTGACCGATGTCTTGCCAGGTTGTGGAGTTGTTTTTGCCATTTTGCCCTTTTCAGCGCCGTCTGGCTGCTGCTTCTTCTTCGCGAACGCAGCTATTACTTTGTCCTGGCCGATTTTATCAACGGTGCTGGAGTGGCTCTTGATGTCATAACCAAGTTCGCGCAAGGTGTTGATGATGTCCTGGTTAGGAACGTTCATCTTGCGCGCCAACTCATAGATTCGAACTCTGTCGTCCATTCAGCCCTCTCCGTGTCTCTGAGTATTTTGGCATGTTTTTACAGGATCTGTGCATTCTCGCCACAGTGCCTGGATAAGTTGTGCTTCAAGCGGCCAAGCCACTTTGCGCCAACTCGCTACACCCTTCTTCCTGCGGCCTTCTAGGGCGTGTTTCAATTTCGTATTCTTTAGTGCCATTTCGAGACATTGCGAAGAACGGCAAAGATATGCCGAGCGACCCGAAAGCTTTTGGCCGGAGTTCTCCCCGGCCCCATTAGCTACGGATGATTTCGAGTTCAGTTCGAGCTGTGCTGTAGCAAAGTCGTAAGTTAGCCTGATCAGCTCATTGCCTTCAGTCAGCTTACGACATGCCACACAAAGTCTTAGTTTTGCTTTCAATAGGGCTTTGCTTTATGTTGTGAGCTCGTCAAGAGTCTGGTTCATGCTGCGGAATGACCCACCAGCTTGGCTTTCAGACTTGATGTCGATTTTCCAGCCGGTCAGCTTGGCTGCCAGTCTGACGTTTTGACCACCGCGACCAATAGCCAAGCTCAGTTGATCGTCGGGAACGATTACTTCAGCTCGGCGCCCGGCGTTCTCTTGTTGCTCTTCATACAGAGCGACAGTAGTGATGCGGGCTGGCGAGAGGGCGTTAGAGATATAGTCGACAGGGTCAGTGGAATAGCGAATTACGTCGATTTTCTCGTTGCGCAATTCGGCCACTACGTTCTGAATACGCACACCACGAGTACCGATACAGGCGCCTACAGGGTCGACATCTGAATCTTCAGAGTGCACGGCGATTTTGGTTCTGTAGCCTGCTTCGCGGGCAATTGATTTGATTTCTACAGTATTGTCTTCAATTTCTGGCACATAGAGTTCGAACAATTCGCGCACTAGCTCGGGGTGAGCTTGTGAGACGATGATTTGCGGAACGCGACCGGTGTCTCTCAATTCGAGTACATAGACACGAACACGGTTGCCCACTCTATAAGTCTCACCGGGGAGCTGCTCGCGACTAGGCATGCAGCCTTCAACGCGACCGAGGTTGACGATGACGTTGTTGCGTGAATTACTGATCACTTCGATACGCTCGATTTGACCAGTAGTACAGCTGCCTTTGCGGGCTTCGAATTCTTTCTTGATTAATTCTTTCTCTGCTTCTCTTAAGCGTTGAGTAATCAACTGCTTGGCAGTTTGAGCGGCAATGCGGCCGAACTCAGAAAAGTCTTGGGGGGTGACTTCGATTTCTAGAACTTCGCCAACAGTGACGTCAGGAATTAAGTCTTGAGCATCACCCAGGCTGATTTCGTGATATTCGTTCGAAACTTTGTCTACTACTTCTTTCGGGGCAAAAATGCCGATTTCACCAGTTTCGGTGTCGAAGATTGCTCTAACACCTTCCACGTCGTGATCTGGCACTTTCTTTTTGTAGGCCGCAACAATGGCGTCGCAAACATAAGAGATGAATTCCTCTTGGGGAATATTGCGATCCCTTTCTAGCTCCTCAGCAGCTTCAAGGAGTTTGTCGCCAATTTTAATCACGTTCTACCTCCACCTTATTTGGTTTTTCGTCAACTTCGTCAGCCCCGGCTTCTGCGCTTAGGTCAATTGCTATTTCAGTTATATTTTCGGCAGCAATTTCTTTGAATTTCTTCTGCAGATCGGGATAGAGTCTAATTTGTATTATTTGCTTGAGAGCAACTTTGAGCTCTTTTACGGGCTCTTGTGACACCTTGTTGGCAGCATGTTTTTTGCTGTTCTTGCTTTTAGTCGGAGCACTTTGAATCGGTCCGATTTCGCTCAGCTTGAAGGTTTCGTCAGCGAAACTAACTAGACGAGCTATGAAATGTTGTCCGTAGGGATCGGCCCCTACATTGGTTTTGGTCTTAATCTCAACTTTGCGGCCCGTAAACAATTTGTATTCACGTTCACTCTTTAGAATGCGATCTATGCCAGGGCTTGAGACATCTAACAAAAATGGGCCGTGGAAGAAATCAAGGCTGTCGGCAATTACATCGATTCTGCTGTCAAGCTCTCTACTAACTTTCTCGCAGTCGCTCAGGCCGACACTTCCACCTGGATTGTAGATAGTTATTTCAACAATTTTTTGTCTGCCGTGCTGGCCGAAATGAATATCGACTAGCTCAAAGCCCAGCCCTTTAACCACTTCTTCGGTTAGGTCTGTAACCTTTTTTATGGCTTCATTATCGTTTTTGTTATTAGGGTTTTTGCTATCTGGCATGAATAATGTCTAGAGTGAAATAGCCAAAGTCAATTCGGCGGCAGTAACGGGTTGCCGGGTGCAAAATATGCACAAACACAAAAATGCCGTAGGCTAATTGCATGCCTACGACTAAAAATTGGTTTTCTATGGCCAAATCCTAACATGTAAGCAAGGAGCACGCAAGAAGAAGTGAAGATTGCGTTTCATAACCGCCAGCGCAAGCTTGAGCTTGATACAGAAGAGCTGCAAGCAGATTACGCGGCTTTGACTGATGGGCTTAGTCAGAATCTATTAAAGCGGCCGCCGCGTTGGCTACCTAAAAAAGATCTGAAGGCTATTTTCTCGCGGGGTTCTCTTTCTGTGGCGATCGTCTCAGATCGCACCATCCGTCAAATTAACAAAGATTGGCGTTCTATTAATAAGGCGACTGATGTGCTCTCTTTCCCCTTAGAGCTTACTGAACCGCCGTCTGCAGCACTTGGCTTGCCGCCAGAGGCCATAGCTGAGATGTTTGAAGACGAACCTGATCAGTGGATAGTGGGCGAAATTATCATTAGTGCCGAAAAGGCTGTGGCCCAAGCTGAGCAATATGGTCATAGTGCTCGTCGAGAGATGGCCTTTTTGTTTGTGCATGGTTGTTTGCACGTGCTCGGCTTTGATCATATGACTAAAGAAGACGAGAAAGAGATGTTCGGTCGACAGACTGAGATATTGAGCCTTGCCGGTTTTAAGCGCGATCCTTAACAATCACTTGGCTAGTGCCCCGGGGCCATAGTTCTGTGCCATGATTAAGTTGGGTTAGGCGTCTAGGCGTGAGCAAATGACTGAAAATCAAGTAAATCCAGAGTCTGCTGGTCAATCTAATCTATATGATTTCAATCCTGACGGTGAGCAGGTCAAGGTCGTAGACGACAGTAGCAAAATTTCGACTGAGGCTGTAAGCGATACTGCCCCGCTTTTTGACAGCAATGCCGCTGCTCCTGAGAATTGGCTCCACAAAAGCGGTCAGGCCGGTTCAGTGTTTGAGAGCTTCTATCACGCTTTCAATGGACTAGCCCTTGGTTTTCGCCAGCAGCGCAACCTGCGCATTCATACCATCTTAGGTCTTTTGGTTTTCGCTCTAGCCTTCTACTTAAAAGTAGAACCTTGGCAGTGGATTGCCCTTAGCGTTGCCATTGGTTTTGTCTTTTTTGCCGAATTTGTAAACACAGCAATTGAGCACATGGTCGATATTCAAGCCAATTATCGTTACCACCTCTCGGCCCGCTACGCCAAAGATACAGCAGCCGCAGCAGTGCTTGTGGCGGCCATCACAGCGGTCATTGTCGGTGCCATTGTTTTTCTCCCCAGGCTTTGTTCTCTGGTGACAATGGGCATAATATGAGTGTGGGCTAAGGGTTAGCCCATTTTCCATGGGAATTTTCCCATTGACTGTCAAATTCTGAAAGGTATTGTATAGAAGAAGAAGTGCTCGAAGTGATGGCCAACTTTGCTTTCGAGAGCACATGTAGTTCTGAGGAGATCCCCATGGGTACATCTAGAAGTGGCGAACAGTTTGATCGCACCGATTTGTTTAATCCGAATCGCAATGATATAAATCCGCCTAGCGATAATTTCTCAGATGCTCGTTTGCCGCAGCGGCAGTGCGCTCAGGATCGCTGTGATACCCGCTCTGATAACCGCTCTGATAGATACTCGAATAACTCCGAACTGCAAGCCTTTAAGGAAGGCTACCGCCAAGCCTACCGCGATGGATTTATGGATGGACAGCGTGAGCAGCCGGTGCGAGTCGGCCGTGGCCAAGGCAGTTACTGTCCTGAGTACAACGATTACGCCAATAGCCGTCAAGCCTATCAAGAAGAGGCCTGGCTCAATCGCGGCGACGATTTTGACCGCCAGCAACGGCGCCCAATTCCACAATGTCGTCATCGTCATCAACAGACTTATAGTGATAGTTCCGATTATCGCGATTATGATCGGTATAGTGATCGTGGGTCTTCACGCTTTGGCGATGTTCGCGCCGTTTCAGCTGGCGACTATGATTATGACCGTCGCGATGGACGTCGGGGCGGGAACTTCCTCGATAGAATCTTCGACGTCGTGGGTCAAGTTGCCCGCGGTGTTAGCGATGTTGCCTATGAAGCTGGACCAATAATTCAAACATACGCGCAGCTTCAAATGATCAAGAATGGTGGTATCGGTGGTCGCTATTATGGCGGAGGCTATAACGGTGGCTATTACGATCGCCCTTATAACCCATGGAATTCAGTCCAAAACCGTAACTTGATTGCTTATAACAACAATTCTCGCTACTACGATGACTATAATCCGTTGTGGATGAACGGCTAGTTCATAGAGAGTTCGCTCCAGCAAAAAATTCAATCCGCCGCTCTGTTTAGGGCGGCGGACTATTTTGATATAGAAATAGGTACGTAGAGATCGAGGTTGCTCTTCTCGTCGTGCACAAAAGCTAGCTCAACATCAAAGACGGCTCTTAGTAGGTCTTCTTTCAGCACTTCTTGGGGCGTGCCTATAGCCACAATAGTTGAAGGGGAAGGAACAACAGAAGAGACCAAGGCAATTTGGTCGGCGATTCGCGCGCTTAAATTGAGATCGTGCAAAATTGTGGCAATACCAATTTTTTGTTCTTTCAATTCTTTGATAATGGCAATCACTTCTAGCTGATAGCGAAAATCGAGATTGGCTGTCGGTTCGTCCATCAAAATAAAATGTGGTTCCTGGGCTAAAGCCATGGCAATTAGCGCTCGTTGCTTTTCTCCACCAGAGAGCTCATTCAGTTTTTTTGTACCTAAGCGCGTCAAGCCACACCGTTCTAAGGCACTGTCAATGGTGGCAATGTCTGCCTTGCTCAGCTGGTTCGACCACCAGCTTTGGTGCGGGTTGCGCCCAAGTCGCACTAGCTCATTGACCGTCATGTCGTGTGGGGTTTCTAGACTTTGCGGCACATAAGCCACTTGTCGAGCAAAATCAACGATGCTCATGTTCCAGATGTTCTGACCGTCCAGACTAATAGTTCCTGCTGATGGCTTGAGCTGGCGTGCTAAGCCTTTCATTAGGGTCGATTTGCCACTGCCGTTTGGGCCTTGAATTGCCAGAACCTCGCCGGGTTCAAGCACTAGATTGATGTGCTCAATGATATTTGTGGCTACTTTGCCCTTGTTGGCATAGCCCAGCCCAACCTGTTCGGCCTTAAGAATTTTACGCTCACTTACGCTAGTCATATTATTGGCTGTGCACCTGGTCTAGCGAATAGGAGAGTAGATAGATGAAAAACGGGCCACCAATTAGGGCCATAAGGGTTCCTAGTGGTAGTTCTTGCCCTGGACTTAGGGTGCGAGCCAGCAGATCAGAGAAGAGCACTAGAATTGCCCCAGTTAGCCCTGAGCAGACTAGCTGCAGTCTGGCGCCGCGACCAAAAAGTCGGCGGGATAAATGGGGGGCGACTAGGCCAACAAAACCGACCATACCACTCAATGCTACTGCTGAACTGGCAAGAAGAACTGCAGCAGAGAGAATGATTAATTGGCTGCGGCCGACATTGAGACCAAGAGAGCTAGCAGTTTCTTCTCCCAAGGCCAGTAGGTTTAGCTGCTTGGCCGCTGCCAGAGCCACTATTAGGCCCACAGTCACATAAGAAACTGTTGGTATTAGCTCTTGCCAATTTCTGCCGCTAATGCCACCAAGGATCCAGAGATATAGACCTTGAGCCATAAGCTGTGTGCCAAATGTGGTCATGGCAAGTGTAATTAAAGCTCCGGCTACTGATGATAGGGCGATGCCCGCAAGAAGCAGCTTGGCGACAGAAACGCCATATTGGCCACTGCCTCTAGCAATGGAGGCAACAAAAAAGCTAGCAGTGATACCGCCGATAAAGGCAAAGAAAGGAATTGTCTGAAAGTCTAATTTGCAGAGCATGGCACAAGCCACGCCCACAGCAGCACCGCTTGACACGCCGGTCAAATAGGGGTCAGCCAAGTCGTTGCGGCTCAGGGCCTGAAGCAAATAGCCTGAGGTGGCCAGGGCGAGGCCGACGACAAAGGCCGTGAGAAGGCGGGGTAGGCGAATGCCAACAATGACATCATGTATTTCACTGCTGCCAGCCTGACCAAAGACGGCCTTCAATGCCTCTATGGGCGCCACAGTAAGGTCGCCCAAGCAAAGATTGATGAGCATTATGAGCAGAGTAAATAAGATAAGAGCTATAAACTTGACGAACATATTTGTTCTATGATTTGCGCAGCGAAAATTTAGAGAATGCTACCATACACCCTGGCAGAGGATGGCTGTGATTTATCTCGACAACAGCGCGACGACAAGAGTACGCCCCCAAGTTTTGGAGGCGATGCTGCCGTATTTGTCTGAAAACTATGGTAATCCTAGTTCTATACACAGTCTCGGGCGCTCAGCTAGAGCGGCTGTCGACAATGCCCGTCGTCAAGTTGCTAGTTTTCTTGGCTGCCAGTCTAGTGAAGTCTATTTCAGCAGCTGTGCCACTATGTCAAACAACGTTGCTTTGTTAGGCCGGGCCCGCTTTGTCGAAGCCAATGGCTTGCCCAAGCATTTGATTACGTCCACCATTGAGCATCCAGCTGTAATGGGCCCAGCCCAGTATCTTGAGGCTCAGGGCTGGCGCGTTACTTATTTGCCTGTTGATAGAGAAGGTTTTGTTAGGCTTTCTGATTTCAAAAATGCTTTGAGTTCTGATACCAGTATTGTCTCTATCATGTGGGGCAACAATGAAATTGGTGTACTAGAGCCCATTGAGGCTATGGCAGAAATTGTCGAGAGCTACGCCCAAGGCCTAGGTCGTGACATTTTTATGCACACCGATGCTGTGCAAATACCAGGCAAGTTGCCAATTGACTTGAGTCAGCTCAAAGTTTCAGCACTCTCACTTTCTGGTCATAAATTTGGTGCACCAAAAGGCATTGGCATTCTTTTTCTTCGTCGTCTATTCAACATTATGCCCATCATATTTGGTGGCGGACAAGAAATGGGAATGTTTGCCGGTACTGAATCGGTCGCTCATATTGTTGCCATTGGCGAGGCGGCCAGCCTTGCTCAGCAAGAGCAGGCCGAGCTAGAGCAGCGCTTGCGCTCTTATCAGAAGCAATTGTTGGAGCGCTTGCTGGTCTTTCCTGATTTGACTATAACTGGACCAAGCGACATAGATAAGCGGCTACCTGGTCACGTTTCTTTTTCTGTTGGTGGCATTGAAGGTGAAGCACTTGTGCTTAAGAGTGACTTGAAGGGCTTGGCGATTTCTAGCGGCTCGGCCTGTCATCAGGGCATCATCGAGTCGTCTAGTGTGCTCAAAGCCATTGGTCTTGGCCAAGCTAAGGCACTAGGGGCGGTGCGTATTAGTTTTGGTGCCGACAATAGTGATAGCGATGTGGTCGAATCTATTGCTCTGCTAGAGCAGATTCTAAACAAAGTGCGCAAGAATTCTAGCTAAAGTTTTCTTGTTTTGCTTGTACTACTTAGCTATGCACTTAATTGAAAATCAGAATTCTTGCCGTCTTGTCACGTTGGTGCTGTTACCGTGCAAAATAATCCAAGTATGTCATACAATTTAAGTTCAGCGATTTTTTTCTTGCTGTTGGTCCTCCATGGATTCGTGGTTCCGGCCTATGCCAAACCATCCACTGACGTCAGTATTCAATTGTGCGAATTTTCAAGATTGAAGCCTAAATTCGATGATTTTTCTGGTGCCGTAGGAATTAGATTCGAAAATTCCGGACGACATACTACAATTGTGCCATTCAGTTGGATACCTACACCGCATTTAAAAAATGGCAAGTCTGCTTGGATTGTTTCACCAGAAAAAGAAATGTGGGGCGTTTCAAGTAGAGTTAAATATAGCTGGATTGATAAAGAGGGAAATAAAATCTTAGAAGGCGAATCGCCCATGGACAAAGAATGGTTGACACTTAAAAAGAATAGTTCTGAAATGCGAAGCGTCCTTATTAAGATTCCAGATAAACCCGGGCAATACAAATTCAACCTATGTTTTGACAATACGATAATTGATGAGCGTGGCTCTGAATTCACATATTATTTTCCCGAGAAGTATGCGACTTTCAAATCTGATATCGAAGAAATTGTGATCGTTGAATAGCTTCAGAGTGAGTTTTAACACCAGTACCCTTTGTGTCATACAATGCTTCACTTGAAGAGATTAACTTGGACGCGAGGAGGAGGAATTTACTAGTGCTCAAGCTCAAACAAACCTAGCCGCCTGCCAATTCAGAACCTTAGTGAAAAACGAAAGAAGAAAACTCCAACCCATTCTTTTCCCTCCATTCCCCATCCTTTCTCTCTAAATACCTCCCTTTCCCACTTATTAGCCAACCAGAGTAACCACCATTTACTCTTAAGGGGTATATGAACTAAGCGGGGGTGTAAAAAAGGTGATACAAACATGTGGTGCTGCCGAAAAAACAAATAGAACAAAACAAGCTAAAAGTAGCTTTTCATTTTGCAAGATACCCTTTGGCTTTTCGAGTAGAGGGTATATCGACAGAAACCGTGGGGTTCTCATCGCAATTGTTAGTACTGTTTTTAGTGCAACCGTTCTTTCAATAAGCTCATCGCCAGCTGTCCATGGCGCAGAGAAGAAAGTGATGGGAGCCGTTGTATTTGCAAACAAGTATTTGCCCGCTGGCAAAATTGTTTGCTGGTCAGACGTTGAGCGACGAGTAGTTGAGAGGAAGATAATACCAGGCAAGGTTATAGGAAGTGCATTGGAGATTGTCGGCTACAAAACGAAAACGTCCATTCAAAAAGAGGAAATGATTTCAAGTCTTTCAATTGATTTTAAAGCAAAGTTAAATAACCTAGAAGCAAAGCGCAGCAAAGCAGAGTTCGAAAAAGCTGCCCGTTTTTGTACGGATCCATACGATTTGATTTTTTTGAAGTTCCGACGGGCGAAATACTTATCGAGTTGTCCCAAATAGTCGCGCAGTTCTTTTGAACAGATGAGTCCAGTGAGCGAATGAAAATCATCATTTTGTTAAGCAATAGAAATAACTACGGCAGGCGCTTGAATCTGCCAGTATCAGGAACGACTTTAACGATGTTTTCTACACAGTTCAGGCGGTCGATACACTAGCAAAAGTAGCTGCGGGCTTGCAAAATGCTGTCAACACAGACGCTGCCTATCAGGCCAATAGCTTTTCATGAATTCGGAGGGTTACAAAAAATGGAAGGTAATGAGTCTGAAGAAAGAGACGAACAACTTGCTGCTCTAAAGCAAAGCCTTAGCGCCGCAGAAAATAGGATTTTGAAGTCTCAAGATGGTGGAAGGGTTTTAAGATTGAAGATTGCTGCAATCCTTGGCTACGCAAAGCTATTGTTAATGCGCGATTCGATCGACCTTGATTTACTCAAAGGTATTGGAAAAAGTATTGAAGATGAGTCAAAAGAATCTTTGCAGGTGCTTAATGACTCGATATTTCCGCCTGAATGAGACGGGAAGCCCCGATGGAGCTTTCTTGACTCTAATTCTGCCGAAAGTATTGATTTGGTCGCAGAATCGACAACTATTGAAACCAAATAAGCAAAACTTTAGCAGGGCTAATTGTTCAATTTTTCATCTACCGCACACCCCCGATGCAAAATTGAGCATTTCTATTCATCTCGGTGCAACATAATCTTGTGGCTAAGCCCTGAAGCTTAACGACCGATGCTAGATTCAAGCTTGACTATGTTCTCGTTAGTTTTGCTGAAAGCTGGTTGCACAGTGGCATGTGTTTCTTTGTAGTTCTTGATCTCATTGCGGGTTTGTTTCTGCACTGTATCAAGCATCCAGATGGCCCAAGATGCTTCGTTGGCTGTGGCGCCCTGGGCAACACCTTTGAACAATTTGTATGGATTGCGGTTGTATCTGTAGCCAGCTCTGGTGACACAGGTGCCGAAGGCAATCTGTGGGCCACCTCTTGCTGCGTATGAAATGAAACTTTCGATCATCTCTCTCTTTTGGTCTTTCTTTTCTTTTTTCAAGAACTCAGAACGGTCCTCTAGCAACTTGCCCATTACCTGGTAGGTTTCTGTGCGCGGTTGACCGTTGTTCTCTTGGGCTCTGGTGTTGAGAATCTGAGTTAGCAGTTTAGTATCTTCAGCTAATTTTTCAGTGGTCTTGCATTGTATTTCGCCCAGCTGTTTTGACAGTCTATCCCCAGCTACTTTTGCCGTTATAGCTGCACCACCATGAATTAGTACTGGTGCTCCTGTCAGCGTTGCTCCAGAGATTAAGAAGCCGATACCACCGCCACCAATCTGTTTAGGATTAGTATGTTTGATACCATTGAGTACACCAAATGCACCAGGGAATATTCCTGTGGCACAAACAGCCAATGTGCCTATTGTGGTGATGTCTCGCGCTGAATGTCGTTTGCGTGAGTCGACGTAAAGCTTGCTAAATTCTAGTAGACCGAGATCTCTAAAGTCTTTGAGTACATTCTCTTCAGCAGTGAGATATTGTTTGTCAGCGCTATCGAGGTTGGCAATCTGACCGGTCGCTGTGCTGCGTTGGCTTATAAGCTTATCGATTTCGTCTCTCAACGCTACTACTTTTTCTCTCATCGACTTGGCATCAAAATGCTTGCGCTTGGCCTTGTAGTCGGTGATCAGGTCACCGGCGCCTTCTGCTGCATATAGAGTACCGAGCAGTGAGTAGGCCACCAATACTGTGACCACACCAGCTTGCAACCGTCCGCGGTGATTTAGACCTTCACCTGGTTTTTTTTGATATTTCCAGAACTGGCTCATAAGAGTAATGTCGCCAGCGTTGGCTACTGCACCGGCGGCGAAGTCGTATGCTTTCATGCGCCTTTGCTTGTTTTTGTCCCTAGCTGTGTAATGGCAGCGAAAATCACTATTCAATCTAAGTAATTCGATTTCTTTGTCGGCAATCTGTTTATCGAGTATTTCGATATCGCTCAGGGTAACTTGAGTCTGGGCAAAGGCCGGAATGGTCGAGTTTAGGCTGAGCGCAAGTGTTAGCACTCCTGTAAGTACTCCGCTCGATACTCGATGAACTATGCTACTCATTATTTTGATACCCTGCTGCCGTAATGGAAACCCGGCACAGTTTTTCATGTTAGTTGCCAGGTTATCGTCAATCCATGGAGTGATTACCTTTTCCGTCCATTTTCGCTTTAGTCATTGGCGATGGCAGCATGATCTTCTTGAAATCAGCTCAAAGATTGAGGCCGCAGGGGAAACATTGATATTTAACCCTGCACCTCTAATGGTGCTCATACGTAACTATAGATTTTGTCTTATTTGCTCAGATCGACTGTACTTCCCTATCCGCACTATAGCTGTCGGCATTGTGACAATTGTTCAGCCGTTTAGCTTTTGTGCTGATGGCAGTTGTTTTTGGCGTTGTTAGAATGCGAAATGCTTATGTGAGGTGCCCTGTGTCTATCTGGCTTTTTCTTGGTGTGTTTCTACTGGCATACATCTATCACGGCGTTGGTATCACAATGGGCTACCATCGTCTGCTTTCACATCGCTCATATAAGGTACCGAAATGGCTTGAGTATCTGATTGTTTCTGGGGGCTACCTTTGTCTTGAAGGCTCGCCTATTTTTTGGGTGACTACACATCGACTGCACCATCGTTATTCTGATAAGCCTGGTGATCCACATTCACCGTTAGATGGTCAGTGGCATGCTTTTCTTGGCTGGATGTATAAACCGACTGTTTTGATTTCAGCCGAAGAGAGTCGAGTTCTGGCTCCCGATCTTTATCGCGACCCGCTCTACCGCTTTCTTCATGTCAATCACAGTCACAAAGACGGCCTTCTGTGTTTGGCTATTTCTATTGTTTATCGCGCCGCTATTTGGCTCTTGTTTGGTCCAGTAGTATTTGCTGCTGAGTTGCTTGCCAGTATCTGTGCTTTTTGCGCCCCACTTTTGGTCAATCTCTATTGCCATAAACCTGAGCTGGGATACCAAACTTATGTTTGTGGCGATCAAAGTCGCAATGTCTGGTGGGTCGCCATCTTATCGTTTGGCGAGGGCTGGCACAATAATCATCATGCCTTGCCCCAATCTGCTCGGTTCGGCCTGGGCAAAGGTGAGTTTGACTTTACGTGGATGTCTCTGAACTTCCTGAAGCTGTTTGGCTTGGTGAGCGATATTCGCTTGCCCAAGAAAGACAAGTTAGCTGCGCTTGAGACTGCTGATGTTAGTTGAATTAGTCTGAACTTTTATCATTGTCGGCTTTTTGGTCTTTGTCATCTTTTTCGGATTTATCGGCAGGTTTCTCACCTTTAACTTTTGAGACTTGCTTCGGCGCATCAGTAAACATATTGCCGACAAAGTTTACTAGGCCTGCTGTGCGTTTTGTCAGTTTGCCGTGCATTAGCTGAATGCCGCCTTGGGCCATTTTGATTTTTGAGCTGCTGTAAGGGTACCACCATACTCGGTGCGCACCACCGGCGGCGTCGATGCTAATGTGCTTGATGTTGCAGAGGTCATGCAGGCCAAATATCGAATGACCTTTGCCAAAGCCGCTCTTCTTAAGGCCGCCCCAAGGCAGCTGAGGGGTAGCGTGCGAAAAGAGACAATCGTTGATAAGTACTGTGCCTACTGTAAGGTCGCGGGCGACACATTCCGCCCGGTTTAGTTTGTCGGCCCAGACTGTTGCTGTCAATCCATAATCGCTGTCGTTGGCCAGCTCAACTGCTTGATCTTCGCTCTCGACAATCATGATTGGCATGACTGGGCCAAAGGTCTCTTCTCTCATGATTTTCATGGTGTGATCGACACCGACGAGCACGGTTGGTTCAAAGAAATAGCCGCCTAGATCACTTCTCTCATTACCGCCAGTGAGGCAGCGGGCGCCAGCGGCCACTGCTTCATTAACATGCTCAATAACGCGGTCAAGTTGTCCTTGATCAATTAGTGGCCCAACATCAGTAAGCGGGTCTGTGGCCGGCCCTAATTTCAATTTTCCGGCCATGGCAGTCAGTGTTTCAACGAGTTTGTCTGAGTTTTTACCCTTAACTATGTACACCCGTTCAACTGAGGCGCAGGCTTGGCCAGCGTTGGTAAAGGCGCCCCAGAGAAGGCCGCGGGCGGTCCATTCTACTGGGGCATCAGGCAATATTATGGCAGCATCTTTGCCACCTAGTTCTAACGTCACTGGTGTGATGTTTTCAGAGGCCTGGGCCATGACAGCCTTGCCGCCCTCTACCGAGCCGGTGAAGATCAATTTTGATAGATTGGCTTTGCTCAGTAGTTTGCCAGTGCTGCTGCCCCCGGTAACTACCTGTATGACACCATCGGGAAAACCTGCTTCAGCGAAAAGTTCGCCAATTTTGATGCCGACCAGAGGAGATTTTTCTGATGGCTTGAGCACCACGGTGTTGCCCAGCATAATGGCCATGAGAGCAGTCATCGTGGGGATGGCAAAAGGATAATTCCACGGAGAGATGATGCCAACTACACCCAAAGGTTCAAAGGCTATGATACTTTGCTTGCTTGAAAGAAGCGGATTTGCTAAGGCTACTGGCTGATCTGCTAGCAATCTCTCTGAGTTTTCAGCCAGCCAAACACAAGTGTCGAGGGGGCCGCAGAGTTCTGATAGGTATGCTTCTGGTAGGGGTTTTCCTACTTCTTCGCTAATTAGATTGGCAAATTCATCGGCTTTGCTAGCAAGCAATTGGCGAAATTTCATCACCAATTTGGCGCGCTTACTAAATGATGTTAGTTGCCAGTTTTCAAAAGTTTTCCAGGCTTTGTCGACAGCGGCTTGCACTTCTGCTTCGCCCATCTGCGGAACGCGGCCAATCGATTGTTTTGTGGCAGGGTTGATTGATTCGAAAGTATTTGTTGCTTCTAGTTTGCTTACAACCATTTCATTGCCTTAGTAAGTGCTATTTTTTGTTTAGTGTGTCTTTTGCTACTTGTTTGTCTGGGCCAGTCAGGCCGTTATCTAGGCTACGTTTGAAGAGCGTTTGTGCTTCCTGTATGTTGCCATTTTTCAATTTGATGTTTGCCAGGGCAAATGCCGCTTGAGGGCTTGTATCCCCTTCGCTTAGTGCCTTGGTCAGAAGTTCTTCTCCTTTTGGCTGGCCCGCTTTTGCCAATATTATGCCCAGCTTGCATAAGGCTTCGATGTCTCCAGGGGCCATTGTTAGAGCTTTTTCTAGCGCTTCTTGCTCAGCGCTGCTGTTGCCTTCTTTTTCAGCAAGGGCAGCTAGTGCTAATTCTACTTCTTCGTTGTGATCAGCGTTTTGCACTTTAGCGAAATAGCTTTTAGCATCGCCGAGGCTGCCCTCACTTAGTGCAAGGCGGCCAATAGCCAGATAGAGAGCGTCTTTACTAGCTTGCTCGTTGTCGCTTAGACTTTGACTGAGGCGCAGGGCATCGGTTTTTAAAGCGGCTAAATTGCTCTTGTCTAAATCGTCTTGTTTTAGTCGACAGGTTAACTCAAGAGCTAGAGCTTGGGGCATCAGGCCCGATATTTTGCGCAACTCGTTAGCCTGGCTTGTGGCCTCAATTACATCACCTTGTTTTAGGTTGATTTTTGCCGCTATTAGTTGCGCGGGGAAAAGGCTTTTGTCTTTGTCGGCGGCACTGTTGAGAGCCGATAGTGCTTTTTTGTAGTCGCCGTCTTTGTAAGCAAGATAGCCAATGGCAAAAGTTGAAAGCGGATCTGTTGCGTTCAGGCTGTTTAGCTTGGCTATGGTTTCGCGAGCAGCTGCTAGATCTCCTGAGCTTAAGTAGCAAAGGGCCTCAAGAGCCAAAGCTTGGGGGTTAGATTGGGCACTGTTTTTCTTGCTAGGTTTAAGCCCAGCTAGAGCTGCTTGGGTATTACCAGCCAAATATTGACTCAAGCATTGCTTGAAGGCAGCGGCCTTGGACTGCGGATATTGTTCGAGTACGCGGCTAAAGCAGGCATTAGCTTCGTCGTAATAGCCCATATTTAGTGCTTCTTCGCCTAGACCAAGTAAGCCTTCAGTTGGTATTTCAGAACCACCTAAAAATTGTTTGAATTGATTGCGCACGCCGTTGATATTGCCAGCAGAATTCATACTAATAATGGTTCTGGTGCGGGCGTAGCGCGCTGAAGGGCTTAGGGTTGAGGCTTTGGCTGCGGCTGCCTTTGCTTTATCTTGATCGTTTAGACTGCCGTATAGTTCAGAGAGGGCGAGCCAGGCATCGTGGTTAGCTGGGTCAAGGGCCACGACGGCTTCAAATTCTTGGGCTGCCGCGCTCTGCTCACCCATTGTCAGTAGAGTCATGCCCGCTTGTAAATGTGCCAGCATCGAATCTGGAGCAATGGCAGTGGCAGCGCGCGCTACAGCTAGTGCTTCTTCTTTTGTATCAGGTAGGCGGGTCAAAATAGTGTTGAGCAGAAGGTGCATTTGCAGGTTGTTTGGGCATTTTGGCAGCCATTCGCGCAGGTAATTTGCCGCCTCTAAAGTGTTGCCTCTAGCAAAGAGACCGGATGCCTTAGAGAGGCAGCCGGGGCAGCCAGCATCATCGGGCTTTCTAGCACTTGGTGCACTAGAGGCGTTTGATTTGCCGCGAGCTAGAGCCGAGTGATGGTCTAACTGACAAGGTGCCAATGCCAGGCCAGCGCCCAGAAGGGCGATTTTGAGGCGGCTAGAGAAAGTAAAATAGTTAGTCACCGCTATAGCATAGCTTAATTGGATCGCTATACTGAAAAGATAGTATTAACGGGAAGTAAAGCGGTTGAATTACTTGGGCATGAAGAAAATTGATGCAGTAAGACGAGCTATTTACTTCCTTGCCATTGTTTTGCCTCTCAATTTTAGCTCAATTGCGCTAGCTGCTAGCGGCAGCACTAGTAGTAATAGTGGAAATAGTGCGGCACTTGAACGGGCTAATCAAGCTTATCTGGCACGCAAGTACAGCGATGCTTCGGGGCTGGTTAGTCGCATTATTTTGAAAGAAGGCGAGAGTGCTGCTGCTCTCAATTTGCTTGGCAAAATTTACCATCGCCAGAACAAAGTTGATGAGGCGATTGCACAATATCAAAAAGCACTGAAGCTCGATAAAAACTTTACTGAGGCTCGCTTTGACCTCGGTGTCGCCCTCTTTGACCAAGGTAATTATGCTCAGGCTGCCAAAGAATTTGAAGCCGCCTTGCAGGCTGGTGCTAATAGCGAGTATCAATACAATTTAGCAATTTCTTTAGAGCGTTTAGGTCAACTTCGACCTGCCACCGAAGGCTACGAGAAGGCTATTCAGCTTGATGAAAAGAACGCTGCGGCGCACTACAGCTTAGCTCGACTTTTAGCGGCCTCTGAGGACAATGACCGCGCCATTCAAGAGTATCGCCTGGCCATTGCTGCTCAGCCAGATTTTCCTGAAGCTCACAATAATCTTGGTGTGGTCTACAGCAACCTTGGTAAGTATCCTGAAGCAATTGCTTGTTTTCAGCAGGCACTAAAGATCAATCCTGATTGTTCTGAAGCCCAGCGAAATTTAGGATACGCCCAGGCGCACACTAGTTTAGGTGTGGCCTATTTAAGTCAGGGTGATAGTAAAAAGGCACTAGATGAGTTTCGCAAAGCTTTGCGCATCGATTCGCACTATGCCGATGCTCACTACAATCTTGCTTTGCTTTTACAAAAACAAGGACAATTGCAAGAAGCAGTTGGGCACTACCAAGAAGCAATTAAGTATGACCCTAGTTCTGCTGCTGCTCACAATAATCTGGGTGTGGCCTTGATGCAAATGGGCAATAAGCAACAGGCTGAATCAGAGTACAAAGAAGCGCTCAGAATCAAGGCCGATTTTAAAGATGCAAAACTAAATTTGGATGAATTGCAGAAGAATTAAATGAGGTGTTTTTATGTTGTAACTTTCTATGTGAGATGCCGCGGACTTTTGCTTGGGAATGGTGCAAAAGTCGCCATTATGTGGTACAAAGTATGTGTCGTAAGCCTTAATTGCCTGTGTTGCGGTATAGCGATAACCTCAGGAATCCATGGATGAACTGTTGAGAAGGGCGATTCAAGCAGACGAATTATTAAGATGGGGCGGGGGCAACCTCGCCCCATCTTATTTCAAATCGATGTAGTCCTCTAAATTTATTTGGTGCTGAACATATTGGTAGGGTGAGCACAAATTATTATCAACTCCTGTAGCGCTTTCAATCAACATCTTTCGCACTGCCCCAGCATAGAAGTCCGCAATTTGAAGACCTCGCAGGGATTGAGCCGAGCGAAGCTCGAATTGCACAGGGCGAAAGACACTCTTTCGCTTTTGAAAAACTTCGACCGTCCTCTGTAGTTCGGAAAATAACTGTGCTTTGTATGTTTCTGGACTTCCCTGTTCCGCGATTATTACTGTTAGCTTACCGGTGGTCATTTCCAACGCTCTATAAACAAGAAGCTGAAGCATTTTTGTGTATATGGTGAAGAGGATCTGGTGCGTTTCCGTATCGGCGCTATGCCAATGCGAATTGATTACCCCTGATATTTTCTCTTTTGCCAATTGGCGCGCTATTTGATTTTGAACAGGGTCTGGCATATCAGTAAAGTGAAGCACCTTCCTGTCTAGAGCCTTGGCATTGCGTGCTAGGTGTGGATAAAGACTTCTTAGAACTCGCTCTGCGATTCTGTCCGCACTCCTGCGACCATCTAGCAAAATAAGGCTGAGAGCCATTACTTGATGCTCGACCAGGGTGCCTGATTCGTCAATGTAAGCATAATTGCTCATCAGTCTTCGCAATCCTAAGTAGGTCTCAAGTACCAGAAAAATCAGATACATCTGCTAGTTTAGGCCAGCAAAGTTCTCTTTCAACTCGTCAATTGAAACGGGATAGCTAACGGCTTTGACGAATTTAGTGCTTTTACTTGATTGCTGGCTGTTTCTGCCGCTTTCTTGGCTACTTCTTTTACCCATTGATTGGCCTTCGGCCACAATGGTTATGTAGCGCTTCAGTTGGGCCTTTTGCCGGGCTATTCTTTTGGCGAATTCTTTTAGTGGCACAGCTTCAACTATCAATTCTGGATTTGTTAGCGGTAAGACGTTACTACTACCAGTGGTGTCTTTGAAGACTGTCGTCACGCCTTTTTCGTCGGCAGTAAAAGCCGAAACTTTGATGCTGGAGCAATTAGCCAGCGGCGAATCGGCAAACTGATTTTTTCCTACGGCCTGAAGCAGACTGCCGCTCAGGTAGGCAATACGGTCGCCATAGTGGGGCTTGATTTTAGGGTGCTTGACCAGATAGCTTTTTAAATATTCATTCAATTTGAGATCGGTATATTTGATGTTTTTAGCATCAGGAAATTGATAACCTTCGCCGCCTTTAAATGAATAATCGGTCATGCCTATGCGGTAGGTAGACTGCGGTTGCAATTCTTGCCAGGCCTTGTTTTTCTCCGCTAAGGCAAAGACGATGCGATCGCCACTTTTGCGTTCTGAGTCGTAGGCAAATTTTAGGCCGTGCACATCTAAAAACTTGCCGCCAGTAGCTCCGGCTACGCTATGTTCGAGAGTTTTCTTCAGGCGCTCACCGCTGACGTCAGCAAACACCAAGTGATTGTCGAAGGGCAGCAGCTCTTCGATTTTTTCTAAGTTAATGGCACCCTTTTCAATACGCGAGCGAATGCCGCCTCTATTTTCTAGAGTTATTTCAGCATTGTCTGGAATTCCGGCTTCGTAGAATGAGTCACATATGAGATCGCCCAGGGCTGAGTCTGTTTTCATGGCACGGAAGTTGTTATCAAAATCATGGCTGGCATAGCTCAACACTGTGTCTTTTAGGGTTTGCAGTGGTTGGCCTTTGAGGGCGAGATAGTCTCTAATGTCTTTGTCTTCTGCGATCTCGTCAGTGATATGAAAGAGCTTATAGTGCGTGTCTTTGCTGTTTATGCAGCCCTGTTTGTCAAAGCATAGGTCGAGCTTGCCTAAATTGCGGCCATAGCTGCCGGTTTGTACAATCATTGTCTGGCTGCCGTCTTGGTGCTCAACAACGACCGGAGTATCTAGGCGTGTATGGCTGTGGCCACCGATGATGGCGTCAACTTGTGGTATTTCGCTGGCTAGAATTTTATCGACGTCAAGGCCGCAGTGTGTAATCAGAATTATTTTGTCTACGCCTTGGGCAGCCACCCGCTCAACTTCTTCTCTAATAGGGCCAAGCCAATTTAAGTTTTTAGACTTTTCACTGCTGTCTCTTCTCAGAACCACCCCATCGCGGCTCAGTGAAAGTGTTTCGATGTCTGGAGTTATAGCGCCAATGAAGGCAATTTTTTGACCATCGATTGTCTTGATTACTGATGGCTTGAGCAGTTTTTTTAGCTGCGGCAGAGCGTCAGCGTTTAAATTGCAGTTGAGAATATCAAACTTGGCTTTATCGAGCTGCTTAGCAAGGTTGATTGCGCCAGCATCAAATTCGTGATTGCCAATTGTGTAAAAGTCATAGCCAATCATGTTGAGCATGGCAACTTCTACTTCACCGAGATAATAGGTGAAAAAGGGAGTGCCTTGAAAAATATCTCCAGCATCGGCCACTACGACGTTTTTTTGCTCTTTTCGCAATTGCCTGATTAAATGACCTAGGCGGGCCATTCCGCCAACCAGTTTCCCCCTGTCTTGGAAGGACTGATCGTGGGCATGAAGGTCATTAGTGTGCAAGATGGTCACGGTGAAGTTTGTTTTTTTATCAGCCAGTGCCTGTGGTAGAGAGGCTATGAGGAGAGCACTTATGAATGCGCTGAAAATTGCCAAAATCAGTGTCAAACGCCAGCTGATTGGGCGCTGTTCGCTTTTTATGGTTTTATCTGTTTCTGCCATGCTCTTGCCCCAGTTAATTCCGCTTTCTGTACCCAGTTCTTCTGTATACGCTCAATCTGGCCAAAAAGTTCGAAGCATTAGTTGTGAGTTTGTGCCCGAGGAGCAATGCCCCGTAGAGATGGCCTCAATACGCTGTGAGCTCGATCTTGACCCTTTTGATGCGCCGATGTCGTCGCGCATCTATGCAGATTACAAGAATTCTAGCCAACGTTCTATATCGGCGGTCAAATTTAGAATTCGCTTTGTTGACGCCGAGGGTGTTGAGCGGGGCACTTTTCACGCCGTTGACAGTGCCTACGTTGCTGCTGGTGGAACCAAAGGCCATAAGTGGAAGCGCGATTTTACTCTAGACCCTCGGGTGGTGGCAATGAAAGTGCGGGTTTTGCAGGTCAATTATGCCGAGGGTGGCGGCTGGCAAAGTGTAAAAATGCAAGAGCTGGCTCAGCCTGGCACTGCTGCACCTAGTGCAAGTCCCTCTGCTGGTTCTCCGGCTGCTAGCCCAGAAGCCGGGCCTTAAGACCAGGTTTTGAGATTACAGCATCTGATAAAGGTATATGCGCAGAGTCGAAAATATTCTTGTATGCAGCCAGGTAGCGCCTTCTTGCTCCTGTTGTAAGCCTCTTCGATATTTGCTGGTGCGGTATTGTATATCCACTGCTAAAAATTGAATATTTCTCTCTATGGGAGGTTCGGATATGGCTCACGCCCGGGAGCCGATCACGACGATCCTTGCCATGGTTGTTGTTGCGATTGCATGTTTTGTCGTCGCTAAAGCAACCTGGCAGGTACTGCTTCTTGCTTTTGTCGTTGTGTGTTTCGGTTGTTGTCTCTACAAATTGATAGAAAAGGATACTCGTTCATCCAGGGAATTTACCCGCTAAGACCGTCTGCTGCTCGCGTTTTTTTACTTCTTGAAATTGCTCAAAACGAGCCTCCAAAGTAATTTGGAGGTTCGTTTTTTTTGCCCTTTAGGTTGGTATAACCTAGTTAGAGCGTAGTCTTCAATTATTAGAGGCGGTAGCGAGCAAATGGAGCCTGGATCAAGCGGTGAGATTCTCATTGTCGATGATGATCAGGCCTTTCGAGCCTTTGTCTCAGCTCTGCTGGGTCGTCGTGGCTTTAAGGTCTGGGAAGCCCGCTGTGTGCGTGATGCTGAGCAAGTTCTGGCTGCCTCCAAGCCCCGGCTGATCATTGTTGACTACATGCTTCCTGATATGGACGGCGTTACCTGGATTGGCAAGCTGCGTGATGCTGGTAACGACACTCCCATTGCCTTTATCTCAGGCCATTGGTGCGATCGCAGTACATTCAATTGGTTGCGCAATATTCTCAAAGTTTCACTGGTTATGCAAAAGCCCGTTTTACCAGAGATTTTCGTTGAGGTAATTGACAGCATTTTGCCTCAGGCCAATTACCAGGCTCCTGAGACTGAATACCTAGACCATTCATCAGGTCAATTTCCCGGTCGGCCCGTAAGTCGGGTTTCAATGATTGATGTTGAATGTGAGAACATTCGCCAAGAGTATCCCAATAGCGATTTAGCCAAAGCTGAGTTGGAGCGGTTGGGTAATCTAGACTCGCAGCCTGAGGCAGTGCTATTTAATAAGCTGACGCAATTGCGCAAAATGCTAGAACTTGAAGAAACAATCAGTGTGGCGCGAGCCAGCTATATTGTTGAACTTAAGAACACCTGGACCACCTTGACCGCTCTTTTGCGGAGTATCAAAGACGACCCGGGGGCGGCTCGCAAGGTTGAAGATGTTTTAGCCATAACCCACAAAATAAAGGGAACAGCGGGCTCTTTTCAGCTAGTTACCATTGCTAAGTGTTCTGAGAGACTGGAAAGTATTACAAAGGCTTATGATCCACGCGCTTCTGAGACAGAAAGCGAAATGATTTGGTCTGAGGTTTTTCGCGTACTTGCCGATGGCGAGCTGGCTTTAATAGATGCTGAGCAAAAGTACGGTGCCCCTGCCCCTGAAGTTGGGCAATATCGCACTCGTTTACTGGCAGTTGCTGATCAAAACGGCGCGGCGAAACTTGAGGCTTTTCAGAAAGCGGCGGAGGTTTCTTTCTCTTCTAGTCATGCCTCGGCGCTAACCGCTCTTAGTCGTAGTAGCTTTGACGCAGTGCTTGTGGCTGAACCGTTTGCTAGCGATCCTGACCTTCTTGCCTTTTGCCGTGATCTGCGTTTGGCCGCGAGCAATCCGGCCATACCACTGCTGATGGTGTCTGATTTGCAGTCCCATAGCCAAGGCAATATTAATTTCGTGCCCGCTAAAATTAGCTATGCTGGCTTCTCTGAAGTCTTGCCGCTAGAGCCGTCGGCAGCTGAATTAAATGAGGCAATTATTGAAGTTACTGATCTATCTTTTCGAAGTAAGCCAAAAGTGTTGGTGGTTGACGATGATAGCGCTCTGACCGACTTTGTTTCTCGAATATTGAGCTTAGAGGGCTACAATGTTGAAACTTTGAATGAGCCTATTCGTATTATCGAGGCCCTTGAGAGCTGTCAGCCTGAAGTAGTTGTGCTCGACGTGATTATGCCAGGCCTGAGTGGTTATGATGTTTGCCGCGAGATTCGTAATCACGAGCGCTGGCGCAGTCTGGCTGTGCTTTTTCTCACGGCTAAGAGCAATCAAGAAGGTCGGGCACTGGCATTTCGCGCTGGCGGTGATGACTTGATTGCTAAACCTGTTCTCAAAGAAGAGTTAATTGCTCGCGTTAGTTCTTACGCTGAACGTACTCGGCTTCGTCGCGACCAGCTTGATCGTGATCGGCTGACGCACCTGCTTTCCCGTGAGGGATTTGTTGCTGAAGTTGAACCGCGTATGAAAGAATGCCTTTCAATCGAGCTGCCTTTCACTATGGCCTTAGTTAGCATTGATGACTTTGATGAGCTTGGTGAAAAGTTTGGAGCTGTTGTTGCTGAGTCAGTGATCTGCGCTCTAGGCAGCTTGATTCGTGGGCGTTTCGAGCCTTCTGTGATAAAGGCTCGCTGGGTTGAGCGAGTTTTTGTCTTGGCCTTCCCTGATCTTAGTGTGCAGCAAGTTGGTGAGCTAGTAGGCTTACTAGACAAAGAATTTTCAGAAATTGAATTTACCGCTGATGATGAGAATGAGACTGTCTTTCGGGTATCTTTGACGGCTGGCTTTGCGAGTGCTCCAGAACATGGCATTCAATTTAGCCAAGTGCGCGATCGCTGTGGTCAAGATCTGATTGCGCGATTGCGAGCGAAAGTTGCATTATGACTTGGCGCGTCGATAGTAAAAGGCTTATTGTTGCTCTGTTGCTTATGGTTATGACTTTTGTTGCTGCATCAGCTATTGCATTTCAACAGCAAAATTCAATGATTTCTTATCGCAAACTGGTGATTGAGAGCTATCACCTTGGTGCGCTTTTAGATTCACTTTGCACCCTTCTGCAAGATGCCGAAAGGGGGCAAGTCGACTTTATTCAAAGTGGTGACCAGCGGCAATTAGCTTATTTGGCAAGAGCAGAGCGGGAGCTCGAACCATTAATCGCCGAGATTTTGCACTCACCATCTCTCAGTTCGGACGATGCCACAAAAGTGAAATCATTGCAGCAGCTTGCTTTAGAAAGGATCAGTGAGCTTGCTGTGGCGAAAACAGCAATGCTAGAGCCGCCGCTGCCTAAGAAAAAGATGAAGAAGATGGAGCAGATTCGCTCTATTGTTGATGATATTAAAGACCAGCAGAGCACTAATAGAAAGCTCTTAATGGATCAACTGCGCGATTTTACAGAAAGTTCTACTGCTACTCTTTCGGCTGTATTTGCCTTTGCTATTTTTGCACTTCTAGCGTGTGGCGCAGTAGTGATAAAGCTATTTGTTAGTAATTCAAAAATTACCGAGAGATCGAAGATTGATGCATTAGCTGCTGCTAGTGCCCGGGATCGTCTGAGCAATGTCTTTTCTAGTATGGATGAAGGCCTACTGCTGCTTGACACAGATAGTCAGGTTACTTTTGCTAACCCATCAGCTCAGACAATGTTTGCCCTCGAACAGCCTAAGCTGCTTGGTATGACATTTCATCAGCTCTTTGCTGGTTCCACTAGTCGACCACTGATTGACTATCTTAATCTATCGAGTGTTTTTGAGCGGTCAGTAAGCTTACGCCATCTTGATCTTAGGTTGATTAGGCCTCACCTGCCGCTGCTTTCAGTTGATGTAACAGTGACACCAGTTACAACTGAAGACAAAGTAACAGGGGCAATTTTAACGTTTTTTGACACCACTGCACAGCAAGAAAATGCAAGACATATACGAGCACAGTTTGATATCACTAGAATCTTAGCTCAGCAATGTTCTTTAGAAGAAACCGGTCGACGCATAATTGAGTCTATTTGCCAGCAGTTTGATTGGTGTGGCGGTGAGCTGTGGCTGCTAAACGAGATGCGTGATCACTTGTCTCTGTCAGTATATTTTGGCAATAGCGAAGACGCTGGAGTGAATGATTTCAACCGTTATGCGGAGGCTTCAGCGGCATTTAAGTTTGCCAAAGGTGAGGGAATTCCTGGTTGGTTGTGGCAATCGGAAGAGCCAATATGGATTGAAGATGTTTTGTTCTCAGACCTTTTTCTGCGCAAGGAATTGGCTCAAATGGCTGGTTTGCATGCTGCAGTTGGTTTGCCAATTTTCTCCGGACAACGTTTTTTTGGGGTTCTATTTTTCTACTCAGCTGAAGTTAGATTGAAAGATGATTCTAAGTTGGCAATGTTTAGTTCTCTGTGTTCGCAAGTTGGCCAGTATATGGAGCACGCTCAAACTCAGGCTCTACTAGCCTTGAGCGAAGAGCGCTACAGCTTAGCTTTGGCCGGCAGCATGGACGGTATTTGGGACTACGATATTGTCAAAAAAAAGGCCTTTTACTCAAGTCGCTGGAAAGAGTTGCTTGGATTTAGTGATGATGAATTTGAGAGCGACAGGGAGCAGTTTTATGATTGGGTACATCCGGATGACTTAGAAGGGCTGCAACGGGTGGAGAAAGCCCACCTCGACGGTGAGACGCCGGTATTTAGTCATTTATTTCGCATTCGTCATCGCTCTGGAGAGTATATTTGGTTTTCTTCACGCGCCTGCGCTGTGCGCAATGCTTCTGGTGAGGCCATTAGGTTGGCCGGAGCCAGTCGTGATGTTACTAGCGAAATAGAGGCTAAGCAGCGGCTCATTGAAAGTGAACGCAAGTTCAAAGCTATTTTTGACAAGCAATTTGAGCTGATTGGTTTGTTGACTGTTGATGGCTATTTGATCGATGCCAATCTAGCTGCTTTAAATTCGATTGGCGCGACATTGGCAGAGGTCGAAGGCAAACCATTCTGGCAGTGCCCTTGGTGGACCCATAATGAAGAATCACAAAGGCAAATTCGCGAAGGTATTGCCTCTGCTGCCGCTGGCCAGTTCGTGCGCTTTCAAACTGAGCACAGTGGCCCTAGCGGCACTATATTTGTAGACTTTTCATTGCAGCCTGTTTTAGATGAAGAGGGCAAAGTAGTTTTGCTCATACCAGAAGGACGAGATATTACTGAGTTGAAAGCCGCCCAGGAGAAGCTTAAGGAAAGCGAGGCAATGTTCAGGCGGCTAACTGAAAACGTCAAAGCGATTTTCTGGATTTCTTCTTTGGAGCAGCGTTTTCTGTATGTTAGCCCCGCTTTTGAAGAGATTACAGGCGGTGTCGTTGCCGATGTCTTGGCCGACGGCGAGGCCTTCTTTGCTGCTGTACATCCTGATGATCTAGTCGGTGCAAAGAGACTATTGACTGACCGTGATGGAGTCATCGTGCAGTTTCGCATTAAGCGAGAAAATGATGATATTCGCTGGATTTCGGCTCGGACCTTTCCTATTTGTGACGATCAAGGTGAAGTGGTGCAGCTCTGCGGCGTTGCCGATGACATTAGTGATCGTAAAGAAGCAGAGAAGAGAGTTAGTGAATTCTACTCGACTGTCTCACACGAACTACGCAGCCCGCTTACGTCTATTCGCGGTTCTTTGGGCTTGATAGAAAGTGGCTTGGTGGGTGAAGTCAGCGAAGAGGCATCCACCTTTGTCAGCATTGCCAGGGTTGAGTCTGATCGCCTAATAAGACTGATCAACTCTATTCTTGACTTGCGCAAAATCGAGGCCGGTAAGCTTGAGCTGAAATATCAGAATACTAAAGTCGCTGAACTGGTTCAGTCAACACTGGCTAGTCTGTCTGGCATGGCCCGGGAGTCCAGTGTTACGCTTCTAGCTGGCTCCGTCTGCGACGATGAAGCACAGTTAGATCAAGATCGCATTACCCAGGTGCTAACAAATCTGGTGTCGAATGGCATCAAATTTTCAAAAGAGAATTCGACGATTGTAGTTAGTGCTGAACGCCAAGGTGATCACATTTATTTTGCTGTAGCGGATGAAGGCGCTGGCATCGCTGTTCGCGACTTGCCTAAGTTGTTTGGTAAGTTCCAGCAACTTGATTCTACTGATTCGCGTTCGCAAGGTGGCACTGGTCTTGGCCTTGCTATTTCTAAAGCTTTGGTTGAGCAGCATGGCGGAGAGATAGGCGTTGAGAGTAACCCCGGCAAAGGTTCGAAATTTTGGTTCACCATACCGATGAAGGCTAAGCTCAAGGGCGAGCGCGCGAAATCTTTAGCTTAGCTTGCACTTTATCGGCTACCAGTCTTAGCTCTTCTAGTCTGAGTACATAGCAGATGCCTACATAGAGTAAAAGCCCGGCACTACTGGCGATACCAATGTTTAGGGCCAAAACTATTTTATTGGCCAAGGCCAAACCAAACATTGAGGCTAAAGCTGAAGCTAGCTGCTGAGCCGCGGTCTGAGGAATGCTATTGCTAATATAATAGCTTGCCAGGCCGCAAAGGCCTGACCCCGCCAGCATAATCAGTAGCGGTTTAATCATCGCTACTGTTCCTAGGCGACCAGTTCTCTTGCGCAATAAATAGAAGAGCAAGCTCAAATTAATTATGGTAATTAGGGTGGTAGCTAGAGCGATGCCACTGATTCCTAATTTAAATACTGAGACAAATAGCCAGTCTAGAAATATCTTGACGACAATAGCTATTACCGCTATGGCAAAAGGGGTGCGGCTGTCTTGGAAGGCGTAAAACACCCGGGTAAGCAAATCGCGGGCTACATAAAAGAAGATCATTGGCGTCAAAATTAGAAGTACCGATGTCACCATCTCGGTGTCGTTTGCCGTCCAAGCGTTTTTTTCGAAAAGCAGTTTGATTACTGAGCGCCCTTCTACCAATAGCAGGGCAGAAACCGGCAAAGCCAAGAACCAAAGTAAGGTTAGGGCACGCTTTAATTCAAATTTGAGATCGTCAATCTTTCCAGCAGTTACATGTTTAGCAAAGATGGGGCCAATGGGAACCAGCATAGCCGTCACTAAAATTCCTAGGGGCAACTGTACTAGTCTATTAGCATTGCAGATAGCCGACCAACCGCCTTGTACTAAGCCTGAGCTAAAACCTTGGTCAACATAGCCAATTAAAGTGCCAATGGAGGTGCTGAAAGTCAGTGGCAGAAACATCACCAGATATTCTTTCATGCCCGGTTGCAGTTTGGTAAAAATATCAAAGCTAAAGCAGGGCCGCGCTTTGAGCATCCCGGGTATTTGCACAGCCAACTGGCCGATACCGCCGACTAAGGTGCCTAAGGCCAAGGCAACACCACCGTCAGTGTGGGGCAAGAGAACAAAAGTGATGATTGCTCCTGAGGCAAATGCCGGTGCTATAGATGGCCAAAAATGTTCGTTATAAGTGTTCGATATGCCGCAGCCAATGCCCACTAGTCCGGCAATCATAATTAGAGGCGCCATAATGCGCACTTGTTTTATTACTTCAATAAAGCGCTCAGCAGTAGTGTAGCCATGGCTACCGTCAACGGTACCCGGCATAATAATATGCACTATGTATGGTGCGAAAATATAAACTATAAGAGCAATCATTCCCATAGCTATGGCCGTCCAGGCCATCATCTGCATCACGAGTTTGCTGTTGTCGGCTGCTGTCGCGTTTTCTCTTTTGCCTGTTAGAGCGGCAAAGGTCGCGGTATGAAAGGGGCCACCTTGGCCGCCAAACAGTACAAGAATGGTGCCAGTAATTGAGTAGGCAAAGTTGTAGGAATCGGCAATTAAGCCTAGTCCAAAAGTGTGTCCAATGACCATGTCGCGAGCTAGGCCGGCAAACTTAGAGAGCAGAGTGAAGAGAGCAACCAGTGAAAAAGTTTTAGCTAAGCTTTTACCAGAGCCCTGTTGTGCATTCACATTTGCTTCTTCTGCATCTTCTTTAGCGGGCTTAATGTCCGACACTATCGGGCTCTTTTATTTGGCCACCGAGTTCAGCAGCATATTTTACTGATGGAGCAATCACTGGTTGAATTTTCTTGCCCTTATCGCCAGGGGCGACAACATAGTCTGGTGAAATATTGAGGTAGCGCGCGGCTTCCATGCCGACAGCATTGAAGACTGGGCCAGCCACGGTGTTACCCCAGCGACCATCGGTTTGGGGGCTATCAATTACGGCAATACAGGTTAGCTGTGGATTGCTAGCAGGTAAGAAACCAACGAATGAAGCAATGGTTTGACCGGCCATATAGCCGCGGCCGTTGGCCGTTACTTTTTGGGCTGTGCCGGTTTTTCCAGCTACCCTATAACCGGGAATTTGACCGGCAATCTGTGTACCTTCATAAATGTTCTCAGCGAGAAGGCGCGAAACCAATTTAGCAACTTCTGGTGCCACAACTCTTCGTTTATTTGGTTCTATCCATTTTTCGGTGACACCATTGCTGGGGTCATAGACTCGTCTAATTAAGTGCGGCTGAATCCAGACACCATTGTTGGCTACTGCACTTACTGCGGCCACCAGCTGCAGTGGTGTAACGGCAATGGCGCCTTGGCCAAAGCCAGTGGTGGCCGCATCAATAGGTGTCCAGTATTTTGCTGGTGTCAACAGCCCGCGTGATTCGCCTGGTAGTTCAATACCAGTGCGGCGACCGAGGCCAAAATCGTAGAGCTTGTCGTGGAATTGTTTTGGTGTCATGGCCATGCCAATCATGGCTGAGGCTATGTTAGAAGAGTGAATGAAGAGGCCTTTTAAGTCGATAGTGCCGTGGCCACCATCGTGGTTATGAATTGTACGATTACCAATGGTCAGTGAGCCGCCATCGTAGAAGGTGGAATTGGGCTTGATTGCTCCGGTCTCAAGACCAGAACAAACAGTAATAATTTTGAAAGTAGAGCCGGGCTGATAGACATCTACCATCGACCAGTTTTTCAAAATTTCATAGGGATATTTATTGTAGTGATTGGGATCAAATGAGGGATAGTTGGCCCAAGCGAGAATCTCGCCGGTATTAGGATCGGCTAGTATAACTGCGCCTTTGAGAGCATGTGAGTGCTTGCACATGGCAAACAATTCTTTTTCGGCCAAATGCTGCAAATAGTTATCTATGGTCAGTTCTACGTGGCGACCAAGGGGTGGTGTGATATCCCATGATGGTTCTCGTTCGGGCACTAAGATCGGATGACCTTTGCCGTCTAGCTGGGGCTTAGGAATGGTGCCGGTGTTAGTGAGCATCTCGTGTTCGGCTTGCTCTACACCACCTTGGCCATGAAATTCTGCGTCAGTAAAACCGAGCAGGTGGGCGGCTAGGGCCCCTTCTGGGTACTGTCTAAAAGGCCGAGGGACAATATCAATACCAGCCCAATTTAAGGCCTGTAGAGCGTCTGCTGTCTCTCTGTCTAAGTGCTTGGCTAAAGTTACTACCGGGTAACCTTGGTTGAGAAGCTTGGATATTTTGCTAACTGGCTCTTTGACTATGGCTGCTAGTTTTATCGCTGCTTCTTCCCGTTCAGCTTTGAGCAGCTTAACGTGGACATATATATCGTATCTAGTCGTATCTATGGCTAAAGGCAAGCCGCGGCGGTCGGTAATGGCACCACGATGCACCAGCATATTGTGCTGCTGTCTTTGGGTATGGGCTTTTTCAGTGAGCTTGCTGCCCTGATAAATTTGCAGATAGTAGAGACGAGCAATAACCGATAGGGCGCAAATGCCTAAGATGATCTGGCAGAAGCGCAAACACCAAAGGGGCGATTTGGGCTGACGCCTGATTCGCCCTGGTCGGGACCTTGTTCTCACCGGTCTATCTAGCAAATCTTTAGGCAAGTCCTTTCCACTCCGCCATCAAAAAGACCCGATATATCTATCGGATAGCTTTTGATTTGTTACAAGAAATGGTTGTCAGAAGTAACAACCAATATTTTAGTAGCCTGGCATCAAAGGTAGTTGATGTTTAGCTGGCTTGAAAGGATTAAGTTTTGGAGCGGTTACTTCTTTGACTATCTTGACTTCTTCTGGCACTCGCAAACCGGTACTGCCGGTGACGCTGGCCTGGATGTCTTGATATGAGACCCGCTTGAGAAGGTCATAAGACTGTTCAGAATTTTGTTCGCTAAGGCGACGTACTTGGTCTTGAACCTTACCAACTTCACTTGATGAAGAAACATCAAAACCGTAACCCAATATGGCTAAGCCGCACAGGGCTATCAACGAAGCTTGTAGCGTTCTGTTTACACGTACTAGAAAAGGAGCTTTGCGGGTCTTGCGCTTAGGCGCCTCGATTGGTACGAGGTGCGGACGAGCGGTTCTGGACGGCGCTGGTGTGGCGCGCACAGTAGATGGAGCGCTTTGATTTTGGCTATAGCCGAAGGCGACAGGATAAGTAGTAGCTGGCTGCATGTTTTCAACCAAGGCAACTCTGGCAACGGACACTCTTGCGGCCGAATCATTATGAGATCTACCGTAAGCGAAGCTCACGGGTTTTTCTTCGTTAATTCGGCGAGGGAGAGTGTTAACCATATATACTCCTAAATCAGCTTTTGAGCTGCACGTAGTTTAGCACTACGACTCCGGGTGTTGGCAAGCAATTCTTCTTCAGAAGCTGTAACAGGTTTACGCGTAATTATCAGTACCTCGCACTCTTTTTTACAGGTACAGACGGGGGCTCGTGGTGGGCAAATGCATGATGCTGCGGCCATCTTGAAGAATTGTTTAACGATTCGATCTTCTAAGCTATGAAACGTAATAACTACTAATCTTGCCCCAGGCTTTAGAATAGTTAATGACTCTCGTAAGAAATCTTCAAGACTCTCAAGCTCCTCATTAACAGCCATTCTTATTGCTTGGAACGTTCTTGTAGCCGGATGTATATAGCCACCACCAGCAGAGCCGAAACTTTTTTTGTAATTTTTTTTATCAGCTGCTCTCGGTATGCAGCGAGCGACAATATCAGCCAGTGCAAGAGTAGATTCAATAGGCCTATTGGCCACTATGCGATTGGCTATCTTGCGGCTATGTCTTTCTTCGCCGTATTTGTAAATAATGTCTGCTAGTGCGCCTTCTGGCCATTGATTGACTATGTTGTAGGCTGAAACTGATTCGCTGCGATCCATTCGCATATCGAGTGGGCCTTCTTTTTGAAAGCTAAAGCCACGCTCTCCTTGATCTATTTGCATAGACGATACGCCTAGATCTGCCAATATGCCACCATCAATGGTATTGACACCATATTGCGCTAATGACTCTTTTAGATATCGAAAGTTGGAGTGGATCGTCGTCACTTTGTCGCCAAAGCGCTCTGTGAGCCTCTCTAGGCTGCCAGCGTCACGGTCAAATGCAAAAAGTTTACTTTTCCCTTCGGTCAACTCTGCTATGCGAGCCAGGTGACCGCCAGCGCCGGCGGTGGCATCTATATATGTAAGACCGGGCCGTACATCCAATGCGTCGATCACTTCATTAAGGAGAACCGGTATATGTTCCAAAAATTAATCAGTCCTGAATTTGCTTAATTGCCCGACGAAGGGCGGTCTGGCTGCGGACTTTTGCTCGTTCTTTCTTTGCGCTTCGCCACTACATCGAAGTCTCCGCAGAACGAGTATATCAAGAGCAGACCAACTAGCATGCCGGCTGCACCAGCCAAGGGTGGGCTAAGCCATTCAGGTTTACTGGCTATTAGATTCAAAGATAAGAGCATTTGCGACAGGGCAACTGGGGAAGCCAAGAGTAGCGCCAGCATAAGCAGCTGTCTCGAGCTGGCGGTGGTGCCAGCACAGTGCCATCTCAGGCCGTCCCACCAAAAAGTCAGAGCAATCTTCAGCCCCATGCGGTTGGCTGGGTAAAGCATTCTTCCGCCGCGCAGGGCGACAAAGCTTCGTTCGCAAGAAGTGCACTTCAGTGTTTCAGTGATACCAAACGGCTCAATCATGCCAGAACTGCAGCGCGGGCAGGGGTACGACTGGTTTGCTGCGATTATCTGCTGACGGAATGATAGATTTTGGTAGGAAGAATGGAACATCTGAAAATTCCCCATGGACCGACTATAAACTGACGCGATGCAGAACCGCATCGACGTCATACCCCGTCGTTGCTTGTTCTTGTGGCAAGAGATCCAATCCCCTGTATATTCTTGATACCCGCTAGAAGGGGTCCCCTCTACAGGTGAGGGGAAAAATCATTAGATTTAATCAAATTATTTTCAGTGCCGTTGTTACAAGGGCATACAAGGCATTCGTTTATGAGAAATAGGGGTCTTTTCTGCTGGCACCAAGGGCTCCTACTGCCAGCATTAGGCGAAAGGTCTCGCCGTAATCAGCCCCTTGAATCGTTATGGTTCTGGCGGAATGGCGCTTGATCTGGGGTAGAAGTTCCGCGGCATCAGCCATTGAGGGGTCAAAGAAAGTAATTTCAATCTGGGCTGGTTCGGCCGCTTTAAATAGTTGCCAATGCTTCTTGTTCGTCGCCTGTTTGGCTTTTTCTTTGAGAAGTTTGAGATTTTCTTGGTGGGGGTGAAACACTGCGGCATAGCGCGACACAGCCGTTTTTACTTGTGCTGTGACGATATCACCCAGCAAATTTCGGGCTTCTTCGCAAACAGTGTCATCACCGCACAGCATGGCAATTGGTACGCCAAAGTAACCAGCCAAGGCCGCATTTAAGCCAGTTTCGCCCACTGGTTGACCGTTTAGTTTGACTTCAAAAAATATCTGCGCCCGATATGTGTGGCTCAAAACCCCGGTAGCGTGGCCGGCCCGAGCATGGTAGCCGACAAAAACGGCAAAATCGGCAGGGTCGATGCCAGAAACCATAGAGAATGGCTTTTGCCAGCCGCTGCGTACTGATACACCTTTGTGCTGGTAGAGCTTCTCTATATGAAGATTGCGCATATCCCAGTGCGAATCGTTCACTAAAATTTCGTCTACACCGCCAGCCAGAAGGCCTTCGATTACAGCATTGGTTTCTTCATGCATCAGTTCTAAGGCACGAGCGTAGCCAGGCTCGTTGGGCTGGGTTTGGCTCGAATGCAAAATTCCGTTAACGCCTTCTAAGTCAACAGATATATATGCTCTCATCTTGTTAGTAACCTTCTACTTCTCATATGCTGCTGTGAGACTAAAATTGATGAGTATATAAGGGATTGTTGGCAATTCCTTTTTAAATTGGTTACTTCCTGATCATGTCAAGCACAAGAAAGCTGGCAGGGGTTATAATCTCCCGAGATATATGGAAACCGCCGCCCCTAATCAATTGCCGCCTCATAAATTGCCATTTACCAAAATGCATGGTCTTGGCAACGACTTTGTCATGGTTAAAGACTTTGATCTCGATTTGGCATTGCGCTCGGCTTTAGCAAAAACCGGCGAAGGGCAACCGGGTGCAAAGAACATAGATGTTGTTGCCGCTCTTAGCCGTCTCGCTCAAGTTGTCTGCGACCGGCGTTTTGGCGTTGGTGCTGATGGTCTAATTGTCGCTGTTAGTCCCAAGGGTTCTGCAGGACTATTGCTTGAGCAAATAGTTACCGCTTATCCTTCATATAAGCAATGCGATTTAGCCTGGATTTACATCAATAGTGATGGCTCTTCCTCTGATATGTGCGGCAATGGCCTGCGCTGTTTAGCCTATTTCGTTCGCGCCAATGCCGACAACGAAAGCAAAAGCCTTTGGCCCCAAGCTGACAATTTCAGGGTTGCTACTCGGGCTTATCCAGTTGCCGTAACTGTTATAGAACCTAACTTGTGCTCTGCCGGCGGTGGCGCTAATAATCCGCGCCAGGCGCACCAACTTCTGACGTGCATGGTGCGCACACAATTGGCTGCCCCCGAGGTCAAGTTTGTCGCCGAGAAGTTACATTTGGGCGATATCACCCTTAGTGCCACGGCAATTGATATGGGCAATCCTCACTGCGTCGTCTTCGATTGTGCTGAGCTAGAGTTGACTCAATATCAAGATTGTATGCATGGTATATCGAGTGGTGCCTCCGCTGCTTTTGGCGAAAAATTTCCTAGCCGATTGCTTGAATTGGCCCACCAGATTCAGTGCCTGTCTATCTTCCCTCAAGGAGTTAATGTTGAATTTGTCTTGCCGCAAGGGCGCGATCGAGCAGTCGTTTATGTGGTAGAACGAGGCTGCGGGCCAACTTTGGCTTGCGCGTCTGGGGCTGCTGCCGTGGTGGCAGCTGGGGTAATGGAAGAGCGCCTAAACCGCCAATGCTGTGTTATTCTTCCAGGTGGGGAACTTGAGGTCACCTGGTCTTCTTTGGATAATCTCATCGAGTTAAACGGACCAGCGCAAATAGTATTTTCCGGCGAATTTCCACTCGGCGATAGTTTTTATTCTGCTGATTTGCTCGTCAAACACTCTAGCTGCGAAAGCAGAGAGGAGTTGCCAGCATGACCATGATTATGGAAGCCGATCAGCGCCGCGAATGGATGAAGAGTCGACGCAAACAACGGAAAGCTACTCGTCGAGCTAGATCCCGTCGTCAAACATTCCGTTATGTGCTTTTATTCGGCATGCTTATTGCTGGTGCTGCTTGCTTTACACACTTACCTTGGACTCTTCACAACGAAAAGACTGAGGTTATTGTTCACGGCAATTCGGTTGCCACCAGAGATCAAGTCTTGAAGCTTGTAAAAAATGCTGTCAATGTGCCTATCTACCGCATTGATCCCAAAAAACTAGAAAACCAAATCGCTTCTCTTAAGGCTGTTCGACATGCTTTCGTTAGGCGCTATGCACTACCGAAGCCGCATCTAGTTGTAGAGATTTTAGAAGAGTACCCTTGGGCTACTTATAGTCCCGATCCAAGCAAGCCGGCTGAGGCAGTAATTGCTCAATCGGGCAGATTTATCTCTATAGCTGAGTTTCCGGCAGTGGTACGTCCTCATCTTGTTATTTACGGTCAACATAGCTTAAAGCTTACTTCGCGCGAGGTGGCTCAGTGGGCTAGTTGGGCTAACTATATTAGTAGTCAAACTGGGCGGCCTGTCGACTACATTGATATGCGTCAACCCTTCGACGTTAAAGTTGCTAACGGTGATTTGACACTAAAAATTGGTTTACCAGATGCCACTTTGACTCGCCGACTTGGTCGCTTAGTTTCAATTCTTCCAACTGTTGAGCCAATCAAAGACAAAGTTGAATTTATCGATCTCGGTCTCGATAATTCTATTCCTCTTAAAATTTCCAAGAATCCCAAGCGCCCAACTGAGAAATCTGAAGCTGAAGACGCTCGCAATGAGGCTTTGAACAACATTCCAGCAAGTATTCAGGCAAGTATTGAAGGTGCTCCTTCAGCCGATGCCACTGCCGGAAGGCCTGCTAGCGCGCAAGGACCAGCTAATTCAGCGACAGCCCAGAATGCAGCAAATAGCCCTGGTGCAGCAATTCCAGCAAATACGTCGCCGAATACTTCTGTTGCTCAAACTTCCAATACTCTATAACTTATCTGTGAGGGCGACTTTAGCGCCTTCCCACAAATCGTTTAGCTGACTGGCTGAGTGTTCTTTTAGTGGACGCTCACTATTTTTTTCCATCCATTCAAAGCGGCCTTTAAATTTATTGATAGTCATAAGCAAACACTCTTCAGGGTCGAGGGCATGCCAGCGGGCCAAATTGACCATGCAGAACAGGGCGTCACCAAATTCTAAGGCGACATCTTGTTTGGCTTTATCTCTGTCTTTTTGTTGGGGCTGCTCTTTCGCTTCACCGTTTTTGGGGCTAACTAAGTCAGGGTGCGAAATAGCTTCTTGCAGTTCGCTAATTTCTGAATGCAGCTTGGCCCAGACATCAGCTTCTTTTTCCCACTCAAAACCTTGATTGACAGCCTTTTCAGATATCTTGAGAGCTTGCAATAGGGCCGGCATAGTTTTGGGAACGCCAGCTAAGGCCGATTCTCTCTTCTCTGGCTCATCTTTAGAGTTGCCCTGCTGCTCTTGTTTCTCTTTTGCTTTCAGCTCCTGCCACTGGGTGACAACGCCTTCAGCTGTATCAACCTTCGAGTCAGCAAAAACATGGGGATGCCTTCTGATCATCTTGGCATTTATCGAAGCAGCAACATCTTCAATCGTAAAGTTTCCATCGTCCTTTGCCACTTGTGAATTGAGTACAATTTGCAGCAGCAAATCCCCTAGCTCTTCTTTGATTTTTTCAGGGTCGCCTTCGTGAATTGCTTCCATCACTTCATAGGCTTCTTCAAGCAAATAGCGGGCCAGGCTTTTATGAGTCTGTTCTCTGTCCCAGGGGCAGCCGTCAGGAGATCTGAGCTTGGCTACAGTTGCAATGAACTGCTCTAAATGTGAACCTTCTAAATTTGAGCTTTCTAAATCTAAAGACATGGGGCTCCATAGGCCTTAAGCTATAACTATTGATTCGATGTTAAACCAGAGGCTAGCATAGCTTCTTTCTCCTTTTCTTAGTTTGTGGGAATAAATCTCGTGGATATATGTGTTATCGGTGCCGGCTACGTAGGTCTTGTAACCAGCGCGTGTCTCGCTTATCTTGGCAATCATGTCACAGCAGTTGAGGCTAACCCTGAGCGGTTAGGCAGTTTGAAAAGTGGATTAGTGCCATTTTTTGAACCGGGATTGCAAGATTTTGTCAAAGAGACAAGTGAATCTGGATTTCTCAATTTTTCTGACAATTTAGAAGAAGCTGTTAAGCGGGCTCAAATTATCTTCATCGCTGTTGGCACCCCATCGCTGCCCAATGGTGAGCCTGATCTCTCTCAGGTGATGGTTGTGGCGCGCAGCATAGGCAGCGCCCTCGATGCGAAGCACCGTCGCATCATAGTCAACAAATCGACTGTTCCTGTGGGCTCAGGCAACTGGGTTGAAATGCTGGTTTCGCAAGGCGTGCAGAACGCTCAACCAGTTCCGGCTCGGGCCGCAAGACCGGAGTCGCCGAGCTTTGTAGTCGTCAGCAATCCTGAATTCTTGCGGGAAGGCAGCGCTATTGCCGATTCTTTCTATCCTGATCGTATTGTTGTTGGTTCAACCGATGAGCAAGCTGTAGCGGTGATGAAGAGCTTGTACAAGCCAATAGTCGAGCAAAGTTTTGATGTGCCGACATTTGCTCCGCGGCCCAAAGAATTTTCCTCTGTGCCTTTTGTCGTTACCGACTTGGCCTCCGCTGAACTGATCAAATATTCAGCCAATGCCTTTTTGGCCATGAAAATCAGCTTTGCTAACGAAATCGCTGGTTTGTGTGAAAAAGTTGGTGCCGATGTCAGCCAGGTAACTCAAGGCATAGGCCTTGATTATCGTATCGGCAAAGCTTTCCTTCACGCTGGAGTAGGTTGGGGCGGTAGCTGTTTCGGCAAAGATGTCAGTGCATTGATGCAGGTAGCTAAAGAGTATTCTTATCCAACTTCGTTGCTAGAAGCCACTGTGGCTGTCAATGATCGTCAGCGCCTAGTAGTGATTAAGAAGCTGCAAGATGAATTGAAGATATTGAAAGGCCGCACCATTGGCTTGCTTGGCCTTTCATTCAAGCCCAATACCGATGACTTGCGCGATGCACCAGCTTTGACTATTGCCTATCAGCTCTTAAAAATGGGTGCCACTGTCAAAGCTTACGACCCGGTCTCTAACGATCGCTGCAAAGTTCTGCATGCCAATCTCGACTTGGTTTATTGCCACAGTGTTGAAGAATTGGCTGGCGACAGTGATGCTCTGGTACTTGTCACCGAATGGGAACAATTTAAAAAACTAGACTGGAAGAAGTTGGCTAAGAGTATGCGTTGGCCGCTTGTTATTGATGGCCGCAATGCCTTAAGCGAAGAAGAGATAACCGCTGCCGGTATGACTTATCGAGGAGTAGGACGTTGAGAATTTTAATCACTGGTGGTGCCGGTTTTATCGGTTCACATTTGACCGATCGAATGATGGCTGAAGGGCACCAAGTTGTGGTGATGGATAATCTCATCACTGGTAACTATCAAAATATTGCTCAACACAAGTCCAATCCTCGCTTTGAATTCATCCATCACAATGTCTCAAACCATATTCATATAGTTGGTGATCTGGATTGGGTTATCCATTTTGCTTCGCCCGCTTCGCCGGTCGATTATTTATTGCTGCCGATTGAGACTTTGAAAGTCAATTCGCTGGGCACGCACAACACTCTCGGGTTGGCCCTTTCAAAAGGGGCGCGCTATTTTCTTGCCAGCACCTCTGAGGTTTATGGCGATCCTGAAATTCATCCACAACCAGAAACTTATTGGGGTAACGTCAACCCGATTGGTCCTCGTGGTGTCTATGATGAGGCTAAGCGCTTTGCTGAAGCTATCACAATGGCTTACCATCACAAGCATGGCTTAGATACTCGCATTATTCGCATTTTCAACTGCTACGGTCCGCGTCTGAGACTAGATGATGGCCGCGTGGTATCCAACTTCATTGGCCAATCATTGGCTAATCAGCCGCTAACTGTTTACGGCGAAGGCCAGCAAACTAGAAGCTTCCAGTATGTTTCTGACTTAGTTGAGGGCATTGTCCGTCTAATGGATGTTGATCATCATTTGCCTGTCAATCTTGGTAATCCTGAAGAGAAGACTGTGCTTGAGCTGGCCACCATCATTAAAGAGCTAGTTGGTAGCACTAGCGAGATTGTGAAAAAGCCCTTGCCTGTTGACGATCCGAAGCGTCGTTTGCCCGATACGACTAAGGCTAAACAGCTGATTAACTGGGCTCCGAGCAAAGACTTGGTAGATGGACTAAAAGAGACTATCGAATGGTATCGCCAGGCTCAGGCTCGTGAGTTGAACGCGGTGAAATAGGCTCGGGGATTTTGCCGGCTCTTTGGGTAAATAGATTGTGGTTGGGACTGGTAAGAATTAGCTTGACAACAAAATGTCAGAAAGCTTAGAATCCTCTAACCCCCGCATTTACCATATTTTTCTGAGGCCAAGGCTATGACCGACCGTTCCGCACGTGCATCTGATGATAAAGAGAAAGGTAGCGCCAAGTCGGAGGGTGGTTTCTCCTTCGGCAGTGTTATGGGGCACTTGGGTCGCGCCAAAGACGCAGTCGTCGATGGTGGCAGTAAGGCATTGCATAAAGGCAAAGAGCTGATTGACGAGAATGCTCCCAAAGTCGTCGACGCCGTTAAAGAAGGCGCTCCTAAGGTCAAAAAGGCTGCGGAGGACGCTGCCAACAGTGATGCTGGTAAAAAAGCTATCAAGATTGGCAAAGATGTGTATGAAGACGAGAAGAAGCATGTTGTCGGTATAGGTGATGCCGCCAAGCGCGGCGATGTCAAAACACTTGTGCGCGAAGGTGCGCCTCTCTTGGCTGGCGGCCCTGCAGGGGTCATAACTGACCGTGTAGTGGGCCAAGCCATGAAGCAAGGGGTCAAGGCCCTTCCAGCTGAACATCAGGGTACTGCCCAGGGTGCTCTAGAGATTGGCAAGGTTGCAAACGGGGGCATTCCCGATGCTAAGCATGTTATTACCGGCGTAGTGCTAGACGAAGACAAGCGTGGCAAGGCGATGGATGTTGTTAAAGGCGCTGGGAGCAAAGTCTTGGGCTGGTTCGGTGGAGGTGACGATGCTAAAGTCGAAGCCAAAGCTGGTAAAAAGTCAGAGCAGGTAGAGTATCCCGACGATAAGCCGAAAGATTTGCCCAAACGCCCAGCCACTAAGAAGTAATTGTCTGACTTGAAGTAATTGACGCCCTTCGATTGCTTGACGCAATTGAACTAATTGGCTCAATTGATTGGCTGATGGCCTTGCTTTTAGATATTTCTCTGCCACTGAAGGGAATGAATATCTGCATGCAAACTTTTTGCTACGCTATATTAGTACGAGTTACTTGAGGCAGGGGTAAGTCATGATAGGCCGCAAATTATTAGTGGGTTTGGCTGTTACCATAATTGCTAGCAGTTCTACTCTGCTGTCTGGTTGTAGCGCTGGCTACAAACCAACAGGCTTAGCTCTGCCCGAAAAGTTCCCCATATCTTGCTATCCTGGCACAGAATGTACAAAGTCTGACAGCACACCAATTGGTCAGAACAAATACCGTCAGGTTGTGATTTTAAAGAGCAATGATCAGTTCGACAAAATTCTCAATTTCTATAAAAATGAAATTGCTATGAAAGCTTATCGACTGCTCTCTGACAATAACGTGAAGGGCACCATCACTTTAGAATGCACATCAGATTGGGCCAATCTTGGCATAATTTTAGTGCCCCTTGGTGAAGCGCAAGAGCAGACAGTTATTTGCATTACGTATGATCCTAAGCTAGATCCGGCGCAAAAATAGGCATGATTTCAGTATCACTGGTGGTGCGGCCGATATTCTGCTTGGCCTTTAGTCTCGCTCTCGTTATGTCTTGTGCCGTGCCTCAAGCTTTTGCTCAACTGCAAGCTAGTAGCCCGGCTCCTTCTACTTCTAGTTCTAGTTCTACTTCTGCTGCTAATGCTAATGCTAATGTCAATGTTCAGGCATCGGTAGGTTTGCCCGAAGAGCCACCAGCTGCTCCTAGCTTTAAGCCGACGGCCCTAGGTTCTTTCGTCGATCGCTTAGGGTCTGATGGATGGAACGGTGCGCCTTTGTATCTTTGGCAGCCTGTAGCTGGTGCCGTTATTCCGCAGCTACCAGAAAGTGATGGCTTGAAAGCGACGATTCTTCAAGAATATGGGCTGCGATCTTTCACGCGCAAATCGCTTCAGCGGGGACAGCGATATATACATATAGATGTCTACGAATTTGCAAACAATGATGGTGCTTTTGCTGCCTATTCTTTCTTACGTCGTGGTGCAACAACTGTTGTGCTACGTGGAGACGCCACATCAGAAGATGATGACAGCATTTCATTTGTGCAAGGCAAGACTTTTATATCTATATATGGAACATCCGGGGATGATGAGGAGAGCAAGGATGTCATTAGGCGATGCGCTACCAAAATTGCTAAAGGAATAGTCGAAAGCGGCGCACCGCCTTATATTCTTTCGACAATGCCCCAACTAGAATTTCTCCACGGCAGCGAAAAAATTGTAATGGGACCAGTATCGGCGCGGCGATTTTGTCCAGCGCCTTATCTGAACTCGCTTGATTTTAAGCAGTTCAGGCTGGCCTGTGTGGCTGACTATCAGATGCGGGAGCCGGTGAAAGAGCGGGTTAAGCTGCTGCTGGTTGATTATGGTGGCAATGCCAAAGCAGCTGCAGCAAGCTATCAATCGTATATCTCAGCCCTTTGCCAAAGTCGCGATGAAAACCCCGACTTGCGCCTGGCTCAAGACAGCAACCAGTTTCGCAACGGAACCACTTTTAC
>CALROJ020000047.1:0-57711 GCA_943369735.1 bacterium Ga0077546
CAATTGGTTTCTCTCTAGTTCTCTGGTCTGAAGTTTTCTGGATCTTTATTCTGGTCTTGGACTAGATCAGTGACCTTGTTGTTTTCAGCACTGTTGGGGCCACTGCCTTGACCAATTTGAGTGAGACCGGGGAGAAATTCAAGATTGACAATTGGGGCGGTACCTACAAGCTTACGTTCAGATAAAGTGGCGATTTCTTTATTGACTTCGGCCTCTGATTTTGAAGGTTCGAGAATTTTGACGAGGTCTTTGTAGAAGAGCGTCTCTTTTTCAACAAGAGCATGAGCAATCAAATCTAGTTCCTTGCGCTTTTCCTTCAACAGATTGCGCGTGTTTTCGAGACATTCGTCGACAATTTTCTTGACTTCCAGCTCAATTTCTCTTTCTGTGTCGGGTGAGGCCATGCCCCATCCTCCACGTCCCTCGTGTCCGCGCTCATCACCATGCCCGTAGTTAGTATTGTAAGGGAATGAGCCCATGCCCCAATTTTTGACCATACGCCTTGCGGTATTTCCGACATTAATTAGGTCTTGAGATACACCACTGGTGGTGGTGTCCATGTAGAGCAATTCAGCCACATAGCCACCGAGTGAGACTTCTATGTCAACGAGATAGTCTTGCTTGTTCTGGCCCGATACAAAGCGATCCTCTTTGTCAACTGACCACATATAGCCCAAGGCGCGTCCAGTTGGGACAATCGTCACTACCTGGATGCGTTCTTTGCGATTGCGGAAGTAAGAAATAATTGTATGGCCCGCCTCGTGATAGGCAGTCTCAAATAGCTCTTTGACACCAATGTGCTGACTTCTGCTCATGCCGAAGCTCACCCGTTGAATGGCGCGGATCATGTCTGAATGGGTGATCTCCAATCGGCCTTCTCGAATAGCCATCAGTCCGGCTTCATTTACTATGTTGGCCAAGTCTGCACCGGCTTGCAAGAAGGTCATGCGAGCAATTTCCAGGACATGAACATTCTCAGATACTTTGAATTTCTCCAGATACTTCGAAAGGATTGCTTCCCGTCCTTCAAGGTTCGGCAATGGCACATCGATATGACGGTCAAAGCGGCCTGGTCTAAGTAGCGCTTTATCGAGCATACCCATGCTGTTGGTTGCGCCAATAGTCAATATTTTGTGTTTACCGAATCCGTCTAACTCAACAAGTAATGAGTTCAAAGTTTTGTTTGAATCTTGAATGGCGCCGCCACCCAAATCAAATCCGCGTCTGCCGCCAATGGCGTCTATTTCATCGATAAAGACAATGGCTGGTTTGCCGCTGCGCCGAGCGCGTTCGTATACAGCTTTCACTCTATTTGAACCGACTCCGGCCCACATAGATTGGAAGTCTCCTCCTGATAGCGAGTAGAACTGGACACCCGCTTCGTTAGCGATTGCTTTGGCCAGCATGGTCTTACCTGTACCAGGTGGACCCACAAGCAGTACGCCTCTGGTTGGTTTCAGACCAAACTCTTCTACAGCCTTCATGTTCTTGAGCATAGCAACTACTTCAGCTGCTTCAGCTTTGGCCTCTTCCACCCCTTTGAGATCGTCGAGAGTAATTTCCAGATCCGGCACACGCGATAGGTTCATCCCTGCCACATTCAGTTTGTGACCAGCCGTGATCATGACTTTGTCGATTGCTTCTTCTAGCTCTTCCTCAGTAACTTGGCTCTTGCCTTTACGTACGGCTAGAATTGCAGCTTCGTTGCAAGCTGCAGCGATATCAGCACCGGAAAAATTGAAGGAAAGTTTACCGAGTTTCGTCAGATCCGGAAGTGATGCCAACGAAATTTTCTTGAGATACTTTTCGAAGATCAGTCCTCTTGAATGTGCGTCGGGCACTCCGATGAATACTTTCCGGTCAAAACGACCAGAGCGATAGAAGGCGGAGTCTAGATCCTCTTCCATGTTTGTGGCACCGATCGTAATTACATTACTTCTTCCGAGTCCATCGAGCTCAACTAGCAGCTGATTAAGAGCGTTGGTGCGGGAAGTACCAATCGCATCAATCTCATCAATGAAAACGATTGCAGCTGGGCTCTGTCTTGCTTGGGTATACAAAGCCTTAATGCGTTGTGCCCCGAAGCCCATTCCGCTGAGGTAACTTGCTGAGAGACCGTAGAACGGGACTCCTGCTTCATTTGCGATAGCCTTTGCCAGCATCGACTTTCCTACGCCAGGTGGACCAATTAGCAAGATACCTTTCGGTATCTTGGCGCCAATTCTGCGCAGGTCGTGTCCACGTTGCAGGAAGTCAACGATCTCAACAACTTCTTGCTTGATGTCGTCTACCCCAATGACATCAGCAAATTTGACGGATGGATCATGATTGACTAGCTCTACTCCAGAGTTGGTCAAGGACCTTTCAAGACCTACCGAGACCCGATCTAGGGCTTGCAAGATCATGTCTGTCGTGATCTTGTTGGGATTGCCTGGGCGTCTGGAGATCAGAGCCGCTTCGTTTACCACGTTGGCAATTTCTGCCGGTGAATAGTTTGCTGTGAGCATTGTGATTTGCTCAAAGTCAATATTCTCATCGCACACAACTTTTGTCAGATAATACTTAAACAAGCCAGAGCGTTCTTCTGGGGTTGGCATCTGGAAATAGATTCGTCTATCCATGCGGCCTGCGCGCATTAAGGCCGGGTCGAGCATGGCATCGTTGTTGGTGGCACCAATAACCATGATCCGCGAACCGGAAAATCCATCCATTTCGGTCAGCAAGGTATTTAGAGTCATGTTCATATCGGCAATGCCGCCGAAACCGGCATCTTGTGAACGACGTGAGCCCATCGACTCAATTTCATCGATGAACAAGATGGCGCGGTCATGTGCTTTCAATTTGCGGAAAAGTGTTTTCAATTTGAGCACGCCGAGGCCCATGAAAATTCCAGCTACGCCACCACCATCAATGACATAAAATGGCACACCGGCTTCATTGGCAATGGCTCTGGCAAAAAGAGTTTTACCGACTCCAGGGGGGCCAACAAAGAGCATTCCTTTTGGCACTTGAGCACCAGAGTCTTCGTAGTGCTTAGACTTTTGAATAATGTCGATGACTTCGCGAATTTCTTGCTTGGCTTTGTCGTTGCCAGTCATTTCTTCGAGTGTCTTAGGGGCATTAGGGCTGATCGGTGATTCTTTGTATAACCATTTAAACCAGCGCATCCAAATACTTTTAGGAGCTTTGCTGTCAGCCCGAGGAGGGAGCGGAAAGATCACCGATAGCATAATGTAGAATTGAATGATGATCAGACAGGCGCCGTATATTACGGCAACAACAAGAGTAACTACCGAGTACTTAAGTAGCGCCGGCACTGATGCAAACGGGTTCCAATACTGCGCCGTTAAAATCAGACCGACTGTCCATAGTATAAGAAAGGTCCAACGAGCCCAACTTTTCATAATTCCTCGCTTCTCCTAATTGTTGCCCATGCCGGGCGAATCGCCGTCGCGGTTCTCATTTCTATTGTTAACGTCGTGTATGTATCGAATCTTTCTATAAGAATCGACGACTCTTACTTCTGGTACAAGACCTTCACGTCTCTTCCACACGCCTAGGCTTGTGTTTGCTATACCAGCAACACCAGCCGGTATTTTGCTCGGCGGAAATTGATAGTTGACGAAACTCGAAGATAGAATCATCGCCAGAAAAAAGGCGACAGCGTACTTGACCATAATTATTAATCCGTTGGCATATCTAATTCTTGCTTGACCCACTTGGTTAGCTCTGGCTGGGTCATTTCACCTTTGATACCGTTGATGGCTTTGCCTTCTTTGAATAAGACATATCCAGGCACTCCTTCTACATCGTAGCGCTCAGTTAGAGTTTGGTTAGTATCTACATCTACTTTTACTACACGCACATAGCCTTGTGAGTCGGTGGCCAGCTTATTGACGATTGGGCTCATTGTCAGGCAGTGGGGGTCGGTTGGCCTGTAAAACTCCACCAGCACTGGTAGCTGTGAGTCGAGTACTTCACCTTGAAAGGTGCCAGCGTTGACGTCGGTTACGACATCGGCTACTGGGGCGTTGGCAAAGGTCCAACCTGTCGGCGAAAGGGGAGTGTCGAAGCCGGCCAGTGTGCAGCTCACCAAAAGGGCAATGACAAATCCTATAACCGCTTCCTTCATCTCCAACCTCGTATTTCTAGTTTGCCTGCTAGGTTCGGCTACTAGGGCGCAATACATATATATTGGCATAGCCTTAGAAGTTTTACACATTCCCATTACGGAATCACAATAAGTGATTACCCTGATCTTGCCCTTCTGCCTCGATTATTGACATTGGCTTAAAGCAAAACAGGGTGAGCAATGCCCACCCTGTTCTATTAGTTTCTGTCAGGCCGTGGGCCCTAAGATCATTTACCGCGTTCTGGGATAGCCACAGCATCGATGATGTGGATAACTCCATTGTCGCAAGGTACGTCAGCTGTAGTGACGATACAACCGTCAACCACTACAGTGCCAGACTTGTTGTCAATCATCAAAGACTCGCCCTGTACGGTCTTCAGTGAACGTTTGTCTGCCAAGTCAGCGGCAGAGTATTTGCCTTTGACTACGTGGTACTTAAGTACTTCGGCCAAACGCTTAGGGTCATTCATTAGACCTTCACGGTTTTCTTTGGTCATTTTTGCCCAACCAGCATTAGATGGAGCAAAAACAGTGATTGGTCCGTGTATACGAAGCATGCCAACAGCACCAGCTTTCTTCAAAGCTGTAACGGTGGTGGAGCATTCAGGGGTTTTCGCGGCAACATTGGCTGCATCATGTCTGTAGTAATGATGATGTCTATGATGACGTCTGCTCTGGTGAGCGGAAGCCTCGGTGGTTGTGCCAACCAGGCCGATTCCGAGCAATAGCGCTGCTGAAAGAGCTACGCTAGTCTTGCTGCGGCGACTCCATGAGTAAAATTCCATTAGCTTCTCCTTTCAAATCCGCCGACTATCTCCGGCTGATGTATGTTCAAAAAACGGAAGCATGGGCTCTAAATCGTGCCCATTGCTCTATACGGGCTGCATCTATGCGTGTTGGCTAAACATGCTGTTCAATCGCCTTGGCAAGTGTAGATTTTGGCACTGCGCCAACTACCTCTTCACATACCTGTCCAGCTTTGAACAGGAAAAGGCTTGGAATGCCACGAATCTTGTATGCATGGGCGGTTTTGGGGTTTTCGTCTGTATTCAGTTTGACTACTTTGAGTCTTCCCTCGTACTCCTTAGAAAGGTCCTCAACTACAGGGGCTACGGCCTTGCATGGTCCACACCAAGGAGCCCAGAAGTCGACGAGAACTGGAATATCAGCTTTCAACACTTCCTGTTCGAAGGTGGAATCGGTAACGTTTGCAACGGACATTTCTAAACAGGACCTCCTCTGAATCAGAGCACTAAATAGATTTTTGAAGCTGGTAAGCCATCAAAAAGATTATAGTGACTGTGAAGTAGTTTCCCACATATTGAGAGAATGCCTAGCCCACTAGTATCAAGTCAAGAGCAGCCAAAAGGGTCTGTGTAAGACCGTTAACCTTAAGCAAATTCAGCTTCTTAGGGCTGTTAGGGGCTCTTGTAAAAACGAGGTTAGACTTTACACTTAAGGGCAAAGCCAATGATTTTAGTTTCTTTGAATTCCTGGGGACAATTTTGAATCTTCTTGACCGCATCTTATATAGGTGGTTATTTCGCAGTTTAGCCAACCAGCTGCTCATTACTTACCTTCTAGTCATTACCATCGCCTTGGCGGCCGTTAGCTTTTGGGCCTTGGTGGCGATTCGCAAAGAGTCACTGACCGATTTGCAAAACACCCTAGAGGTTGAAGCTGTCAACTTGGGTCTGGAAATAGATAACGATCTTGAGCTTGATTCACCCAAGGCGCGCAAGCGTATTCAATCAGCAGTTGATCGCCGTGCCACCAGACTTGGTGTTGCCATTGTCGTGGTTGATAAAGATGGTCGGCTATTGGCCGACTCTTCAGAGCCGGGCCCAGTAGAGAATTTGTCGAAAGAGCAAGAAATCAATGAAGCTTTGGCTGGTGTTATCTCTAAGACAACTAGAAGTGATCCTGAGAGCTTGAAAAACTGGATGTATGTAGCTTGTCCTGTGCGTTCTTCGGGCACCACCACAGGGGTTATTCGAGTTGGTGTGCCTTTGACCGAAATCGAGAGAAGATTGAAGAAAGATCTTTTCGTCTTTCTTGAGATCATTTTGGCTACCGGTGTTGTCACCGTTTTAATCAGTCTCTGGCTGGCTCGAAGAGTAAATCGACCGGTGCGCGAAATGAGTGCTCTGGCTAAACAGATTTCAATTTCTGGAGACTTTTCTGCTTTCTTGCCGGTGCGTCGCCGTGATGAAATTGGTGAATTGTGTTTGTCATTCAACCAGATGATTGGCCGCTTGCGCGAGCAAGAGAGAGTGCGCCAAGAGTTTATTTCGAATGCCTCACACGAATTAAAAACACCAACAATGGCGATTGGTTCTGTGGTTGAGGCCTTACAGGCTGGTGCTGCTGAAGATCCAAAACTAAGAGTGCAATTTTTAGGTTCTCTTGAGCGCCTTGTCGAGCGGCAAACCAACTTGATTCAAGACTTGCTTGATATTTCAAAGCTTGATAGCGGTAGTGAAACTAATTGGCAGAGCGAAGTCAACATTTCGCAAGTAATTAGCGATGCTGTTGATCAAATCAGGCCCCAGGCCGATAAGAAAGAATTGGCTATTTCCACTCAGATTACTTTAGAGAGCGGCGGCCAAGATCTTGTTCTTGTTGGCAATGCTAACCAATTGCAAAGAGCCTTGCTCAACATCCTTACCAATGCTGTTAAATACACTCCCGCCAGCGGTTTCATCAACATCAATGTGCGCAGTCTGGGGGGCGAACGTCTAGAAATTCGCATTCAAGATAGTGGAGGGGGCATCGATGCTGCTGATTTGCCGCGAATTTTTGAACGCTTTTACCGAGCAGACAAGTCACGTACAAGAGAAAGCGGCAACCCCGGTGGCACTGGTTTGGGCTTGGCCATTGTTCGTGAGATTGTGGCTCGCCATCATGGCACTGTCGAAGTAGAATCAACAGTTGGAAAGGGTTCAACCTTTGTTATTCTTCTGCCTCTGCGACCAGACAACAGCTGAAATCAGTTAGAATTTGGCAATGACTGATGATAAAGAAGCATTGCGAGATTTTGTTGCTAGTGCCCGCGCGTTGGCTCGAAAGAAGAAGACAGGTACTGCACAAGCGCAATCTAGCAGCCAACTAGAAGATGGCAGCCAAGAAACTAGTGGAAAAGATGAAGACCTAGTCTGCTGCAAAGGCATTGTTCATATTGCCTATCGAGGCATCGCTGACGATCGCATGTATCTAAGTTATGCACGCCAGTGGAACGAAATACGATTTTTTCGCCCCAATGGTTTAAGGGTCTTTTGCGCTGATTGTCGGCACCGGGTGCTGTAGAGATTCTATGCTCAGCGCTATAGAGCTTGAACGATACAGTCGCCACATTCTTCTTGATGAGATTGGCGAAGAGGGGCAGCTGGCTCTTAAGGCGGCCCGTGTTTTGATTGTTGGAGTGGGCGGGCTGGGCTCACCTGTAGCTACTTATCTTGCGGCTGCTGGGGTTGGCACAATCGGTCTTGTTGATGATGATGTGGTTGAGCTATCGAATTTGCATCGGCAAATATTATTTAGCCAAGACGACTTGGGCCAGGCCAAGGTTGTTGCCGGCGCTCGCCGCATGAAGGCAGCAAACGATAGCATTAACGTGCAAATTCATCATGAGCGCTTGAGCGCAGCAAGCGCTGAGGCACTTATATCTGACTATGATGTAGTAGTCGACTGTACTGACAATTTTGCCACGCGTTATGCCATCAATGATGCTTGTTTACTTTTGGGTCGGCCTTTTGTTTACGGCTCTATTTATCGCTTTGAAGGCCAGGTCAGTGTATTTTGCCAGCCTGGTGGGCCTTGTTATCGCTGTCTCTTTCCTGAAGAAAGTGCCGTCGTTGCTAATTGCGCAGAAGCTGGTGTAGTGGGTGTTTTAGCTGGGGTCATCGGTAGCATCCAGGCGACTGAAGCGCTTAAGCTTTTGCTGGGAATTGGTGAGAGTCTAGTTGGGCGCCTTTTGCTCTACGATGCTCTGGCTCTTGATTTTCGCGTTCTTAAGTTGACGGCGAACTGTAGCCTTTTCTGCTCGACTGCTAGTCCGCCTAGCGGCATTTCTGCTGCTATTGCATCGCCCATTGCAAGCTCTAGTGCTATTTCTAGTGCTACTTCTAGTGCAAAAACAGAGATAGAAACGAATTCAGAAGCCTGCCTAAGTGCCTCAAGCAAGGGTTCCACCTCCATATCTGCGGCCCAGCTTCGGCAAAGGCTTGACTCTAAGGAAGAGTTACAGTTGCTTGATGTGCGAACATTGCAAGAATATAGAGCTATGCGTTTTCGCGCCAGTAAGCTCATCGCCGTTGACGAATTGGAGAGCCGCTATAGCGAGGTCTCACCTCACTTCCCCGTGGTTGTCTACTGCCGGTCGGGTATGCGCAGCCGGCGTGCTGCGGTTATACTGCGTAGCAAAGGCTATGGTGAAGTGCTTAATCTTAGTGGTGGAATACTTGCCTGGTATAGAGAATTTCAAGATCATTTACTTGAGAGCGACGTTTCAATTGGTTAGCCATATGCCCAAGAAGAATATTGCAATTTCCAGTGCTTGGGTGGCCCAGTCTGTTGTCCTTTCTACTGCTTTAATTTGGAGCACGATAGCTGCCCAGGCGGCTGACTTTGAGGAAGGCTGTCAGTTCTATAAGACTAAGAATTACGCCCAGGCCCGAGCTAGCTTTGAGAAGGCAGTTAAGGCTTCCCCCCAAAATTGGCTTGTGCACTACTATTTGGCCAATACATATTTGCTTTCTAGTCAATCGGCCAATGCGGCAAGAGAGTATCGGGCTTGTTTGAATTGCAAGCCCAATGCTCAAACAGCTAAGTATTGTCAGGACGCGCTATTTAAGCTAACTGGGGTAGCTCCAGCCCCTCTAGATTCATCAGTTCAGGAGTCAGCACCGCTTGTAGACGCGGCCAAATCGGGAGCTCCAGATGCTAAGTCCAATGCTAAGGCAGATTCTAAATCTGATGGTCAGCCCGACGTCAAAGAAGCTGCTCGGCAAGCCATAATTGCCGCCGATCAGGCGCGGGCTGATGAGATTTTGAAGAAAGCGCAAGAGGAATGCAAAGTCATTCGCGCTGAGGCGAAAGAGAAAATTGCCAATGGGCACAACACCGGAAACAAGTGGTTCAGAAGACCTGATGGTACCCGCTACATTGACCTAACTGATGATGAAAAGGATGCCATTACTAAAGAAGCAGAAGACCGCTGTGAAGCAATCATGAGAATCGCTGAGTCGAGTGCAGCGCGCCTACAGCACTAGTCTGCAGTAATAGCCTGCGGCTTTGTCTGTAGCGTTAATGCCAATTCTTAATCAACTCTTCCACTCAATCTAATGCACGCTTTGTTTGGTCATGATAAGACAAGGCATGCAATCAACGTCTCTAGCGAAGGTAGACTTTGACCTAGTTTTATTGGCTTTCGAGCCAACGACAAAAATGCATAAGTAACTAAGTAATTGAGTAAGTAAGGGAGATGAAGCGAATGGAAACGTTAGTAATAATCGGCTATGACGACATGTACAAAGCTCAAGAAATGAGAGTGAAGTTGGCAAGACTTGAGAGAGAGTATCTTGTCGATTTGGAGGATGCTGTAGTCGTGGTGCGTGATTTGAAAGGCAAGGTTAAACTGCATCAGATCGTCAATACTACGGCTGCTGGCGCTCTTGAGGGTGGCTTCTGGGGCACTTTGATCGGTTGTTTGTTCCTCGTGCCAATGTTCGGTATGGCTCTGGGAGCTGCTACTGGAATGATTACTGGCGCTCTGGAAGATTTGGGCATCAAAGATGATTTCATGATTGAACTTGGTAAAACCATTCAACCAGGTACCTCCGCTCTTTGTGTCTTGATTCGTCAAATGACGACGGACAAAGTATTAGAAGACCTGCAAGGTACTGGTGGAAAAGTTCTCAAGACAAACTTGTCTAAGTCAGATGAAACTAAATTGCAAGAAGCACTGACTGCACACAAAGCCGAAGCCGCTAAAACTGAAAATACGGCTGCAGTTGTGTAGTGGTTCTCTAGGCTTTGCCCTTATGGTGCATGTCTAGCAGAGAGAGCTCCTAGCGAGTTCTCGTAACAACAACATTTAGACGAAAGGAGCCTTCGAATGAAGGCTCCTTTTCCTTGTGACATGCTGTTTTGACACTGAAGTTGCTTGTTCGGTTGGTGCTTTCTTCAGTCACAAATGTTACGTAAGCTGTTCTCTCGTATGGTCAAGGGCAGCAAGAGTATTTGCGATCGTTAAGATTGCCCTACTTCGGCTACTAGCGATTTGCGCAATGAACTGCCTGATTTTAAGATGAGCTCTTCGGCTTGTACTCTGCCAATTTTGCGCTTGAGCATCAAAATTGCAGTTTTTGCTTGGCCGTTAGAAGCTACCAAGGCGCCTTCTGCTATTGGTCTTTGCACATCGCAAATTAGAGCAATAATTGATACGGCGCGTTCTCTCAGCTTCTCGTTGGTTGGCTTAAGGTCAACCATCAAGTTCTCGTAGACTTTGCCCAGTCTGACCATGGTGCAAGTTGAAAGTAAGTTGAGTACCATCTTTTGGGCGGTACCGGCTTTCATTCTGGTGGAGCCAGTCAGCGCTTCTGGGCCGACGACTGGGGCAATAACTACGTCGCAAACTTTGTTTAGTGGAGACTCAAAGTTGTTGACGATACCGATTGTGGCAGCGCCTTCTTTCTTCGCCATCTCTAGGGCGGCGATGACGTAAGGGGTGCGGCCGCTGGCGGTGATGCCAACTACAGCGTCTTTGGCTGTGATTTTGATATTGATAGCGTCTTGTTCACCGAGTTCTCTTGAATCTTCAGCATTTTCGAAGGAGACAAACATTGCTTCTTTGCCGCCAGCGATACAAGCTTGAACCATTTGACGGTCAACGCCAAAGGTCGGATGACATTCTGTGGCATCGAGCACGCCCAGGCGCCCACTGGTTCCGGCTCCAAAGTAGATTAGGCGGCCACCGGATTTGATCTTGTCGACAATTAAATCAACTGCCACAGCGATTTCAGGATTGACCTTCTCTACTGCCTGAGCAACTTCAAAGTCTTCCTTCTGAACACGATTGACTAAATCTTTTGTGTCGAGAATGTCTAGATCATTAGTGCGAGAGTTTCTCTCTTCGGTCACCATCTTCGTGAATTCTTTGGCGTAACCCATGTCGTCCGTCCTAGTCTTGCTTAGTTGCCCAATCTTAGTTTCCAGTGTCTTGTCCCCGTTGTTCATAGATATTAGAGTCTATTGATATTAGATTCTATCAAGCTTGCTGCGCCGATGCACCCAAATTTTGCTGATTAGTGATTCAACTTTGCATAAGCTGATTCTTTCATGTGATGTAGCACTCTTGAGCGTTTTTGGAATTTTCCGTCACCCTTACGGCCAACGTATTTGCCGTTTTCGATCACGACTTTGCCCCGGGAAAGTACTGTTTCAGCTACTCCTTGCACTTCCATACCTTCGTAGCAACTATAGTCAACCCGCATGTGATGAGTCTCGGCGCTAATAGTCACTTTCTTGTTAGGGTCAAAGATGACGATGTCAGCATCTGACCCGACGGCAATAGTACCTTTTCTTGGGAAAAGTCCAAAGATCTTTGCCGCTGCTGTTGAGGTGATCTCAACAAATCTATTCAAAGTGATGCGATTTCCCACCACACCGCCATTGAAAATTAGGTTCATGCGGTGCTCAACTCCAGGTCCACCGTTGGGAATCTTGCTGAAGTCGTCTTTGCCCAACTGCTTTTGGTCTTTGAAGCAGAATGGGCAGTGGTCGGTGGAAACGACCTGCAGGTCATTCATACGCAGGCCTGTCCAAAGCTCATCTTGGTTCCATTTTTCGCGAAGAGCTGGAGTCATCACATATTTAGCCCCTTCAAAACCTTCTTTTTCGTAAGCTGTGTAGTCGAGGAAGAGGTACTGGGGGCAGGTTTCGGCAAAAGCTGGAATGCCTTCGTCCCGTGCTTCTTTCACCCGCTTGAGGGCGTCGTGGCAGCTGAGGTGGACGATATAGACAGGCGAGCCGGCCATTTCCGCTAAGCGTATAGCGCGATTGACGCCCTCGGCTTCAGCTTGGGTTGGTCTGGTCAAAGCATGATATTTTGGCGCTGTATGGCCTTTTTCGACGGCGTAGCGCACAATCTCATCGATGACGATGCCGTTTTCGGCATGCATACAAATTAGGCCGCCCTCTTCGCCAGCGGCAGTCATGCCGCGGAAAATCGTGGCATCGTCAACCAGCAGGACTCCTGGATAGGCCATGAACATTTTGAAACTGGTGACGCCTTCGTCGTGAATCAGCTTCTTCATTTCGCTGATGCGTTCGCGTGGTAAGTCAGTTGCGATCATGTGGAAACCGTAGTCGATGGCGGCTTTGCCTGCGGCTTTTTCGTGCCAGGTGTCGAGGGCGGTGTAGAGCGATTGACCTTTGGCCTGGATAGCGAAGTCAATAATTGTGGTGGTGCCGCCATGAGCTGCTGCATAGGTGCCGGTCTCGAAGTCGTCGGCCGAAGTTGTACCGCCGAAGGGCATGTCCATGTGGGTGTGAGCATCAATGCCGCCTGGAATGACATAGCGGTCTTTGGCGTCGATTATCTTGTCGACATTGGGCTCAAGGTGAGCCAGAGATTCACCGATAAGGACGATACGTTCGTCTTCGACCAGAACGTCAGCGTGGTAGTCATCAACCGCTGTGATAACGCGACCATTCTTAATCAGTGTCTTCATGGATTTCGGATCCTCTTTTTCTCTCGCCAGACTTTGGCCTTCGCTGAATTAGCCGGATTATATATAGTCGAGGCTTTCCAAGGTCGTAGGATTGGAGTTTCCAAGTTGTGATTTAAGCATTTGACAACGGTGGGCTGTAAACCGACAAGTCTTTTTGAGGCGAATGTCTGATCCGAGTTGACTTAATTATTCTCTTTCTCTGATATCTCAAAGCGATAGCCCACGCCATAAACAGCGTGAATTACCTCTAGCTCTGGGGCGATGCGGGCAAGCTTTTTGCGCAGATTTTTGATGTGACTATCTATCACTCTATCTGCGGCCTGTTGGTCTAATTGCGCGCAAAAATCAAGCAATTGATCGCGGGTAAAGATGCGGCCAGGGCGACTAATTAGCAGGCTGAGCAAGCGAAATTCGGTGCGAGTTAAGTCAATAGGTGTGTTTTTAAGAGTGATGCGACCCTGTTCTTCATCTACTGAGAATAGCTTGGTTTGTGGCTCCTCGACTTGAGTGGGCCGTTGTCTGCGGTAGACAATTTTCACTCTCGCCACAACTTCGCGCGGACTAAACGGCTTGCAGATATAGTCGTCTGCTCCTAATTCTAGCCCTAACAGCCGATCTAGCTCTTCTACGCGGGCGCTAATCATGATGATAGGCACAGTTGAAAATTTACGCACTTCTTTGCAAATTTCGAGGCCGTCCATTCCCGGCAACATAACATCAAGCAAAATAAGATCTGGCTGAGTGCTCTTAACGAGAGCTACCACGCCATCTCCGCTATCTTTGTGGCTGACAGTAAAACCGGCCTGTGATAGATAGTCACTGAGTATTTCAGCTATTTTGATTTCGTCTTCGACGATGAGAATGTGGAAGGATTTGTCGCTCATTGGGCTCCTTCCTCTTTATTGTCGATTTTGTCGTCGATTTTACCTTCGATAGCTTTGAGATTGGTCTTGCTGCCTTTGGCGTCAGTTTTGTCACCGGCTGGTAAGGACAACTCTATTTTTAAGCCACCCATGGCTGAGCGACTGGCCTCAATTGTGCCGCCGAGCATTTGCATGTTGTTTAAACAAATTGCTAGGCCTAGACCCGAGCCGCCCATGGTGCGGCTCCTTGATGATTCTACTCTGAAGAAGCGATCAAACAATTTTGGCAGGAGTTCGTCGGGTACACCTGGCTCTGTGTCTTCAAAGATAATTCTCAATCTTTTGCCGCTTCTGTTGTGGCTGATTCTTAAGGTGCCGCCCTTGTTTGTGTAGCGCAGAGAGTTCTCTACTAAGTTGGTGATCACTTGCCTTATACGACTTGAGTCTCCATCTATAATCAATTTCTCTTCGGTTGGCACTTGGTTATCTAGGGCAATTTCTTTGGCTTCGCGTCTTTCTTCGAACGATTCTAAAACATCCTGCAAAGTTTGATTGATATCTAGTGCTGAAGCTTGTGAGCGAATTTGGCCAACATCGTACTTTGCCAGCCAATGCAGGTCATCAACCAGTTTGCTTAGTGCCATTATTTCATTGTGCAGCACTTCTAGATTGCGGGGCGTGATTTCATGCACTCCATCTTGGAATGCTTCTACCTGAGCCCGCAGCACGGCTATTGGTGTTCGCAGTTCGTGAGATGTATCAGCTACCCACTGTCTATGCCCGCTGTCTAAGTCTTTTAGGCTTGTGGCGAGACTATTGAAGGCCTCAGCCAGAGCTTTGTCACTACCGCATTTGTCACTGAAGTTTTTGTCGTTGGTTTCTGGACTTTTGCAATTGTCATCGTTACCAACCGAGGCCAGCTGGCTCCGATCTTTGAGGTTCAGAAGAAGTTTAGTTAAACCTCTTGTTCTTGATTCGCTTTGCTTTTGAAGGCCGTATCCTAGGCAGAGTAAAGCTAAAAAGGAAAGTGAGGCGCTTAGCCAAATTGCGTGCTCGACGTAGGATGGAGCAAGGGCTCGATCATAGATCTTTTGTGCTGGGTTATGACCATCAAGGCCCTTGTCGAGGCTTTCAACGATTCCTTGGATGGACTGAGTGCTGAAGAATGCAGTGCCACTGCATATGATGGCGCAGCCGCAAACGAATATTAGCTTTTGGCTGCTTGTTTTACTTAGGCAGTCAGTAGCGGCTATCTTCGAACTGTCCTTTGTCGCTGGCTTTGGATCCGAGACCACGTTTTGCCTCTTTGTCTCTCTGTCCTGTGTCTCTCGGTCAATTACTCTTAAGATTTAGCTTTCGCTGTCACTATTGAACTATTAACTAAAGCTTCGGCTCGCTTCAAAACTAATTTCGGGAATGCCATTATCTTCCCTTATACCAACCCCATCAAGCGTCGCCTTTAAGAGTCTTTGCCCCTTGTTATCGAACGATTCGATTGAAAGCAGGCCACTTAGCTCTGAAATCCGTGCCTCTGTGCTGTATGTGTAGTCGAAGCTAAAAAGTTGCAGGTTATGAGTTGCTGTTTGGATCCAAATCATTTCTTTTGAGTTCCAGGTGCGGGTATATTTGCTGTCAAGGCAGGGGCTGAAGGGATGCAGCATGGCCCAGAGCAGTTTGACAGCCCGTGGAATTGGCAACAAGCGTACAGGAACTTTGTCTTGCCATTGCAAATTGCCTTCTGCTAAGGGGGTTAGCCCAACTGCTAAGACGAAAGTATCGAGAAAGCGGCTGGACTTGTTGTTTCTGCCAAAGAAAGCAATGAGGTCTTCGCTGGCCGTGAAATTGGTTTTTGCTTGGTTGTCGGGGCGGAGTTCTAGTGAGAATTGGCCATTCAAATCAAGAGCTACTGTTAGTTTCTCTCGGGTCAGGTTGATTGTTTTTAGCTCTTGCTTTGTGCAATTCTCGAACTTAGTGTCATTCTTGTAATTGCAATAACTCTTGTCATTGAGACCACTGCTTTGACTCACCGAGTACTCAAAGCAGCGCCCTACATTCATGTTCAATGCTCTAGCTAAGGCGGCATTGCGGGCCGGAGCCTTGATACTTTCATTTTCTGTCGGGCTAGCATTGAGTTGGTAGGTGGTGGTGCCATCTTGAGCTGTGACCAGCACGTGGCAGAAATGAAAAGGCACCGTTGAACTTCCGATTTCTGGCTGGGTTTGTACATGGATATGCAAATGGGGCTGCGGTGAGCGCCCGGAGTTTCCGCAGAGGGCAAGAAGTTGACCAGGCGCTACTCTCGAATGGGCGTTGACTCTTACACTACCGCGCTGCAAATGAGCGAGCATGACATAGGGGCCATTGTCGAGTTGCACGAGGATGTAGTTTCCCCAGTTATTGAGCAGGTCGACTGCGCCTGGTTGGTTGTCGCAGCAATTGTTAACCAGACTTACTACGGTGCCCCAGCCGGGTGACAGCACGGCTTTGCCATAAGAAAAGTAGTCGCTCAACACTGTGCCGCTTTCTTTGTAACTGAGTTCGTTTTCTGTTTGTATTAGGTCAAGGGCGTAGCGCCACTGATTTTTGTGGGTGTACTCTCCGTCTACACCTTGGTAGATTTTCCAGGTTCCAGAAACGGGGCTGCGCAGAGCAACGCTGTGCAGATCAAGGCCACGGGCTCTGGCAATTGTGAGGCGCTCTAGGCTTTGTTCCGGCAGTGCTGGAGTAATCAACCAGAACTTGAGCCAGGGGCCGCCACGGGCGCTACTGAGGCCAATTAAGACGATGTAAGTGGAGAGAACAAATGGTAGTGCCAGTGGTGGAAATGAGCTGCTCCAGAATGTGTTTTCTAGAAACAGTGTGAGCAAGCAGGCCAAAAGGCCGGAGCCTAGTGCTACTGCGATGCTGCGAATCGATGGCACCGTGTATAGGCCACCAATTATTCCTGCTGTCAGTACGCCATTCATCTGCGCTATCAATATGGGTAGGGTTGTGACTGCCAGTATGCTGGGATGGTAATTTCCCGTCGTACTGCTTAGGGCAGTGCTCAAGTTACTGTCGAGAGAGCCGTTAAAGGCGGCCGGATAAATGGTTGTGCAGAACAGCTGTAAGAATACAGTGCAGGTGATACTAGCTGCCAGAGCGAGTGCGGCAAGGTAGCGAGAGGAAATAGCAAAGGCAATAAAAACAATCAGACCGCCTATCGGAGTGCCATTGAAATAGAGAGACCCTAGAGGCGCAAACAAATTCAATACACTTTCTCCTGTTGGAGCTACTAGCCAGGAGTGCCAATCTAACCTAAATTCTAGATTGTTGAAGAGATGCGATTGTCCTAATAGTGGCATTGGTAGCGGCGTAATTGGTGGTACTTTAAATGGTGGTACTGTAAATGCTGCCATGCCCAGGTGCGAGGCAATTGGCAACATTAGGTAGCTGGTTAAAACATAGGGTAGACCGAGCACTGGTAGTCTCCATGCTTTGCCTAGCGTGTCGCTGAGGCAAACTGTTGCCAAAACTATCAGTACGGCACCTATGGCGAGCACCGTAATTGATGCCAGGCTAGGTTGATAGAGCGAGCCAATTAGCATGCCGAAGAGCAGGCCGTTGACGATTTCCACTTCGCCACCAGCCGGGAAAGATAGCATCTTTCTTGTCACTACGACTAGAGCGGCGCATTCAAGGCCGCTTATGCCTGTGGCTGGGTGGAGCATTGTGCAGATAAAGAGAAGAAGGCGTGAGAGTGGGTGGTGCAGGCCGAAGAACGAGCCATAGCCGCCGAAAATTTTCGCAAAGGCATTTTGCATGGTGATGGTTCCTTATATGAAAGGCGAGGCTAGGTGCTCAGGTAACCGGTCTTGGGATGACATTACCTCTAGGTTTTCGGCCTTGCGGATAACTGAAACTTCACCGCTCTCATGCACAAGCACGACGTTGGGCCGATACTCGATAAATTGCATCCATTGAGTGTTGTTGTAGGCCCCAGTTGGGCTGATTACTAGAGTGTCGCCAACTTCTAAGGGTGAAAGTTGGATTGAATTTCTTACTACATCGATGTTCATGCAAAGTGGGCCGTAGAGTACAGTTTCTTCTGCTCGACCGCGGCACGGGGCTGCTAGCTCGACTTTGTGGTTGTACCAATAGGCTGTGAAAAGTATATTGGTACCAGCGTCGAGAATGGCTGCTTGCCTGCCATCGGGCAAGCGTTTGGTCCCAACCACTGAAGTGACCAAAACTTGAGCATCATCAGCTACCGCTCGGCCGCTCTCAATTATTAGTTTGGGCATCGGCCTGTTGGTGCGGGTGCGGTACATAGTTTCTTCTACAAGTGAGTTGCATATTGCTTCTGCGTATTCACCTATTGAAGGCACCACTTGCTCTGGTGGCAGGTAAATTCCTTGCAAGGCATTGTGTGACGGCAAGCCGCCGCCGAGGTCGATTGTGTCGATGCAAACTTCCTCTCTTCCCTCTAAATCACGCATGAATTTACACATGATCTTTACTTGTTCGCCGTAAGCGCGTGGCTCTAGAATGAAAGTGCCAATGTGGCTGTGTAGGCCCTTAAGTCGTAAGTGCTCGCTCATTACAACTTCTTTGGCTGCTTGATGCGCTTGACCTGTTTCAATGTTGAAGCCAAAGCGACTCCATGGCTCGCTGAAGCCCGTATCGAAATTGAGCCTCAGACCCACGGTTGCGACGCGTCCTTGGGCTTGAGCCACCGACTCAATAAGATGTAGTTCGTCGAGATGATCGATGTTAATCTGTGCACCATCAGCGATGGCTCGCTCTAAGATTTTTCGAGATTTATTTGGGCCATTGAAGATGATTTTGTCGCCGGGAACCCCTAGCTGTCTAGCTTTCTCGTATTCAAATGCCGACACGACTTCGGCCAGAGAACCCTCTTGATGCATAATGTTGCAAATAGCACTGATATAGTTCGTTTTGTAAGACCAGCCGTGGCTAACGTTGCCGTAGCGCACTTCGAATGCTCTTTTGAGTTGGCGAACATTTTGCCGCAAACGGCTTTCGCTGGTAACGAATAGTGGTGAGCCATATTGGGCTTTTAGTAGTTCGATGTCAACATCGAATACCTGGTTTACTCTTTTTTCTTTTGGCCGAGCGCGCCCAAATTTGTTGATTTCGCCAATGCGATGGGGCTGGAGTAGAGGTGGTTCCCAAACCATACTGTTAGAATTTTTGCTAGACATGGGAGATCTCCAGAAGATAGGTATATAGATAGGATTGGCTGAGCTGCTAGGTCGAACTAGACTGGTACCTCGAACTAGACTAGTAGCTCGAACTAAACAGCTAGGTAGAGCTGTTAGGCGGACTTTTCGTTGATAGGCCGTAGCTCTGCATTTAGTAGTGGGCCGCTGCGACCGTTGATCAAAACTGATTCGAATTCAGGCAGGTCAAGCACTAGCTCTTGAGCGTGTCTTATGAAGAAGTATCCGGATCTTGGTGCTGCAAGGCCAAGTTCGGTTTGTTTGTCTAGAAGTTTGAGGACTGCGATTGGAAGATTGCGATTGACTGCTTTGCTAAGATAAATCCACGATGGGAAGCGGGGGTTGATTTCAATTAAATAGATGCGACTGTCCTCCCCTCTAATTGCTTCAACCTCAAGTGGTCCTCGCCAGGAGAGCGCCTTCACCAGTCGCTGAGCAGTTTCGAGCATTGCCTCATCGATAATCGTCACTCCTGCCCAAGCCTTACCTTTTTCTGTAATTGCTCGCTTGCGCATGGTTACATGGCCTACCAGATTGCCCTCTCCATCGCCAAGGCCGGCTAGATTGAGTTCGTCACCTTTGATTACTTCCTGCACCAGGCAGGGATACCCCCATTTCGTGATCAGTTTACAAAAAAAAGATTTTGCTTCTACGGCATTGTTGACAATGGTGGCATCATAGAAAATACCTTTTAGCACGAGCGGGTAGTGCCAGCTTTCTTCGTGAAGTCCTGCCCTGGCGACGCGGTCGAAAAAGGATGGGTCTGTCAGTACTTTAGTTTTTGGAACTGGAATATCAACGGATTGGCAGAGCTCAACTAGGTGATCTTTCGCACGCAAAGTAAATTGATCGCGGCTTGGTATGAGCATTTTGATGCCATTCTGAGCCAGCTCGCCCCGCAGTCGAATGAAGTTGGGTAGCTCCGAGTCTAGGCAAGGAATAATGGCGTCTATTTGCTCATAGTCGTGAATGCCCAAAAGGCGCTCCATGAGCACTTCGTCGCCGCTCGATGGATAGGGCAGCAGGTAGCTGGCGTTGAAGTATTGGCGAGCATATAATCCTGCATCTAAGGCGTCGTAGGCTAGGCCAATCACGCGTCCCTTAAATTCTGGGTGTTCGACGAGGCAGCGCGCCACTGCCATTCCTGGCCCAGGATTCTCGGCATGTGCATTGATGCCGGTAACAGCGATTGTCCAATGCCGCCAATCTCGTTTTAGTTGACTTGTTTTCATCAGTAATTGTTCTCCACTGAACAGCGGCGCCAATCAGATATGGGCTTAGGAAATCTTCTAAAATTGGCCATCTATAGGTAGCGGGCTAGCTGCATCATGAATGCTTCGACTGCGCAAAGCGTCAACTCGTATGGCTTTTCGCACCGGATGGAGAGCTCTTGAGCTGCTGCTTGATAGCTTTCGCTACGCTTGAGCATCTCGATCACTAGATGACCGGTTGGGTTGACGGTAAAACTTTGTCCGCTCTGTGGATCGAAAATGAAACCAGTTTCGCTTACTGCCAGCTGTTTAAGGCGTTCGCCGTTTAGTGCGATTGCGTTTTCCTGAGATGAAGATTGGCTATTATGTTGGTCTTTTGGTTGCGTGGTCGAGTTGGAATTTTCCATTTCAGAGACCTCCTGTGGCGCGTTCTAGGTTGGCAATGCGCCACTTAGTGTCAATTGGTTGCTCTGCATAGCGGTGGAGATAGCCGACTGTTCCGGTCTGAGCTGTCTTCAGGCACTCTTTGTAGTAGTTGATCGCTTGCTCTGGCCTGTCTAGCGCTTCGTAACTGGCCCCCAGGTAATATGAAAGCGCATTGTATTGATTGGCTGATAGTTCTCCTGGAAGCTCAGCTGCGAATTTTACTTCTGAACTTTGGCAATAGCGCAAATCGTTAATTGCCAGTAGCGGCCTTCCTGTTGCGAGCCAGAGTCTTGCTCTTGCCATAAGTGCATTGCCCGATTGTGGATGAATTTGTACAGCGCGGTTGAGATCGTATAGGGCGCGAGTGTATTGTTTTTGATCCATATAGCAGAGACCGCGTTCGGTGAAAGCTCTGCTATGACTAGGCGCAATTTCAATCGTCTGGGTTAGGTCAGCTATGGCGGATTCTGTGCAACCTATTACTCCGTATAAATAGCCGCGCTTGTACCTAGAGTTAGCGTCTTGTGAATTGAGGGCGAGCTTGCGGTCGCAGTCGTTTAGGAGTTGCAGCAGTAAAGTTCCCAAAGCCGTATTGGGGGCTGTTTGCTTCCATTGAGTCAGGGTTTGCTGTTCTGAGCTGGAAAGTGCATAACTCGGCGCTGCTTGACCGAAAACAATTTGGTAAGAAGAGACCGACGACAGTATTGCCGCGAGTAGGATTGTTCTTTTATTTTGGTGGTTCTTTTCGTTCATTTCACTTTTCCCATCATTTGTTGGTGCTGATTGCAATCGCACTTCTCTTTTCCATAGTAAAAAACGCTCATGGACAACCAATGAAGGAAATATGGAGAAAATGTGGACACTGATTTTCACCAGCTGTACTAGGCATTTTGGCTGGTTCCTGGTTGGGTCAATAAAGTGGGACCGATATCGCTTTGGCTTCGTAGTCAATAAAGTGGGACCGATATCGCCGCTTTGACTTGGCAGTCAATAAAGTGGGACCGATATCGCTTTGACTTCGTAATCAATAAAGTGGGACCGATATCGCTTTGGCTTCGTAGTCAATAAAGTGGGACCGATGTCGCTTTGGCTTCGTAGTCAATAAAGTGGGACCGATATCGCTTTGGCTTCGTAGTCAATAAAGTGGGACCGATATCGCTCCAACTCGCTCTTAAAAAAAACTCCTTCCTTGGTTGAACCAAAATCGTCTAGCCGACGTTTATATATTTGTAGCTAGGGAGTGCTCGTAATGAACAACGTCGAAAGTCAAGATGCGACCTTTGCCCGAGTTTGGAAGGCCTTTTCCAAGGCAGTCAGAAACGATAGCGCTGCGGCGGATATGATCTATCGTTCTCTGCGTTCCGACGGGCGCATTAAGTGCCAATGTTCTAAACCGAAAATTTCAAGAAAGCGAGGCCAACGTTTTTATCGTTGTATGAATTGTAAAGGGAAGTATTGGTTTACTTCTGGTACTTTGTTTGAAGGTGCCTGCCGCCTTCGTGCTTGGCTGGCAGCCGTTTGGTTTAAGGAGAGTGGCATTGCCATTAGTTCGTTGGCCCTAGCTGAGCTTCTTGAAATCGCCCAAAGCACTGCATTGAATATTCAAAAGAAGGTCAGCCTGGTGCTCTATCGGCAGATGGATAACAATTCCTCTGTCTTCTCAATCGAAAGCCTGATTGATTCAATCATCAAACGTAGTAAAGATACTCCTGCTTCTTGTCACCCGAGTGCTGAAGTCGACCTAAGCAAAGAAGGTGCCGATGGTGCTCCTTCCAGCGCAGTGGCCCAAATCATTTTGCCTCTCAGTGTTTCTGCACCGCTTGCTGGTCAAATTGGTTACTTCCTTCGTCAATTTTTTCATGGTGTAAGTAGAAAGTATTTACAGCTATATGTTGTTGCTTTCTGTTGTTATCGACCAGAAAGTAGATGGGAAAAGCGCACTATCTTGCGAGCTTGTTTGCAGCATCCTCCCATAAAGTATGGTGAGCTATTGGAATTTTCTTCGCCGAATCTTTTGAAGGTAGAAGGATTTTGAGACTAGCAAGAAATATAGGCTAGCAAGACTTTGAGGCTAGATTGAAATCGAAGCTGGAGTGATTCTATGGCACTGGTGGCGCAAACAACTGTTCTATATCGGTTTGTGTAATCTCTGTTGGCAGTGAGTTGTCATCGCTGTACAGATTTTCTGCTAAGTGTCTTTTTATATCTTGCAAAGTCAAGATTCTCTCTTCGATTGTGTCTGCAGCAATTAGTTTGAAGACGAAAACAGGATTCTTTTGGCCGATGCGGTGGGCTCTGTCTGTGGCTTGATTTTCCACTGCTGGGTTCCACCAGGGGTCGTAGTGAATCACAGTGTCTGCTGCTGTTAAGTTTAAGCCGGTGCCTCCAGCTTTTAGGCTGAGCAAGAAAAGAGGAATTTCGCCTTCTTGAAATTGCTTAACTGGAGTGGCTCTGTCTTTGGTGCTGCCTCTGATTTGTACGTAGGCAATTTTGCGCTTGGTTAGCTCTGGAATAATTAGATCTAGCATGCTTGTGAACTGTGAAAAAAGTAGAATCTTTCGGCCTTCTGCAACGAGTTGTTCAAGCATGAGCAGCAGTAATTCAAGCTTGGCTGATTCTTCGACTCTTTGGGCTGAATTGAGCGGCAGTAAGCGCGGATCGCAGCAAGTTTGCCGGAGCTTGAGCATTGCTTCTAGAATAACCATTTGGCTTCGGGCTAGGCCTTTTGTCTCTAGAGCCTCTTGTACTTTGTAATACATTGCTACGCGCATAGTTTCATAGAGATCTCTTTGGGCTCCGCTGATTTCTACTTTCTTGATTATGATGGTCTTCGCGGGAAGATCTTTGGCAACATTTTCTTTCTTTCTTCGTAGAAGAAATGGCCTTATTCGCTCTGCTAGTTTCTTCTGCACGCTGGCATCGCCTTTCTTTTCAATGGGAGTGCGGTAGTTGTCTCTAAAACTTTGGCGATCACCGAGAAAACCAGGCATGAGAAAGTTGAACTGCGACCATACTTCGCCCAGATTGTTTTCTACTGGCGTACCCGTGAGGCAGACTCTAAAATCAGCTTTGAGAGCAGTGACAGCCTTCGCTACTTGGGTATTGGCATTTTTTATGAACTGAGCTTCGTCTAAGATCACCGCTTTCCAGTGTTGTTCGCGCAGACTATCTAGGTCTCTGTTGACCAATGGATAAGTGGTAAGAACAATATCAGAGCTAGGAATTCTGAAAAAATAACGCTGTCGTTCTGGGCCATATAGAGGTGTTGCCACCAAGGTTGGTGTGAATTTTGCAATCTCACTTAACCAGTTTGGCAATACTGAAGTTGGGCAAACAATCAAATATGGCTTGTTTAGGCGATTTTCTTGCTTCTCTAAAAGAATATGTGCCAGGGTTTGTACTGTTTTCCCTAAGCCCATATCGTCGGCAAGAATTCCGCCTAATTTGAATTCTCTGAGAAAATTGAGCCAGCAAAGTCCTTCAATTTGATATGGTCGCAATGTTGCTTGAAGGTCGATTGGTGGTTCTACTATCTGTATTTTCTCAAAAGCTCTTATTTGCTCTGTTAGGCGCTGCATCTCGTCGCCAAAGACCCAGAGATCGTTGCTTCCTGGAACGAAAAGCGATTTTGATAGATCCATTAGCTGTGGCAGAGAAACGTCTGGGCCAATTCCAAGTTTGCCCTTCTTGTTGAAAAACTCTAGCATTGAGCCCACTATTGCTTTGACGCGGTCGGCAGGAAGTGCGGCAAATCGACCGTCTTCCAGCGGTGCGTAGACCGTGCCGTGTTTTTCTAGTGTCTCTATTTTTAGCAGCGGATCCCACGGTTTTTTTCTCGTGGATGGAAGATCGACGAATTTTGCCGAGCTAACGTCGGGCAGCATCATGAAGGCTTCTTGAATGATTGGAAGAAGGGCGACTCTTTTGCCGTCGATCATAATTCCTAATTCGAGGTCGAACCAGAATGTAGAAGTTTCCATGCAATTGAAGAACCACTCTTGTGGCACCACTGCTTCAAGGCAGGCGCTTTCGTCAATTTCAATTTGCCAACCGGCTGTCTTCAAGGCGGGTAGGCCCGCGGCAATGAAGTCGAACCAGTCGCTGATGCACTTGCCACGAAAATGTAGTTGTGCTCGCCAATTGCCTTTTGTGCGACCGGTGCTAACCAAGCCGAACTGCTCTAACTGAGTCAAGTAAAGCTCTTCCATCGTGCGGTCTTTCTGCAGGATGGTTATCTTTTTCCCCTCAATTATTTTTACTTCCGTTGTGTTGACCTGATTTAGTTCATCGTCGCCGTAGTCGACGCCAAAGTAAGCCTGCAAATCGCGTTCTTGAAAACCGGAAAAGGCTAAAGCCGTTGCTGCATTGCGCGCCATCGTCAGTTTTAGCCGAGGCAGTGGTTTCGCTATTCTTGTTTCGATAGAATATTGTGATATCGTATTTGGTATTAAACTATGCTCGGGTGTTGAGTTTGAGCTTAAACCTGGTCTAGAGCCGGCTAGCCTTTTCATGGCTTGTTTCAACTCTTGCACTGCTATTTCAACTTCTGGCTCAGATAGCGGCGGGCAGGCAAATACGCTATCGGTGACACTATCTGGAAGTTGTAGGTCGACTGCTCCAATTATAGAATCAAATTCGTTGATGTACCAGGCAATGCCCGCTTGGGCGACAATCTCGCCTTGATTGTCTGTTTCAATCTGCAGTTGTTGTTTTCCGTCTCTCAGTGCCTTCCACTGCAAATGACCCTCTTTTGTTAGACCGATTTTGAGCGGAGTTAGATTTAACCCTTGAACCGAAGCCGAAGCCGGAGTTGGGGGACACAGCACATTTTGCCAATAGCACCGACCTGTGGCGACGATCATTTCAACCAATAGTCTGCTTAGTTCTTTAACGGCTGGAAAATTATGCGCTGTGCTGCCATAATCACGGCTTCCAGTCATCAGCAGTTGGGCTATATCGGCGTCGTCGTCAGCCCAAGCATTGTCAATAAGATAGCTGTGAGCCTTATATGCTAGTTTCTCTAGGCTGACACTGCCGGAATTTCCCCAGACGTCGTTTTCTAGCAATTCCACCATCTTGCTATGAACTACTAGACTCTTGTTTTTTTGCACGTCCAGCAAATAGATAACTTTTACTCTTATCTTCGCTTCTGCATCGATGTCATTTGCAGCCGTATACTTTGAACTTGGGTTCTTTTCACCAGTATGCTTTTGGCTGTTTTCGTTCACTGCACTTTGCAAATCACCAAGCCAAGTTTCAAAGTTTTTGCTAACTGTGGTCTTTGTCCCTTCGTCTGTCACTCTACTCTTCGCTTCGCTTGTTGCTCTTCTAGCGGCTTCGCTTGTTGCTGTTGGTGTTGTTATTGTTGTTGTTTTATCGCGACTTTCATCGTGCTTTTCTTCTGGCTTCTCTGCGATAGCTATTTCATGGGCAAGACCGAATGCAGCGTTAGTGGTGCGAATTAGGTGTAATACAAGTGCGGCCGAGTGTTTGCAAAAACCACCCATGGGGCAGCTGCAATGGGCCTCAAAAAGTTCGCCGTCTGCGCCGCATAGTGCTACTTCTACCTCGTAAGGTTCAGTTTGTGTGCCCTTTACCTGACCAAAGATTTTCTGCTGATTGCTATCGAGCGTGGCGCCGCGCACAGCTCCGTGCCGTTGGTAAGAACTACCGCGGCTGGCATAGGTTCTGCCAAAAAATGCGTAGACATCTCTTTCTGTAACCATGCTCTACTACCGTTGGTTCTTGCTACTCGCTTTCGATTTAGGGTTGTTTTCTATGTGGGCGTTTTCGCGCCAACACGATTACTACTTGAATACCAAATATAAGCGAAGGCAGACCGCTGTACAAGAATTAAAATTGCCCTGTCAATTTTCATGCAACTATCACTAATCTCAGGCCCTCAGCGTGTTATAACCAATGAGCAATTAATTTTTGAACTTTTTCCGTGTCAAAAATCAAAGCTGAAAGAAATACCTGTGACGAATACTCAAAAAGAATACCCGAAAAAATTCCCCGAAAAAAATTATGGATATTCGTATTGCTAGAGGATATATCGCTTGAAGGGCGTGACCCAAGAAGTCATTGCTGAAGTAAGGATGCGAGCCAGCATTCTTGAAGTTATTTCTGAAACTGTCGTGCTCAAGCGCGCAGGGAAAGAATATAGAGGGCTGTGCCCATTTCACAATGAAAAAAGCCCATCATTCAATGTCAATCCAGACAAGGGAATTTTTAAGTGCTTTGGTTGCAATGAAGGCGGCGATGTTTTCGCTTTTGTGCAAAAACAAAAAGGCATCGACTTCATTGAAACGGTTCGAGAGCTGGCCCGAAAATATGGCGTCCAGCTTGTTGAGACCGAGTCAGAGCGCAAAGAGTACGATCGACGCTCGCAGATTCTCATGCTTTATCAACAAGCTAGCGAATACTACATTCGTCTCCTAAAAGATCCGCAAGAAGGCATTGTGCCACGTAAGTATTTAGCCGATCGCGGCCTCAGTGAAGAGACTATTGAGAAGTTCAAGCTTGGCTATGCTCCAGATGCCTGGGATGGTTTGCTCAACTATTTGAGCCTTAGTGCCGGTGCTTCTGCTAGCACTCTAGAAGAAGCCGGGCTGGTGAAAAAGCGAGCGGAGAGCAGTGGCCACTATGATCTTTATCGCAATCGCTTGATGATTCCGATCTGCGATCGTGACGGTCGTGTCATCGCATTTGGTGGCAGAACCTTGGGCGACGATCAAGTCAAGTATATAAATTCACCTGAATCGCCTATCTATACTAAAGGTCACAATCTTTTCGGCTTTAACCTAGCAAAAGACTCTATCAAAGAACGTGACAGTGTCATAGTTGTAGAGGGATATTTCGATGCCATTACTCCGCATCAATATGGTTTTACCAATGTGGTCGCCACTCTTGGCACGGCTCTAACTGAGCAGCAAGCTAAGCTTCTCGTGCGCTATACCGATAGTAAGCGGGTTTATCTCTCATTCGACGCTGATGCTGCCGGAGCGCGAGCGATCGAGAGTGGCGGTGAGACCTTAAACCAAATAGCTGAAGGCGTTGGTATAGATCTCAAAGTTTTGAAGATTCCTGGGGGCAAAGATCCCGACGAGTGCCTGCGCTCTGGGCCGGAAGGAGTCAAAGCTTTTGCTCAGGCAATTGAGAAAGCTTCGACCATGATTGATTTTCGCCTTGAGCGGGCGGTCTCGGCGATTGATTTTAGTTCTCGAATGGGCCGTATCGATGCCTCTAAGGCTGTTGTTCCCATTCTTGCTTCAATTAAAAATGCAGTGGCTCGGGGCGAATATGTGCGTCAATGGAGTCCGCGCTTGGGTTTGCGAGAAGAAGAGATTTTGTCCGACGTTGGTGAATATCGGCGCAAAAATCGGCTTGATCAGCCCCAGGGCTATGCTCAGTCCGGATTTAACCAAGGATTTAATCAAGGCGGATTTAACCAAGGCTTTAATCAGGGTCAGGGACAAGGTCAGGGTGGCTTCAACGGTGGTCAGGGTGGTTTCAAAAAGCCGCCCTTTAAGAAAGGCGACTGGAAGAAGAATAAGGATAAGAAAGACATCGCTGACGAGGAAGGTCTGCCCATGCCAGCTGGAGCTCGCGGTCATGGCATTACTCGGAGCGCCCCAGTGCAGGGTTCTCTGGATGCAGAGCGCAGTTTGCTAGCTCTCTATCTTACCTCGCGTGAAGACTATGACGTGGTTTACAACCGCCTGACCGATGAAACCCTATTGAACGCTCCGCACCAAGAAATCAAAGAGGCTCTTGAGGGTATTGGTTCGAATTTCAATACCATGGAAGATTTACAAACCAAATTGATGGATCGGGTTGCTCCAGTGCCGATTACGGCGCGGGCTTTGGTCGACATTATTTACAAGGCTGAGGATTTTAGAAAACAAAAACCACCGGTTCAGGTTGTTTTGAAAGAATCCCGGGCAAGAATACTGAAGGAGAGGCTGGACCTCTTGTCAGCTGCTGTGCGAAAGGAAATGACAAGTGCCGATGAAAATGGCAGCGACCAGAGTACATTGCAGAGTAGAATGATGGAGCTGACTAAACTGGAGCATGAACTGCCAAAATTAGAGTCTCTTGAGCAAATCGAGGAATTCAAAAAGAAGATTGATACGTTTTCTCCTGACAACCGAATCTCTAGCAGAAGCTAGATGTAATATCGTCCAACTGGACGAAATACAAGCAAATTAGAAGTAATACCAGTGATGGAGACCCGCGTGAGTAAGGGCAAGGAAAAAGAAGACAGTTTCATTTCGAAACTAGACAAAATGGAAGAAGTTGGAAAAGAACGCGATCGCGCGGGCTTAGAAGACCTACTTGTTCCCGATGGCAGTGACGCTGATGAAGAGTTACCGCTTCCTGCTGGGGCTCAAAATCGTGGCGATTTCATGCTCGAAGGCTTCGACGATAAAGTCGAAGGCGATCCCGAAGAGTTTGTTGAAGAAGTTTCGAAAGGTCTCTCTTCCGATGACCCTGTTCGCATGTATTTGCGTGAGATTGGTCGCATTCCCCTTCTCACTGCCAGCGAAGAAATTGAATTGGCCCGCAAAATTGAAATGGGCGGCTCTGACGGTGCTATTGCAAAACGCAAGTTAGTGCAAGCCAACCTCAGACTGGTAGTTTCTATTGCAAAAAAATATGTTGGACGCGGCATGCTCTTCCTCGACCTCATTCAGGAAGGCAACATGGGTCTCATTCGTGCGGCTGAGAAGTTTGACCATGAGCGTGGCTACAAGTTTTCGACTTATGCTACTTGGTGGATTCGGCAGGCCATAACCCGAGCTATTGCTGACCAGGCTCGAACCATTCGCATACCGGTGCACATGGTAGAGACCATTAACAAGCTCAAGAAAATTACTCGACAGTTGGCACAAGATAAAGGTCGCAAGCCAACCGAAGAAGAAATTGCAACAACCATGGAAATCAGCATCACTAAGCTGCGTGAGATCGTCAAGGTTGCTCAAGAGCCTGTATCTCTAGAAACTCCTATTGGTAAAGAAGAAGACAGTAAGCTCGGCGACTTCATTGAAGACCGAGAAGCTGAAACTCCGGCATCGTCTGTTACTCAAGAATTGCTGAGAGAAGACATTATTGAAGTAATGGCAGGCCTTTCTCCTCGCGAAAGAGATGTTTTGAGATTGCGCTTTGGTCTAGATGACGGTCGCCAACGTACTTTAGAAGAGGTTGGGCAGCTATTCGGCGTTACTCGCGAACGGATTCGTCAAATTGAAGCCAAGGCCCTGCGCAAGCTGCGCCACCCTAATCGCAGCCGCCGCCTGCGGGAATATATAGATTAAACGGAAGAGCTAGTTTCCTTCGAAGCTATTTCAAAGTGAAACTAGTAGTGATCTGCTTCGGAAAGCCATTCGAGTATTTCGGGTGGCCTTCTTATTTCTTCTACGATTTCGTACAAGCTTGATGCGTCCTGGGCGGCAACGTTCTTCAGCGGTAGTAAGAGCACTGTCACGGTCAGTGCCTTAGAGCCCAGTTCAAGGTGAACTTTGTCGTTTAGTTTCAGCTCTGTGGACGATTTGGCTGGCCTATCGTTAACATAAACCCGGCCTTGTTCACAGGCCATCTGGGCGATGGTACGGCGTTTAATCAGGCGTGAGACTTTTAACCATTTATCTAAGCGCATGCAAACCTGGGTAGTCTATGGGAGCGGTGGGAACATTTAGTCAGTAGTATTCACTTATATTATTACCCTTCCTCCGATTGGGGTTTCGATGGCAATAGATAGATCTATATTCGCTATTTTCTCTATTCTCTCTATTAGTCTCGTCGGCGGCACTGTACTCTGTCTCGACCCTGCCGCTGCTGAAACTGCTAGCCCTGACACTATCGAGAACTCGTTTCCGGGGAAAGTTCCCGGCAATGCTAATAATAGCGACAGCAATAGCGGTAGTAAAATCGCTCCGCTCACTAGCCCTTTGTCTGGCAGTGTGAGAGTGATTGACCAATTTAATAGACCAACTCGATTGAAACGGGTCGAATCTGCCCCGCTAGCAATAGACCAAGGTGTCGGTTTTGGCACATCCGGCTCTTCTGCGCCGCCTCAGGCATATCCTAGCTCAACGCCAAATTCCAGTTTGAGTTCGATGGGCCAGAGTGGCGGCATTACCGATTCTGGATTGCAGGCGCTCTTTCCCTCCAAAGATTCTTTCAATCCGCCGCCATCACTAAATGGATTTGCTGCGGCCGATCAAGTCAAGCCGAAGAAAAAGCATGCCTATATTTGGAATATGAGCTTAGCTGGGGGCTACTATGACGTTACCAATACATTTCAGGGCGTAGTGCCTGGAGACAAGCTCTATCTTTATGGTGGATACATGGCTGACGGCCACACGCCAGTGCCCACTGGCCCCGTGCCAATGAATCATGGCGGCCACATTCGCTGGACCCCAACTATGGGGGCCCCTCCGCCTGACTGACTGGCTGTCTTTTAAAAAAATTCGGCTTCCTACAAACTCAATCTTTCATCAAGCTTTCATCAAGCTTTCGCTTGTGTTACCGACCATTGCACACTTTTGGGCTGACAAAGTGATTTATTTTGGGAAATGTTCGAGTTGCTGTATGCTCTTGTTGAAATGCTATACAAAGAATCCCTGCTGCTTTTTGCCATATCTATAACTCTCAGTTTTGCTTTGAGCGCCTGTGGCGGTCATGACCCAGCCCAGTCTGCTGCTGGCGGCCATGGTTCAAAGACCGATCATCCGGCTGCTCACACGGGGCCAAGAGTGATTGCCATCACTCCTGAGGTCGCCAAGCGCATTGACCTCAAAACTGAAGTAGTAACACTGCGCGATGTGGTTGTGCCTTTGCACTTAACCGGCCGTATAGAGCCTGATTATGGTCGTGAAGTTGATGTTAGCGCCCGTATTTCTGGACGTGTTTCGAATATTCTCGTGAAGCCAGGTGCCACTGTTAAGCAGGGGCAAATTCTCGCCCTCATTGATAGTCCGCAGGTCAGTGATTTGCAGGGTGAGGCAGTCGAAGCCAAGTCGAAATTGGCTATCGCTGAAGCCCACGCTGAGCGTGAGCGCCAAATTTATGAAGAGCAGCTGCATAGGCCCAAGGCTTTGCTTGAGGCCCAAGCAACTTTGCAGACCACTCAAGTGCATGCCGAGCTTTCGGAACAAGAGCTGAAGAGGCAAGAAGACCTCTATCGTGAAAAAATCGCCGCTACTAAAGACTATCTAACAGCAAAAGCCAATTATGCTAAGGCAAAAGTGGCTTTTGAGCAGGCCAAGACAGCCCTTGCTCGAGAAGAGCAGTTATATAAAAATCGCGGTTTGATGAAACGTGACTACCAGCTTACTTTGGCTGAAGTAACGAGAGACAAGCAGCATTTGGCTACGATCATTAAGCGTCTTGATTTTCTTGGCGCTGACAAAAAGATGACCCAGAAGGTTCTCGCAACTGGCAACATTACCGGCCTAGTGCAGATTACAGCGCCAATCACTGCTGCCCTCAGTCGTTATGATTGCGCCGTGGGTGAAGTCGTGCAGCCGGAAAAATCAATGTTCAAGCTAACCGACCTCAAGTTCGTGCAAGTATCTGCTGATTTGCCAGAAGTTGACCTGCCTAGGGTTAAGTTGGGCGACAAAGTACTGATCAAAATAGCTAGTTACCCTGATTCAAAATTTACGGGTGTGATTAGCTACATAAGTGTCAATGTGAATGAAGACACAAGAACTGTACCGATTCGCGCTCGACTAGCGAATGCTGATGGTAAGCTCAAAACCAATATGTATGCCGAAATAGATTTAGAAGGGGCTTCTCGGAAGTTTCTGGCCTGCCCTAAGGCTGCTCTTCAAGAACATGATGGCAGCAAAATAGCTTTTGTTCAAAAAACTGAAGGGTTTCAAGAACGCCCCGTTAAATTGGGCAAAGAAGGAGAGCACTACTGTGAGGTTTTGTCTGGGCTGTCTGACGGTGAGACCGTTGCTACTCAGGGTAGTTTGATGCTCAAGACCGAACTTAATTATCAGCACTGATTGATTTTTTTATTTATTGTCAGTGATAAGTCATTTGGGAAGCTAGAGAAGTAATTTGAAATGATATCGCAGCTGATTCGATTTGCTCTCAAACAACGGCTGATGACAGTTGCCTGCGCTATCGGCATAGCCATGTTTGGTATCTGGAGTGCGGCTAATATTTCAATTGACTCTTTCCCTGACGTTTCAAACGTTCAGGTGCAGATTATCACTGAGCCTGAAAGTATGGCCACTGAAGAAGTTGAGTCACTGATTACATTTCCTATTGAAAATGGCTTGAATGGCTTGCCTAAGGTCACCAAAATTCGTAGTAATTCGAGCTTTGGGCTCTCTGTGGTAACGGCCATTTTTGAAGATGATGTAGACGTTTACTGGGCGCGCAATATCGTACAGCAGAGGTTGAGCCAGATTGAACTGCCGGCCGGCGCCCCGCGTCCGCTTCTTGGCCCTGTGGTTTCGACTTTTTCTAATGTGCTCAACTATTATTTGCTCAGTGATCGCCATGATTTGACTGAGCTGCGCACCATCCAAGACTGGCAAGTGGCCCGCAAGCTTAGGGCTGTGCCTGGAGTTGGCAACGTTGTTAGCTATGGTGGCTATGTCAAGCAGTATCAAGTTTTGGTTTCTCCGCATGTGCTGAAGAGTTTCAATTTAACTTTGCATGACGTTATTCTGGCCCTAGCAAATAACAACGTTAATGCCGGTGGAAACTTCATCGAGCGCGGTGGTGAAGAGATAATTATTCGCGGCTTAGGAAGAATTGATACTATTGCTGATATCAAAAATATAGTCCTAAAATCGGTGGGTGGAACTCCTGTTAAAGTCGGGCAAATCGCCGATGTGGTGATTGGACCAGCCTTTAGACGTGGATCATCTTCGATGGATGGCAAGGGCGAAACTGTCACCGGCATGGTCATGACGCGCAAGGGTGTCAATACCAAGGCTGTTGTCGATCGTGTGCGTCATCGCTTAGAAGAGATCAAAAGTGAATTGCCGACTGGCGTCACTCTCACTACTTATTACGACCAAAGCGCTTTAGTCGATAAAACTATTGAGACTGTTAAAGAAGTGCTGATGCTGGGCGGCTCACTGGTTATATTGGTCTTAGGTTGTATTCTGCTGCATATTCCTTGCGCCATCATTGTCGCGGTGGTCATTCCGCTGGCCCTTTTGTTCAGCTTCATCATGATGAAGTTTACTGGTCTTACAGCCAATTTGATGACCCTGGGCGCCGTTGACTTTGGTGTCATTGTCGATGCTGGTGTGGTCATGGTGGAAAATATTTTCCGCCATCTGGCCGAAGAGCAAGAGAAAATTGATAAGGGTGAGTCGACTAAAGAAGAGCTAGAAAAGAATCGACTGAAGATTGTCTACAATGCCGCTAAAGAAGTCGGCAACCCGATCTTCTTCGCTATTGTCATTATTATTGCTGTCTACCTTCCCTTATTTACTCTTGAGGGTGTTGAGGGGCGCATGTTTACGCCTCTGGCCCTCAACTACATATACGCCCTAACCGGCGCTTTAATGGTTTCACTTACTGTCATACCGGTTCTTTGTTTTTGGTTCTTGCGTGGCAACATAAAAGAGCGGCACAATCCCTTTATTGAGTGGGCCAAAGGCCTAGTGGAGCCTGCTCTTAAGCGCTCTATCGTGGCCCCCCGCATGACTATAATGATTTCGCTAGCGGTACTTTGTGCTGGTTTCTCCATCTTCCCTTTCCTTGGCTCTGAATTCATTCCTAGTTTGGATGAAGGTTCTATCTTGTTGCGAACCAAGCTCTCGCCTAGTGTCTCGCACACCGAGTCTCGGCGCATCGCCACTACAGTTGAGCAGACCATTAAAGAGTTCCCTGAAGTCAGTGTAGTTGTCTCCCGCATCGGTCGCTCTGGTATGGGAGGAGACCTTGAAGGCATCGACAATGCTGACGTATATGTGGGTTTGAAGCCTAAGAGCGAATGGAAGACAACCCATGACAAAGAAGCTCTGGTCAATGCTATGGCCGCTCGCCTTGATGGTATTCCCGGTTTGGTTTATAGCTTCTCGCAACCGATTGCCGATATGATCGATGACTTGATCGCTGGTATTAAAGCCGATCTTGGTATTAAAGTTTTTGGTGATGATCTAGTCACTATCGATGGCCTTGCGGGCCAGATAGAAAGAATAGTTAGCAAAGTGCGCGGTGCTGCCGACCTGCAACGTGAACGCATTCTTGGTCTGCCGCAGCTAAATATAAAAATGAAGCGCGATGTTATTGCTCGTTATGGCCTAAATGTAGACGATGTTCAAGAAATCATCGAAATCGCTCTAGCTGGCAAAGAAGTAACGGAGGTGCTTGAGGGCACCAAGCGCTTTGATGTCCTCGTTCGTTTCCCCTTGCAGTTCCGCGACACCCAGGAAGATATTGAGTCAATTTTGGTTGATACTCCTGGTGGTGGCAAGGTGCCGCTCAAGCAATTGGCCGATATTCAGAATACTCGCGGTACTGTCATGATTAATCGTGAAGATGGCCAGCGCCGTACTGCTGTTCTTGCTAACGTGCGCGGCCGCGATCTTGGTAGCTTCGTAGAAGAGGCCCAGAAGGCCGTCAACGCTCAGGTAAAACTGCCTAAGGGCTATCAAATTGTCTGGGGCGGTCAATTTGAAAACCAACAGCGCGCTATGGCTCGACTGGCTATTGTTGTTCCGGTGGTGTTGCTGCTGATTTTCATTCTGCTTTTTGCTTCATTCAATTCACTGCGCAATGCCGCCTTGATTATGCTCAACGTGCCGTTCGCTATCATCGGTGGTATCTTCTCGCTGCTGATTTCCAATCAACCAATTTCTGTTCCTGCCATCATTGGCTTCATTGCTTTGTTTGGTGTGGCTGTGCAGAACGGTGTAATTATGGTGAGCTATATGAGCCAAATGCAGAAGCAAGGTATGGCCGTAGAAGAAGCCGTGATCGAAGGTGTGAAAGTCAGGCTGCGTCCTGTGCTCATGACTGCTCTTGTGGCCATGGTCGGCTTCTTGCCCCTGATTTTCTCCCATGGCACCGGTGCTGAGGTGCAACGGCCGCTGGCAACTGTGGTTCTCGGTGGACTCGTCACCTCGACGATTTTGACCTTAATCGTGTTGCCGACTATCTACACTCTAATCAATCGCAATGCCTACGACGATAAAACGCTTCACTAGTTTTTAGTCGACCTAAGACTTTGTGTCTATTATTTCGACCCGCAGAAATGTGAATTTCATATGTTTGCCGTTGAACACAAGTGGCTTAATGGCAAGTCAGAAATGGAGCTTCTTCAACGGTCGCTAAAATGTCGTGTTAAATCAATATATTACGGTGTGCTAACTTCTCATTAAATCTGCCATAGTAATTTGGCTCCTGCGCTCGAAGTCTTGCCCCCGGCATATTTTTTCACAGCTGCTCCCTTAACCACATCGGAAAAATATGGACACCAATCAACCGCGCAATCTGCTGTTGAGCAGTTTGTCGCCAGTTATTATTGAAGATGTTTGCGCCGCTGCTGAGCTGGTTCATTTTGATATGCGCGAAAATGTCATTGAGCCTAACAAGACCATTGGCTACGTCGACTTCTTAGATTCGGGTGTGATGTCACTTGTTTCGGTCATGGAAGATGGCTCGCAAATCGAGTTGGCCTTAATCGGTCGCGAAGGAATGTTGGGATTGCCTTTGCTATTGGGAGTCGAGGCTGTCGGTCAAAAGATTGCGTGTCAGGTCGATGCTTCTGCCTGGCGTCTTAAAGCTCAAGATTTTTTAGATCTAGTAAAACGTCATCCTGAGCTAGGCGAAGTTTGTCAGCGCTATGCTGTTGCCATGTTTGAACAAGTGGCAATCACTATTGGCTGCAATCGCAGTCATTCAATTGACAAACGTTATGCCCGCTGGTTGCTGCTGACTCACGACCGCTGCGATAGCGACAATTTTATTGCTACTCAGGGATTTCTCGCCAGCATGTTAGGCGTCTCGCGCACCGGTGTGAATATTGCTGCTGGTGCTTTACTTAAGGCTAAGCTAATAACCTATGTGCGGGGGAAAGTCACGATTTTGGATCGCAAAAAACTAGAATTGGCTACTTGTCAGTGCTATTTCACCTTGGGCAAGTCGTTTGAGAATCTGATGAATATCTCTGGGCTCTCTAAATAGTTTGGCAAAGTAATTTGGAAATCAAATGAATTGCAAGGTGCTCAGGCTGATTTGCCGGGCTTCCAGTTAGAGAGACTACAGACGCCGTCTTGGCAGAGGCCTTGAGCTGGTGTGTCGCCTTGCTCTTCAGTTGTCCTTGCAACAAAAACAGTCTGGTTAGCTTCTTGTTGTTGGCCAGAAATCAGCTTGAAGAAGGTGCGGTTTGAAAAAAGTTTATAGAAGCATTGCAAGTTCATAACATTACTGGCCCCCAGAGAGCACGCTTTAACCATTTCGCTGTCGCCAACTCGGCAATTGCCTTGTTTTTGACTGACTGTAATATGAGACGGAATTAGGAGAGCCCTGTTCCCTCATGTGAGTATTGGTCAACTCTTTTAAGAATTGCCTCGAAACGCACACTTCAGTGGCTTTTGGTCTAAAATACTGGGTGGTTAAGGGCTGAATGGCCGCTTTTGTTGAGGCTTTGTAAAATGACTGCTGCTAGTAAAAAGATAGACGCTACTAAAATGGCCGCTGCTAGAAAATTGGCTGCTAGTCAAATGGCAAAGATGCAGAAGATTACGCTTTCGCTGGGCTTGGCTCTGACACTTAATTTGCAGCTTTCTGGCTTGGCTGCTCTGGCATCACCTGTAGAGATGAAGCAAGCTGAAGGCAAGCCTGTGCAGGCGACATTGGCTCTGCCCGTTGCCAGCCTTGGCTCAATGTTATTGCCCGAAGGGCAAGTTTCAGTCAATGGTCAACTTGTTGAAGTTGGCGCCGTACCAGAATGGCTCTTTGACAGACACACGGTCTTAACCGGCACCTTAATTCGGCTGGATCTAGCTGCTGGCGCAACCAGCGCTAGGTTAGATGGTCTTGTTTATTTCAATGGTGGCGATTATTTGAAGAATCTTCGCCGCAGTCGTATCAGCGAAACTGTTGAAGCTGCTGATGGCAACACTTATGTGGGCCGTATTTCAACAATTACTTCTAATAGCTTGTCTATCGATACTTTGCCCGGCCAAACAAGAACCTTGGCCTTGGCTAATGTCAAAAATATTGTTTCTCCATACTGCTATCGCTTTAGTGCTCCAGCCAGTGACGTCAAGCTTTCTCCCGAGAATGGCACTACTGTCTGTGATGCTTCTAGTGCTACTTTTGCCCTTTCTCAACTGGCTCAATCTCAATCACAACAGGCTATTTCTGGTCAGCCTAAGGCGCGCATGTTCAGCGGCCCGAGTCAAGCCGTTTTGAAGCTGCCTAAGTCAACCTTGGCGGGCACCGAGGGCGGTATCACTAGAAAAGCCATAACAGCAATGATCGCAGTCGATGCTGCTAATACCCTGGCTCCGATGATTGCTTTGCCTCTGACAATGGCGCTTGGTCAAGGGCGTGCCGAAAACACCCTGAACGGATACACCGCAGCCAACAATCTCAACGACTTTGTCCTACACATTCCACTTGTAACTTCGCCGACCGCTAAGTTCTAGGCTTAAGTCTAATCCCTAGGCTTAAGTCTAAGTCTAAGTTCAAAGTTATAGGCTGATTTCGAGAGGTCTGCCGCAAGACTGCTCTAAGTCTGTATAAGCTTCTTGGTAGGCGCGCACGGCATCTAGGTATTGACTGCGCACGGCAACGTTAGCTTGTTGCACCTGCAATGTGGCAGTAATGTCTGATTGGCCTACTTCATAACTGCGTCTTGCTAATCGTGCCACTTCGTAAGAATCAGCCAGAATGTGCTCTTGATACACTTTCAGCTTCTGCCTTGCGGCCAGTACGTTGTTATAAGCCGATGAAACCTGTGCCGTAATGATGTTCTTCTGAGCACCCATCTCATATTTCAATTGATTGGCGGTGGCCTTGAGGCGATAAATTTCGCCCTGATTCCAGTTAGTGATGGGCGATTCAGCCATTACTGTGAAAAACACTGAGCTTACTTTCGGGCCACTGGGTGCGTTACCTGACACTGAGTTACCAAAGCTGACTGATGGGTTGGGCACAACATTAGCTATCGCTGTGCGCATTTGGGCTTTGTTTAATTTGATGCGCTGTTCGACACTTTTAAGCTCTAGGCGCTGGTCCATAGCCTTTTGTATATATGAAGCAAGAGGGGCCGGTTCTACGGCAAAGTCGGGCAGTAGCTGTGCTTTCTGCGACTTGTCTAGTTTAGTGTTGCCAATGCCCAGAAATGCTGGCAGACGCGGAATATTGACTATATCCTCTGGTTTTCGGCCCATAATGACGTTCAGTTGCTGCTTAGCCCTGATTACGCGTCGCATGCCTACCTGCCGCTCAACATCAGACTGAGAGGTGGCTAACCTGGCTTTCAACACATCCAGCTCTGGCACATCTCCAGCCTGGAAGCGCTTATCTGAAACCTCTAGCAAGCGGCTAGCGAGGTCGTAAAGTGAATTCAAGGTCTCGACGGTTTCTTGGGAGACAACCACTTCAGTGTAGGCTCGTCGCACGTCGGCTCTTAAAGCCCAAATCGATGTCATTAAATCGGTTTTGGTCTGCTCTACCAAGCGTTTTGTGGCAAGCAATCTAAAAACCAGTTTCCAGGGCCCCTCAATTGTAAAGGTGGGACCAATTCTCCTCACCTGTTCACCCAAGGGGGCGCGGTCGAAGAGGAAGCCTGGGTTTGGACCAGCTGCGGCTTCAGCATAGGCTGCTGTGGTTATCTGTAGCTGCGAGCGTATGGCGGCAGCTCTGGGGCTTTTAACTAGAGCCTCGTCAAGTGATTGCAAGATTGTCATTCCAGAGCCAAGGTTTGGCGGTTGCTCTGAAAATTGAACTGTTCCTGACACTATTGGGCTATCGGGCGCCTGGGTCTGGCCGTTTGGTAGCTGCATGGGCCGCAGGGCTGGCATGTCGGAATTCTTGTCTATTGGGGATATATCTTTTGAGAGATCTTTTGAGAGGTCAGAAAGCGGATTTTGTAAGCTGCCTGAACTCGGTGGATTGCTCTGACTGCCCTGACTGGTTGGATTAGATTGAGGAGCGGGATTATTTATGGGTGCAGGAATGGCGCTACTGCGAGCAGGGGTTGTGTTTTGCGGAATTGACGTCGCCGAGGCCAAAACAGAACTGGCTGCTGGTTGCCTTTTTACCTGTGCTGCTGCTTCAGGCACAGCCAGCTGCGCCGATAGCGACAGGCTGAAGGCGATTAGGGCCAGATATTTGGGATTCCAGAGTGGTAAGACATTCATGAGGTTATTCATCAGCTACTCAAGTATACCGTTTTACTCGCTAGCGGCTTGCTCAATACCGGCTTACTCAGGAGCGGCTTCCTCTTATAATCTGCTAACATTGTGAGCACTGCGTGTGGCCATTGTTGAAGTGCACATCATAGATATTTTTGTAACTCTCCCTTGGAACGTAGAAAGATCATTAGCGAATGAACAATAAGGAAAGCCGAGCATTTCTAAAAGGGGAGATGGATTTCACTCCCCAAAGAATGATGCGCTACATTCGTTCGCGCGCACGTATCGCTACAGATGAGGATATCGAAGATATCCTTCAGAACGCTTTGGTTTTGGTAACTAAACATTTCGATCCCAGCCATCCGGAAGCAAAATTGGCGCCCTACTGCCTGGGCGCTTGTAACAAAGCTATTGCGCAAAACTTAGAGCGTTATCACAAAGTAGCTTTGAAGAAGCGGGAGCCTAAGGCCGATGCTCCTACTGGTGCTGGCGTCGCCGGCAAATCAGGCGCTTCTACTGCGGCAAAATCTAGTGCTGAAGATGTTCATGAAGATGATCATATAGATACAGACTTTGAGTTGGACGAAGACCAGCAAGATGTAACTGAAGCCGCCAAAACGGCCGCGGCCGCCGCTGCCAGCGCGCGCATGGCCGCAGCGGCCGCCAGCTTGCAAGCTAGCGCTTCTGCAGCTACTGCCGAAGTAGACGGCAGTGTAATGATGGTGAAAACCCTGGCCCCGGGCAAGAGCTTTGATGAAGTGGCCTCAACCACCAGCCAGTACCGCACCACTTCGCTTGATTCTATGTTTGATGAGGACGATAGTCGCAGCGCCGATGACGTGCTTGGGGGCGACAATTTGCTGGCCTCAGGTAGTGCTTTCTTCCGCGACCCAGCCGCCCGAGCATTAATTAATGATCTGGTAGAGCGCATTTTGGCCGAGTTGCCCAGCGGTATACACCGTACCTGCTTCGTTTTGAAATATGTTGAAGGATATAAGCGAGAAGATTTGATTGCATGTCTAAAAATGGATGCGAAGAGTATAGATACCATCGACAAGAGAATTGTCCGAACACTCAAAGCGTTCAAAGACAAGATGGACCAAGAAGAAGCTCATTAGTTAATTCCAGGAGACGGCAATGACTACCCTTAATGACAAAATAACGCAATTAGCAAAGGCTATGGCGAATACCGACGAGAGTGCGTGTGCACAATCGTTCGAAAAATTCTGCCAAGAAAACTTCCAGGAGCTGCCTTTACCTGGTGAAAACAAACTCTTTGACCAGGCCATGTGGAATGCCAGTCAATTCGCCCCACTTTCTAAAGGCGATCAAGCCATCGTCAAGAAAGTGACCGGCAATATGCTTGAGGCAATTAGTCCTGTTACAGTCGGTGTGGCCAATGCGGTTGCTACAGCTGCTGCAGCCTCAGAAAAATCGGTCTTTGTTCTGCGCGAACTCGTGGGCCAAGCCCGTGATAGCGCTGCTTCGCTTTGGCAAGATATGCTCAGCGCCCAACAGTGGAACCAAATGGTGCCAGCTGGTGCTACCCGTGGTGTCGGTGCTCAATTAGTTTCGCTCGGTACTTTTGAACGTACGGTTGATGATGTGCGCATTCAAGTCAACCTTGGTTGGCTAATTGATGACAATAACTTGCGTGTGCTTTTGCAAGCCAAAGATAATGATGATAATGCTATTCCTCAAGTAGAAGTGCGAATTACAGAAAGCGACCGCGGTGTTGTTTTCTCACGCATGACCAATCAAGATGGTGCCATGGTTGCTCCAGCGGTAAAAGTCGGCCCTGGGCAATATCAGATACAAGTATTCTGGTCTGACAAAGTAGTTGAGACTCCATTTTTCAGAATCTAGGGTCTTCCAAATTTAGAATCTTCTGAATTTGGAAATTAGCTTGGCGAAAGCTATTGCTGACTACCTATTTCCGTTCTTGCACTCTCTTGTCTGTTCGAGTGATTTTTTTAAGCCCTAAACTTTCGTTGCTGCTTTCTCCTGAGCAGTGAAGTTGTTTAGGGCTTTAATCTGTCAGAATAAACCCATGCTTTAATCTCAATTCACTATTTTAAGTGCTCTTATCTCTCACCTCTAATTGGACAGCCGATAGATAATGCTTACTCTGACAAAACAGCGGACACAACAAATTTTTCTTTCTTCCATAGCTTGCTTTATTTGGTTGGCAGGGCCGGTCTTAGCACTTCCAGTTTTGCAAGGGCGAATCGAGCAGATAATCGACAGCCCTGACGTTAAGCTACCTGCAGAGCTTCACGCCTCGGCACTCAAATTGCAAGACCTTTCGCCTGTAACACATAAGCTACAGGCCGAATTGAAATCTTTTCCGGCAACTTTGCGGGGCACCTGGAAGGGCCCGCTCGAGATTACTAGCTGTGAATATAGCGATGCTTTTAGTGCGGCCCAACCAGCCGACTTCGAAAGAGCGCGTGAGTTGATTCATGAAGGCTGTATCGCCGAATCGTACTTCCGCTTTTATACGCCGCGGGTGGGTTTCGTCGCTATGGCACCGCCAGAAATGAAAGTAGTCCATGTCGATTCAACACGCAAGACCATAAACAACATTTATCTATCAGCTGCTGACCTAGATTCTGAGCGCTATTCTAGTCTTGGTGATAACAATAGTGTGAAGCATACGCTGCTTAAAAATGATGTGCGGATGCTGGCTCCAACTGTTGTTGAGCAAGATCTTGTGGTCGCTATTTTGTTGACTGACCGAAAGACTGGTAAACAAATCAAGACTTATGAAGAAACGGTTTATCGATTTACAAAAGATAAACCGTTTCAACTAAGTGTCGAAGTTGCCAAAGTGAAGTACGGCGAGAATGGCTCTTGGTGGAGCAAGGCTGTGCTTAAGGGCACAGTTCGCTAACTACAGAGATTGCGTTAACTGCAGAGATTGCGTTAACTGCAGAGATGTCGCTAACAAATAGTTATGCTTCTTTCTTCTGTAAGTTATCGATAGCGCTAGCGCCTTTCTTCTTCAATTCGTCAAACTTCTCGGTTACTTTGTTAAGAGCTCCGGTGGCGCCCTCACCTAGTTCCTGCACGTCTTCTTTGATAATTGACACAACCGGGGCAAACTTTTCGCTCACTCGCCCTTGTGATTCTTCAAGAGTGTGTTTGCCGTTGCCTACTGCTTTGTCTAGGTATTCACCGGCATCTTTGAGAAGAGCTTTACCCTCCGATTTCAGATTGTTGCCTTCTTCTTTAACTTGCTCGGCAGCCGGAACAATAGCTTGCCAGACTTCTTTGCCTTTTTCTTCGGTGGAATATTTAAAGAGGTCCCAAGATTCGCGCATTTGTGTGCGCAGTTCTGAACCCTTCTTGGGGGCCAGCAATACTCCAGCTAGAAAGCTGAGCAGCCCGAAAAACATTAGACCTCTCATGGTCACTCCTTTGATTAGACAGTTTGTGTTGGTCAGCAGTAGAGACCGAAAGCAAGCTGCTTTGTTCCAATTTTGTTGTCCAGCTAAGTTTGCAGTTAAATTTACAAGCCAGAACGCGAGCTGGCCAAAGGAAATGCACTAGGGCCGTTAGCCGTAACTCTTTTCCTGTGTTATGATCGGAATGCAAAAGAACCGTCGTAAGCCTGAGCTTTCTGCCTTGCGGTATAGCGATGCCCTTCGTTAAGAAGGAGAAAGTCAGCGGAGCAGACGTAAATCTTTCGAAAGGGTGGGCTTTGGCTCACCCTTTCTCGCGACTCACGCTTGCGACAAAAGATGATAGCTCCAAAACCACCTGTCTCTCTATCAAACGATAAGGCACTAGTAACTGCTCTTGATCAGCATTTAAGACATAATTGCGACAAACACCGGCATAGAAATCAGACAGTTGAATCCCCGGATGCCTAGCTGGCTCAAGCTCAACGAAAAGCTTTCGGTAAACCTTACCGTCTGATGTGGTGTCGTATTCAAGGGATTTTAACTCAGCTTCAAACTTCTTCTCGTAACCTTGCCAGCCGCCTTGCTGAGCAACTGTCACAGCTAGTTCATTGTGGTGCCTTGTTGCCAGCAAAATAGCTTCCTTGACCAAGTTTGTATAAATGGCAAAACGCTGCTCGTGGTCAATGGCGTTGCCGTCGTGCCAATAATAGGCAACATAGCAGGAGACGGCCGCCACGCCCAATTTCTTTGCAACACGCTCGCGATCGTTGCTATTCATCTCTGAATAGTGCAGGGACGGCAATCGATGAATAGCCTTCTTCTTAAACAGCCTTCGGCTTTCGAGATAGTCATCGAATAGTGTGCACATGATCCGCTCGTGCAACTTCTCCGCACTTCTTCTGCCTTCAAACACCACCAGCGATACAGTCATAACCTTTTGATGTTCGCGCGTTCCAGATTCATCAACGTAGGCATACTTAGTCATAAGAAAGGCCTGCATGCGCAAAAGACCGGCGCAAAGCACCGGTCTCAATATTTGTCTGCTTAGATCGCCCTCTCAACAGTTCATCCTAGGGTCCCTGAGGGTATCGCTATACCGCAACACAGGCAATCAAGTCTTACGACTCTTTATTTGTACCACAACTTACAACTTGTTGTCACGAGAGGCCACAAGCAGGCACAGACAGCGCGCTTCTATAGGTCGTTCGTCAATGAGCCATTTGGCACACTCGTTTAAACGACCCCGCAGGTAATTGTGGCAAAGTACGGTCTTTAGAATAGATAAAGGTTGCTAAGAGGTTGGGCGAACTTGTGCTATGCTCGATAGCGATTGGCGGAGAGTGCTGCTGTGTTTGAATCTACACATATAGTGGCAGGCAAGTACATCTGTAGCTCCCTCGTGTCTTTCTCTGATGGTTCACATATCGCTGGCTGGCGTTGTCTGCATTGGTAAGTCTTGGATTCCCGTCTTACTGCTACCTATTCTTACGGTAACGAATGTCCGATAGCTCCCGTCTCAATACTGAAGATTCTGAAGTTGAATTTTCCTTGGCCGACCAGGCTTTGGAAAATGAGCGTCAGCTATTGGCGGCCGAATTAGCGCAGCTGCACGCTGAAGAGAGAGCATTATCGGTCGCTCACTCCTTGGCCAAGCTGGCTTATCGTAAGTCGCATCCAATAGACAACCTACTTCTTGATATGAGCAAGTCGGATGATCGCAGACGAGTGCTTCTCGAAGGTGAGTCGCGTTTTGAATCTTTTGTCGAAAGCACTGTCGTGCCATGTTACAAGGTTGATAAGTCCGGGCGAATAACTTATGGCAATCAGGCCTTTGCTAGTTACCTCGGATATAAGCGTCAAGACCTTCTGGCTGGCCTGCTTAGCGAAGACCAAATTACACCTCGGAACTGGCATTTAATTGACGGCGAACATGTTAAAGACTTGTCGAACAATTTGATTTCGCGCGTCTGGGAAAGTGAAAGACTTTCTGCTTCAGGAAAAAGAATGGCTGTGGGCGTAACTCAGCGCCGACTTGATGAAGACACAGCTGACCGCGTGGTTTTCTTGCTCGATCTGCAAGAAATTCGCCAGCTTGAAGATGAGTTAAAGCAGCGGCAGACTCTGTTTTCAGCCCTTGTGCAAGAGATGCCTCATATTGTTTTTGTGTGCAACAGCAAAGGCTGCATGCGTCAGTTTAATGAACGGTTTTATGAGCTTACAGGGTTGCTTCCCTCAGCTGATAATGGCTTTGCCTGGCGTGATGTTATTCATGAAGAAGACTTACCAAAATGGGACAAGCTCTGGCACAAAGCTGTGGCTAGTAACTCGTCATTTAGTGGTGAGTTTCGTATCTGTGCAAGTGATGGTGAATACTATTGGCATATTGTTAGGGCATTGCCCTTAGTTGATCCAATAGCTGGTCAAGTTGATGGGTTACTTGAAATTACAATTGAGAATGCTACTAGTGCAGAGTCTTGCTCTAGTAGATCTGGTGATTCGAATTCGGGTGATGACGAATCTGTAGCTGGATCTTGTCTCTGGGTGGGCACCGCCACCGATATTGATCGCCGAAAGCGTTTAATGGAAGAAGTACTAGAGAGTGCTCATGCCTTCCAGTCACTAGCAGATCAAATACCGCAAATTGTTTGGACCGCTGGGCCTGATGGACGGGTAGATTTCTTCAGTAATCGCTGGTTCGATTTTAGTGGTTTGACGAGAGAACATAGAGTGGGCCTAGATTTTGCTCTGTTTATGCATCCGGATGATCGCAAAGAGTATATGAGTCGTTGGCGGCAATGTGTAAAAACCGGAGAGGCTTTTGAAGCTGATGTGCGTTTGAAAGCTCGCAAGCAAGAACTGGCCGATCCCGATGTCTATGTCAAATTCTTGGCACGGGCTGTAGCCTTGAGAAATTATCGCGGCGGAATTGCACAATGGGTAGGAACATGGACGTCGATCGATTAAAGGCGGCTGAATCGGCCCAAGCTCTAGAGAATAGTTACCTCAAGCGTGAGATTGAGGCAACAAAAACACGCATAGCCCATCTCAAAGAAATTGCTGAAGATCCGCAGTATCTTGCTATTCCTACCACCTTTATTAGCGATCCGGTGCCGGTGATAATGCTAGATAGCGATCTCAAGCTGCTAGAAGCAAATCACTCTTTTGCTGCTCTCAGTGGTTATTCTTCTAGTGAACTGAGTATGGGCGCTGATGTGCGATTTTTCTTTCCCAAGTCAGCTCACAAGCATTTAGAGAAGGCCAAGCAACATCTCTCTTCCTTCAATACCATCGAGCCTTGGGAAACAGAAGTTTTAACTAAAAACGGCGAAAGAAGACCAGTGATTGCTGGTTTGACTAAGAATGGTCCGGCTGATCATGATTGGATTTTGTTCTTCTTCGATTTGAGCGCTCGGCGGCAGTTGCAAAAAGAATTGGCGATTCGGGAGTCAAATCTTCATGCTCTCGCTGAAGCAATTCCGCAGTTGCTCTGGGTTTGCGGTGCTGATGGTCTGGTTACTTATGGCAACGGCGGATTTTTTGATTTTACTGGATTGAGTCTAGACGCACCACTAAACTGGACTTCTCTGCTACATCCAACTGACAAAGTCAATTTTGATGTTACTGGCTTTTCAGTGGGCGAATTATATGCTGATTTTCAGTGCGAAGTGCGCTTGCGTGGCAAGTCATCATCTTCCTCTTCTTCTCTAAAAGCCGTCAACTCAGTTGATCTATATGATGAGAGTCTTTACCGTTGGCATTTACTAAAAGTGGTGCCTTTCTTTAATGCCGATCAGGCCTCTATGAGTTGGCTGGTTATTGCCACCGACGTCAATGATCAGCGCCGTGTCACTGAAGCCCTGCTCGCCAGTGAAGAGCAGCTGCGTATTATAGCCGATGCTATGCCGCAAATAGTATGGACCGCAAATAGCACTGGTACCATTGAGTTTTGGAATTATCGTTGGTTTGAATATACTGGTTTGACTGTGCAACAGAGCCTACATGGCGGCTGGCGACTTCTGATTCATACTGAAGATCTTGGTGCCTACGATCAAAAATGGAAAGAGGCTGTGGGTAGTGCTGAGCCTTTTGAAGTACGCTTTCGCTTGAAGCGAGCCTTAGGCTTGAAATTACGACGCAAAGGCCCGCTTGGCAAGCCCGAGGCTGCCACAGCAAAAGAAGGAAGACGTGACTATCTCTGGCACCTTTGTCGCGCCGTGCCGGTCAAAGACTCTCAGGGTGAGGTTGTGCGCTGGTTCGGCACGTGGACAGAAATTGACGAACATAAAGCTGAGTAACTAGCACTGTTACGAAAATCCAAAGAGACTGGGCTGGCTCTAATTGAGCAGCTAGACTTCTTCTGTCTGCAGGTAACCTAGGCAAAAGAAATAGTTATGACATCTTTAGTACGGCCCGAAGCAAAGATACTCCGCACTTTTCGTGTGAGAGTCATGGATAAACCAGGCTATCTGGGCATGATTGCCACAAGGCTTGGTGAGCTTGGTGCCAATATCGGCGAAATTCATATTGTTGCTCAAGGCCCAGATTTTCTTGTGCGTGACATTACCCTGTATCTCGATGACGAGAAGCATTTGAACGCTGTGGTAGAAGGTTTTAAAACCCTTTCTAATGCCAGTCTAGAAGGGGTAATCGACCCGGTTGAGCAAGCTCACGAAGGTGGCAAGATAGGTATTAAGAGCAAGGCGCCACTAACAAGTATTGCCGAGATGGGTAAAATCTATACGCCTGGTGTGGCCCAGATTTGTAAGCTTATTCAAAAAGATATTTCTACCAGTCGCACTTACACCTCCATAGGCAATTCAGTGGCCGTTGTTACTAATGGTACCGCGGTGCTGGGCTTAGGCAATATTGGAGCTGTTGCCGGTATGCCTGTCATGGAAGGCAAGTCGGTCTTATACGAGCAACTCGTTGGTATCAGTGCTATTCCAATTTTGATGAATAATACCGATGTCGACAGTGTAGTGGCCACAGTCAAAGCCATTGCCCCTACATTTGGTGCCATTCACTTAGAAGATATTGCCGCTCCGGAATGTTTTGAAATTGAACGACGCCTGCAAGAAGAGCTTGATATACCGGTTTTACATGACGACCAGCACGCTACAGCAGTAGTAGTGTTGGCGGCATTGATGACAATTACTCAGCGCAACGGTGTTGATTTGACTGCCAGTAAAGTCGGTATTATCGGCCTTGGTGCAGCCGGTTCTGGCATCGCTCAATTATTGCTGTGCTACGGTGTTAAGCAAGTTCTCGGCACTGATATTCGTGAAAATGCCATGAACAGGTTGGCAACTTTAGGCGGAGTGCCGGTACCTTTGGCCCAAATAATGAGTGACTGCGATGTTGTCGTCGCCACAACAGGCAAGCCTGGTTTGATTACCCCTGAGATGGTTCGTCCTGGCCAAGTTATTCTTGCCCTCTCAAACCCAGACCCAGAGATTAAGCCCGAAGAAGCAATGAAGCGCGGTGCATTGTTTGCTGCCGATGGTCGCACTATCAATAACGCCCTATCGTTCCCAGGTCTATTTAAGGGGGCACTGCGAGCTCACGCCACTCATTTTACCGATGCCATGAAGTTGGCAGCCGCTCATGCGATTTGCGGGCAGACTAAAATGGATAATATCGTTCCCAGTATTCTTGATCGCGAAGTGCATGAAAGTGTCTCTAATGCAGTTGCGAAAGCGGTTTATTTGAGTCAAAACTGAACAAAAAAAGTAAGGCGAATAGAACAAGAGTCTACTGAAACTCTTAGAAACTCTTGTCAGTTGTATGCTCGAAATTAGGAGTTTTGATGCTCCAGTTAGCACTTCTACCATGGCCGCGGGTGTTGGCAGTTGAATAGGATAGACGGGTTTCATTTCCTGGGGTCAAAAACTCGGTGGTGTTGTGCACTCCGTGTCTACTGCCACTCCCCCAGCTTTTGAGAATGTTGCCGTCTGCCAAGGTTATCTCCGCCGAGCTTGATGAACTTCTAAACCCACGGTGTTTGGATAGCGACAATGGCTCGTGTCCCTGGCTTCTCGCTGCTGCATAAAGGTCGCTGATACTAGCGTCTTTTGTCAAACCAAATTTTGTCAAGTTAGCCTGATAAGCTTCAGCTACTTGAGCCACAGGTAGTGCTTCTTTTGGTGTGTGCGCTAATTCCTCTGCCACTCGCAAGCCACGGCCACCAAAAATTGCAGGAAGGTCTGCCACAAGTTTTTGAGCGAGGTTGTCTACTAGATTGGGGGCCAATCTTGCTAGTCCGCTCTCTGCGGCTTTGACAACAGCTGCTATTTCTTGTGGATTCGGCATGGTCTTGATCTCCAAATTGTAGGTTTATGCGGTCTGTTCGGTTGTGCGCATATTAACGATTGAATTTGGGCAAATTCTGGGCGCGGCAGTGGGGGAAATACGAAGTGCAGACAGTACTTGCTATGGTCGTCTGTTTGAGTCAAAATTAAGTTCACTTTTGCCAGGGCTAGTGAATGACCAATAAGCGCTCCAATACATCGGTTCGCCTTGCTCAACGCAAACAGCTGACTTGTAGCGCCAGCAAAAATTGGGGCGAAAATACGGAAAGACCAGAGCTGGCCGCTGGTTATGTGGTTGGCGGAGTCTTCAAAATCGTTCGGCGCATTGGCGATGGCGGTATGGGTGTCGTTTATTTGGCGCAGCATCAGTCGCTGGGGCAGCAGTATGCCTTAAAAGTACTGTCTCCTGATGCTGTGAATGAACAAAATTGGTTGCGCTTTCAAGCAGAAGCCAAAATCTTGGCTAGGCTCAAACATCCAACTGTAGTTCAAGTCTATGACTTGGGCCTGCACGAAAAGTCGATACCTTTTTATTCAATGGACTATCTAGTTGGCTCTACTCTCGAAGAGTTGTTGGCGGAAAGAGGGTCATTGCCTTTAGGCTTCACAATTGAGGTGTTTCTCGCTGTGCTGGAGGGGCTCTCGTATGCCCACAGCAATAACATTATTCATCGCGATATCAAGCCAGCAAACATCTTCATTTGCAACGCGGCCGATAGCAAGAAACCGCAAGTGAAAATTCTTGATTTCGGCATCTCTAAGCTGGTGGGTGCTGGGGCCAAAGCGCAGCAACTGACTGCCGTTGGCGAGATATTTGGTAGCCCTTTCTACATGAGCCCAGAGCAGTGTCGTGGTGATATGGTTGATGCCCGCTCTGATATCTATTCTGTGGGCTGCTCGCTTTTTGAGGCTCTAACTGGGTTTGTGCCTTTTGAAGGAAAGACATCGCTGGATATATCTTTGCTGCACGAAGAGGCTGAACCGCCGTTGATATGCGATGTCTTGGAGGATTCTCTTGCCTCTGATTTTCCGGACTCTGTCGATATAGTCATTGCTAAATGTTTAGCTAAGCGCCCAGAAGACCGCTATCAGTCGGCTGAGGAGTTAGCTTTGGATCTTGGACGGGTGCGTGACGGCAAAGCGATAGCACCACTGGTGGTTGCTGTTGGTTCTCGCTCTCCTTTCGCTGGCAGTAAGCGAAAGGAGAGTCGTTCTCATCACTTGCCTTTACTTCTTTGTCTCTCTATCGCTGTTGTGCTGCTTGGCTGCCTCGGGTTGTACGTCTTCTTAGACGCTCGCTATAAAGTTCTGCAGCCGCCACCTTCATCAGCTTCTTCTTCTTCTTCTTCTTCTTCTTCTTCTTCTTCTTCGGCTAAATTTGCGGAAAAACTTAATGTCAACAACGAGGCACCATTGGCCTCGCTCTATGACGCTGCCAATCTGGCAGATGATGAACTGACTGCTGAAAGACGAGCCCTGGTTGAGAATTTCTTGGCCTCGAAGCCAGAATTTTATTCAAAGGTCGTGGTTGGGCCAGGCGGCAGGGGTAGGTTGTTTTCGTTCCCGCGATCATTTTCCTTGGGTTTGATAAATTTCGTTGATAGGCGCGGACAGAATATTTCACTAGATGCTCAAGGCGACGTGATGATGTATGCTGGTACGGCTTTGCGTTTCAGTGCTGGAGAGGTGGTGAAAGCATATCCCGATTTGCTCAAGTATTTTCGGCCTGACGATGTGCAAACTTTATACCTTGACGATGTTTCTCCCGTCAGCCCCCTCTTGTTTCCGAATATTCTTCGCCTGAGCGCCCTTCGGCATCTTGCTTTTAACCGTGCCAGTCTTCTCCCCGAGCATGTTATAGCCCTAAATAACTTATCTCAACTCGGCGGCCTAGATTTGCGTCGTTGCCACATAGAAGGTGAGCTTTTAGCTAAGCAAAAAGTCTTGCGGCAGCTGCATTCACTAAGGCTTGAGGGTGTTAAAGACGTTTCTTCAGTGCTTGAAGTTTTGAAAGAGGCAAAGCAGATTGCTGTTTTATTTTTGGGTGACAATACATTGTCGACCGCTGCGATTGCTAGTATTTCCGCTATGACGCAATTGCGAGATTTGTCTCTAGTAAACTGTTCAATCACAAACGATGAACTAGCTAAACTGGCAGGTTTGCAGAAGCTGAAAAGATTGAATCTAGATCAATGCAGCCGCCTAGATCAAGGTTGTCTAGAGTCATTGGCAAAATTCCAGAATCTGGAAATGCTCATTCTTCCCGATGATTTGCTCACCGATAGCAATGAGAAGTTCTTGGCTCAGAGACTACCGCGCCTGAAGCATTTTAAATAGAGGACGGTTAATTGGCTAGCCAATGCAAGAAATGTGGAAAGTCGCTAGTCAACACCCGTGCTGGCTCGTTTACGTCGTATCTATTTCAGCAGAATTATTGTCAGTGCAACAAGGGCAATTCCGGGGTCCAAAGTAATGCCGGGCGTCAGAATAGGGCCCGCTCCTCCGCGGCCGCTACCCGTGACAATGAGTTAGCCTCAAGCCAAGTCTGCGCTAACTGCGGTAAGTCAGTGGCAAAGAAACGAGCTGGTTCGTTTACTTCTTTTCTCTTTCAAGAGTTGCGCTGTCAGTGTGCTCAGCCAGCATTGGGCAAGAAAGAGCGATTAGCGCGCACGAATACGCAAGTGCGGCGTCAGGCCATGGCCGAGAAGCGTGGCTATACAGCTAATTTTAAGGTCAACGCCGAGTCTGGTCGAAAGTTGCCGCAGGCAGACTTCTCGCCAGGCACTGTTATTGGTGGCGCCTTCAAGATCGTTTCGGTGATTGGCGAAGGTGGCATGGGCATTGTATATTTGGCTCAACATCTTGGTCTTGGTCGGCCGTATGCCTTGAAAGTTTTGTCGCCAAGTATTGTTAGCGAACAAAGTTGGCTGCGTTTCAAGTCAGAAGCGAAGACTCTTTCAGTCCTAAGTCACCCCGGTCTGGTCAAGGTTTATGACCTGGGCATTCACGAAAACACAGTGCCTTACTACTCAATGGACTATCTTGAGGGTGAGACTTTAGAAGATTTGCTGGTGCGCGAAGGCCCGCAAGAACTTGAATTTACTATTTCGATATTTCTCGCTGTCTTAGATGCCCTAGCCTATGCTCATCGCAACAATGTAGTTCATCGCGACATCAAACCAGCCAATATATTCATTTGCCAAAATCAAGAAATTAAGATTCTAGATTTTGGCATATCAAAGCTTGTTGGCGATAAACATAGTCAGCGCAATCAAGAGCTAACAGCCATCGGAGAGGTCTTTGGCAGCCCTTATTACATGAGCCCAGAGCAGTGCCGGGGGGAACAGATAGATTTCCGTTCAGACATCTATTCAGTGGGCTGCACGTTGTTTGAGACATTGACTGGCTATGTTCCTTTTGAAAGTGTCAACTCACTTGAAATAGCGATGCAGCATGAAGAAGGCGAGATTCCACTGCTGTCGGATGTCTGTGACATTACTTTCCCTCCATCTTTAGATGTGGTGATTGCGAAGTGTCTAGCCAAGCTACCCCAAGACCGCTATCAGTCAGCCAAAGAGATGGCGATAGATTTAACGCGTATTAGAGAAGGCAAAAGCCTAGAGACTTATGCCGGGGCTGCGCGGCGGACTAGCTTTGAGTCAAGTGATGGGAAGCCGCCCTTTATGAGCCGTCAGGCCGTGGCTCTGGCTTCAGTGTGCTTACTTCTCGCCGCCGGTTTAGCGATCTGGATAAATAGCACTGTGCTCGTTGGCCCTGATGCAGGATTGCGCGGATATCTGCAGCGGAACGCGCTGCGGTACAAGCCAGTTGAACCGTCTTCGCCAGCAACTGTGTCGCCCGCCTCCACTGCTGGCCTGCAACAAGAGCTACTTGGTGGGTCGTTAACCTCTCCCGCTAATACTCTTAGTGAGCAAGAAAAGTCATACGTTGAGGCCTTCCTCAAGACTACACCCAAATTCTATTCTGTAGTAATAGATGCTAATGGTCGGAAGCTCAAAGGGTTCGATTTTCCCGCGAATTTTTCTTTGGGCACTCTCGATATCTCATTTAACAACGAGTTCAGCTCCTGTGCAGCGCAAGGTCGGATAAGCGTGCCTTTGACTGCGAAGTTGTACCTTCGAGCGGGTCAATGTATTTCTGATTTCCCGGAGCTTCTTAGTCGGTTTCACCCTACCGAGCTTTACAGTCTTCATCTCGGGCAAAAGCCTGCCGACTCTAAGCGAATGCTGGAGCAAGTATCTCACCTAACCTCCGTGGAATCGCTCTATCTTGCTGAAATGAAGATAGATACTGAAAATCAGAAGTACCTGGATTGCCTCAAGAAGCTAACTTTTTTAACGTTGCTCAATTGTTCATGCTCTCCGAATTCGCTATCGAAACTATCTTTGTTGGCTAATGTACGTGACATAGTCGCGGATGATTGCCCTGCGAGTCTTTATACGCAATTAATTGAGGCAATTAGTCATAACTCGCACTTGGCTGGTCTCACGTTGCGCCGAGCAGCCTTGATTCACTCTGATGTAAAGGTTTTAGCTTCAATTGGTTCGCTTCAGTCGCTCTCTCTCCGTTCTAGCACCGTCGATAATAGTGACTTGCAGGCCCTTACCGCGCTCCGTAATTTGCAAGTACTTGATCTCGGTTCCACTGGTGTTGATGAAAAGTGCATTGACTCACTGATGAAGTTTCCTAAGCTTAAGACGCTGTCAGTTTCAGGTTTTTCTCCTGCGGCCATTAAGCGACTTAAGCTTGCTTTCCCTCGCCTTACGGTGCGAGAATTTTATGCGAGCGATCCTACTTCTACAGCGTTACAAATACAGGATGACTAATTGACTAGTCAATGCAAAAAATGTGGAAAGTCAGTGGCACAGAAGCGAGCTGGTTCTTTCACTTCGTTTCTTTTCCAGGAATTGCGCTGTCAATGTGCTCAGCCAGCTTTGCCAAAGAAAGAGCGCTTAGCGCGCACGAATACGCAAGTGCGGCGTCTGGCCATGGCCGAGAAGCGCGGCTATACAGCTAATTTAAAGGCCAACACAGAGTCTGGCAGTAGTTTGCACCAAGCTGATTTTTCAACGGGCGCTGTAATTGGTGGGGCCTTTAAGATCTATTCGGCGATTGGAGCAGGCGGTATGGGCACTGTCTATTTGGCTCAGCACCTAAGTCTTAATCGACCCTATGCTTTGAAAGTTCTATCACCAAGTATTGTTAGCGAACAAAGTTGGTTGCGTTTTAAAGCTGAAGCAAAGACTCTGTCGGTGCTTAATCACCCCGGTCTGGTCAAGGTTTATGACCTTGGCATTCATGAAAATACAGTGCCTTACTACTCAATGGACTATCTTGAGGGTGAGACTTTAGAAGATCTACTGGTGCGAAAAGGCCCGCAAGAACTTGAATATACTATTTCAATTTTTCTCGCAGTTTTAGATGCCCTAGCCTATGCTCACCGAAACAATGTTGTTCATCGCGACATCAAGCCCGCCAATATATTCATATGCCAAAATCAAGAAATCAAAATTCTCGATTTTGGCATATCCAAGCTTGTTGGCGATAAACAGAGCCAGCGCAATCAAGAGCTTACAGCCATCGGAGAGGTCTTTGGCAGCCCCTATTACATGAGCCCAGAGCAGTGCCGGGGTGAACCGATAGACTTCCGCTCAGACATCTATTCAGTTGGCTGCGCACTGTTTGAGACATTGACTGGTTATGTGCCCTTTGAGAGTGGCAATTCTTTAGAAATAGCGATGCTGCATGAAGAAGGCGAAATTCCATTGCTGTCGGATGTCTGTGACATTACTTTCCCACTTTCGCTGGATGTAGTATTTGCCAAGTGCATGGCCAAGCTGCCTCAAGACCGCTATCAGTCGGCCAAAGAGATGGCTATAGATTTGACCCGCATTAAGGAAGGAAAGAATTTAGAGGCTTATGCCGGGGCGAAGAGAAGTAATAGGAGCGATTCAGCGGCTGACAAGGTCAATTCTAGAGGGCTCCCGGCGCGCGTTGGGCAAGGAGGACTTGGACCGGTTGGCTATGCGCTTATAGGAGTATTGGGGCTAGGCCTGGCTGGCGGAATCTATTATGCACTGTTTGCTCCCAAGTCTGCAGCGGTAAAGAAAACTGTAACCGACACAAGAATACCGGGCATAGAGCTAACTTCCAGCCCTATTCCTGCAACAGAAAGTTCTCATTTCTTGCACGGTTCGAGCGAAAGTGCCAGGTTGGCAACGGTGCCAGCTGAAAGGACAGAGAAGCTTACTGCGCGCACACAGGCCGAGGTAATCGATTATTTGCACGCCGCACCGAAATACTACTCACAAATAGTTAGTAAAAATGGCCGAAGGCTCAAGGTTTTCACGTTCCCTTCCACGTTCTCATTGGGAGAAGTAACCTGTAGTCTTGCCAACAAGACTTATACCTGTCAGGCCCAAGAAAAGCTTGGCATTCCAATCAATTCTAACGTTGCCCTGAGCTCCGATATGATTCTTCAGTTTAACCCTGAGCTACTTAGCCATTTCCGTAGTGACGATTTGCATTCTCTTACCCTTGATGGTACCGCCAAATTTGCCGATCCAATTCTTCAGTATATTTCGCGACTGACTTCTCTGCGTGTGCTAGTTTTGCGGCAAGTGCCTCTGGAGCCGAAAAATATCAAGTACTTGAACTGTTTGACCAATCTTTACTCACTAAAGCTTGCCGACTGTCATGCTGACCCGGCTACCTTGCTAATGCTGACACCTTTGCATACAGCTGCGCGAATCAGCCTTGATGGTGGGGCGAACGTATCTGCTTTGTTGAAAGTGCTCAGTCGAAATCCGCATCTCGCTTACCTACAACTTGGAGAAGCTACGTTGTCCAAGAGAGATGTAGCGTCTCTTGCTTCTATGCGTTCGCTTGAGAGTCTGTCTATCCGCTCGAGCTCCATCAGCAATGAAGATATTGAAGCCCTTACAGTATTGACCAATTTGAGGTATCTAATTCTTCATAATTCTAAGACTGATGAAAAGTGCGTTAAGTCATTACTTAAGTTTCACAAGCTTGAGTGTTTAGTTCTTTCGAGTGTAGAGATGCCTTTAGAATGCAAGGTACGGCTGCAGAAAGCATTGCCTAAGCTAAGGACAATGCAATTTAGCGCTACAGACAATCAGATGTTTGACCTTCCGGACGACTCGGCAAAGTGAGACCATCAACCGACCCTTGCTAACACATACGCTTGTATTTCTGGCATCTTAAATAGAGGAAGTTTCCTTGACTAGTCAATGCAAAAAATGTGGAAAGTCTCTAGTCAACACCCGGGCTGGCTCTTTCACGTCGTATTTATTTCAGCAGAACTATTGTCAGTGCAACAAGAATAGTGCGGGGCCGCAAAGCAATCCAAAGGAGTCACCTGCCAGTCAAGTCTGCACTAACTGCGGTAAGTCAGTGGCAAAGAAGCGAGCTGGTTCGTTCACTTCGTTTCTCTTTCAAGAATTGCGCTGTCAATGTGCTCAGCCAGCTCTGCCAAAGAAAGAGCGATTAGCGCGCACGAATACACAAGTGCGGCGGCAGGCCATGGCCGAGAAGCGCGGTTATACAGCTAATTTTAAGGCCAACGCCGACTCTGGTCGAAAGCTGCCGCAGGATGACTTTTCACCGGGCACTGTCATTGGTGGCGCCTTCAGGATTGTTTCAGAGATTGGCGAAGGTGGCATGGGTATTGTCTATCTGGCTCAACACCTTAGTTTGAATCGCCAGTATGCTTTAAAAGTTTTGTCACCTAGTATTGTCAGTGAACAGAGTTGGTTGCGTTTTAAGGCAGAGGCCAAGACTCTGTCGGTGCTAAGTCACCCTGGTCTGGTTAAAGTTTACGATCTAGGCATTCACGAAAACACAGTGCCTTACTACTCAATGGACTACCTTGAGGGTGAGACTTTAGAAGATCTGCTGGTGCGAAAAGGCCCGCAAAAACTTGAATTTACTATTTCAATATTTCTTGCAGTGTTAGATGCCCTAGCCTATGCTCATCGCAACAATGTTGTGCATCGCGATATTAAACCAGCCAATATATTC
>CALROJ020000048.1:0-57325 GCA_943369735.1 bacterium Ga0077546
CGATTCCAACATGGGCCACGCGCTCGATAGTTACCGGCACACCGTCAATTGACTTGAGCAAAATATTGTTAATATCATCAATCGTGTCGATTCTGCCCATGCCACGAATAATTACTTCTTCACCAGCATTCTCGATAAAGTTGGCGCCAGCATTGGCATTGTTAGTGGCTAAAGCAGTGACCACATCATTCAAGCTAAGCTTGTAGCCATGCAGCTTGTAGGGGTCAACCTGCACTTGATACTGCTTAACGAAACCACCATATGTAGACACATTGGCCACACCAGGAACAGACTTGAGGCGCCGGGCAATTGTCCAATCTTGCAGAGTCCTAAGCTCAGTTTGATCATTATTTGGCTTCTGCAAATAATACATATAGACATTGGAGAAACTCGATACCACTGGTCCTAGAAGCGGCTTAGGGCAGCCTTCGGGCAAGAGCTTATCGGTTTGAAACAAGCGCTGCATAATTAAGTTACGAGCGAAATAGACATCCATATCGTCTTCAAAAATTGCCGTAACCACAGACAAACCAAAGCTCGAACTTGAGCGAATTTTCTTAACTTTAGGCAGCCCATTGAGGATGTTCTCTATCGGATAAGTGACCAAGGCCTCGACTTCTTCGGTGGCCATGCTTTCAGGTTCAGTGATTATTTGAACCTGAACGTTGCTAACATCAGGAAAAGAATCAACTGGTAGGCTGAGCATCGAAAAGATGCCAAAGCAGGCCAAACCAAGAGCTGCAGCAATCGTGAGCAGCCTTTGATTCAAGGCAAAATTTATCAATTTTTCAATCATCTTGGTTTCCTGCAGATATATTCGAGATGCACAGAACGGACGTTGCTATGGCTAGGCCAAACAAGAAGCGTCGTTTCAAATACAAATACGAATCAAACCTGCTGTTTTCCAATCAGCTGGCGCAAAGCCAGGCAAAAGACAGGCCGCTGATGTTCCTGCAATATCAAACATTGAGCTGGCTCTGATTGATTGAAAGACGCTAAGAGGGCAACAATAAACAGAGCAGAAAATACGGCTTGCTCTGAAGCAACGAACAGCCCTGCCATTGTCAGACTATTACTTTCTGAACGCCCGGAGCCACAAGAGCCGCCCACAAAAGGATCGACTGAAATCACATCTTCAAGACAAATGTCATTGCATGGATCTGTATCGATAGACTCAAGCAGTGTTGCAGCAGCAGCAAATGACCAGAACTGGGCGAGCAGAAATGCTGCCGTGCAAAATATTAGAATTAGTCGCTTAGATGAATTCAATATCTATTTAAATCTCTGCGTAAGTCTCAGTCAAATAATGACAATACAAAAAAAATACTATCACGCAGTGCGCAACCCTGACCCAATGCAGCAAAGACGTTACATTAGGCCTTCAAAAATGGCAGGCGAAAGCCCCGTGAAAGGCTAATCAGAAAACAAACAAAATCAAAAGCCCACCCAAAGAAGGGCGGGCTTTTAAAAATCTGCCGGAGGTCGGACTCGAACCGACACACAGTTGCCTGCGATTGATTTTGAGTCAATTGCGTCTACCATTTCGCCACTCCGGCATTACAGCAGAATAAACATTCTACACTATAGAGACCAGAGCGCGAACCAACCGTACATCCCCCCTCAACTACTTTACAGGTCACTTCTGTGCCAACAAAAGCCATCACCTGCCTACTGACGGGCTTTGACGCCTTTGGGGCAAACAAGGTAAATCCCACTGAACTTATAGTAAAAGCCTTCCCCGATTTGCTTACAACAAAGCCCAGTGGGTCTTTGCGGCACGCAAAAGAGATTCACATTGAGAAACTTATCTTGCCCTCCGCCGGTGTAAGAGGCTGGAAAGCACTCAGAGCAGCACTTGACCACACCGTCAAGAATAGCCCTGGACCACTTTGCGTGGTTATGACCGGCCTTGCCCAAAAACGTGAACGGCTCAACCTTGAGCGCTTTGCAATTAATATCAAAGACTACGGCATAGCCGATAACAGTGGACACCAACCGCTTGATAAACCGATTAACAAAACTGCACCAGATCTACTGAGAACCACCATCAATCTAACGACCTTAAATTCAGCAATTAATAAGACCGGCTATCCGGCAGTCATCTCCAACCATGCTGGCACTTTCATTTGCAACGAACTCTACTTTCAAGCGCTAAACTATGCCTTGAACCAGCCAAAAATTAAATCGGTAATTTTTGTGCATGTGCCTACCGAGAAACAATTTGCTCAATCGGCGGCAAAATCGAAGAAGAAGTCAATTGCTAGTGCAGCCCAAAAGGCAAACACCAGCAAAAAACAAATCGCTTTGCTGGGTCAGGCTATGGCCGAAATAGTGGCAACAGCCTGTAAACTCATATAGTCAGTAAATTCTAGTTTCGTCTACTGGAGAATCAAAGTGCAGCAAGCCAAATTATCTCTTTTCGCATCTAGCGCTCTCGCCGCCATATTTTCTTGCTTGCTGCAACCGCTAGCAGGTCATTGCTGCCCAGAGCATGGTGATTCAAAGAGCAAAACAAAATCAACTGACACCAAATCAATTGACAGTAAAACACTAGCGAAAGATAGTGATACTTCGAGCGGCAAGAGCAGAGAAGGCTTCAACCAACCACTGATTCTCTCGGGCTTGAAGCAAATGAAGTTAGTAATTGGCGAGTTAGACCAGTTCTCAATCGACCACGGTATCAATAAAGAGAAAATTAGACATCTCATGGTCGATGAACTTGTACCCACTCATGTCACCATCTGTGGTGATGACAATTGCTGCGCTGGTGCTTCTGGTAAAGGTAGTAGTAAAAGTCATGATTGTGAGACTAGCAATACACCAATTCTTTATCTCAAGTTAAAAACTGTGGCCGACAGTGCCAACGCCAACACCGCTACTTTTGCTATCAACATGGCTTTAGTCGAAAAAGTTAAAGTAGCAAGAAACAAACAAGAATTGATGGTGGCGGTCTGGTCAAAAGACGTCGCTGGAAGCTCACAGAGCAATATGCAAGCCGAAGTGGACAGCCAATTGAAAGAAGTAGTGAAACACTTCAGACGTGACTTTGCTCTAGCCAACAGCGCCGATATAGGTCATGGAAAGAAGCACCCACTAAAGAAAGATGACCATTCCAGCATGCCAGATGGGCAAGAGTAAATCGAGCTGGTGGCGAAATCTCTAGCATTGCTACTGGCACTGATGCTGCCCGCAGCACTTATATTTACGATACCACTGGTAGTTTCGGCTGAAAATGCAGGGAAGCTTGAAACAACTGCGCAAGAAATCATCGCGGCAACAAATTTAGCATCTCACCGCGAAATACTAAATTTGCACGGCATAAAGAAAATGGCTATTGGAGTCAGCCCACTACCACAAGCTCTCAATGACAACCAAGACAAGAGCATAACGGCAGACAGCCTGTGCAATATACTGAGCGCACGCGCTCAATCTTGCCAAGTAAAAATTGACCCCAAAGGGGCTACGCATCTGCTCTTGCTTACCCTTTCCCCTTTAGCCAAACACGACTACCAATTGCTTTTAACTGTACGGCCCATAAAGAAAGTTACCAGCAGACCACTCTATACCCTAAAAATGAGAGCGACAATGACTGGACACTATCCCAATCGAATTAACCAACTGATAGAACGTGCCTCTATAATTTTCTGGCGCAATTACCAGTTAGCAAATTAAAAGACATCGAGACTAAGCCAGGGGCAATGAAATGAAAAAGTATGTTCTCAGCATCGATCAAGGCACCACTAGTTGTCGAGCAATCGTCTTCGACAAAGAAGGAAAAAGCATCGGGCTAGGCCAGAAAGAATTCAAGCAGTACTTCCCCCGCCCTAGCTGGGTAGAGCACGACGCCAGTGAAATACTCTCAACCCAAATCGACTGTATCAAACTGGCAATCTCTAATGCCAAAATTAGCGGCAGTGAGATAGCTTGCGTCAGTATCACCAACCAACGCGAAACCACAGTGGTCTGGGACAAAGAAACTGGCAAACCGATTCACAATGCCATAGTCTGGCAATGTAGACGCACGCAAGAAATAGCCGATGAACTGAAAAGTCACAAAGAAGTCTTCCGCAGCAAAACCGGCCTTGTGCCCGATGCCTATTTCTCCGGTCCGAAAGTTGCCTGGATACTTGATCATGTGCCCGGAGCCAGAGACAAAGCCGAAGCTGGCAAACTCTGCTTCGGCACTATCGATAGCTGGCTAATCTGGAACTTGACTGAAGAGAAAACCCATGCCACTGAAGGCAGCAATGCATCGCGCACCATGCTTTTTGATATTAATACTATGACTTGGGACGACGAGCTGCTTAAGCTCGTTAACGTGCCATCAGCAGTGCTACCACAAGTACTTCCCTCCGACGCCAATTTCGGCACAACTCGCGCCGATTTAATTGGCTTCGCCGCACCGATATCAGCGGTTATGGGTGACCAGCAAGCAGCTCTATTTGGTCAAGCCTGTCTCGAAGAAGGGATGGCCAAATGCACTTATGGCACCGGCGGATTTCTCTTGGCCAACATTGGTAGCAAGCCAAGGTTCGCCGGTGGTTTACTGACTACAGTTGGTTGGCAGCAGGAAGGGAAAGACCCAATTTATGCTTTTGAAGGAGCCATATTTGTTGCTGGAGCAGCAATTCAATGGCTGCGTGACGGCCTCGGCATCATCGAATCAAGTAGCGATACTGAAGAAATGGCTGTCTCACTCGACTCAAATGAAGGCGTCTATTTTGTTCCGGCACTAGTTGGCTTAGGCTCACCCTGGTGGAATTCAGATGTGCGCGGCACCATCGTTGGATTGACCAGGGGCTCCACTAGAGCGCATTTAGTCAGAGCCGCCTTGGAAGCCATGGCCTATCAAGTTGGCGACGTGGTTGAAGATATGAAAAAGAACGGTATCACGGTCAAAGAATTGCGAGTTGATGGCGGGGCTACACAAAACAACTTTATGCTGCAATTTCAAGCCGATATCATTGGTGTGCCAGTACTGCGTGCCACCCAATCAGAATCAACAGCATGGGGTGTAGCAGCCATGGCCGCTCTAAAGACCGGACTGATAAAAACAAAAAAAGAGTTTCTCTCAGGCTGGCAAAGCGATCAAGCCCTAACACCCTCAGCCGATCGCAGACAAGACTATGCCGGATGGCAGGCAGCTCTCAATGGTGCTTTTGCTTGTGCCCAGAGCAACCTTAACTGCCAACCTTAACTGCCAACCTTGAGATGACCTAAAAGTTCTTGCACACTATCTATAAATTCTTCAGGAGAAATTCGCCCTTTATCGAGGTAGCGAGTGAGGCCGAGGCTAAGTTTACGCTTATCGCTCTCGGTTAGTTCTTGAGCGGAATAGACAAGCAGCGGCACAAAAGCAAATGGTCCTTTTTGCAATACACTGATTACTTCAAAGCCATCTAATTTTGGCATTCCCACATCCAGAACAATAAGATCAGGAACGAACGATTCAACTACATTGAGAGCTTCAAGACCGTTGCTAGCTTCCATACAAGTGGCCCCGATTGCTGCCAATTGTTTCGCTATAACCGAACGAGTTGCTGGATCGTCTTCTACTAGTAAGATGCGACGAGATGGTCCAATCTTAATTACTTTCTCTACAGATTTTAGCAACAGACTCATTTCAAAGGGCTTGAAGAAACAATCAAGCACCACCGGATAGGCCAAAGAAACTTTGTCGCAAGCAGTGCCGGTTGTCACTATTACCGGAACTGCATCATGTGGAAACTGTTCTTTTAAGTACTGCAAAATATCCAAACCATTACCATCTGGCAAGTTAAGATCAAGCAAAATTAGCCCTGGCCGTGAGCGCGAGAGTATATCGGTAGCCTCTGCTATCGTGGCTACACGCACAATTTGATAGCCTTGCTTGAGCAAAGAAAGACGCATAAATTGAGCAATATTATCGTCGTCTTCAACCAGCAAGATTGTTGAAGCACCAAGAAGTGGTATCAGATAGTCCTTAACAGCAGCATCAACTATAGGCAGGTCGAACCAGAAAGTACTTCCCGTAGAAGTTGAACTATAGACCCCGATCAGGCCCTTATGTTCTTCTACAATTGCTTTAGAAAGAGCTAGGCCTAAGCCGGTGCCTTCTTTTGGCCTAGTGTCAGATGAATCAACTTGCTGAAAGCGCTGAAACAACCTTGATTGTAGATGAACCGGTATTCCAGACCCTTGATCTGCAACACTAAAACGCAGTTGGGCATCGGGTTGTAGATGCAAGCCAACGATCACACAGCCGCCATCGCTACTAAACTTAATGGCATTTGAAATTAAATTGATCAATACCTGAATGATTCTATCTAAATCAACCTTAACCGTGGCACTAAAAGTAGTGTCTTGAATGAGCTGAATATTGCTGGCCCGGGCCAGGCCTTCCATGCTGGCTACGGCTCTTTCCACCAGTGTTGCAGCGTCAATTTTTTCAAGCTTCAGCTCTAATTTACCGGCCTCGATCTTCTTAATATCAAGAATGTCATTAATCAAACGAACTAGCCGTTCTGAGCTGCTGCGAGCGACGCCAATCATCTCGTAGCATTCATCTGAGCCCATATCGATGATTTTGTCGTCAATCAAACTTAGGGCGCCACGAATTGAAGTCAGCGGGCTTCTCAGTTCATGTGAAATAGTCGAGTAGAATTCACTCAATCGCTTCTCTACTTCTTTGCGATGCGAAATATCGCGATAGATTACAGATACTCCAATAGCCTGCCCGTCGCTATCGAGCATGAGAGAACAAGTCAAGGCGACATCAATAGCGCGGCCATCCTTGCAAAGTCTTACAGTCTCATACTCTCCAACTTTCTCTCCAGACAAAATACGGCTCAAATTGGCAGCATCTTCTTCTCTTTTATCATCTGGTAAAAGATTGCTGATTGTTTGACCAATCATCTCAGCGCTCGACCAGCCAAATAATCTCTCGGCCGCAGGATTCCACGAAGAAATCACGCCCTGAAGTGACTTACCGACAATAGCATCATTAGAATGTTCAACAATCGAAGCCAGGCGCGCTTGCACTAGAGCACGTTCTGCGCGAGCCTGCTCTGCCATCACTTGTTCAGTCACATCTTCGACAGTACCAACATAGGTCTCAACACCATCCTTAGCAGCCACCACTCGCGATGCCTTACTATGCACCCAACAAGGATTTTCGCTTTCAATCCTAAACTGCATGTCAAAATTGCCGTTGCCATTCACAGCCGCTAACCAAGCAGATCCCACAACTTCTAGCTGATCAGCTGGCACCGTATGACTCCATCCATCTCGAAGTGCCTCTTCGAATGTCAAACCAAAAATTTCGGCAAAACGCATGTTGATATAAATACATTTACCGTCTGGCGTAGTTTGATAAATACCAAGTGGAGCAGTTTCACAGAGCACGCGATAACGATTCTCGCTGGCGTCAAGTTGAACAGTTCTTTCAGTTACTAACTCTTCAACTCTAGTACGAGTAGCTTCAAGCTCGGCCTGTTTATTGGCATTAGCCATCATCGCGCTCAAACTCTGATAGCCAGCGCTGATTAAAAATACATCTTCGAAAAGCACCCACCAGACGTGCTCAACAGTGCGCCAGGGGCTCGCCAGAGCCACTCCGTAAATAGACTCTGGTATGTAAACGCCACGAACCGCATGGTCAAAAAGTGTCACTAAAGATGCCACTGCTAGTACACGCCAATCGCGATAAAAAGAAAGAAACGCTAGTGAGCCAAAAATATGAAAATGTGACTCAATGCGGCCACCAGTAAGGTGAATGAGCATACCGGAATAAATCATCTGGCAAACAGCCATGACAAAGCGAGTAACTGGCTCACCGGCATGCCTAAAAGCCAAATACACAGGAAAAGCCGTAATCAGTGAACCCAAAATAGTGACAAAATAAATGTGGGGATGAATGAAAGAATCGCGACCAGCCCAGGTGTATGGCGAGACAACCAGAGCGACCATTAGGCTAGCCAACCATTGCACAATCATTAGCCAACCGAACATTCTGTCGGTTTGCTGACAAACAGAGAGACGCTCTTGCTTATAGATCTTCTCGGCCAAAGGCGAATTGGGAACTAGGGCACGGCGATCGTTCCAGTCAAAGATCTTCACAGTCTCTCTATTAGTTGTGTTCACTTACTTGACTCCAGTGAACAACCAAACACCGGTGTCTGTTTAGTAATAGTAGTAGTTGTTGTTGTGCCAGCAAGATACTGCCGCAAAGCATTTACTCCCGCATTAGCACCCACTTCGCCCCGAGCAGCGGTAATGCCACCACTAAATAAGCATTTTCCTTGGCCATCAAAAAGCAATGTTTGCCCAGAGGCCCTAGCACCAAAGCGTTGCGACTCGACATCATCTTTATCAATTACCACTTGGACATTCTTCATGGACGAGAGAGAGTCAAGGATTGCCCCCCTGGTAAAATCGGCAGAACACCCACTTGGCCGCGAGACAACAGCATAAATAGTCAGGTTAGATTGAAATTCGTTCTGAACTAAGAGTTCTTGCAACTCACTGACAGTTGCCCTAGAGCACGGACACTGGGGATGCAAGAAAGTAATCAGAGTTAAATTACGACCGTGAGCGAGCGTACTATCTAGCGGAAAATGATCAGCTGTTACCGCACTCTTGGCTGGCGAAGTAGAGTAGACAACCATACTGCCATAGCCAAGCAAGACCAAAACGCCCCAGGCAATAACTAACTTCTTAAGCCCCAGGCTCGAATTGGCAGATTGCTTGGTCAAGCTATGATTTGACATTGGCCTGATTCTCCAGAAGGCAGACTAATGAACTAATCTCCTGAACTCACCAATATATCGGCGCTAAGTTCAGCGGGTGAATCTGAACTAGCATTGCTAGCTTCCCAGCGATCACATATCTTGCGCACATCATCAGCCAAGTCTTTAGGATTAAAAGGCTTGCAAATCACTCCAGCAGCGCCCAAAACCAAATATTCGTCGACCTCATGGGACATAACTTTAGCGGTCATAAAAATTACTGGTTGTTTAAAGTCTGGAAATCGCTCTTTGACCATTTGAAATGTAGTAGGGCCGTCCATTTCTGGCATCATTACATCAAGAATAAGCAGATCTGGTTTGCTTTGCTCAAGCATTGCCAATACCTCTCGACCAGAGCCAGCCAAATCTACTTGCCACGGCCCCAACTTCTTCAGGCTTATCTCGGCAATACGTCTGATATTTGGGTCATCGTCGACCAAAAATATTCTCTCTATCTTCAAGCTCTCTTCCTCAGACCATACAGCTTTATGCCCCATAGAACGGCATACGTGCGATAAAGTTAGCCCATTAACATCCTCAAATCAATTAATGGCATCCGCCAGCGCCCGGGGCAAACCTTCACGCTCTACAGCAGCAAAGGGTTCAACCCTTACAATATCGAATTTAGCACCTTCGCTGGCCATACCACTGTCCAACTTGGCCAATGTACGAGCGCCCGCCTCTTCGTGACCAATTTGCAGGAAATTCACTGTAATTTCACCAGGAGAATTAATCATCTGCGAAGCCCTAGATATAGCTGCAATCAAAGCCCCTTTATCGCTGGGATCACCGTCAGTCACTACCTGTACAAGCAATTTACGAGTGCCTGGATTGCTTGCCCGACGAGCAAAGTAGTCATCAAAAACAGCCTCCATCACTTTACCTGTGTAGGTTCCACCCGATGGTCCATTCTCGCCAAAAATGCGGGTGACATAACCCAGATCGACATTTCTGAAGATGTCATAATCTGATGAATAGAGCGCCACCGTAATGCCGTTTTTAAAGACTGAACTGATTTGGGCAGTAAGCGACATCATTTGATCGCGGCACCAATCCCAGCGGCTCATACCACCAGGACAATCGCGCTCGTCCATAGAGCCTGATTTATCCAGAACTATCACTACATCATACTTAGAAAGCACAGTCAGCTCGCTGCTCGTTAGGGGGCGAGCAAACTTACTTACAAATGCCGGTTTGGCTAGAGAATTTTTGAGCAAATTAGATGAAGATGAAGCTGCAGCTGTAGCCGAACTACTAAATTGGCCAGAACTAGAAGGAGAGCTAACTCTATTGTTAGATCCAGCGTTGATAGCGTTGACAAATTGAGCGCCTAAGCGCAGAGCCTGACCAATATCAAACTTAGTCTGACTACTAGAGCCAGAACTTACGCTGGAGTTAGTAGTCTGTATATTGGTGCTGGAACTATAGGAGCTTGGGGTAACTCTGGATGGAGAAACTTGTTGTAGCGAAGGGCTCTGTCGCACTTGCGAAAACGTCGCTTGTTCATCGGCAGAGAAGAGTGATCCGGAATTGCTAGGACTAGGAGCAATTACAGGGGCCGAACCGCCAACGACAGGCGCGGCGGGCTGCCGAAGCAGACGAGAAGCACCACTGGCAGTACTATTGTTAATTACAGAACCATTTAGAACAGAACCATTAAAGCTCGACGTCTGACTTGCAGTAGGCCCAGAATTTGCAGTAGATCCAGAATTTGCACCAGAGCTAGAGCTACGCAGCAAGCGCGATGGAGCAAGGGGTGGCGCACTGCCCTGAGCAGCGACACTAGAAACACTACCAATCACAAGTGAAGAAAGTAGCATGCTAGAAAGTAAGGTGATAGATATTAGTGATTTGACTTTCATAAACTAGTTATCTACCAAATTCTAACAAGATGAGATGACGCCAGAGACAGCCTCAATGTTCCCCTATTTTAGCGCCACTGGCTTGGCATCGACCTTAATTCGGAAGAGAACATAGGGCTTTTGCCGTTTGTCTTGACCGTCATGAAAGCGCGCCTGGCGATGCAACTGATTGACGATGAAATACAAATAGCCATCGTTTGCTAAGCTCAAGGTGTCGGGCCACAAAACCCGCGGATCGCAAACTATCGTTTCATCCTTACCACTGAGTGAAATACGATGAATAGCATTGTGCTCGTAATCACCAGCATAAATGCGTCCAAGGCTATCACTTTCGAGGCCATCAGAAGCCCCTTTTGTAACTACTTCACAAACTGTCTTTTCCACATCACCATCACTGAGTTGGCGATCACAGAGAGCATCGACGCTGACGCTATAAAGCTTGCGACTAGACAGTGGGCAATAGAACAGGTGTTTGCCATCGGCACCAATAGCAATACCATCGCTACCGACACGGAGATCAACCAAAGGCTCACCTTCTACCATGGGTAGAAAACCACTGACTGGCCTGACCGAAATATGGTCGTTTAAGCGCCGCCAACTCTCTCCGCTGGCCAAATCAACAACGATAATACCGGGGCAAGAACTAGAAGAATCAGTGATAAAAGCCATACCGGCCTTGCCTCGACTAAGGTCAAAACGCACGTCGTTTAGGTAGGTGCCGACATAAGCCGTATTGGCCGGCATAAAAATCGTCTGAATTACCTTATTGGTTTTAAGATCGATACAAACGAGCTTAGCAGCCCCTTTGACTACAGGCTCAAACTTTGGACTACCTGTATCTAACAGCCACAACCTATCTTTGGCATCGACCACGACAGATTGCACCGACAGCAAATGCTCAGTGACAGCAAAGACATCGTCCCGATTGATCTCAGCATTAGGATAGGCCACAGCCTGGCCATCAACCAACTCGGCCACGGTAAATGGCACCTCATCGCCCCAACGGGGGAAATTGACAAATCGTCGCCCGTGAGCTGAAACGGTCACTCCTGTTGGCATCGGTCCATCAAAAAAGGCCACAGGCTCAAGGTTGCCAATAAACTTTTGGGAGGGGATAGTTCGGCCCTCTTGCCCAGACCCATGGCAAACCTGAGAACTGGTACTGGCTAGAGTGAGAGCGAAAAAGACAAGCCTCAAGACTGAGAATGATGCCCCTCTTAAGATTGGGAGAGAACTTGGCCATGGACGAGACATAAATTTGCACCCACTGCATTTAAGACCTTTTGTAGAAAGATCATATAGAATCTACGGTCAAAAGCACAGCAGATTGGATGACCTCAGCCCTACTGTTGGGTTGACTTTTGTAGACGACCGGTCTATTCTTTGTCCAGCGAAGGATACCCAGGAGAAATTCATGTCGAACCGCACAAGCACCGAGAAAGACGCGCCAGAAACCACCCAAGAAAGTTCAAACGAGCAGCAAGAGAAATCTGGGTCAAACCTCTTCAGCCCTTTCACTTTGCGCAGCGTCACTCTGCGCAATCGCATCGGCGTCTCACCTATGTGCCAATACGCAAGCGTTGACGGCTTTGCTAGCGATTGGCACCTCGTCCACCTTGGCTCACGAGCCATTGGCGGGGCGGGCCTAGTTATTCTTGAAGCTAGCGGTGTTGAAGCTCGCGGCCGCATTTCACCTGAGGACCTTGGTCTTTATAAAGATGAGCACATTGATATGCTCAAAAAAATAACTGAATTTATTGAACAATACGGAGCCGTGCCCGGCATCCAAATTGCCCATGCTGGCCGCAAGGCATCGACTAAAAATCCATGGAAAGTGGGCAACCGCCACGAAAAACAAGAAATCAGCGACGCTGACGGTGGCTGGCTACCAGTAGCGCCGTCTGCTGTGCCCTTCACCCCAGGCTCTCGCGCCCCCCACGAATTGACAGTTGACGAAATCAAAGAAATTCAGCTGGCCTTCCAAAGTGCCGCTAGCCGCGCCCTCCAAGCCGGTTTCAAATGGCTCGAAATTCACGGCGCTCATGGTTATTTGCTCAACAGCTTCTATTCACCCTTGGCCAATTTCCGCACCGATGAATATGGTGGCAGCTTTGAAAATCGCACACGTATGATCATTGAGACCACAAAGCTTGTGCGTCAAGTCTGGCCAGAACACTTGCCTTTAGCTGTTCGGCTCTCGGCCTCTGACTGGGTTGAAGGTGGCTGGACAGTTGATGATTCAGTAGAATTAGCCAAAATTTTGAAAGAACTAGGTGTTGATCTAGTCGATTGCAGCAGTGCCTACGTACGCCCCGGTGATCATTACGCTTACGGCCCAGGCTGGCAAGTTCCCCTAGCCGAGAAAGTGCGAGCCGAAGCAAAAATAGCAACAGCGGCAGTAGGAATGATCACTGATGCCAAACAAGCCAACGAAATAATTAGCTCAGGACAAGCCGATATTGTTCTATTGGCGCGCCAACTGATGCGCGACCCCTACTGGCCATACCACGCAGCCCAGGCTCTTGAAGAAGAACTTGGTCTCAAGGCAAAATCAGTTTTGCCTGCCAACTACTCATACGCAATCTAGAAAAAAGGTGGATTTTGTGTCAAATATTGCTACTGCAAATTTCAAGGCGTTCCAACTTGGTAGCTTCAACATTGAAGACATAAAAGCCAGCGAAAAAGCAATCAAACGCCCCCATGGTACGCAAGTACTGGTGCGCATCAAAGCAGCTTCACTGAACTATCGAGACATTCTCGTTTCCAAAGGCTATTACAGCAAAGCCCTGCCACTACCACTAGTGCCTCTCTCTGATGGCGCCGGCGAAGTTGTAGAAATTGGTGGCTCTGTCACTCGCGTCAAAGTGGGTGACCGAGTATCGCCAAATTTCATGACCGATTGGATTAGCGGCGAAGTTGACAATGCCATAGCCAAAACAGCCCTGGGTGGCTTTGTCGATGGCATGCTGCAAGAGTATCGCTTGATCGATCAAGATGCACTCACCCACGTACCGGACCATCTTAGCTACGAAGAAGCGTCAACATTGCCTTGTGCGGCCCTAACCGCCTGGCATGGCCTGGTAGTAAACGGCCAAGTCAAAGCTGGAGACACAGTGCTGGTTATGGGAACCGGTGGAGTTTCAATTTTTGCTATGCAATTTGCCCGCATGTCCGGAGCAACTGTCATTGCTACATCTAGTTCAGAGCAAAAGCTTGCCCGCCTTAAAGAAATGGGAGCAGCACACACGATTAACTACAAGAACAACGAAAAATGGGACGAAGCTGTACTCGAATACACTAACGGCAGAGGCGTCGATCACGTAGTAGAAATTGGTGGTGCCGGTACCCTTGATCGCTCACTCAATGCTGTGCGCATGGGCGGCCATGTTAGCTTAATTGGTGTGCTGGCTGCCGGTCAGGTCAATCCGGTGCCCATATTGATGAAGTCTATTCGTCTTCATGGTGTCTTTGTTGGCTCCCGTAGCATGTTTGACGACATGAACCGAGCAATCACGGCCCACAAGCTTAAACCAGTGATCGACAAAGTTTTCAGTGCTGAAGAAATAGTCCCGGCTTTGCAATACATGGAAAGTGGCAAACACTTTGGCAAAATCGTCTTAAGTATTTAGTTGCCCTAATAGCACTGCGGTAAGCTTAGGCATCTAAGCAATCTCTAAATTCTAGTAAGACATAACGCGGCCGTTGACGTTCTTGCTGGCGCTCGACGAAGGGCTGCTCGAATACGATGGCGAGACTTTGCCATAGGCATTGCCATAGCTGTTGCCATTGTAAGAATAAACTGCGGGCTGCGAGCGAGCCTGAGCAACAATTGCTGGGCGAATGCGGCCGCTCAATTCGGAGTTAGCACCATTGAGGTCGCCCCAAATGTTCTTGTTGGCGCGGGGAGGCAGAACCTTTGGCTTGCAATCACTAGCTGTGCGAGGCATAACGCTGTAACCAGTGCCGGCACGGTTTATTACTTTGTAAGCAGCTTTGTTGCGGTCAATTTCGGTCCAGTAGTAATGCTTAAGGTTATTGTCTTTCTCTACTAGCGGCTGCTCCCAACCTGAGCGGCTACGGTGTTCCTGGACAACTGCAGGAGCTCCCTCTGCTTGCTGCACTTCCTCAATCATCTGAGCCTGTGCAGCAGGGCTGGCAATGAACCCCAAGGCTATAACTGCTATGAAAATGATGGAAGATACAATTCTGTTGAGCATTGCAATGACCTCGCTGGCAAGGTAAAGAAAATGATTACGGACCGTTTAATATTGGTAAGGGGAAGCAAGTTGCTTGTAGCTCGTCGCTTCCTCTCTATTAATAGCGACAATTTGTTATCGAGTTGTAAACGGAACAGTGAATTTTCAAATCAGAGTTAAAAATCGCACTTGAAGCAAGGCCATAAACCGCCAATACTTAGATACGGCAAATTTGCCTGAAGAAAGTGGAAATAGGTACCTTAATATGTCAGGGCTTCCCATTGTTATCGTTGTCTGTCTCGGTTCTGCCATCTTGGCCATGGCTAGCTTTGCCCTAACTCGCAAACTGCTCAAGCCCATTGATATTAGCGAGCACCAAACGTTCTTAGACGCTATGTTTAATATAGTCGGCACCCTGGTCTCTCTAATACTTGGCCTGCTTGTAGCCGCTGCCCTGGACCAGTATCAGAACCTTGAGCGAGCTGTAGACAACGAAGCCGCCAGCGTCTCAGAGATTTACCGTTTTTCTCGTGGTCTGCAAGAGCCCTCCCGTGGTCAAATCCAAGGGCTATGCGAGCGCTACTGCCAGCTCGTAATTAGCGATGAATGGCCCGCCCTAGCCAAAGGCCAAGTCAGCCAAGCCGTATTTGAGACTTTCTGCCTGCTCAATGATGAAGTAGTACTGATTCATCCCACCCACGACGGCGAGACCAATCTGCAGGCAAGCATGCTACAAAGTCTCGATGTGGTTGGCGCCGGGCGGCGAGAGCGTTTGCTCACCTTAAACAACACTAGAGAGCACCTACTGGGCCCAATTCTCTTAGCTGGGGCAGTGATTGTGCTGGCCTTTGCCTTCTTCTATGTCAAAAGCAATTCAATCTTCCACTCGGTTGTGATTGCCTTTGTCGCCATTGCCTTAGGGGGCAACATGGCCTTAATTTACGTACTGAGCAAACCCTTCGAAGGCGAATGGAAGATTCAACCACGGGCCTTTGCCCTCAACTTGCAGGCCCGCAAAATGCTGCGTGAGTCAACCTTGCTTGACGCGGCTCAAGCCAAGTCGATTCCCCTCAAGCCAGCCACTAAAAATGCTCAGCCAATTCACCCCTAGGCTGCCGCAACAAAACCTCTCGGTCTATTACTGGTCTAAAATATAGCCGCTGCCATGAATTGTTCTGATTAATACAGGCGAGCCTTCGCGGTCGATTTTTTTGCGCAACTTATTTATATGAACACGGACAGTATCGTTAGCCGTGTCTTTTTCATTGGACCAGACCTTATCGAGTATTTCGTCTGAGCTGAAAACACGATTAGGGTGGCGCACAAAGAACTCAAGCAGGGCAAATTCTTGAGGTAATAGTTTAACTTCGCTGCCTTCAATCAGCACCTTGCGCGACGCTGTATCAATGGTCAAATGTTTAACTACGAGCTGCTCTGAGACAATCTGTGCGGGCCTGCGCATGAGGGCCTTAATGCGCACGTTCAACTCTTTAGGGTGGAAAGGCTTGGTCAAATAATCGTCTACCCCAGCGTCAAAGCCAGCGGTTTTATCATTGATATTGCCTTTGCCTGTGAGCATGATTATCGGCAGCATGCCGCCGCCGAGGCGATAGCGCCGACAAACTTCAAAACCATCAATGTCGGGCATGCCAACATCGAGAATAATCAGATCGTATTGATACAGCTTGAGGCGCGACAAGGCATCTTCGCCGCAATTGGCACATTCGACGATGTTACCTTCAGTGGCCAGCCACTCAGATAAGATAGAAGTCAATTCTTCGTCGTCGTCTACAAGTAAGAGCTTGGCCATGGCTGTCTCGTTTAACACCATTCATATTATCAGCAAATAAAGCAAATCAAAAAAAACAGGGCCGACTTTGCAGCCGACCCTTGCTTTTCAAGATGATGTGAACTAATCCCAGCTAAGAGCGCCACCGGTTTGGTAGTCGATAACGCGGGTCTCAAAGAAATTCTTCTCTTTCTTCAAGTCGATCATCTCGCTCATCCAAGGGAAGGGGTTTTTAGCGCCAACATAAGCTTCAGGCAAACCAATTTGCTTGAGGCGACGGTTAGCAACAAAGCGCAGATATTCAGAGAACATTTGAGCATTGAGGCCAAGTACGCCGCGTGGCATGGTGTCAACAGCATAAGCATATTCAAGCTCAACGCCTTCTTTGACCAGGTCAACAATTTCTTGCTGGAATTCAGGGGTCCAGAGGTGCGGACTTTCAAGCTTAATCGAATTGATCATATCAACGCCAAAGTTGAGGTGCATTGATTCGTCGCGCATGATGTACTGGAATTGCTCAGAAGCACCAGTCATTTTGTTTTGACGGCCGAAGCTAAGCATTTGCACGAAACCAACGTAGAAGAACAAGCCTTCCATGATCACGTAGTAGCCAATCAAGTTGCGCAAGAAGCGGCGATCGGTCTCGACAGTGCCGGTCTTGAAGTTAGGATCAGCCAACTCTTGAGTGAACTGTAGTTGGAAGACGTCTTTGGCGTAGATTGAAGGAATCTCGCGGTACATGTTGAAGATTTCGCCTTCATCAAGTGCCAGACTCTCAACCACATACTGATAGGCATGGGTGTGAACAGCTTCTTCAAAAGCCTGACGAAGCAAGTACTGACGGCACTCAGGATTAGTGATATGGCGATAAATTGCCAACACCAAATTGTTTGCCACCAGTGAATCAGCAGTAGAGAAGAAACCCAAGTTGCGTTTGATAATGGTGCGCTCATCATCAGTCAAACCATTGGGGTCTTTCCATAGAGCAATATCGCGGCTCATGCTGATTTCTTGCGGCATCCAGTGATTGGCGCAACCATCTAAATATTTCTGCCAGGCCCACTCATATTTGAATGGAACTAGTTGATTAAGGTCAGCACGGCAATTAATGATGCGCTTTTCGTCAACTGTAATGCGCTTATCAGTGATTTCAATTTGCTCAAACCCTGTGGCACCAGCGCCGCCGGCAACAGCAACAGAAGCCGCTGGCACAACCGAAACACTAGAAACCATTTGATTTGCGGATTGAGCGACACTAGCAGCTGCCACAGGGTTTGGTGAGAAATTCAAAGTGGCAGTATCACCTTTTGCTTCTGTAGTAGAAGCTGCATTTGAAACGGGAACGTCGTCGAAACTAAGCATTTTTTGTTTCCTTTTCTAAGGCTAAGAATATAAGTAGAACGATTTCGAAAGTCTTCTTTCTAGATTGTTGGGTAGAGTCACGACTAAAACTTAGCGCGATACTTTCTGCCAAACCTGCAGCTATTCAGCTACTGGCAGGCCTCGCACTCAGGATCGATAATCGAACAAACTTTTGGCACTGGAGCTGAAGCAGTTCCTTTTACCTGTACTGATTTGGCACCGGAACTGGTGACAGCATTGAGAACACCAATTTGAGTTGTGGATTTTTCTGGAGCAGTAGCAGCGGCCGTTCTTAAATAATAGGTGGTCTTTAGACCCTTAGTCCAAGCCATCTTATAAATCTCGTCCATCTTCTTACCGCTTGGCTCAGCCATGTAGAGGTTCAAGCTTTGAGCTTGGTCAATCCATTTTTGGCGGCGGGAAGCTGCTTCAATCAGCCACTTTGTATCAACTTCAAAAGCGGTAGCATAGAGTTCTTTGACATGATCAGGAATACGATCGATTGGCTGTAGAGTGCCATCGAAGTATTTGAGATCATGCACCATCACTTCATCCCAGAGACCAAGCTCTTTCAGTTCATCAACGAGGTAAGTGTTTACAACGGTGAATTCGCCAGAAAGATTCGACTTAACGTAAAGGTTTTGGAAAGTCGGCTCAATTGATTGGCTAACGCCAACAATATTAGAAATGGTAGCAGTAGGAGCAATGGCCAAGCAGTTGCTGTTACGCATACCGTATTTAGCAACGTTTTCACGAACGAATGTCCAGTCAAGTCTGCCACCACGCTCGAGGTCAAGAATTTGACCACCAGCCGCTACACGAGCTTCGTCTACAAGAGCGAGAGAATCTTGAGGGAAGATGCCCTTATCCCATAGAGAGCCTTTATATGAGTGGTAGGTGCCACGTTCGCGGGCTAGTTCACTAGAAGCATAAATTGCATTCATGCTCACGGCTTCTTGGCAGTAATCGGCAAAGTCGACAGCTTGCTGACTAGCATAAGGAATACGTAGTTTAAGCAAAGTATCTTGGAAGCCCATTACACCCAAACCAACTGGGCGGTGACGAACGTTAGATTGTCTGGCTTTAGGCACGCTGTAATAGTTGATATCAACTACGTTATCGAGCATGCGCATGGCTGTCTTACAAGTCTTGCTCAACTTCTCTAGGTTAAGTGCGCCATCAATGATGTGTGCCACCAAGTTGATTGAACCTAGATTGCAAACAGCAGTTTCAGTTTCAGAAGTATTGAGCGTGATTTCAGTACACAAGTTAGAGCTGTGGACAACGCCAACGTGTTGCTGAGGGCTTCTTAGGTTGCATGGATCTTTGAAAGTCATCCAAGGATGGCCAGTCTCAAAGAGCATGGTCAGCATTTTTCTCCAAAGAGAAACAGCCGGTATGCGCTTGAAGAGTTTGATTTGTCCATTGTCAGCCATTTGCTCATAACGGGTGTAAGCATTCTTGAATGGAATACCGAACAAATCGTGCAAGTCAGGAGTTTCTTCAGGGCTAAACAGTGTCCATTGGCCATTTTCCAAAACCCGTTGCATGAACAAGTCAGGAATCCAGTTAGCAGAGTTCATGTCATGGGTGCGGCGGCGATCATCGCCAGTATTCTTGCGCAGCTCCAAGAACTCTTCGATGTCCATGTGCCAAGTTTCTAGGTAGCAGCAAACTGCACCCTTGCGCTTGCCACCTTGGTTGACAGCTACAGCTGTATCATTAACAACTTTAAGGAAAGGCACCACACCCTGGCTCTTACCGTTAGTGCCAGCAATGTGCGAACCAAGAGCGCGTACTGGTGTCCAGTCGTTGCCTAGGCCGCCACTAAATTTAGAAAGCAATGCATTTTCTTTCATTGCATCATAAATAGAGCCGAGATCATCAGAAACAGTGGTGAGGAAGCAAGAAGAAAGTTGGGGGCGGTGAGTACCAGAATTGAAAAGTGTTGGTGTAGAAGAAACAAAATCGAAGCTAGAGAGCAAGTTATAAAATTCGATTGCTTTGTTCTCGCGCTCAATTTCGTTTAGCGCCAAGCCCATTGCCACACGCATCCAGAAAGCTTGAGGCATTTCAAAGCGCTGGCCTTCAGTATGCAGCAAGTAACGATCGTAGAGAGTTTGCAATCCAAGATATTGGAATTTGAAATCGCGATCGCCGTCAAGAGCTGCGCCGATTTTCTCTAGATCAAAAGTAGCCAAACGAGAATCAAGTAAACCGGCCTTAATGCCTTTAGCGACATAATCACCAAAGTAAGCGGAATAGCGCTCTTTCATGGCACTCTGACTGAGAGCTTCACCAAGAATTTCTAAGCGCATTTGGTGCAAGAGCAAGTGCGAAGTGACATAGCTATAAGCTGGATCAGTTTCAATTAAAGCGCGGGAGCTCATGATTGCCGAGCGAATTACTTCGCCTTCTGGCACGCCTTCGTAAAGACTCTCAAGAGTGGCTTCCATAATTTTGCGATAGTCAACCACATCACCGTGTGCAGCACAGGCTTCTTTGACAATGACATCAAGAGCTAGGTCTGAGAAAGCGACAGTGCTGCCATCAAGGCGGGTAACAGTTGGCCCTTTGCTATCGGCTTGCACAGTGGCTGGAAGAGCAGCTTCGCGCTCAGCACGCTCTCTAGAACGAGCTTCGCGATAGAGAACATAACCACGAGCAACTTCTTGCTCACCGGCTCTCATCAAGGCCAATTCAACTTGGTCTTGGACGTGCTCGATGTGCAGCACTCCGCCTTCAGGAAGGCGACGCATAAGGGTCTCAGTAACTTGACCTGTCAATTTGTTGACCAGGTCTCTTACTTTGGAACTATCAGAACCATGGGTGCCTTCAACAGCAAGAAAAGCCTTAGTCAGTGCCACAGCGATTTTTGATGGGTTGAACTCAACCACGTTGCCGTTACGTCTGAGCACCTTATAGAGCACAAACTGACTGACGAGAGTTTCACTCAAACCAAAGTTGGCACCAGCGCTAGCTGACGACTCAGCATGATTGGGGGCAGCTGCAAGGACTTGGCTCATTCTTCTTGTTCTCCTGGTGTGACCTTAGTTAGCGAACTTAAATGCGTATTGATACTTTCCGAAAATAAGACCCTCTTAGTGGTTTTCAAACCAAGAGGGTCGGTGATGCAAAGCAATTATTTGCTTGCAAGACGTACCCTCTTACTCCGCGAAGATGGTGTCCGAAGTGCCCTGGTGGGTAGCCTGACTCAGGATTTTCATCCAATTACAGTTGCGGGACAGCGATGGAATTTCACCATTCTTCCCCCACCAGATCAGTTTTACTGGTCTTCTCGTTGGTCGGTTAAACCAATACAAAACAAAAGCTGGGCGATAAAAATCGCCCCACTCAGGTCAGCAATTGCTTGCTTCACTTTGGGACTATTAGATTTGTATTTGTTCAACCGACTTAAGAGGAGCCTCGAACTGATCCCTGTTTTTTCAGGGCACTCAGCTAAATTTTGCGATAAATCTCCTGTAGTCGATTCGCATTGACAGCAAGGTAACACTTGCAAAAGATCAATACAAGCCTACCCCAAAACGAATTTTAAAACGGCTGAAATCGTTGTACCCATAACGCTTGGAGCATTTGCAACAAAGTATGTGCAGTTCTCAGCATCCACCATTTGTGACACCACTGCGTATATGTTTTTGCGTATGGCAAATATGCATTGATAGTGCGACATGATTCACAACTATCAATTAAATTTGAGGGGCGCAGATAACTCTTAGATAATTTCGGATAATTCGGACGTTTTGTGGGTAATCTCTCATCTTTTTCGCGCAAAACTGACGAATGATTCACACAGCATTCACGAAAAATATAGAGTCGCGATCAAGTGCATATAGGCTTGATTAAGCCAGTCTCAAAGTGCGCTGCCGTGAGCCTTTGCGAGATCAACTATTGAAGGTAGAATACTGCCGCTCTTGCCTGAGAGAAAAACGTCAACACTTTCCGAAAGTGGAGTGCGCTCCAAATTTATTTCAACTAATTTGGCACCATGATCTTGAGCCATATATGGCAGCGATGCTGCTGGCTGAACCAGGGCGGAAGTACCAATGGCTATAAAGAGATCGCACTGGCGCGCCGCTTTCATGGCAGAGGCTAAAACTTCTGGCTCTAAAGACTCGCCAAACCAGACGACATTGGGGCGTAGTTTAGAGGAGCAGTGTGGGGGATTGCACAATGGGGGCTCGCTTAAATTGTAGGCAACATCTGAGGCCTGATGCCCATGGTCAAAGCAGCGGAAAGTAAGAATATTGCCGTGTACTTCTATTATGTTGTCAGAGCCAGCGCGATGATGCAGTCGGTCTACATTCTGAGTAATCAAAGTGAATGATCGCGGCGCTATCAGTTTTTCAATCTGAGCCAGGGCCAGGTGCCCGGCATTGGGCTCAACTCCTTCTACAAGTCGGCGGCGCCAGTCGTACCACTGCCAGACCAATTCTGGGTTCTTGAGAAAGCCTCGAGCGCAAGCCAATTCGCTGGGATCATATTTTTCCCAAAGTGGAGTAGGCTCGTCTTTTTTCGCAGTAGAGCGCGCATCTTCGGAACCGCGACGAAAGGTGGGCACGCCGCTCTCTGCTGAAATGCCAGCACCGGTCAAAACGACTATCTTGCGGCAATTAGTTATCCAATCAGCGACTATTTGAAGACTGGCGCTCGATTGCATGATTGTTTGGCCTTAAGCGAGGCTATAAAAATTCGAAATATAAATGGTTTCCATGGAAACCATTTTATACAACAAAAAATTGGTCAGGAGCAGCCGGGCTGCGCGCAAGTTAATGCAGTTGGGCACAACCTATATATGTCCACAAAATCTTCGCCAACTATAACTACCATTCCATGCATTCTATACGCCATTCTAGCCAGAGAAAGCGATTGGGCTGTGATATTTCGCTCAGGCCCCAAACGCAGAGTGCAGTTGATTCGTTGGAATACTAAGACTGACAAATTCGACCACGGTCAATGGCTCAAACATAAAGTCTTTGAACGACAGGCAAACCTATCCCCATGCGGAGACAAGCTAATCTGCATGTCGACCTATTACCGAAAAGCGGACAGAGAGCTGCATAGACATTTAGGACCGATCCTGATTGTCAGCAGGCCTCCATACTTCACAGCAGCCGCCATAATAAATGTGAGCCAGAGCCAAGATAGTGGCTATTTTCAAACGAACAAAATGATACTGATTCCACAGACCGCATGCGTTGCTCATCCGCCAAGCATCAAAAGCAAAAACGTCACTCATTTTGATTTTATGCCAAACGGAAAGACTTTCACTGAAATTGATGCACTGAAGCTGGCTGGCTGGACAGTCAAATACTTGGACAAACAAATTCGCTTCTGCTTTCCATTAGTCGCAACTAAAGCCTTTCCCAATCACTCAACCTATCAACTACAAATGGAAGCGCTCCGCAAGCAGCCTAATACAAACAATCGCCGCTACACACTGCTCAATACTGACACCGGAGAAGAAGCAATCCTTGGCGACTTTAGTTGGGCAGACATCGATAAAAACAACGACTTGCTCTTTGCAAAAGATGGGCAGCTTTTCAGGCTAAAACCTCACTGGAGCGCTACCGCTCCTTTTTACCTGACCCAAGCCAAACTACTTTACGACTTCCGGCCATCACAGTTCACAGAGATAGAAGCGCCTTCTTGGGCTACGGAGTGGGATTAACAATATCGTGTCAACAGAATATTCATGCAGCCTATACGCGATTCTAGCCAGAGAAAGTCACTGGGCTGTGATATTTCGCCGCGGTCCATCTCGCTTTGTGCAATTAATTCGCTGGAATACCGAAACTGACGAATTTGAGCATGGCCAGTGGTTCAAAGGACGAATCTACGAGCGTGAAGCTGATCTGTCACCGTCGGGCGACAAACTTATTTATTTGTCTACAAACTGGAGACAAAAGCACCCACATTATGGGCCTTATATTGTAATTAGCCGACCACCATTTCTAACAGCTTTGGCAATTTTCGAGACTTGCGGAACGCGTGATGGCTGCGGATTCTTCCAGACAGAAAAGATTGTGAGAATGGCTTGCGGACCTTTGTACGTCACTGAAAATACATTTAAAACTGAGCCACCGAGTGACCTCGAATTCTCCCCGCTCCCGCAAGGCGTCTATTTCAGTGAGCGCCAAGCGCTTCATCTGGCCGGCTGGTTGCCCGTCAAAGAGCAAGGAGATGGAACAAGGCCTGTTGAATATTTTGCTCGTCCTAAGATTTCGATGAAGACTTCTCCCTCAGACTCTAATCTGCAGCTTCTTATGCAGAATATCGAGCACCCAATCGCCGACGGTCCGACTTTGCGCTATTACCTTCACGACATTCAATCAGGCTTTGAACTAGACCTCGGCATTCTTGACTGGTGCGACTTTGACAAGGCTGGAGATTTAGTATTTTCAGAGGAAGGCTGTCTCTACCGGCTGAAACAAAATGCCCCCCCTGCAATTGCATTTGACCTCAACCAAGCCAAACTGCTTTACGACTTCCGCCCAGCGCAGTTCACAGAGCTAAAGGCACCCTCGTGGGCCCTGGAATGGGATTAACAATCACTATTAATAGATCAGAAGTAAACAGGGCCGCCGCCTGATTTCCTGCTAAATTCCCCCTATATCTAACCAGATTGAATATTTTGCATTTGGAGGACCTATTAATGGCAGTTGTAGAAGTAAAGGCCCGCGCCGACCAAGGCTATCGTCAAGAAATCACATCGAGTGCCCACTCTTTCGCTTCTGATGCGACTAAAGAGTTCGGCGGCGGCGACTCTGCGCCAAACCCACACGAGCTTCTTTTGGGCTCACTTGGCGCCTGTACTGCAATCACAATGCAAATGTACGCCAAGCGCAAAGGCTGGGATTTAACAGCAGTCAACGTCAAGTGCGAAGAAAAGCAAGTTGAAAACGAAGGCAAGAAATCTAGCTTGATTACTCGCCACATCGACATCGAAGGCAACCTAACTGCCGAACAAATCGACGGCCTCAGAGTAATTGCTGACAAGTGCCCCATCCACAAACTGTTGGAAGGACCAAAGCAAATCCAGACTGAAATCGCTCACAAATAGTTGAGCGTGTAGACGAACGACCTATACAGAAGAAATAGATGGAAGGCTCAGAGATTCTTTCGTTAGAGGTAATCGAAGCCTCGCTTTCGACCAAGATAATTGGCCGGGGGCAGCGCCTAGATTATCTAGCTACTGAAAATGGCGATTCTAGCGATTTATCAAAGAACGAACTCTGGGACGAAATCGATTCAACCAATACTAGAGCGGCCGCGCTTGCTGCCCAAGGTTGCCCTGAAGGGGTAATGGTAATTGCCCGACAGCAAACCGCAGGGCGCGGCCGTCTCGGTAGGGCTTGGATTTCTCCGCCGGATGCAGGCATTTCTTTTTCAGTTGTACTGCGCCCGAAAATTGAATTATCGCGTTTGCCTTTGATTACTCTCGCCACAGGAGTAGCTGTAGCACAGGCTATTGAGGCAAGCGTTGGCGTGCGTCCAGGCCTCAAGTGGGTCAACGATCTCACTTTATCTGGCCGCAAGCTTGGTGGCATCCTCGCTGAGATGCCCGGTCAAGCTTTGATTATCGGTATTGGCATCAATGTCAGACTGAAAGCCGATGAGCTACCAGACGAGTTAAAAGACAAAGTGGAATGGCTAGAGCGCGCTGCCGGCGGCCCAGTTGACCCTAATCTAGTGGTTATGGAATTGGCCCACAAACTAGAGGCACAGTACGAATTATTGAAAGCTGGCAAGACAGAAGAAATATTAGGTCTCTGGCGAGCTTATTCAGTTACCCTCGGCCAGATGATTGAAGCTCGCAGTGCCAATCAAGTAATTACCGGCAAAGCAATTGATATCGCCGATAGTGGCGCCTTAATTGTTGAAGCAGAAGACGGTACTCGCACCGAATTAGTAGCTGGCGAAATCTCAATACGCCTGCAAGACGGCAGCTACTGCTAATTGGCCGATAAGCATCACTCGGTTAGTAGTGAATCACTGAGTAGACATCAAGTTCTTGATCTTCCAGCAATTTTTTGCGGCCATCCAGAAAATCGAGCTCTACAACAAAACCAGCACCAACAACATTGGCACCAAGCTTCTTCAATAGATGCTTAGCAGCAAGAGCTGTGCCACCGGTGGCCAACAAGTCGTCGACAATGATTACTCTATCTTCTGGACCGACAGCATCTTTGTGAATCTCAATTGAGTCTTCACCATATTCAAGAGCGTAAGAAATTTTCTCTGTTTGCCATGGCAATTTGCCGGGCTTACGAATTGGCACGAAGCCAACTTCTAAGTGGTGGGCAATAGCTGGTGCCAGAATAAATCCACGAGCTTCAATGCCGACGATGATAGTGGGCTTGAGAGCAGCGCAATGGAAAGTCAAAGCATTGAGCACCAACTTGAAAGCAATGGGGTCTTTCATCAAAGTAGTGAGATCTTTGAATACTATTCCGGCCTTAGGAAAATCTGGCACATCGCGAATAGTGCTCTTCAACCAATCTTGCTGTGCCACAGGCAAAGGCAAGCCGATCACACTGTGTGTTTTTTCACTGGCGGTCATAAGAATCTTTCGTCCTCAAATTCTATCTAAAGCATGCTAATTCAATCGAGCTACCTAATACGGCGGTTCAGAAGCAACCGTTACTGCACGAATGGCCGGTGAAACAACTTCTTCAGCGGCTTCAGGCTGTCCAGGCAGACCCAACTGATTGGGAATCAGTGCTAATTGTAGCTCTTTAATTGAGCATTCCTTACACCAGAGTCTGAATTTCCTTACCTGGTCTAGGGTTTGGGCCAGTTGTTTATACTCAGGAGTATCTTCAACGCGAGAGGCTGGCTCACCGAGCAAGTCAAGATATATCATGCCGTTTTCGGAGAACCAATCAACCCAGTGCACTTTCTTGAAAGCTGTCAGAGCAAGGGCCACTGACATCTTACTGGCACCCATGACATTGGTTAGTTTGTCCCCTTCAACTTGGCCATCTTTTTGATTGATGGTGTAGCGCACAAGGCCGAGCAAGCGCTTAAGGAAGCTGGAAGGCTCTTCTAGCTCGTCATCTTCGCAGCCAACTAAGTAGATGTTGCTGGCTCCACTATCGCGCAGCAACTCTTGGAAAGCTTTGAGCGATGGCGGGAACTGCCAAATCAAAAGATGGTCTGTTTTCTTAGCAGCCACTTCTTGTCTATCCAAAAGATTGATAGTGGCAAGCTTGGTGCACGATTCGCCGAAAACCGACAACTCTTTGCCTAACTTAGCCTGAGCTTTTTTCACCACTTCAGGATTAGCATTGAATGAACGCAAATCTTTGAAAGTGAATTTGAATGCCGATGGTGTAGTTGTACCCGGATGACTAGAAGCCACACTAGCAGCCGGTTCAGCACTGTATTCGCTACCAACCGTACGAGTTGAAGTAGCCTTAGGTTTGTCTTGAACAGCTTGCTTGCCCATGGTGGCTTGCAACTTCGCTTCATCTTCGGCTTCTTGGGCGCGAGCAGCATCGCCGGCTTTGCGCCAATCGCAAAGAATTAGTTGCAAGCGCTCACGGCCATTGAAATTATTGATATCAGGATTGAAAGCTACATCAATTTCATCGCCTTCAGCAGGAACACGACCACGTGTACTCCACATTACAGACTCAAACTCTTTGCCCGAGCCATAATCTTTGAAAAGAATGCGACTATGTTTAGCTTCTTTACCTAGTGGCCGAGTGGAAGTCACCACCATTTTGCTCATAGACAAAACGGGTTTGCGATTTGACATACCAAATGGTGCCATGGCATTGAGTTCGCGCACTAAATCGAGTGACAATATTTCAGGCTCAACGAGGCTGTCTATTTCTAGACGCACACGCATATTTTTCTCGGCCAAGAATTTGTTGCAACTGGCCACAATACCGCGAGTTGCTGCCTCGGCTTTCTCTCCTTCAATAGAGAAACCAGCGGCCATTTTGTGCCCGCCCCATTTGATCAGAAGATGTTCGTTGGCTTTCAGTACTTGATACAAATCAATTTGCTCAACACCACGCGCCGATCCGCGCACCATATTGTCTTCAGGATCAAACTCGCCGATAAATACTGGGCGCTGAAAACGCTCAACCAAACGAGAGGCGACAATGCCGACCACACCGTGGTGCCAGCCTTCATTGTAAATAGCGATGCCCTTGTCTGAGTTCAAATCACAAGTGGTGAGAACTTTCGCCTCGGCCTCTAAATAAATACGTTCACAGAGTTCTTGCCGACGGGCATTATCTCGTTGAAGCTGAAGTGCCAACTCCTCAGCGCGAGCGGCATCATCAGTAGTTAGTAGCTCAACAGCCACATTGGCATCGGCCAAGCGACCGACAGCATTGATGCGTGGTGCTAAACCAAAGCCGACCAAGTCTGTGTCTTCTTTGCCACCAACTTGTGCCAGCAAAGCACGTATACCAGGCCGGGTCGAAGCGACCAATTTAGGCAAACCAATTTTGACAAGATAACGATTCTCGTCGACTAGTGGCACCAAATCGGCAATCATGCCAAGAGTAACGTAGTCTTGCAGAGCTTCAACTTCACTAGCACGATCAAACTTAGCGAGCAGGGCCTCGCAGACTTTGTAAGCAACACCCACTCCGGGCAGATGGAATAGGGGATGGCCCTCATTCAATAATTTAGGATGAACCACGGCCACGGCTGGGGGCAGAAGCTCCGGCATGGTGTGGTGATCGAGTACCAGGGTATCGACACCGAGCGACTTAGCCAGGTTGATTTCAGAAAAATTGGATACTCCACAATCACATGTAATCAGAAGCTTAGTACGATGCTTGCTGGCTAAGACGCTGACAGCCTTGAGATTAAGGCCATAACCTTCCGATGAGCGGTTAGGAATATAGAAGTCGACATTGGCATCCAAGCTTCTCAATACAGAAAGAAGCACAGAGGTGCCGGTAATGCCATCGACGTCATAGTCACCATATACGGTGATACGCTCTTTTTTCTCAATTGCGGCACAGATGCGCTCAACTGCTTTTTCTACACCAGGAAGTTCAAACGGCGCGGTGGGAACGTATTCACTTTCATTAAGAAATTGGCGGACAGCAGCTGCGGTCGTCAGACCGCGACGAATCAAGACCCGTGCGAGGGTGGCAGAACCAGCACAAGCAGCCAACATATCGGCACTGGGCTCAGTATCTGGAGGAAATACCCAAAGCTTAGCTGGCAGAGAAACTGGCAAGGCAGTTGCCACTTCAGCGTTTTTCTTAGCTATATTCGGTTCAGCTTGACCTTTATCAGGTTCAGCTTGACCACCAGTGTTCGACTCGAGCATAGACCACCCCGTTAAAGTATGCCCTGAGATAGCGAATGCTTATATATATTCGGAGCACATTCGGTATCTAATCGGGCACCACTAATGATGCTTTTGTTTCTTATATCCAATCTTTCGCTATGCTAACACGAAACCCACCCCAAACCCAGTGGTGAAGGGGATTTAGAGAGAGCGAAAGTCGTCCTATTACTTATACGTTTGAAAGCCCAAAATAGTTCAATCGCATATACAGCAAGAAAAACTACTACTTATTAAGGTCCGGGTCCATGACATTGATTACTTTTTTGGGTTTGGGCATGTTGGGCCAGCCCCTGAGATCATATTCAATGATTGTGGTGATTATCGGAAATTTTGGCCACGGCAATGCCCAGCCAATAATCCACATGATCGGCAAAAGCACGACATGCAAACTTAGAGCCACAAAAAAGGCTTGAAACAGGGTAGTCTGATCCTTAAGCCAAGCGGATATAGTTTCAACAAAAAGGTCCAATTTCACTAATCAAATCGATGGTGCTACTATGTGCCATATTACTTGATACGCGCCGGATATACACCATGGCAAGCGCCTCTAGAACATTCATTCTATCAATTGTTATAAGCCAGGCCCTAATCTACCCAGCTCTCGGGCCAGCTCTCGGCCCAGTGGCTGCCATTTTGGGCGAGCAGGGGGCCTTTGCCTTCGGCAAACAGAGCCCAGAACAAAAAGCTAGCGATAAAGCCGACGAGAAGGCCGAAAAAGCGGACAAGGGCAACAAGTCCGAAAAGACTAGTAAAGCTGACAAATCCGAAAATTCAGAAAAATCAGAAAAGTCAGGAAAAGCCGAAAAACCAGAGAAAGCAGCTAAAGGCGAAAAGAAAGAGAAGAAAGAGAAAAAAGAAAAGACCGTCGAGCTGACTGAAGAAGAAATTGAAGCAGAGAAGGCCTATGCCGAGCACCAAGCAAAGCTTCAGGCATTACTTAAAGAAGTAAAAACCCCCTTTGGCAACCAGGCAGAGACAGAAGAACAGAAGCCTGACCCGAACGCCCCCATGACATTGCCGGCGACGACCAGACAGCGAACACTGGGCCGCAGCTTGAGCGACCGCCTGCTGGCCTCAAGGCTCTACCTCCCCGGCCGTCTTGTAATCGGCCATCCAGCGGAATTCACCGTAAAAGGCCGCCCTGGTCACTGGGTGGCTCTCGCCATGGCCGACCGCGACAGCGGAGCCAAGCCAATTAACGGCCACGCCATCAGGCTGGGCCCCGACCGCAAAGTAATTGCCCTTGGCAAGATTCCTGAATCGGGGGTTTTGGCCCTTAAAATTTATGCGCCGGTAGCTGGCGACTTAATCGGTCAAAGCTTATATTTTGAAGCAGCTATCTGGAAGGATGACCTCAGCCACGTGGAATTTGCCCAAACGATCACATCAGAGGCCCAAACCAACAGCAGCAGCTCCGCCACAAATGCAGTGCTTGTAGCGGCCGAAGGAGATAAAAAACGCGGCGTGAGAATTGTGCCTGACTCAGCCGTGCCAATGTATCAACGCGCCAACATGAGTGGAGTAACCCTAGACTCCGGCAAGCCCTAGCAATGGAAACCCCTATGAAGATCCTGCTTATTCCACTCGATGATCGCCCGGTCACTTATAGCTATCCGCAGCTTTTGGCTAAGCTTGGTGGTGCTGAAGCCATTGTGCCACCGCGCACAATGATGGGGTCACTGAGCCGGGGCGCTCAGATAGACGAGCTTTTCACTTTCTGCGAAGGCTGCCTCAGCCGCAACGAAGTAGATGCCGCAGTAATTTGCCTCGACAGTTTGCTCTATGGCGGCCTAATCACGTCGCGCCGCAGCACTGAGCAAGTGAAGACAATTCAAGCCAGACTCGATCGGCTCAAAAAGTGGAAAGAACTGAGCAATAAGCCCATCACTATCTATGCGCAATCAAGCATCATGCGCATCTCAGACAATTACGACAATACTGAAGAGAAAGAATACTGGTCCAGGTTTGGTCGCGAATTATTTGAATGGTCGGCCTGCTTGCATAGGCTGGCCAGCGGCGAAAAGCTTGCCCCGGGCTTACTTGAATCACTAGAGCGTCGCATCCCCGGCGACATTCGCCAAGACTATTTAGACACCCGCTTCCGCAATTTCACTATCAATATGACAGTGCTTAAATCGATGGAAGATGGCCTGATCGACCACTTAGTTTTTTCGCAAGACGATTCAGGCGCCTGGGGTTTGAATGTCGGAGAGCGCGATCGACTAATTAGCGTCAGTCAACAAATGTCGCTACAAAATAAAGTGAACATCTATGCTGGCGCAGATGAAGTGATGTGCACACTACTCGGCCGTCTGTTGATGGCAGAGAATAAACCATCACTTAAATTGCACTTCAGCCCTGAGAGCTGCCGCACAGTAGCAAGCCGCTATGAAGGGCAAGACATTGGCACTACAATTCAAGCTCAAATCAAAGCAATCGGATTAACTGTCACAGACGAGACGGCTAGCGAGACAGAAGCTAGTGATACTACAGGTAGTGCACAGGCAAGCAGTTTGACTATGATTGTTCATGGCCCCAGCGAAAGGCAAGGTGATCACATCACTTTGCCAGGGCTGCCTGATTACAGTCACATAGACAGCTCAAAGGCCGCTGCTAATACAATCAGGTTGATTGAATCAGCCCCAGGTTTCGTCATCCTTTGTGATGTCGTATACGCCAATGGCGGCGACCCTCTTTTGATGGAACAGCTAATCAAAAGACCGGAGCTGCTCAAAAAAATATGCTCATATGCTGGCTGGAACACCACCGGCAATACCACCGGTAGCGCCTTAGGCACGGCCATTTGTACTATCGCCGGTATGGCAATTAACAATAAATCTGTCAGCGACAGCCAAAAGCGCAGTCTATTCACTAGACTGGTTGACGACTGGGCCTATCAAACAAAAGTTCGCAAAGAACTGCAAAACGAACCATCGACCCAGAAACTGGCCGAGTTGATTTCGCCATATATCAAAACAGTAAGTGCCGCCTTGGCCTTTGAGCCAAGTGTCAGACTATCGTTTCCTTGGCGACGAACATTTGAAATCGAAATTGGATTCGAAGGAGGCTAGTTAGGCATGGGCAGATTTTTTGCAACCTTTCTTGCTGGGCTCCTTATAGCTTCAGTCGCACCCCTGAATTCCCTTCAACCAGCTCAAGCAGTTGAAACCTGGGAAAAGCTCGACAAAAAAATGAAAGGCCAAGTGGTGCAGCTCAGCGTCGGCCTCAAAATGAAGATCAAAGACAGCCTCTGGGCCTCACTGGCCGATGTCTCACCCAAGTACCGCTATCCAGTTTTCAGCGCCTCCGCGCGTGACCCCGGCTACCGAGTGGTGTCATACGGTTCGGCTTTCCCTGTCAAGACAATTGCAGGTGACAAGTCTAAATCTTACTTCCTCACCAACGAACACGTAGTCGTGGGTGCCGATGAAATTATCAAAGAAAGTCAACGTTTCTACGCAGGCATGCGTCTTTATTGCGAACAAACAGCTGCTGGCAGAGATGTCGACGGGCGCTTCCGCGAGATTTTGCAAATAATCAACTTGAGTACCAAAGCCAATCGCTCCACCGCAGAACTTAGCACCTATCAAGCAACAGCTGACGCTATCTGGGACACCTACGAGACCTATTTATCGAAGAAGGCTGACCCCTCTCGGTCGCTATTCAACCGCTATTTAAGCCAAGTTTCAGTGACCAGTGAAGTTGGATTTTTCTTGCACGCGGCTGGCCCGGTAACGCAACCGCCAATGGTGGCTAAACTATTCAAAGTAGCTAAAGCTGATAAAGATCCTGACATTGCAATTTTGACAGTTGAGAAATCGACAATAGCCCCAATGGAGTTTGATACCATCGCCGCCACCGAAGGCCAAGAGATACAGGTGATCGGTTATCCCGAGGCCTCCGACCAATTAGATTCTGATTCGGCCAATTATTACGCCCCGACATTCACCAGTGGTCGCATTAGCAGATTGGCGCCGCGCATGCTTCAAGTAGACGCACCAATAACTAACGGCAACAGTGGCGGGCCAGTCGTTAGCCTGCGCGGCAAGGTGTTAGGGGTAGTAGCAAAACGCGCGCGTACTGAACGCGGGCAAGAACTAAACACCTTTGGTGGTGCCATGACAGTACAGTCAATAAAGAACTTTGCCCCAGATCTTTTTGGAACCACTCAATAATTGCGCTTGTAGCTTAACTTAGGGCTTCTTCTTCAAGAAGTCCATATCTGAGTCACCGTCTGCGCTGTCATCCATTAATAGCTGCATCTCTGACTTGACGGGACGATAGCCAACTGGTGCATCAAAGAAAGCTGCTGGCTTCTTTGTCGATGTCACTTTGAGAGTCTCATAGGCAGTATCCATCAGACTATAGGAACCAGACTTGAGCACCTGAAACTTCAAAACCATGCCTTCTTTGACATCAACTTTAACTAGGTTTTTCATAACCTGAGTTAACTCTTGAGGGGCAGGGAATTTCTCAGCAATCCAGACGACACCAGCCTTGTATGGTTTATGCGGCTCACCTTTATTAAAGGGCGCCGATGGAGTGCGAATTAACTCTGCTTTGCGACACTTGTAACCAGCAATTTTTTCGTGCTTGCCAGTCTCTTTGAGCTTAAGCTCATCTTTCTTGTGCACTTTCTTCTGCGTTTTCAACTCAAAGAAGCCGTTCTTCCATGTTTGATAATCGCGCACAAGTACGGTCTTGGCCTCAGGGTTGAAGCAATAGCTGGTCCATTTAGGGCCGCAAGCCAACCAACAAATGCCGAGTTTATCGAGGCTAAACTTAAGCTGTTGCTTACCAACAATCATGTTCATTGGTCCAGTCTGAATAGCATTTTGCTCGAGCACGATGACATCAACTGGCGGACGAGTATCGGCAGCTTGAGCAGAAACGTTTATGCTGCCAAACAAGCCAGCAAGCAATAGGGCGGCAACACTAAATGAAGCAATTTTGCCGCTCACCACTTTAGCTAGAAAAACTTCGTTTCTTGTTCTCATTTAGGTAATTCCATGGGTGGTGGCTCAAACGACCAGAGTGTAAAGATGTGCTTATCAGGCTTCTCGGCAGCGTCTTGAATAATTTTGACTAGTTCAGGCAAAGATTTTACAGGTTGATCGCTCATGACTTCTACCTTGTCTTCTTCCCTTTTCGTAGCAATGATTGCTTTGCTATCAATCAGCTTGTCATCATAAACAATACAGGCTGGTGGATCTTTGGCATCTTGCAGGTGAGCGAAAATTACCCCAGACAGAGAGCGCAATTTCAACTCGATAACAGGAATACGGCAGCCACACTTGATATTGCTAAAGACCACTCGCAGTATATGCAGCGAACCAGAACTAGAAGTTGAGCCCGTGCTCAAAATCTGTGCAGAATAGCTCAAGGCCTGAGCGAAGATATCTTTGTGCCCGCGAGGCTGTGGCTTTCCACCAACCACCCTCGTGCCCACATATTGTGTGACCAGACGATTGGCCTCATCAAGATCGCCAGCAGCTGCACGGTTACCCACTAGGGCCAATACCGACGCACCACCAGCACCCGAATACTTAATAGCCTGTAAATAGGCTTTAGCAGCCAAATCAAGTTGACCAGAGGCCTCTAAATTACGTCCAAGTTGATAAAAGAATTTGTCAGAGCCGATGAAATTGCGCTCGCAAATAGTTTCAAGATTGGTCAACTCAGCGATAGTCAGCTGCGCTGACGGCAGAGCCAAAGCCAGAGCAATCGATTGATCGACAAGCCTATTAGTCAATGTCGTCGGCAATAACTCTTTGACTACTTTGAGATTGTTGGCAGCCAAAGCTGATTTGAGCCGACCCAATTTGACTACATCGTCGTCTGGCTTGAGCTTGAATGCATTGCTAAAACAAGCCTCTGCTTCTTGGTTTAGGCGCAAAACCAAATAGGTTGCACCCAAAGCGAGCCACTTCTCAACAGTGTTATTGGCTGATTGACTGACGAGCTTCAATTCGCGCTCAGCAATGACACGACCATCTGTGCCATCAACTGCTAAGCACTGAGCAATGCCAAGATGTGCCCGCCAATCGCCAGGGTCAACGGCTAGAGCCGCACGATATTTCTCAATAGCATTAGAGCGCTCGCCATTTCTCTGCAATAGCGAACCAAGATTAGCGTTAGCCACCGCGTTGCGGCTATTAATCTTGACCGCCGCCCGGGCCGCAGCCAGAGGATAGATCAAAGGCTTTGTTTTGAAGAGCAAAACCGATTGATAAAGATGGAAGAGGAAACTGTCAGCAGAAATTTTCTGCGCTTCTTTTGCAGCGTTCAAAGTCTTAAGTGCTTCTTCGAACTGGCCTTCACGGTAAAGCGTCGCCACCTGATTGAAAAGCAACTTTGAATCTAGACTTTCACTCGGCTCAACTAAAGACCTAGATTCAGAAGACTTAGACGATGAAGCCTTAGAAGAAGAGGTTTTCTTGACGACCGCATTTGTAGTGGCAGAATAAGCAGCCAAGGGGAAAGTCGCGAGCGAAAAGATAACGCTCAAGGCCGCTAATGACTGTGTTTGCTTGCGCACGGGTTACCAAGAAATTGACCAACAACCGCAAGTTTAGCGCATAAAAGCGCTTCGCTCGGTCATCAGGCATTGCTAACGGTAAAACTTTTAGTACTGCTGCTCGGAAAGATAGGCCGACTGCAGTGCCTTGTAGGCAATAAAGCCATAAACGAGGAAGAGCACAAAGAAGCCAACAAAATAAAACTTGAAACCAAATCTCAAGATTGGCCGCACCAACATGTCGATGAAAATGAAACCGGTGGCCGCGCCCATAATTTGCCTCGACTGGCTTTTCTTGACTACCCCAAACATTAAATGATGGGTGACGGCAATATCGTATCGCGTGCGACCGCCACTTGTTGCGATAAAAGAGATTAAATCTGGCCCTTGACAATAACCTTCTGAAAAACATCGCAAGACCGACTAAAATCATTACCGCAACCAGCATCTTATTGATTGGAGTAGTCGATGTCAGGCAGTTTAATGAGAATCAACAGTTTCAAAACAATCGTGGCGATGTCTTTGGCCATTGGCTCGATGACTAGCTGCGCCAGTATTGATACTCCCAGCAAGAGCACAAGTAGCACAACGACAACGACTACTTCAACAACAACTAGCTCTACGTCCGACTCACCGATTCAGAAATGCGATAGTCAATCACCGGGACCTTATAAGAACGTCACCGTCGGTGGTGCCGACATGCGCCAGGGTCGCTACCAGGTTGGTAAGCCAGGCGGCAAGCTAGTGCGCTCGCTAGTGCAATCAAATCCAGCCACATTCAATTACTGGGCCGCCGCTGATACCGCTTCACGAGAAATGGCATCACTTATGTATGCCGGCTTACTCGACACCGACCCTTACTCAGGCGAAGTGGTGCCCGCTCTCGCTGAGAGCTTTACTGTTGAGCCTGATGGCGTTACTTACACCACCAAACTACGCAAAGGCTTGAAGTGGTCCGATGGCAAACCAATAACTGCTGAAGACGTAGCCTACACCTGGAACACAATTATCAATGGAGGCTACGGCAATTCTTCGCTGCGTGACGTCACCACAGCAGAAGGCAAATCGCCAGTGGTAACAGTAGTAGATGAGCTGACCAATAAATTCGTTACAGCAAAACCATTTGCCCCCTTTCTTCGGGTCATGGGCCTGCCTATTGCCCCTAAGCACATCGTCGAGCCAGTGATCAGCAAGAAAGACGGCCGCAAACTATTTAGCAATCTCTGGACGACCGAATCGAAACCAGCAAGCTTTATCACTAGCGGCATGTTTACTCTTGAATCATTCGTGCCTAGTCAGCGCGTTGTTTTCAAAAGAGCCACTAACTACTATACAGTCAGCCCGGAGAGCAAGCCGCTGCCTTACTTAGAGCGCATTACTTATTTGATAGTGCCTGAAGTAAATACTAACTTGCTCAAATTCAAAGGCAAAGAAATTGATATTACGCCGGTGCGCTGTCGTGATGCTGGCGACCTATTGACCATGTCGAAAGAAGGCAACTTCAAACTCTACGACTTTGGCCCTAGCCAGGGCAGCACTTTCATCATGTTCAACATGAACCAGAGAAAAAATCCTAAAACAGGCAAGCCCTATGTTGACCCAGTTAAATCAGCCTGGTTCAACGACGTCAACTTCCGCCAGGCTATTAGTCATGGGGCCGATCGTCAATCAATCGTCGCTAACTACTTCAAAGGCTTAGGTGACCCTACTTTCTCCGCGCAAGTATCAACTAGCCCGTTCTATAATAACCAACTCAAGGCCTATGGTCGCGACGTTACTGTAGCCAAAGACCTCTTGAAAAAATCAGGCTTCACCTGGGACAAAGAAGGCAATCTAACTGATAAAGCTGGTCACAAAGTCGAGTTTGATTTGCTCACTTCAGCTGGTGGCACATTCTACGAATTTGTCGGCACAAACTTCACCAAAGATATGAAAGAACTTGGTATCAAAGTCAACTTTGCACCAATTGATTTCAATTTGCTCTCAGGCAAAATTAATTCATCACTAGACTGGCAAGCGGCGCTCTTCTCCCTTAGTGGAGGAGACCCTCTTGAGCCAAACGACAGCGCTAACGTTTATAGAAGCGATAGCCGCTTGCACCTCTTTGACCAGCGCCTCGCTGACGAAAAAGGCATCACTACAGTAACAGACGCTAGACCATGGGAAAAGCAGATCGATCAGCTATTAGACAAAGGTGCAGTCACTTTCGACAAAGCAAAAAGAAAGAAAATCTATGACGAAGTGCAACAGATTTTGTACGACCAGATGCCTTTTATCTATCTGGCCTCGCCTCGAACAATCGTCGGTGCCCGCAACACTATTCGCAATTATGTGCCCACGCCAATGTCGCAGCAGGCTGTAGGCCTACACAACCTCGAAGAGATTTGGGTACAGTGAGAAACAACAAAGACGGCCTGAAACTAATTAACACCTTTGCCGGGCTTCTCTGCTCTGGCATTCTATTAAGTAGTTGTATAGCGCCCGCGCCGGTGAAGACGATCAAAATTGATACGACCGTGACTGCGGCACCGAACGCAGCGGCTTCAACTGATGAGTCCATCAATTCAACCGTCCAGTACACCGGGCCAAAGCAGACGAAGCCACCGAAAACAGAATTTCTGTTTCCCAATCCAGGGCCATTTAAGATTGTAGTGAAGGACGGTGTTGAGTATTGGCTCGCTCGCGGCGAAGTAGGCAAGTTTGGTGGCTCACTCAAGCTAGGCAGCTTTGGTGGCGGCCCCAAGACCTTCAACGCTTGGGATGCATCTGATGTTGAAAGCCACGGCATCGGCATGTTGCAATTTGACTCACTAGTTGACTTTGACCCATGGACAGGCAAGGCTATTCCTAAATTAGCCAAGTCATACAAAGTTAGCGCTGATGGGCGCACCATCGACTTCGTCATGCGCAAAGGCTTAAAGTGGTCTGATGGCCATCCACTAACTGTCGATGATGTGGTCTTTACTTACGCCACACTGATTGGCGATGGCTTTGGCGAAACCAGTTCACGAGACACTATTTCTACTCCCGGCGATTATCCTAGTGTCATCAAAGTTGACGAAGATACAGTCAGCTTTCGCTTCAAAAAACCCTTCTCTCCTTTCTTAGCTAACCTCAATGCCACCATGGTGGCACCCAAACACATCATCGAGCCGATTACCAAACGTTCAAAAGCTGAATTTCATAATTTTTGGAATATCAATGCCGATCCCAAAACTTTTGTTGGTTCAGGACCAATGATTGTAGAGCGCTATGTGGCAGGCCAGAGGCTGGAATTTAAACGCAACCCCAATTATTCATTCATTGATAAAGAAGGCAGACAACTGCCCTACTTAGACAAGATGGTGATTGGTATTGTGCCAGACCAAAACACCATCATTATCAAATTTTTGGGCGATGAGATTGACTTACTCGACAATCGAGCAGTAAGAGGAATCGACGCAGCACTGCTCAAGCAGCGCGAAGTCACTGGCAACTTCACCATGTACAATCTGGGGCCGGATGACGGCACCATGTTCTTAATGTTCAATCTCTGCCAACGCAAAGACCCAAAAACAGGCAAGCCCTATGTTGACCCCATTAAACAAGCCTGGTTCAACAACGAGAAATTCAGATGGGCCATCAGTCACTCAGTTGACCGCAGACGCATCGTCAACAATGTACAAAAAGGCGTAGGTTACCCACTTTCAACCAACGAAACCGAAGCCTCACTATATCTAAATAAAGATCTCAAACAAATCGAATACGATCCAGCATTGGCGGCAAAGCTCTTGGCTGAAGCTGGCTTTGTAAAAAGGGGCGAAGAGCTTTTCGACGCCAAAGGCAATCGGGTAGAGTTTGACCTCATGACCAATTCAGGCAACACTGGCCGTGATGCTTGTTGCATTACGATCAAAGAAGAGCTGAAAAAACTTGGTATCAAAGTCAACTATCAACCAATAGATTTTAATACTATGACCAATCGTGTGCACACCAGCCTTGACTGGCAAGCTATTGTCATGGGCCTCAGCGGCAGCAGGTTTGAACCCTACGGCGGGGCCAATGTTTGGAAGTCTGATGGCCGGATGCACATGTTTGACACGCGCATACCCGACAAAAACGGCCTGGTCAAAGCACCAGATGCAAGGCCCTGGGAAAAAGAAATAGATAAGCTACTTGATACTGCAGCCGGTACTATGGACGAAAAAACCAGAATCGAGTGCTATAACCGTTTTCAGAAAATTGCCTACGATCAACAGCCGTTTATTTATATCTACACCAATATGGTATTGACTGCTGCTCACAACAAACTGGGCAATTACAAGCCCTCACCTTATGGCATTTACTACACACCTAAAGGAACCTTGCATAACATAGAAGAGATTTATATCAAGGGAGCCAAACACTAGTGTCTATACCTGTATACGTCTTCAAGCGCTTTTTGCAGGCACTGCCTCTGCTCTTCCTGATTTCACTCATGGCCTTCACCATGCTCAAGCTATCACCAATCGATCCACTAGCAGCCATGAGAGCAAACCCAGCAGTTTCGCAATCAGCTCTTCGAGCTGAAGAAGAACGACTCGGCCTAAACAAACCGGCCCCAGTGCAATATGCCATTTGGCTAACAAGCACGCTACAAGGAAACCTTGGTGCCTCCACTACCGGGGGCTCGGTGGCTGTGAGGCTAATGCAACATGCCGGAAACACTCTTTTACTCAATGTCGTTACTCTCTTCTTTACTTGGTTAATTGCACTGCCAGCAGGCGTTTATGCTGCTGTGCACCGGGGCAAATTTCTCGACAAACTATTTGGACTCATCACGGCTATCGGCATGTCGATGCCAACATTTCTATTAGCCTTTCTTCTATTGATGTTTGCCCTTGCCACTCATTGGCTCCCCATTGGCGGCATGACCAGCTCTGACTTTGCCGAGCGCGACAGCCTAGGGCAAGCCTTAGACATTGCTTACCACCTAATTATTCCAGTTTGCGTACTGACCTTTGTCTCGCTGGCTGGTATTCAAAGGCAGGTACGCAGCAACCTCTTAGACGTCTTGCGAGCAGATTATGTGCGCAGTGCCCGAGCAAAGGGTCTAAGTGAAGAAGTAGTAATTTACAAGCATGCTCTGCGCAATGCTATCAATCCACTGATTACACTTTTAGGTTTCGAGTTCGCCACACTGCTGAGCGGTGCCGCTCTAACTGAGATGGTTCTAGCCTATCCTGGCCTGGGTCGACTTACGTTAGAAGGTGTCTTGACCAAAGACATGAACCTCGTGATGGCCTCAATTATGCTCGGTGCAGTGATGCTAATTACCGGCAACCTTGTCGCTGACTTGTTGTTGAAAATTACCGACCCTCGTATCACTGTTGAATAACTAAAAAAGGAAGCATCTAGTGGTATCGTCAGCAGCACCTCAAATAAGTACTCCGGCAAAGGTTAGAGCCGATCTTAAACACACGATTTTAAGTCGTATGTGGAAAGACAAAGTAGCCAGAACTGCCTTAATCGGCCTCTTCCTTCTTTACTTTAGTGCCCTTTTTGCCGACATACTGACGCCCTACGGTATGGAATTCAACGATGCCAATGTCGGCAATGCCCCAGCTACTTTATTGCACATTCATAACGACAACGGTGAGTTTTGCTTGCCCTATGTCTATCAAGTAAGACAAGAAAATGACCTGGCAACTTATCGTCAAACATTCTCGGAAATACACACGACAAAGTATCCAGTCAAACTTTTAGTCAAAGGCGAGAGCTATAAATTGCTCGGTCTAATACCAATGGATATACACTTATTTGGTGTTGACGCACCAGCAAGAATCTATTTGCTCGGCGCCGATATGAATGGTCGCGATAATTACTCACGTCTCTATTTCGGGGCACAAAAAAGTCTTACCATCGGTTTTCTTGGTCTCTTCATTGCTTTTCCCATTGGTATCTTCTACGGTGCCGTAGCTGGCTACATTGGTGGCTGGGCTGATAATTTGATGATGCGTTTTGCTGAAGCTGTTATGTCAATACCAAGCTTCTATTTATTGATAGGGCTGGCAGCTATTCTGCCTTTAGGAATGACTAGCTCACAGCGCTTCGCTCTAATTACAGTGATTCTATCTTTCATCAGTTGGCCTGGTCTCGCCCGTGTTATTCGCGGCATGGTGCTCTCAATTAGAGAAGAAGAATTTGTCCAGGCCGCTAAATCAGTGGGCATGCCAGAAGTAACCAATATCATCAAACATGTCATTCCCCAAACGGCTAGTTATGTTGTTATTGCTGCTACCTTGCAAGTACCAAACTTCATTCTGGCTGAAAGCGGCTTGAGCTTAATTGGCCTTGGCATTCAGCAGCCCGACGCTAGCTGGGGCAACATGCTCAAAGCGGCCATGGATCAGCCCAATGAATTGCTCAGTCAACCATGGTTGATTGCACCTGGCTTCCTGATTTTCTTCACCATTCTCTGTTTCAACTCTATTGGCGACGTGCTGCGCGATGTGCTGGACCCTAAACTTTCGGGTGGCCGCTAAATGAACGAGATCGTCTGTCACTGGATTTTGACGGCAATAGTTTTAGGGGCAGCCTTGGCCCTGAGCTTCGCTGCTCTAAAAAATCGCAAAGGCAAAGGGGCCTATCTCTGCGACGACTGCCGCTTCAATGACAGCGAGAAATGTCTCAAGACAGTTCGGCCCTATGCCGTTGAATGCACCAGTTATAGACCAAACCTAAAGCCTAACTAAAACTAGAATTACCAAAACAGCTTGCAAGGAGAGTGCTCATGCATCTTTCCATCATTGGAAATTAAGGGCAAATCCATGAGAATGGCCGTGGCAACAATTGCGCGATCAAATGGATCGGTATGATAGCGAACATCATAAAAGGCCTTAACCGCCTCGACATCAAACGGCAGAGGATTAATAGCCGGATATTGAAATAAAGAATCAATCCACTGCGCAAATGGTTTATCAAGGCTGATGCTGTTAGCTTCAACCAAGATAGCCAGCTCCCAAAGAACAGGAGTCGGTACGAAGATAGTTGTTTGAGTACCAGAAACAGCTTCGTTAAAAGCGGCCAAGGATTTCTTGCCTAAACGCTTTCCACCATCACAGAAGAAGTAAATAATCGGATGAGTATCCGTTATCAATAATTTCTCAGTCACAATTTGCTAGCAGTTTCATCGCGAGACTCAGCAAAGCTATCGGCTATCTTTTGACTGGCGGCCTCAAGATTGTCTGTTTTGATTGTGATAGAGCCTATCAAATTTGGTGCGGCTTGTTGGGCTGAAGCCTTTGTTAGCATACTGAGCTTAGCAGCGAGCGCCACATAGTTTTGATAACTTAGGAGCACAGCAACTGGTTTGTCGTGATCTGTAATCTCAACAACCGAAGAGGTTGTACTCAAAGCATCAACTAAAGGAAAAAACTCTTTGCGGGCTTGCGTCTTCCCTATAGACTGCTGTGTGTAGCCCATGACTGCAGCTGCGTGTTTTTCAATTTCGTCTAAATTGGGCATGGATCCACCGAGAAGAAGTCAACGCACACAGTAAGTGTACACTTTCCAGTCAATCTTGACAAGCATTCTCCTACGGCCTCTGCTCCACTGCTTCTAACCGCTCTTTCAGGGCAGTTCTAAGTTCCGGTGATTGTTCAATAGCTTTGCTTATATGCTCGGCCAACCGAGCACCACCGTCGGCGTTGAGGTGAACAGTGTCACAGAAATCGCCAATCGAAAAGTCAGGTGAAGCTGAAAGGTCTAAATATTGCGCACCACTTTGCTGACATTCTTCGACGAGACGTCCGCGAAAGGCCTGCCAGAAATTACTAGATAGAAGTAGCCGATTCTCTTTTGTCAGTGGCATTCCTACCACCAAGACTTTGATTTTTTCTTGCCTTAACTGCCCTAGAAAAGCGCGCATAAAGTTGAACTGCATGTCATACGAAACCGGATATTGATCGCGGTAGCGATGCTTATAGTCGTTGCTATTGTCGACATAAATTTTGGGCAAATTAGGTGTGAGCACGGCCTGTCCGGGCTTAAGATTGCCACCATAGCCACCCATAACAAACTTGACTTGTTCAGCAGCTGTAGCCGCCGCACTCGCAGTAGACGACGAGGAAGTTGCGGATTTGACAGCACCACCAGCGGTATCGACCTCTTTGAGCCTGTTAACAATTTGCTCAACAGCTTGATTGAACACAGCCAATTGAGCCCGCAAAGGTAGCTCGCTTGAAATAAAGTAAGTCAAACGCGACCAGGGGTCATGAAATGCCCAGCCTGTGTAGGCACTCATATCGCTATATTGAGAGAAGAAGCGATACGAGTCGGTGGCACCAGCCGAGGGCAAAGTATTATCGATAAAATCGCGAGGCGAAACAGTGAGCACCAGCAAGGCCGGATGATGACTAGGGCGAAAAAGAGCACGACCAATAGCGAAATGATCTGAGACCATAGCCCCGGGCAGAGCAGAAAGAAACACTTCAGAAGGTGCAAAACTTTTGGCTAAATCATTCTCTAATGTGAGACAACGTCTATTAAATACAAGGTCAACGGTTTTTCCCGAGGTATTGGCATCGGCGGCCTGCAAGCCGCCAATTTGAGAACTGCCGCAAACGACAATATCTGGCGTTTTGGTGCTGGTCAAAAACGTACGCGCCAACCACCAGCTGGCGGGCTTTCCTTCTTCTAATATTTCAGGCGTCAGATTAACATCAGCTAAAGTCAATTCTGGTTTGGCAGTAGGCACCAAAAAAGAAGCTAAGGCCACATTGACGAGAGCAAATAGTAATAGGGCAACAGGAAAGCGAGGAAGCATTGAAAGAATTTTTTGCCGCTTGTAGAAATTGTCTTACAGTAACTAAAGACTTATTGTAACTACAGAACAATACTACAAAAAGCACCAGACCCCCGTGCCGGTTCACACACCGGGCTCACGGGGGTCTGCTCCTAACAAATTGCCATTACAGCAATCGACGGGCTTTCACTGTATCGAGACGAGAACCGCTCTATGTGCTTTGAGATTTACTCCGGGATCCATTACTGGTGGCCCGCTGACAGGAGAGCATTGGCTTCGTGCGATATGTTTCAATTATAGCAAGTTGCCAAGACCCGACAAGCCCTTTGAACATTAGAATTTATCGGACCATCTACATATATAGGGGATATCCACAGAACCTGACTAGGCAAGATAAGCCGAGCACTGAAGGGCGCAGTGATTCACTTAAATAACAAACGAAATAGACTAGTGTTTTTCTACTTTAGAGCTTTAGTGCTTTTCTGCTTTATTGTCTTTCTGCAAGAGCGAAACAAACACTTTCACCAAACGAGGGTCCCATTCTTTGCCGGCGCCATCTTGAATGAGTTTGAGGGCGGCCTCATGACTATGAGCTTCACGATAAGGTCTATCGCTAGTCATGGCCGTGTAAGCATCAACCAGTGAAACAATTCTCGACTCAATGGGAATGACATCACCCTTGATACCATTAGGATAGCCACTACCATCCCAATGTTCTTGATACGATTCTACAATAGGCGATATCTTAGCCAATACCTTGGCTGGCTCTAAGAACTTAGCACCAGTGTGCGGCACCTGGTTGATGTAGACCAGGTCTTCTTCAGATAATGGCTCGGGTCGCTTCAAAGTTTCTTCTGGTACAGCAATTTTGCCGAGATTACAAAGCACCGCTGCTAGTGACACTACTTCAGTATGATCTTTGGTCAGATGCAAAGCTTGAGCAATGCGATTAGCATAGCCATAGGCACGAGACGAACGATCTGGTCCGTAAGAAGAGCGGTCTTCTACCGTACGAATCAGTTGTGCCAACATACCGAGTAGACCTTTCTCGCGAATTAATTCGACATCAAACTCTGGAGCCAAATCTACTAAAGGTGTAGCAGACGCAGAAGCGGAAGGAGAAGCCGCTGGCTTCTCAACCACAGGGCCCATGCGATTGTCCACTTTCATCGCTTTCTTCAGTTCTTCTTCGCCGCCGGCAGCAAGGCTTGGCATCAAGTCTTCAGTCACCGTACAAACCTGATTTCGGCCGCGGTGCTTAGCCAAGAAAAGCGCTTGGTCGGCTAGCTCAAAGAGACGTTCTTTATCTTGGGCATCGTGAGGGAAAGTGGCAACACCAACTGAAGCAGTGACAATGCCCCAACCTTCAACTGGCTTCTCACGCATGGCAGCACAGGCTCTCTCTGCCACCATTTTCGCCCACTTCAAATCGGTTTCGGGCAAGAGTACAACGAACTCTTCACCACCAAATCGCCCAACAGTATCAATTTCACGCACACTGCGCTTAATCACATTACCGATATGAATGATAGCGGCGTCGCCAACATGGTGGCCCTTACTATCGTTGATGCGCTTGAGATAGTCTAAGTCGACGATGATGAATGAGAAGGGGTGACCGAAGCGTTGAAAACGGTCGATTTCCTTTGTCAGTTGTTCTTCAAAATAGCGGCGGTTGAACAAGCCAGTCATCGGATCAGTAATCGCCTGTCTCTCAACAGTGGCAAACAGCTCAGCGTGTGAGATCACCACGCCAACCCGGTCAGCCAAGTCAATTACCATGCGCATGTCTTTATCGGGGAAGGCCTTGGCTCTATCCCTGGGCACCAACATTAGGGCAGCCTTGAAGTTGTTGCCCTGGCCTAAAGGCACGCAAATAGCCGAGCGATTATCCCACTCGCTAGATAAGATATCGGGCTCAAGGCGAGCCTTAATCTCTTCGGGAGTGACAAAGACAGTAAGCCCCTCTCTCAGCTGTTCCAGAGCGCCAGCAAAGATGCGGTCGGCAATCATGTGGGCCAACGGCTTAACCACTTCCTCATCAGGTTGACCATAGTCTTCTGGATCAGGCGCTTCTGGTTGAGGGAACTCATCTGCTGAACCGGCGAACTTGCACTTGGTGGCCTCATCGGTGGGGCCGTCATAAAGAGAAACCACACACAAATCGAGCGAGAAATAGTCACGTACCGATCGAACAAGCGTATCCATGATCTGGTCGGCTTCTTTTAGTGACCGTTTGATCTCAACTGATACTTTATTGATCAAACTTTCGCGTACTTGGTCAGCACGAATCTGCTGTACTGCCATGTCAGCCCGAATTACGTTAGATAAGTGACCGGCAATAGTTAGACCCAGTTCTCTATCTTGAGGCTTGAACTGTGGCCGCTTCGGCTGTCTTTGCCATAGACCAATCACTCCCAGGCGCGTGCCCTCTGAAATGAGAGGCAGCACTAGAGCCATATCGTGGCCAAAGAAAGGATCTCCCTTCCTTGAATATTCCATATTCACGACTTTGCCGCGACCAGACTCGAACACGGTTACGAAAGGATTGTCTTTATTCTCTAGTTCTACCGAAGGCTCTTCATCAGCCCGAATTTGCGGTTCAAGCACACCGGTGTCTTGGTTGAACAAATAGATTTGTGAGTGAATGAAGCCCATGTGATCAGCCACAAGAAGCACTGATTTAACCAGTGAATCACGACTGGTCTGTCCCTTAGAATCGCGGAAGAGACTGGCGATCTCGTTGATCAGCTTCATCTCTTGGGCGTCCATTTCAATCTTCGATTGGTCGAAAGATTGCTGAACAACAACTGAGAGCATTTCAGCTACTTTCTGCAGCACAACAGCATCTTCAGTGGTCCATTCCCGCGGATTGCCACACTGTTGCAGCTCCAAAAATCCAGAGAAGATACCACGAGAGCGCAGCTGAACCATCAAGCGCCCGCGCACATCACCTAACTCTAAGAGCGAAGACAGAGTGCGCGATGTCTTGTGCAAATCAGTATCTTGCGCCGTATCTGGAATGCTAATAACACCAGCACCAGACTCGTCAGGAAAGCGCGAAAGAAACTCAAGCACAATTGACATTGACTCTTGTGAATTAAGCTGATTGTCGACAAAACACGTATGACCAGTAATCGAATACTCGTTAGTGACCACGAGTTGATCACCGACAACTTTCCAAATCAAACCGCGATCGGCTTTGAGAACATTGGTAAGCACTTCAATGGCGTATTGCAATATCGAAGTGAGGTCACTTGAATGTCTAAGCTGTCCAATGATATCGCTGATAATAGTTTGAGCAGCGGGCGGAATCAGATTCTTGCTATCAGCGTCAGTGGTTTTGACAGCCTTAAGATTGGTGCGAGTACCACCCTTAGTGGTCTTGCGGGTATCTGCTGGGTTATGCGAAGCCTGTGTATCTCCTCGTCCGTCCCCGCCGCCATCGGCTGAAGCACCATTAGAGCCGCCACCAGTGGCTCCTGGCCCATTACCAGAATTAGCGATCGCGGCATTGCCACTGCCTGTATTAGCAGGTCCGGCATCTATAGCGGCTCTCCCCTGTGAACCAGAAGGCCCGGTATTTTGTCCTGATATAGCCTGATTGCCAGACGGAGCAGTAGGAGCGAAATTAGAGCTGCTAGCAGACGGGAAGGTCATCCCAGCACTACCAGGAACGCCAAATGGAGCCTGGAAGAAGGAAGCATCCGGTGGTGGCAAACCAACTGCCAAATGCTGAGCGATGATTTTATCCATCTCTTCTTTACTCAATCCGCCAGTTGGCGCTTGCATGGCAAACGGATTGGCATCAATGGGCGTAAAGTTAGAAGAGGTAGTGATCGAATCGACTGCTATGGGCGAAATTTTGTTCGGGCCCGTATTTGACTGACTGGCCTGTAATGCATGTTCGCCGCTGATGTTGTTGTCATAGTAAGAGGGGTTGGCGCCATCACCCTGGAGAATCAATCCCTGTTGAATCGGTGCTTTCACCACTGGCCAGGCGGCTTTCATGCGCTGCACCGAAGCCGGCGAGCTGCCACCGGGCCCTAACGAAACGCGACTATCTTCAAGCCGGTTGCTCTCTGCCAGATTGAGTGACTGCCAAATAGGCAAAAGGCGATTAAATGACTCGCGAACAATAGCTGGTTCCATAGAACCGGTGCACTGATATTTCTCTGAATTTGGCGATTCCATAGCCTGTTGGCCATAGACAACAATGGAGAGCCCTGGGCTCTCCATCAAAACACACCATTCATCGGGGGAATCTTGTCTCTCTTCTGAGAAGCATGAGACGCAAGTTGATTCACGCAAAAGCGTGCCAAAGTATCGCCCACCAGGCAAAAGCCGGGCCGCACTCTGTCGACTCCAGTAAACAATTACCGGGGCCAATTTTTGATCGAGGCTGAGCTTTTCTAACTCGCGGATGAAAGGCAAGAAACTATCGGGCGCCAAGATACTAAGGGGCAATGCCCCTGCGCCGGACTGTTGAACCAGCATCATCTGCAATTGTATGCGGCCCGACTCGTCCGTCAATTTCTGTTTACCAACACTAAACTAATAGTAGATTTTAATAGGTTTCCTGCCTAATTAGATACCACTGCGCCTATGCCTTTAATCTCAGATAGCCAGACTGTGACTTAATGTTACCCTTTACATCTCTTCTCAAGTGCCATAGCTCAATAGGGTCAGTGCTAACATGGGTCAACCTGGCCAATAATCACACATTTGGCTGGTCCGACTGTGCGAGCGAGAATTTTGAATTTGACGATGACAAAAGCTGACGAATTAGCTGACAGTGAAGGCAAAAGCGAGGACCAAGGAGCAGTATTGCCCCTTGAAGTCGTCTACCAAGAAAATATCAGCTTCTGGGAAAAAGCCTGGAATATGTGCAAAGTGCCATATACGCAGCTACCAGACTTGTCTTACATTCCGCGTATTGCCGAAGAATTGAATAAGAGCGGCGCCAAGAGAGTACTTGACCTCGGCTGCGGCTCAGGTTGGCTGGCAGTCTACCTGGCCAGACAAGGCTTTGAAGTAGTCGGCGTCGACGTCTCCGCTCAAGCAATCAACTTGGCCAATACCTGGGCCAGACAAGAAGACTTAAAAATCTCTTTTGAAGTGGGCGATGCTTCGCAACTGCAATACCAAGCAGACAGCTTTGACGCCGTGGTTGCCAACTCGATTTTTGAGCACTTTCCTATCAAGCAAGCCCAGGTACTGACTGATAAAGTTAACTCTATGCTCAAAGTGGGTGGAGTTTTCGTTGGCTGCTTTGACAAAGTCGGGGGCGGACCAGGTGAGTACTACACCCTAGAAGACGGCACCCATGTTTATACCGATAAAGCGCGCAAAGGTATGATGCTGCGCCGCTACGAGCTAGAAGAATTGCAAGATCTCTTCAAAGCTTTCAAAACCATGAAAAACGACGAAGTTGATGGCGGCTCGATATTTTTAGTGGCCAATAAGTAGGCTTAAAAGTTTCAAGCACACTTAAGTTCGGTCCACATACTGTCAAAAATGAAGATGGCTGAGCCAATCTCACCCAACTCTTCGCAGCGCTCCATGACCTGCGGCGGTGGATAAAGATTTGGATCTTGGCGCAAATGAGAGTCAACAAGCTTCCAGGCTGTTTCGTTGGCAATGGCGTAATTGGTGAAATTAGCACAAGCAGCAGCCACAGCTGGCTCTAGCATGTAGTTGATCCACTTGTAGGCAAGATCTACGTGCGGGGCGGTTTTTGGTATGCAGAAATTATCTGTCCAAATTGAGGCACCATTGCTGGGAATAACATAACGCAAATCAGGATTATCACGCCGCGCCTGATAGGCATCACCACTGAATACTTGCGATAGATATGAGTCGCCGCTGGCTAACTCAACTATTACTTGATCAGATGTATAGCACATGGTCAGGGGCTTCTGTTCAATTAGTCTACTGGTTGCAGAAGCGATAAGAGGCTCTTTAACAGTATTGTATGAGTGACCGGCCATTTTCAAAGCCATGCCAATTACTTCCCGGCCATCATCAAGCAAAGTCATGCGCTGTGACAGCCTCTTATCCCAGAAGACTTCCCAGGGCAGCGACAAATTAGATGAGTCTTTGGCAAGCCCCAGTTCAGTCATTTTTGCCAAGCTAAAACCAATACCAGTGGTGCCCCAAGTGTAGGGCACGCAATGCTTCAAACCAGGGTCAAAAGCTGAATTAGTAAAGCGCGGCATCATATGGGCCAAACCAGGAAGGCGAGCATGATCAAGGAGCGAAAGAATGCCTAACTTGTGCAATTGCTTGACCATATAACTAGACGGCACAATCACATCATATAAGCTGCCACCAGCCTGCAATTTAGCCAGTAAAGCCTCATTTGAGGCGAAGGTATCATAGACAACTTTGCAAGAATAACGCCTTTCAAATTCAGGGATTGCGTCAGGATGCAGATAATCGGCCCAATTGAGAATGTTGAGTTGATGATCAGCCTTTTGCTCAAACGCCTTAAACCTAGAGCTGCAGGCTGAGAGCGCAGGTAGCAAAAGCATTGATGACAGTGCTCCCAGCATCTGTCGACGGTTCAATGGCAATTGTTCAAAGGGCGCAGTCATAGAGGTATGACACTAACGGCCTGGGGTTCAAAACTGAGATATAGCATGGCACCGGCCTGCTGTTCGCTGCTCAAACAATTCAACTGCGCCGATGGCACCACAGCCCGCAACGGTACCCCACTAGTGGCACAGGTGAGCTTCAAATCAACTAAGCTACCAAGATAAGAGCTGGTGGTAATCTGACAAGAGATAAGGTTCTGGCGAGATTCTGGTTGCTCAGTAATTAGCTTGACCGCTTCCGGTTTAAAGCAGGCGAAAGCACTGCCACCCACTGGCAATTGCGCACTACCGGCAGTGCGTGAACTAACCACTAGGCTGCTACCGCAATCAAGCACAACTGATTGACTATCGCTAGACACGACCTTGCCAGCCAATAGATTAGAACGACCAATAAAACCTGCGGTAAAAGCTGTTTGCGGTTGCTCATAAATTTCAGAAGGCGTGCCCACTTGCTCTAAGTTGCCACCATTGAAAACAGCTACCCTGGTAGAAATTGCTAAAGCTTCAGCTTGATCATGAGTAACCATGACAAATGTCAAATTCAGCTCTCTCTTCAAGCGCGACAACTCTTCTTGCATTTCTTCGCGAATACGCACATCTAAAGCAGAAAGCGGCTCATCAAGAAGCAGCACCACGGGCCTCATCACCAAGGCACGAGCAAGAGCCACACGCTGTTGCTGCCCCCCAGAAAGCTGGGCTGGCAAGCGTTCAGCAAACTCACTCAAGCGTACGATTTTTAGAGCCTCGCGGCTCTTTTCGCCAATCTCAGCATTACTGTAGCGCTTGGCCGAGCGCAAACCAAAAGCAACATTCTCTAAAACAGACATATGAGGAAACAAGGCATAGCTCTGAAAGACCATGTTCACTGGTCGTCTATATGGTGGCACACCAACAGTTTGCTTACCATCGATGAGAATAGTTCCGCTGCTGGGTTCTTCAAACCCAGCAAAGATGCGCAAAAGAGTAGTCTTACCGCAGCCAGACGGCCCGAGAAAACTATAAAATTCACCAGCCGCAACACTGAGACTAATATCGTTGAGGGCATTGCTAGCTGCCCCATCAAATCGTTTGGAGACGCGATCGGCCACCAGTACTGCAACGCTAGAATTTTGCTTCAAGTCTTCCACTAGCGCTTCTTCTGCCCACTTTTCATATCACGAATTAAATAAGCAATCTGCAAATTGAGCAACACCTCTTGTGAGTCAATATCAACCTTGAGAATGTCAGCAATTTGCTCTAAGCGATAACGCAAAGTATGGCGGTGTATGAACAAAGAGCGAGCAGTAGAATTTAAATTGGCACCATGCTCGACATAAACACGCAGAGTTTCGACCAATTCTGACTCCCACTCTTCGTCATAAGCTTCAAGCAAGCTCAAATTTTCTTCTAAGAACCGATCAGATTCAGGGTGATCAATGATCAAATAAAGCAGCCGCTTAATACCAAGCTCTGCGTAGCCCAAAAGAAACTCACCATCGGCATCGATCATCGAACCAACCACAAGAGCTTGCCTAGCCTCGCCGTAGGCATCAGGCAAATCTAGGGCGGTGGTAATCAAACGACCGGCACCTAGTCTTACTTTTACACCAGGATTAAGTTCTTTAATGCGAGCAGATAGAGTTTCAGCATGAGTAAGCCAGGGCTCAGATGATTTTTCTTTATAGGGAATAACAAAGGCACGCATGCCCTCTGCTTCGCAAGAAATATATGTATCATCAGGATAGGCCACAGCAGCAGATGGTGCCACCGTAGCTTTGCCGTCTTCAGCAAAACTAGCATCTACGGCAAAGACAAGAAAACCGTCGCATAGATCAAAACCAAAATGTCTATCCAATCGCTCTTGATCGGCAGCTGAAAGAGTGCGCCCAGAAAGCAGGTCTTTTAGCAAAGTCTTTTGCGTAACTGAAAAAGTCGGCGAATCTTTTAAGCGATGAGAAAAATCGACCTTACACGCCAAAGTGAGCGGGTGCATATATTCACAGAGGGCACTCTCATCGTCTTGAGGCCGAATCATGACCGAGACATAACCAACCAAGACATCACTGAGGGGCACAGGAAAAACCAGTCGCCTTCCCAACTTGAAAGGGGTCATATTAACGTCAGCGCTAATATCGCGATGAGGAGCAGTACCAGGTGTCAGAGCCTCTCGACTCTTTTGGTAGGCACGAAGTGCATTAGCACCTTCTTCGCGCAAATTACGTTGCTGAGCAGCTGGAGTGGCCCCCATATTGCGCGCGGCCAGAACCTTGAACTCAGACGTCTCGACCACCAAAGGCCGATTGAGCCAACCAGAAACTGTCTCAACTAAACCATCTAAACCTTCTTCAAGCACAATACTGAGCATGACTGAATAAAGTCGAGCAGAAGAGTGCTTAAGCTCGCGCAAGAAGACAAAACGAAAATCTTCAACCACCTGGGCTGGGTCGCCATAGCTCGGCACCACAATCAAGGCAACTTCGGCCTCCTGACAGCGCTTGATTAAGCGCTGCACCCCAGCATCAACGAGGGAAGGAACGGCATTTGCAGCTGTGTTCGCAACAGTATTCGCGGTAGTAGTAGTAGTCGTCGTCGTACCAAGGGCACTGGAGGCGGTGGCATAGTCAGCACTAGTCTTGACAATCACCAAGGCTGATAGAAGCGGCAAGGCCGAGAGCTCTACTTTGCTCAAGGCATCTGACCAAGTGACCACTAGGCTGCCAGCCCGAGGCTGAGTGCCGATGGCAGAAATCACCTGCGACACCTGACGATCGAGCAAATCACTACCAACAACCACTTGCGCCTCTGCCAATGAGTCAGAAGTCAGCAGTTGCCTGACGGTCGGATGAATCGAATATGGTGCCTGCGACATTCTGTCCTTTTGAACAAGAAAAGTTGTACAAGAAAAGCATCCTTTCTTATCTTAGCCGAGCGCGACGACGATTGGGCAGTTATACTGCTTAGACGACGTATATACATTAGGAATGATAGATAAAACTTTGAGTTTTCAGTAGATTTTGGTCTCTGAGCTATTGAGGTTTTCCGGCTTTTGAGTAATATTTAATACAGTCTTATTTTCACAGTTTTTAGCCTAGAAAGAGCTATCGATGAATCGCAACGAACATGCCCAAGCCCTTGACACGAGATTACTAGGTATTTTCGAACACAAAATCTTGGAATTCACCAAGTTTTCTGAAGAAAATCCCAATACAGCGGCAATTACAATGCTGATTGCCGATCTGTACCGAGATTTGGCCAATATTGTCAAACACTAACTATGCTGACAAGCAGAAGTAATGCTGACAAGCAAAACTGATTAAGAGGGGCCCTATGCCCCTCTTTTCTTTTATCCAATATGAGTATTTTTCCCATTTACAACGACCGGCCACTGAGCTAACCTCAAGCCCTAGTTGTCAGCCATCTGGCTCTTGAGGGCAGACCTCGAGGCCAGACATCGAAGAGGGTAAGTACTGATTATGGACGGATTTTATCTGGCCAGCGCACTGGTAGCAATTATCCTCTTGGTCTTCATCGCCGAGTCAGACCGCTTACTGTCTTACATCAAACCAAAGCCAAAGCACGTTAACACCAATTGCTGGGGTACCTACGAAGGTGTAAAATCCACTGCCGTGGTGGGCACGATGGAAGTGAAGCCATTGCCTGGCAAGCAAAAAATTATTGGTGGCAGCACCACTTATGCCGCTGGTCGCGGCGTCAAGATGAACGGCAGCTGATCGAGAAGACTTATCAAAACATGCTCAAGAAAATCTCTTGTACGCTTTTAAAAAGGGATGGCAGCAAGCTCAGCCTGCTTTTCATTGCCTTAGTCGTGCTCTCGCCTATGGCTTTGGCCCATTCAACTGTAGAAATTGAGGCCATGCACAGCAAGGCCGACCATAGCCTGCCGCCCATCAGTGAAGCTCTAAAATTCAGCTATTCAAAAGAATCAAAAAAAGAATTTGATCAGGCCGTGGCCCGGGGCAAGGCAGCCATAGACAAGGCCATAGAAGAAAAAAAAGAGGGCAAAGAAAAAGCTAAGGCCCTCTGTGTGGTTTCTGATATAGACGAGACCATCCTCGACAATCGTCCTTTTATAGAAAAAGAAGTAGCCAAAGACGTTAAAGAAGTAAATTGGGAAGGCTTTGCTGCCTGGGTTGACGAAGCAGCTGGCAAGCCACTGAAGCCATCAATTGAGCTTCTGGCCTACGCTAGAAAGAAGGGTCTAGCGGTCTTTTTGATTTCTGGCCGAGTAGAAAAGCTGCGCCGGGCGACAATCACCAACTTGGTAAAGTATGGTATTGCCTACGATGGCCTCTATCTCCGAGGCAACGACGATAAAAGCTCTGCCATCCCGATGAAATCGGCATACCGCAAGCAAATTGAGTCAATGGGCTATGAAATTGTCGTCAATATTGGCGACCAATTCTCAGACCTAGCCGGTGGTTACTCAATCGATTGCGAAAAGCTACCCAACAAAATGTATTACATTCAATAAATAGTTAGGCCGCAATTATCGAGCCAGTCGACCGGAGGTAATGGTGTCATAGCTAATGACGCCAACATCGCGCAGCAACTGAGCTTGCTGAATATTAAAGGCGACAATGGCTTGAGCCTTACGCACCAGCGCTTGGGTGAAATCGCGCTGGGCATTAATTACGTCAATGTTAGTACCAACACCGTTGGCCAATCGAACCCTAGAAAGGCGAAGTTCTTCAGCTGAAGACAATACTTCTTTAGTGGCAACTTCAATTTGCTTCTCGGCCGTCAAACTCGTCAAATAGCTGGTACGCACCTGCTGCAAGACAGCAATTACCTGTTGATTAACACGCAAAGTCGCTTGCCTAGCCACGGCCCGAGCGGCCTGTATGTTCGCCATGTCGGGCACACCCATACCAAGGAAGTTCCAATCAACCCGCATACCAATCTGATATGACTTGCGCAAACTACGGTCGGTAATTTGACTAGGGTTGTAAACCGCTGCTACCGGATACACCGTCTGAGGCGCACTAACCACACCAGTGGTGCCGTTAGTGGTGATAGTCTGGCCAGTAAAACCAGCCCCTTGAATCGGCACAATTGAGTAGCTGGGAAGACTGCGACCATACTGATTAGTCAAAGTCTGACCATTGCCGTTATAGCCGCCGAAGAACTGAAACTGTGGATACAAAGGCGCAGCCTGCACTTGGATGTTACGCTTAGCGGCCATACGCAGCTGTTCGTACTGTTTCAGTTCAGGTCGATTGAGAATAGCTAAATTGATCAATTGATTGACATCAATTGAGGGGTCAACCAAACGCACTTTGCGCACTTCAGACTCAACTGACAGCAAGTTAACAGCACTATTTAAATTAAGTGCAGTAGCCAAATCGATAGCAGTGCGCCGCAGATCTACTTCTTGGGTGAGCAAGGCTTGTTCGTCGCGAGCAAGCTGTGTTTCTGACTGCAAAACCTGAAAACGAGTACCGGTTCCGGCCCGCTCTAACTGCTGGTTAAGTAAGACCTGGGCTTTAGAAACATCCACAGCTCTAGTTTGAATTTGCAGCAAAGCCTGATTCTGCACCAAATTGTAATAGAGCTTCGTAACGTTGAGCAGGGTATCGTTTATAGAAGCTCGCAAACCCTGTTTAGCAGCACGGAAGTTATGCATATTGGCCAAAGAGCCAAACATAACGCTGCCACCACGAAAACCATAATATCTAAAGCCAGCAGTAGCTGTAGCGAAAGGGTTGCCGAACGAAACCGGGATGGTACCACCGATCAATGATGTACCAGCTTGGTACTGCGAGTTATAGCTCATCAGTGCATCGGGCAAAAATTTGCCTAAAGAGTTGCCCAAAATCCATTTGTTTTGAGTAACGACTTCGCGTTGAATACGAATATCAAGTGTATTATCCAGCGAATACTGCACCACTTCACGCAGTGATATTGGTTGGGTATAACTGGCCTCTAGCCTAATCGGTGGCAACTTGGCACCAAGCGACATAAGTTGATCGCCCATGGGCAATCTCAACTCGATTGCTTCACCTTGTAAAAAGCGCTTACGAAACTCATCGGCCTGAGTGTTGACCACATCATAGTCACCTTGCCGTTCTTTGGCTGTCAAACCAGAAGCGTCCACAGGCAGAGACTGTGCTGCACTGGGTAGGCCCGTGGTGTT
>CALROJ020000049.1:0-57012 GCA_943369735.1 bacterium Ga0077546
TTCTGAAACAGCCAAACCCTGACCCTGCTGAGCCTCCGCAACTACGTTTTGTTGTATAAAAGCATCGCCTTAAAGGTAAAAGATTGGCTTGGCAAGCACTTTTTCTAACTTTTCACTTCTCGACAACTATATGCATGAATAGACCAGGGCAAAAAGACAAGCGCGAGAGTGGGCACCAGAGAGGAAACCATTTGGTTTCTCCTCCAGTACCCTTGCTCTCGCGCTTGCACTTAATGCCTAAACCGAAGCTGCTTACAAGTTGCCCTTATTAGAGGCTACTCAGCTTTACTTCAGGTCAGCCAACTCAGCCACAACAGCGGTAACCGCCTTCAGCACTTCCACCATGTACGGCAGATTGCAGTTTTTCACCCGGTCGTTGACCGTGTGATAGTTGGGGTTGAAGCCGTCGTCGGTGAACTCTTCGCTGACGAGCACGGCCTTGTAGCCATGGTCGAGGAAGCCGGCGTGGTCGGAACGGTCCTTCACCGCGTTGTTGTGCGTGTCGACCGGCGTGAGGTTGATGCCGTAGCGCTTGATGGCACGGAAGAACCGCACAGTCAGCTCGTGAGAGCCGTTCTGGTCGATGTCGTCGTGGATGTCCAGCCGGTTGCCAGGCTTGGCGCAGTAGCTGATCATGTCGATTTCGACCATGGCCACCACATCGGTTTTGGCCGCAGCAACCTTGTCGGAATAGGCGTAGCTACCCCAGAGGCCCTGCTCCTCGCCGGTGAAGTGAATCAACCGAACAGTGAACGGCAGGTCGAGGTCTTTCAGCGCCCGAGCAAGCTCGAGCATACCGGCAGTACCCGAACCATCGTCGTCAGCACCAGGTGCCACCTTCTCGTTGCCCCAAGGCGAACCAGCGGTGGAATCGAGGTGAGCACCAACGAAGACAACCCGCGAAGGATTGGTCTTGCCGGGCAGCTCGATGATCAGGTTGTTGAGCTTCTTGCCGCGCACCGTGTAGGGGTCACGAACGCTCTTGAGGCCCATGGCCGCATACTGCGCTTCGACGAAGCCCATGGCGATGTCCAACTCTTTCGAGTGGGTGTTGCGCGTAGCCAGAGTCGAAGTGACACCAGCCACAGTCACAGGCAGTTCGCCAGTGAGCTTGAGCATGGTGTCTTTGATGCGGGCGATGTCGATGCTCTTGAAGGCATTGACGATGCGAGCATCCGGCGCTGGCAGGTTGCTGGTGTCGATCTTGGGCGTGGCAAAGTTGCGCGTGCGGCGAACTTCAGCCGGATCGAACTTGCAGCCGCCCTTCCAGTTCTTGCCGTGGTGAACGGGGTGGAAGTCGGACTCGTCGGCGGCAAAAGTACCTTCCGGCGGAGTGTGGTCGTGTCCGTCATGGCTGTGAACAGCAGCATCAGCATTGGTCGTCGGCGGTTGCCGCTGCGTATCCGCGACAGGAGGGAGAGCACCGGTGGGACGAGACTTGTTGCTGTTGCGACGGCTGCGCAGGACGAGAAAAACTACCGCTGCAATGAGCAGCAGGGGGATGATGATATGCATAGTAATCTCCTAAATTTGTGGCCTTAGGCCGGTTTAAGGAAGCGAAATGCTTCTTAGCGCTAACCAAAGACGTGGCTGGCACTAGGTTGTGAGTGATGGTTGCTAGAAAAGTAGACTGATACGCGACACCAAATACAGTGCCAAAAGTTTCTTGACCTAAAGCTTGTAATGCTCGGGGAGAATTAAAAGTTTAGTTACTACCTCATGCGTACGCGGAAAAAATGGTCTAGAAGTCAACTATAGGGATAGCCATATAGGCAAAGCAAACTAGTTACGCTAACTGACGCAACACTATTGTTAACGAACACTAACCTGCGCCACCTTAGCCTAGGGGCGAAACGTCAAGAGCTAAACAGGCAAACCTTTTCAGAATCTCATAAAGTCTTTCAGCGCAAGCCAATTGCCTCGTTTACCGGTAACACAAGTGCGCTAACTAACGTAAACAGTTAACAAAGCCAGTACTTTGCGCCAGCTTGAAAAGTTTCCGGGTTAGGATCTCGGGACTGTTCAGTTCGAATCTATTTGGTTCGAGTCCGTAAAATTCAAAAATAAGCGCTCAGCTAGTTTTCCCTTTTTTTCATGCAGAGGAAGCAAATGGCCATTAAGGAGTTCATCAAACATCACTACCGTCACTTCAACGCCGCCGTTGTCGTCGACGCTTCAGAAGCGTACATTGCGCACCTAGAGGCCGGTGGCAAGATGTTCATGACTGTGGCTGGCGCTATGAGCACGGCAGAAATAGGACTTTCTCTCGCCGAAATGATCCGCCAAGACAAGGTCCACGCCATTTGCTGTACCGGTGCCAACCTCGAAGAAGACATCTTCAACCTGGTTGCTCACAATCATTACGAAAGAGTGCCGCACTATCGCCAACTTACGCCAGCAGAAGAGCTGGAACTCCATAGCCGTGGCATGAACCGCGTTACAGACACCTGCATTCCTGAAGACGAAGCCATTCGTCGCATCGAAAACGAAGTGCTCGAACTTTGGCAAGAAGCAGACAAGAGCGGCAAACGTTACTTCCCCTACGAGTTCATGTATCAACTGATTCGCTCAGGAAAAATCAATAAGCACTTCCAAATTGACCCTAAAGATTCCTGGATGCTGGCCGCTTGCGAGAAGAACCTACCAATAATTACTCCGGGGTGGGAAGATTCAACCTTAGGCAACATCTTCGTTTCACACGTAATTCGCAAAGACATCAAAAATATTGACACAGTCAAATCTGGTCTAGAAGCCATGGGAATGATGATCGATTGGTACAAAGAAAACAGCAAAGACCAATCAATCGGCTTCTTCCAAATCGCTGGTGGAATTGCAGGAGACTTCCCTATTTGCGTGGTGCCGCTGATTCAACAAGACTTGCAAGAGGACTGCAAGCTTTGGGGCTATTTCTGTCAGATTTCGGACAGCACGACTTCTTACGGATCGTATAGCGGTGCAGTTCCCAATGAAAAAATTACCTGGGGCAAGCTGGGCGAAGATACCCCGAGGTTCGTTATCGAATCTGATGCCTCTATCGTTGCTCCGCTAATCTTTGCCTACGTGCTTGGGCAATAGGCCCGTGTAGAGCGATGAGCGCGTCCAACGCCAGCCCTCCTGAACCGGAAAGTCAGCCAGAAACCAATCCCGCTGAAGCTGCTGCCTCTCTAGATGCATCGGCTATAGTCGCGCCACTCCCTGAAGGAGAGCGGGCCAGCGCCAAGCGGGCCAAGCTGAACAGCATTCTGTCACTGATTATTGCCGGTATCTGCGGCTACCTGGCTAGCATGCTCTGGATGCCAGGCAATTCTTACAGCGGCGACACGCTACGCCTGAGTGACCGAGAGAAAGTAATAAGCAAGAATCTGCGTAACCACGTAGAGATGCTGGCGAGCACAATCGGCGAACGCAATATTAGCCATTACGACAATCTGGAACGAAGCGCTGTCTATATCGAAGAATGCCTAAGCAAAGCTGGATACTCCGCCAAACCGCAAATATACGACGTTGATGGCAAGCCTTGCCGCAACATCGAAGTGGAGATTCTAGGCAAAAAATACGCCAAAGAAATATTGGTAATCGGCGCCCACTATGACTCGGCACCAAATTCTCCTGGCGCTGACGACAACGGCTCTGGAGTAGCCGCAGTGTTTGAGTTAGCAAAGCTTCTCAAAGGCCGTCAATTCGACAGAACCATTCGCCTAGTGCTCTTTCCCAATGAGGAGCCGCCCTATTTCCGGACGAAGACAATGGGCAGTTATCGTTACGCAGAAGCGGCTCGAGAACGCCAAGACAATATCATTGGCATGCTCGCCCTAGAGACTCTGGGCACCTACTCAAACGAGCCGGGAAGCCAGCATTACCCCATTCGCGGCGGCACCTTGTTTTACCCTAACAAGGGTAATTTTATTACTTTTGTCGCCAGCCAGTCATCGAGCGCCTTCAACCGCGAATGCATTGGCGCTTTTAGAAGGCTCGTAGATTTTCCTTCTGAGGGCTTCTCCCTGCCTAATTTCATCTTAGGCGTCAATTACTCCGATGACTGGAGCTTCCAAAACTTTGACTATCCGGCTGTGATGGTGACCGATACCGCCCCTTTTCGCAGCGAAACCTACCACCAGCCCAGCGATCTTGCCAATGCGCTCGACTACGACAATCTCACACGTGTAGTGGCTGGCCTAAGCAGCATGATTGGCGCTGTGGCCGGCGAGCAATCAAAATAGTTAGCGCTAACTGCAACATGCCTAATTGACAGGACAGAGCGAAGCAAATGCTTTGCCAAATGACCGTTTGCGGTCTTGAAAACCGTAAATACCGTGTTGTCATTGCGCTCCTTTTACTTAAAGATAGAAATGCCATAGATAGCCACCCCCGAGGCACAATCGGCAGATGCCCTTCGACCGTCAGCCAACCAATAACGATTCGGGCAAGACTGAAAGCCCCTCTCACTCAAATATTTTGAGTGAATTTGGCAGTGGCCTAACCCACAAACTTGCTGCGCCATTCAAGGGCGCCATTCAATTAGCGACCAACGAAACAGATACTCCTACACAAAAAGCTGCCGAGGCACAAGCATCGCAGTCGAAAGCTCATCTAGCTGGTGAGGTCGTCGGCAGCGCCACGGTCTTCATCGCTGCCACAGCCTTGCTTCGTCGCGCCCCATTGGCCGCTAGTTTAGCGCCAATAACCGCTGGGGGGATAATTGGCGCCATTGAGCCACTGAAACAAGGTGAAAGCAATCAAGACAGACTGATTCATGGCCTCAACGGTGCAGCGGCCATTGCCATAATCGAGCACTTGCCTAAAGCCCTAAGCAAGACGGGTTTAATTGCCAGCGAAAAGAGCTTGAGCGGAGCTCTAATTTCAGGTATGACAGTAGGAGCCGCGACTGAGCAGGCCACTAGTTTCATTCAAACCGGTAAAGCCGCAGATTTAGACCGCACAGCTGTTGCCGCTGCTGGTTTCGGCCTGATGAATACGGCCTTTCACGGAGCTGGTCTAGCTATCAACAAAGGCGTTAGCAATTTCGGCGAGCGCTCAAAATTTGCCGACAACGCCACTCTGACCGCCATCAGTAAAGACCGCCAAAATATTGCAGAAGAAAGCAGTCAGCGAGGCTGGCACTTAGTATGCGGCAGCGGGGGCTCAAAGGCCGGCTTGACCAGCACTGGTGTAATCTTAGCCTGCCGTGCCGCTGAACTCAAACTTGATACCATCGGCGGCGTCAGTGGCGGCGCCATACCTGCAGTGATGGCGGCAGCTGAATTACCCTCACACAAGTTGATTGAACTCGCCAAGGTAACAGATTTCTCTGGTCTTCTCGACAAGAAGAAATTGATCACCCCATTGATTAGAGAGCGAAAGCCCATTGACCTGCTACAAGACGGCATGTATGGCTCAAGCAAACTAGGAGAGTTAACTGATACCCACGTCAAAGAATGGCCAACAAAATTTTGGACTATGGCAGTGGGCGACCATAGCGAGATGATGTTCACAAAAAATGGGGTGATGGAGTACACCAGAGAAGGCGGCAAAAATTTAGTCTCTAACAAACCAGCCCAACTTGGTGACGCTGTTCGCGCCAGCTGCGCCATTCCCGGCGTGCTGGAATCGGTCACTCTTGTTGGTCGTCGGCTCTTTGATGGCGCCTTAGGCAAATTTGGCAAATGCCCAACAGCAATGGTGACATCCCACTATGGAGTACCAAGTGAAAACATCATCGCTAGCCTTCCAGTCGGAGCAATGTCTACACTAAACAAAAGCCTCTATCTCTTTGCCAAATACTTAAGTGGTAACTTAGAAAAGGAACACAATGGACTTGCGAAGACAGCAGGCATTGTCATTCGCCCCGAAGTGAACAGTTTCCACTCAATGAAATTCTTGCTCAATGCCAATCAAAAAGATGAAGCCATACTTGCTGGATACAGAGCCGCCATCGACCAATTTGCCAAAGCTAAGCTAATTTCAGGAGACAAGCTCAAAGCAGCCAGCGCTGCAGGCGAATCAATTGCCACCCTTGAAAATTTCTTCAAGCCAGCCGCGGTCAGTCCATTTGTAGTCAACCCCCATTTGCTCCGCCTCACAGCAAGACCAGGTTTAACTGCACTAAACCTAGCTCTAGAAGCTAAATAAGTACGATGACAAAGAAATGAACACCGCACCAATCTCACTAGCTCTTGTTTCAACAGTCCTAATAGGGGCCTCCTGCTTTTGCCCGACGGCCCAGGCTACTGAAATGGCAGTACTGCCGGGCAGTGCGGCACAAACCCAAGCGAAAATGGTCTGCAGCAGAATAAACTGGCTCACTTCACTGGAAGAAGCCAAACAAACAGCAAAGAAAGAGCATAAACTCATTGTCTGGATTCACATGCTCGGCAACATTGATGGCTTTACCTGAAGCGCTGGCAATAGCCTGAGAGCCGTGTCGCTTTCACAAGAACCTGTTTTTTCAACTTTACGAAATCGCTTTATTTGCGGCTACAAGAATATTATGCAAGAAGGATACGCCGGAGATTCGGGCGTTCACCCAATTGACGGCAACGCAGTCAACACGACCAATGGTGCCGGTCCGCACAATTTGCAAACCTTTATCATGACGGCAGACGGCACTGTATTACACTGTTTACCTGGGTTCTGGAGCTCAGCAGATCTTGCCGCTGAACTGGAAGTAGCAGAGAAGCTAAGCTACATCTGGGAAGACACAGCGATTACTGCAGGCCACAAGGCTGATTTATTCAAGCGCATACATCTTGAGCACCTCGCCAGTCATACGCAAGAACTAGTCGCACGAAGCCACTTGCAAGGCTTTGACGCTCAGCACATTTACAAGAATAGAAAAGAGTTGTCTGACTGTATCAGTGACAACGAAGCTATAAGCGCTGTGGAAGACCCGCACAAGCTGCCCTATGCCGCCTTCAAAACAACCGATAAAATAATGCACGAACGCATGGCCAAAAGACCTTTTCACAATTACAGTTCTTTCGATACTGGCACCTACACCAGCTATGGTTGCAACCACTATGACAAAGGCGAAAACGAAATGGAAGGAGGGCCACCGACTTTGGCCCTAAAAGGCAAAAGCCTGCGCAGCATTACTAGGCCAACAGCAGTGGCTGCGGCATTGAAGGTAAACCCGTCGGTGCCCACAGAACCCAGCAAGCTAGCACATGCCACCATACCCAACCAGTTTGTGCAGTTGGCCAAGGAAGGGCAATGGCCTGAGGCATTCCGCTGCGCTGACAAATACATTAAGACCCAGTTTACACAGCCCGGTGGCTACGAAATGCGGAGCTTAGCAGCACTCCAGCTCGGCTGGTATCAACAAGCCTATGATGATGCATCCAGAGCTTTGTGGCTAGGTTCAAAGCACTCATCAGCCACCATCCTGAGGGCGCGAGCAGCAAGTAAACTAAAGCCCTTAGTGTACCTGAATACGAAGAGCCTTTGAGAAATCTTCGGCGTCGCTGGCACTAAATTTAGCACCGCCGATACGTAGTTCTTGAAGATTCTTCAGCTTTTTCAGAGACTTAAAGCAATCACGATCAAGCAAGGATGGGTTAGCTTGCAACACTTTCAAGTGCGAAAGTGAGCTAATCGCCTCCATACACTGGTTTGTCATGCCTGTTTCACTAACTCGGAGATGTTTAAGGTTGGCACAAGTCGCGATCGCTTTGAAGTCGTTCAAACTGAGCACACCTTGCTCAAGAGTTAGTTCAGTCAAATTTTTAGAAGGCGCCAACACTTTTAAAAGTTCAGCGGGTTCTATGACTGGCGAATAGGATAAGCGCTTAAGCTTCTTTATTCGCTCCAAAGTAGCCAGCTCGCTACCTCTAATTTGGGTGCCTACCAACTCCAGCTCCTTGAGGTCAAAAAGTAGGTCAAGTTGCGGCAAGCATTCCCCATCGAAATTGCATGGGCCAGCAGACACCGTCAAGGACTTCAAACCGGACAGCCTGATAATATGCGGCAGCGCTCTTTTGTCGACCGGTTCATGCCCAGAAAAAACCAGACCATATAGATCGTCAGGTCGGAAGCCATCAAGCAATGAAGAATCCGCAAATATCTCCCCACTGCAGCGCAACGTCACTTTGCCTTGAAGCGGTAGGAACACCACACCAGTGGCTGGTATTGGCCCTTCTTGATCTTCTATTTCAATATTGCCTAATTTATGCTCATCTCCGAAGTCAAACTTACGTTTAAGCACACCGTCAACATCAGCGTTTCCGCAGTAATAGGTCTTCATCGGACGAACCACCGAAGAGCCACCGGCCGACTCGCCAGACGACGCAGGTTTAGATTCAGCACTAGAAGATTGTGCAGAACTTGTGTTGGATTCTGGAGCCTTGCCGGCTGTGAGCTCTGCTGCAGGGGTGACTGAAGTAGAGCTAGCAGTCTCTACAGCGACTCCTGTTGTAGCCTGAGATTGGTTTTCAGTCGTGGTTTCTGAGGTAGTTGAAGATGACGTTCCTACTGTAGAACCAGGCGCAGAACCAGGCACAGAAGTAGGCCCGCGCACCCCGGCCTGCTTGACATTGAGTGAAGACTTCTCAGCTTCTAGTTTCAACCAATAAGCGAAAGTAAAAACAGCAGAGAGAAGCACGGCGACTGCCAAAGAAATCTTCAGTGCCAACTGAATTGGATGTTTTTCCTTGGTACTATCTTTGACAACGGAAGTCTGCCCCGAATTAACCGAAGAAGACACTGAAGAAGAAGAAGAACCTAATTCCTTCTGCATACGAGCGAGCTCGGCAACCACTTCTTCAAGGTTTTGATAACGGTCCATAGGAGTTTTTTCTAACATGGTGGCAATCATTTCTTCCATAGCCTCAGGAAAAAACTTACCCCCCATCGCCTTGGTAAGCCTTGACGGCTTTTGCCCCTGATGCATCATCATCGTTTGAATAGAATTGGCACCGCGAAATGGTGGCACACCGGTTAAGATTTCAAAGAACGTGCAACCAAGCGAATAGATATCAGAGCGAGCATCAATACGCTTTCCATCACAATGCTCAGGGCTCATATAATAGGGGCTGCCAAATATCTCACCAGCAGTGGTGAGGTTCTGCACTTCAGCCTCAACCCCGGAAAGCTTAGCAATGCCGAAGTCCACGAGCTTGACACGAGATCCTGTAGCATCTTTTTCCTTAAGCAGAAAAATATTTCCCGGTTTGATGTCGCGGTGAATAATTCCTTTCTTGTGAGCGTAACCTAGACCAGAAGCCACACCTATAAAAACTGGAATAGCTTCTTCTAGGCTCAACGGACCAGAACGAGCCAAAAGATCGGCCAGATTCTCCCCTTCAAGCAAATCCATCACATAGAAAGGCAAAACTCCATCATGCAAACCAAGATTGTGAATGCCGATAATATTTGGATGGTTCATACGGGCAATAGCCTGGGCTTCAAGCTGAAGACGACGCCAAGCGGTTTCGTTGACCTTCTCAATATTGAGAGTCTTTAAAGCGTAGATCTTATTGAGAATTCGATGGCGAGCTTTATAAACAAAGCCCATTCCGCCAACACCCAATAGCGAGATTATCTCGTAGTCTCCCAAAAGGTCGCCAGGCTGAAGCTTACCAACCTCATCCGCCGCCGGGTGGGCCGTGCTGCCCGAAATATATGGTTGAAAGTCTTTCGCTGCGCCGCTACCAGAAACATACTGCCGGAAATCACCAGCCGCGCTGCTTCCCGACAAGCTGGTGCTGGCTTGTGACTCTTCGTCGGGTGGCTGGGGATTGTTCTGGGGATTCATAGCACTTAGAGGATGACCTAATAGTTATAATCGGTAAACTAAAAAAAATCTGTATTGTGACATCGTAGTAATAGAAAGCGGCAGCACAAAACGGCAGCACAAAACGGGAGTACCAAATGTCGGAAACCCAAAATCGTCAAATCACACTAGCCTCAAGACCAGTTGGCGAACCCAAAGACGAGAATTTCAGACTGGTTGAAGGCGTTTTGCCACAGCCCTCGAAAGACGAAGTAGTTCTGCGCACAATTTATCTTTCACTAGACCCCTATATGCGCGGACGCATGAGCGCAACCAAATCATACGCAGAACCTGTGGCCATTGACGGTGTAATGGAAGGGGGCACCGTTAGCGAAGTCTTGCAATCACAATATTCAGGCTTATCCAAAGGAGATATTGTTCTAGGCTACACAGGCTGGCAAGCATTCGCTGTCGCACCTGGCGCCGGTTTGGTCAAAATCGACAAGAAGCTAGCACCGATATCGACTGCCCTCGGAGTGCTTGGCATGCCCGGTATGACGGCTTACACAGGCTTGCTCAATATCGGTCAGCCCAAAGAAGGGGAAACCGTCGTGGTGGCGGCTGCTTCAGGGGCAGTAGGAGCAATTGTCGGCCAAATCGCAAAAATCAAAGGCTGCAGAGTAATCGGCATTGCTGGAGGCAAGCGTAAGTGCGACTATGTAGTTCAAGAACTAGGCTTTGACGACTGTCTCGACCACAAAGATGAAAATCTTCCGGCCTTACTAGCTAAAGCCTGCCCCAAGGGTATCGATATCTACTTCGAAAACGTTGGCGGAGAGATATTTGAGGCGGTCTTCCCGCTACTAAACTCATTTGCCCGCATTCCAGTTTGCGGACTAATTAGTGCTTACAACGAAACAACACTGTCCTCCGGAGCTATATCAGTACCCATTCTTATGCGGGCAATCCTCACCAAAAGACTGACCTTTAGAGGCTTCATCGTTAGCGACTTCGCCACGCAGCGTCAAGAATTTTTGCAGGCTGTTTCTAGCTGGATCAAGGAAGGGAAACTCAAATACCTAGAAGATGTCGTCGATGGTTTAGAAAATGCACCGAAGGCCTTCCAGGGGCTCTTAAAAGGCGAAAATTTTGGCAAGCTTATAGTGCGGGTTGGTGAGGAACAATAGTGTGTAGTGCAAGGCACAAAGAAGCGCTACTTCGGCTGCAGAAATAAAAAACATGTAGTACCTCGAGTGACTATGAAAAAGCGATGCACACAGCTACTTCTGCTAATTGTCTTAGCACTCACAAAGCAGGGTGAGCACGCAACTTGGGCAGAAGACATTGATTGGCTCAATCGCGGCATTGCAGAGTATTCCGCCGGGCAGTATAACCAGGCCGTCAGCAGCCTCTCACTGGCAGCCAGCAAGAATGAGGGGTCCGATTTGGCCCACTACTATCTTGCCAATTCACTACTGCGAATTGGTCACAAGGCTCGTGCCTTGCAAGAGTACGAGAAAGCCTGTAACGCTAGTCAGACAGCCGAAATGTATAGAAATTGCGCCCAGGTTTTGAAGGCCTACAACGTAGCCGTGCCGCCACCACCGCCCATGGGCCACCCCATGCGCCGACGCTCAGTTTTAGATCAATATCAGGTATCTTCACTCGACCGTATTAACTCTCTGGCTGAGCAGAAAAGCGATGGCAAAATGAAGTTCGCTGACAGCCATCGCGACGGCCTGGAAGTGTTTCGCTGTAGCCCAGAAGGAAGTGCCGAACTTAAAGCAGCTTGGGATCAATGGATTGAAAAATACAGACTGACATTCGGCTCAACTCTTGGTCCACGTGTACGGGCAGCAAATATTGGCAAACTCTCAGGCAGCGCTCTAATGGTCTTTAGTGTTGATAGAAATCGACGCTTGAGAGGACGCATTGTGAAGAGCGATGCTCCGGTTCTTTTCAACTACTTCCTACTGGAGACAACCAGACGCATTGATAGAGCGGCGATACTTGATTTTCCCGCGGCATCAGCATTGCCTGGATATAACTTCACTATGACTTGGGACTACGGTGCCTCTAAAAACGGCACTGATACTATTGCAGAGCTGCTGCGCACAGAGGCAACCTTGCGCAATCAACAAGCGTTAAATGCCAACGCTGGCACTCTATCGGCATCCGATACTAGTGCCACGCTGAGCCACTCGAATACTAGCGCTGCTTTGCGTAGTTCGAGTACGAGCGCCGCGCTCCATAGCTCAAATGCGAGCGCGGCGCTTAGCAGTGCAGACGCGCTGATGATGCCGAAATTCGATACAAAAGTCTCAGCGCAGATTCTCCCCAAACAATTGCCAGTCGAACTAAAGGCCTCTACAGGGAAACTTGATTCAGGCACAAAGAAGAAGCACTAACTTACCCTTAAACTTGCGGCACTGTTTTAGGCAATAGTTTAGGCGATAGCTTAGGCAATGCCTAAGGCAATAGTCTTTGGCAATAGTTTATGGCCGCGGTCCAATGGCCTGGCCATAGCGGTTAAGAGTAAGCGGACTCATCGGTTCTTGCTTAAGGAAGGAAGGATCAAGAATATAGAGCTTACCGTCTTCGAATCGCATATTTTTCAGCTGCCAGTCAATTCTTATGCCACTATTCATGATGGCATCACCAAAAGCATAATACTGCTGTCGCAGCGCCACCATATCGGCACGAGAAAGTTCACCTGCAATTAGTTGAAACTGCAAATGATCCCCATCACCAATCTGCTCCATACGCAAAGCTGGGCTGCCATCCTTAGTCTTGCCTGTTTCCAGAATCTTAGGCGTACGCACACCGATCGATTGAAGCCTTTCGTACATACCTTTTACAGCGTCCATATTAGCCGTGCGATCAAAAAACACTTTTGTCACTGAGCCATCGTTGTTAGAATAGACTTTGCCCTCACCACCTTCTCCAACAAGATTTCTCTGATCAAACGAAATGGGCTTTTCTTGCGGTGCTTTGATTGGTTCTAGTTTATCCGGCTCTACTCTAATTGGTTCTACTTTGTCAGATTGAACTCTTACTTGTTCGACTTTAGCTGGCTGGGTGGCTGCAGTTTGAGCGACATCTGTTTGAACTTTTGCCGGCTCTGCCTTGGCAGAATCTAAGTTTAATGAAAGAGGGACGCTGCCGGCTCGTTGATAGCGATAATGCGACGCCGCACCACCGAAACCACCCAGAATGCCACCAAACATGGCGAAATCAGTGACACTTTTGCCAAGCTCTTGCTGACTAGCCAGCCCTCTGCCACTGGTCAATGAGCCTAGCTCGGCGCTAGTCAGTCCAGCCGGTATGCCACTGATAGCCCCAATACCAGCACCCTTACCAACTTTAGCAAGGAGACCAGACTCGGGCGTGATAGCAAATGCCCGAATGCCACTTAGGCCTCGAGCAGAAGCTCCCAGCACCGCAAAAGTTCCAGCATCGGTCACCGCATTGCTCAAACGACCGGACCAAAAATCTCGGCCCGTCTCAACGGGAGTAAATACGGCACCCATAACAGCCCCAGTGGCTCCGCCTTCGATCGCACTAGAAGCGATTGAAGTGCTCAAGCGACCGGCGAATGCTCCTCGAACCGCAGCGCGAGAAATCAGAAACGGCACAATCATGCCAACAGAAGCACCGGCCTGCTGAACGAAGGCCTCCGTTCTGTCATTTGGCTTGCTTGGGTTAACCAAATGCAGCTCTGGCAGAGACCTACCCACAAGACTGCCGGCCAGCTGCGATACACCGTTAACCGGACGCTGAAAGCCCGCGTCAAAAGCTGCAGAGCCGAAATCGGCAAGCAAAGACCGCTCAGTCGCCGGTTGCCCAGCACTTACCTCAGAGCTGTTAGTTTTTATCCGCTCCAGAGGCACAAGAAACACCTAAACAACTAGCTCCTTTGTACCCAAAGGTGAGCGACAAATACTAGTCAATTAAGAGATTAGAATCGTAGGCGACGGAAGTCAAGACCACCTTGTCAGCGGAAACTTCACCATAGGGGAAGTAACATAATCGAGCAAGTCATCATACGATATGGGCGGGTGGCGAAGACAGGCGGCGAGCAGTGAATCAGGCAGTCGCTCTCTGCTTTCAAACTGGAAGCAAAAACCGGCTAAATACAGTTGAAGGTATTTTCTACTTACTCCGTGAAAATGCCTTTTGAAGAACGCTATGGCAGCTCCTACTAGCCTGAAAGGAGCCAACAACGAATTAGCCGACACCGAAGGAAGACCTTCAGCGACAATGGAGTCACCAGCGACAATGGAGTCACCACCAGTAATGGCACGCGTCTCGATTTCGTGCAAGCCACAATCATCATCAATAGGCTGGAGAGGACAATCGGTGTTGCCTTCAGAAGCCATGAAAGCTAGCTCCTCTGCCTCAGGATGCAACCGCGCCGGAGTTTCACGGCTGCGCTTACAAATGGCAGCGCGAAATAGTTCTGATGGCACAAGGAGCGAATCATCCTCAATTTGATCGCAGACAACGAAATTCAATTTTTTGTGAATCTCATAGGCTCCAGTTTGAGAGATCTCAGTAAGTCGCGCCAATTGAGAGGGAGTGATAACCACCCTATTCTGCTTCAAATATATTGCAGCCAACCAGGCCCTAAGGTTACTGGTTCTCTTAAGCAAGGTCTTAGCTGTAAACCAAGTCTCACACTTACAATTCAGACACTTGAAGATGCGGGAGCCTGGATCTCGAACCACTTGTGCACAAGAACAACGACAAACAATCTCACCCTGCCGTTCAAGAGTTTGAAAAATCACGTCTGCGGCTACGGCATCGCTAGGCACCTGACTTTCAAAGGCGGGCCACACGTCCTTCAAAAGAACTCTATCGCCAAGTTTTCCTTCCATGATTCGTCCTCCTGTTTCTATTACAAACGTCGGAATCAAGGAATAAGTTCAAATCAAAGCTGCAAATCCCCGAAAGAAATCGCTAAACAAGGAAGGGCTAATTAAACCGTTATCGCTCTAATCCGGACGCGGCAAAATTAAACCGTTATCGCTCTAATCCAGACGCGGCAAAACTAAATCGTTATCGCTCTAATCCGGACGCGGTAAAACTAAATCGTTATCGCTCTAATCCAGACGCTGCAAAACTAAACCGTTATCGCTCTAATCCGGACGCGGCAAAACTAAATCGTTATCGCTCTAATCCGGACGCGGCAAAACTAAATCGTTATCGCTCTAATCCAGACGCGGCAAAACTAAACCGTTATCCCTCTAATCCGGACGCTGCAAAACTAAACCGTTATCGCTCTAATCCAGACGCGGCAAAACTAAACCGTTATCGCTCTAATCCGGACGCTGCAAAACTAAACCGTTATCGCTCTAATCCAGACAATCAACCTACGCCAAAGTCACGAACAAAAGAAAAGGTTTGAGCGATATCGCTCAAACCTTTTCTTGCTTCAACATTGAACTTAGAGTGTTCTGCAACAGCTCCCACGTCCAGCTTCAATCTCACATTAGTTCTTAAAGAACTTTTCCACAGAGCTAAAGATCGACGACAACTTACTTGTCGACTTACCTTGCTCAAGCTTGAAGGCAATTTCGTCGCACTTCTCAGCTCGCTTGGCAATCTTCTCCGATTGTTTTTCAGGCAAACCTGGCTCTAAACTGGCGTATGCTCGATAGTGAAGAGCGGCTTCACGCAGCGGTGGAGCAGACTTATTGTAGAGTTTTTCCAAAGTCTCCGCTAAGCCCAAGTGAGCAGCAGAAAGACGAGGATTGAGGTAAGCAGCATTTCTAAATTGGTCTATAGCGCTGGACAGCTGCTTCTTGCGAGCGAGATCTTGCCCCAAGGTCAACGATTGACGAGCCTTATCTCGGGCAGTATCCACGTTGTTCAAGCCGCGCTTAGAACGGGCAGCAGCGTCCTCGTCACTAAATGTGCCACCACGCTTGTAGGCACTATCGGCGCTATCAAGATCGCGAATCATCAAAGCCATATCAGCGACAGCAAATACCTGAGCCGAAGTTGTGCAATTAGCAATGACAGTGGCAAAAGCTTGAGTGGCTTCCTGATATTTAAACTGTGCCAGACAAGCTTCAGCATAAGCAATTCGCTGCGCATCATTGGTCGGAGTTCCCAACGCAGACAAATCAACGGGTTTGCCAGAAATAGCACGCAACTTAGCATCAGCTAAGCGCAATTCCATATCATTCGGATTCAACTGAATAGCACGCTGAATGAAATTCTCGGCCGATTCAAAGTTGTTAGACACGAAGAAAGCACCATTGGCTTCCTTCTGCGCCTTAATCATCAAAGTTCTGGTCATGCCTTTGACAGCATCAACATCCCCAGGGGCAAATCCCAAAACAGTTGTGTATTCCTTCAGCGCATCATCAGTCTTCTCTAAACGCAAATTGATATCGCCAGCACGACGGTGCAAGTCAACGCTATTGGGGCTCAGGGCTAAACCAGAACGCAAATCACCAAGTGCCAACTCAAGGTCACCACGCGACTCTCTAATATCGGCCATACGTAAATAGGCGTCATCACTCTCAGCCTTGATCGAAATCGCAGCCTGATACTCCTTAACCGCAGCAACACGATTGTTCTGCAAACGATAGACATCACCCAAGGCGATATGCGCTGGTGCACTGTTATTGTTGAGAGAAAGCGAAGTATTCAAAGACTTGTAGGCCTCGTCAAGCATACCTTGATTGAGGTATGCCTTACCTAGACCAAAGTGAGCTGCAGCATTATCGGAGCGCAGACTAATCGCAGACCCAAAATCGGTAAGAGCAGCAGCGGTATCACCCAGCTTTAAATCTATCAACCCTCGTTGCACAAACGCAGAACTGTATTGAGGGTCAAGCTTAATAGCCATTGATAGGCTATTTCTAGCTTCTTTCAATCGCCCCTGCTCACGCTGAACCAAACCTAAAGCAATGTAGGCTTCAGCGGCTTTTGGATCCAACTTCAATGCCTGCCTGCAACCGGCCTCTGCCGAGACAAGAGTGGCGTCACGCTGCGAGATAACAGTCATTGACGATGACTGCAAACGATAGAGCTTAGACATCGACTGGCCAACAAGAGCCAATGGAGTTTTACTATTCACTTTCAGCGCTTTGGCAAACTGTTCATCAGCGGCATCAAGCTTATATTGCTGAACGAGAGCGAATCCAAGCCCCGTTAGCGCCGCAGTGTCTTTAGAGTTTTTGTTTACAGCAACGCGAAATGCATCTTGCGCTTGAGCATATTTTCCATCAAGCAGCAACTTTTCTGCAGCAACGACATCGGCGGACAATTTCCCTTTAAATAGTCTGTCTCGAAACGCGTGGGGAGAAGTGCGAGAGCCAAGCGACAGAGTCTTTGCCGTGCTGGCTGATGTGACTTTAGACTTCTGCGCCATGGCGCTAGGCACTACCAACGACACCATACCTAAACTGAGTGACAGGCTTAAAACAAAACTGGCTGGACGATTAAACAAAAGGAAAACCTCCTGGCTACTAAAGCATGTTGCAATAAAATCTTTGGCAACACGCCAAGTTTCGCACAAATTAGCACCAGAATCATGGCAGGGAAATAATTAAGCAGCAAAAGCCGCACCAGTGCCTACGTAGAAGAGATTCCCCTGGCTTTAGATTAAATTGGAGCGGAACAAAGAAAGCCGATTGGAGTCTGCCCATTTCTTTGGTCATAGACAAGACCGAAGACAAAGCGGCACAGCCACTCTTGCCAAGGCCCATCCAAACTTTTCAAGGCTAGTAATGAGAGCCAATACAGCGATTTACAAACGACCAAATTTGCAAATCACTGATTGGCCCTCGCGGGTGATGCAGACGCCTAGTGGCAAGGAGCTGAAGCCCCAACCAAAAGGTATCTACTTGCCTGTTGCCAGCCGTACCCTGCATCACGCCGAAGCTAATGCATTGCAGCGGCTAAGACACTTACAGAAACTAGAACTAAGTTCTACTTATCTATTGGTCTCATCTATTACGCTAATAGTCTTAATTTCTGCGACTTTCAGCTAGACAAACAACGGCTTCTCGAGCATTGGAGTGCTATGCACTCTCTCAATACCCTAGCCAAGGTTCGCTCGGCGCGACAGGCGACGTAAGGGTTTTCATCTACTGCCAATTTTCTCAACAGATGCGTAGGCAAATGCGGATTTTCCGCGAGCCCGTAGCGTACATCAACACAAATATCTTCAACCGCACGTTCAATTAAACAGTGATGAGCGCTTGCATTCTCAGCCACCGCCAACCTCACCGACGGGTTACTGTCATAGCTTAGAACTACGAGCAACTCAATCGGTGTATGCTTATTCTCAGCCAGATGCAGTCTTACTTTGGTATCGGCATGCTTGCAAAGCCGATGGAGCAGACCGCTAGCCAGCTCATTTTTTGAAGTATCAGGTTCCGTATACTGTTTCGCATCTATTTTCATTGTCAGCCTCCCTTAGGCCCCCTGCGTTAGTGCCAAACAATCTCGACACCACCCAATCTTCACGTTACGCTCACGTTGTGATCAAGAAGTGACCATTCGTGTTAAACAGCGTAAGAAACATGATCGCCCGCTCCCCACTCGCGCTTTCACGGCCCACCGAATGCGCCAACGAAAAAGCGGTCACAGCATGGGTTTTCAGCACCAAGCGAAAAGAGGAAAAATGCGTTAACATGGGGCGCAAACAAAACTCGAACGGCTTAAAACACGCACACACAAAGTTCGAAGCAAAATACGACAACTGCTAGAATGCACCAAATTTACTAATAATTTGTCAAAATGCTCTCAGCAAAGCAATAAGACCAAGTAATAAGATAAAACGATAAGAAGAAGCAATGACAGGGTCAGAAATAGTTACCAGCGAAAAGCTAGAAATCATCAAGCGGCTGGTGTCCCTATTGAACGAACACAAAGTACCGTATCAATTTACCGGTGGATTGGCCGGTAATATTCACGGCTCAAAATGGCCCCTTAACGACATCGACTTAGAAATGCCTCGGGCCCACATTGAATTAGTTGCTTACCTGCTTCGTCAGCACGTTGTCTCGCCCCTGCGCTTTTATCAAGACGATGAATTTCAAATGGTGATGATCAATTTTAAAATCGATGAAATTGAAGTTGATATCAATCAAATCGAAGCACAACAAATATTTCACAACGGCCAATGGGTGCCGCTCACTGTTGACATCAAGAAGGCCCAGCTACTACCTTTCCACGGCCTCAAGGTAAGCGTTCAGCCTCTAGATCAACTGATTTCCTACAAAACAATGCTCGGTCGAACAAAAGACGTTGACGATTTAACCAAGCTACTCGATTTATAAATCGAGTTCTTGTATGCCTTGATCATCCACTTGACAGTCGAGAATACGAGGCGGCTTGTTCTCGGTTTCGACCCAATAGCCCAAACGCTCTTTCACCTGCGCCTTGCGCTTTTCATGCACAATTACGAGCACCGAAGAACCAGCTCCAGAAAGCGTACAGCCCATTATAGGTTCGTTCATCAACTCGCGACGCAATTTGGCAAGCTCAGGCACTAGCTGGGCTCGGTAAGGCTCGTGCAGCCTATCATCAAGGGCATCTTTAAAGGCAGACTCATCACGCCTAGCAACTGCTGCAACCAACGATGCCACCTTCTGCACATTGAATATGGCATCCTCCATCTTCACCTGAGCAGGAAGAACGGCTCTGGCATTGGCTGTGGTCAAACTAAATTGCGGAGACACCACCAACAAGTGCCACTCTTTGGGCCAATTTAAACGTTGAGTAACTATATTTTTACTAACAGAGTATGACGAAGGGCTCGAAACAACCATGTTGCCGAGTAAACAAGCAGCAAGAGTTTCAGGGTGCCCCTCTAGCAAACTGGCTTCGGCGAGCAAACTAGGAGCGCTAGGAATACGATCCTTCAACACGCTCGCCGCCCAAAGCGCACCAAGAATGGCAGTAGCACTAGAGCCAAGCCCCACACCTAGGGGAATCTCCGAATCGACAATGATGCGCACACGCTGCAGAAGGTCGTGATCGCGTTGCCAAAGCTTGCTCAAAATCGTGTATGTAAGATTGCCTTGCTCTTGCGCCAGACTACTCTTGGCAATACTGCCCTTAAAAGTTATCAGAGGTATTCCTGGATCATTTTCATCAAGAACAAAAAACGACATGGTGCTATAAATATTCAAGGCTAAGCCAACACAATCTAGACCTGGTCCTAAATTGCTGGTTGAACCAGGTAGTCGAAGAGTAAACCTACGACTTCGATCAAACGCTTTTTTTATATCAACCATGGCAAAAGAATGTCCAAATATTCAACCCAAATTTATCCGAATTGCCGTCAGAGCTGCCAGAATAACTTAGTAATAGTAGCAACAAAAATGCCATGAGACATCTAGTAACGGGCGGATCTGGCTTTCTTGGCAATCTAATCGCCATACATCTACTTGCCAAAGGTGAAGATGTAAGTATTCTCGACATCTGGGAAGACGAACAGAGGCCAGAAAAAGCAACATTTTTTAAGACCAGCGTACTCAACCGCGAGGGCGTAGCGGCGGCTATGAAGGGTGTAGATATCGTGCACCACACGGCAGCCTTAGTGCCACTTACTAAGTCTGGCGATCTCTTTCGCCAAGTCAATGTAGAAGGAACCAAAATAGTTGCAGAAGAGGCCGCTAAAGCCAGAGTTAAGTGCTTCATTCACACAAGCTCCTCTGCTATTTTCGGCTGCGCCCCTTGCCCGATCACAAACGCCACACCAACCAAACCTGTAGAAATATACGGAGTAAGTAAACTCGACGGAGAACTGGCCGCCCGAGCAATTGCCGACAAGGCCGATATGCCACTAATTGCGGTGCGCCCTCGCACAATTATTGGAGACGGTCGCCTGGGCATTTTCCAAATACTCTTTGACTGGATAAAGAGCGATATCAACGTCTACGTCATTGGTTCAGGCAAAAACAAAATCCAATTTCTCCATGCTCAAGATTTAATAGACTGCTATTTGATGCTCGTAGAGCTAAACAAGCCCGGCCTCTACAACGTAGGCACAGATCGTTTTAACGAAATTGGCCAATGCCTTGAAAATCTGGTATCTCACGCTGGTTCAAAAGCAAAGGTGAAACGTCTACCACAAGGCCTGACAGTCGGCACTCTGCAAGCCCTTGACTCAGTCAAGCTCAGCCCACTGGCCCCTTGGCACTACCTTACTTACGGCGAAGACTTCTATTTTGATGTAGAACCGCTTAAGCAACTAGGTTGGCGACCAAAATATTCAAATGACGAAATGTTGGCAGAGAGCTACGATTCTTTTGTCGCCAACTACGACGTGCTAATGGCTACGAAATCGTCGTCAGCTCACCGGAGGCCATTGAAAGAACAGATTCTTAAAGTTTTAAAAGTGGTATCACGCTTTAGTTAAAGCAACGCACTGCCGCCGACTGTAATGAGCCTGACAATGTGCGCATCGCCAAAGCCGCGCTCCAAAGTTTTCCTTTTGCCTATTCAGGGTATGACTTGCTAATGACCAACCCTAAAGGGCAGAGCCTGCGCCCCAACGATGATTCAAATAGCTCCGACCTCAGCTCAACAGCTGATCAGTCGGCCCGCGCTTTACTGTCCTTAGAGGCACTGGGCGAAAGGGCCAAGCTTACACAGCCAAACGATTCTAAAGCAGCCCAAATTGACGACCAGAGCGAGCGAAAGCAGCTCGAAAAGGCCAGAGACGAGTTTGCCCTCAAACACCAAATTCTGATCTCCCAAGACGCAACAGGCAAGCAACTTACCTACACGGTGCGCAGTGGCGAATCAAATATTGACATTCTAACTTCCGACAATAGCAGAGAAGCTTTAGCAACGGCTGAAAAACAAATTGAGCAATTGACAAAAGCCAAAGAAAATCAACTAAACGCTGATTACAAGCTACGTTTCAGCCAAGACAACGAAGAAGTTGTTGGTCAAGTTGCCATCGCCCCTGATGGCAAAATTTCACACGGCAAAATGATTTATGCCCGAGCACCTTTTTTAAGCGAGCTCTATAGCATTGAAGGCGTCATGGAGCGCGCGACACCTTCGCAGCTGACAAAAGACGGAAAAGAAGGCGTCAAATTCTATTTTCTCAAAGATTCGCTCTACCAAGACGACCAGGGTGCTACAGCCACCTATATAAATAGTGACAAACAAAACAAGCCCGCCGTCTATGTGGGCAAAGACGGCATTGGCACTACCTTAGTAAAAAGGGGCGACCAATTTGAATGGCAAGGCGGGCTGGACGCCCATATGGTGCTCCATGAATTCGCACACAACTCTCAGATTCGCCTCGGTCTAGAGGAAGAAAAAAGGCTTATTCAATTCTCCAATGGCTGCGGTTTCGCTCCATTCGAAAGACCTGGCACTAACGAAACTATCTGGGCGCTGAGAAGCAAGGATGGCAAGCTCTATCGCCACGACAAAGAAATTGGCAGCTGGCAGCAAATAGACGACAAGGGCAACCTGATTAAATCAGCCAATAACAAACCTGAAACATTGGACGATATCGAAATGGCAAAACAAGCAGCGGTGAGGCCGCCCACCTTCTACTTTGACAATCCGTTAGAGATGGCAGCAGAAGGTATGGCGATGCTAAAAGAAGGTGCCAGCAGTAGAAAAGAACTACTCACAAAAACGCCAGTCTTCTACCAGTTTATAAAAGAGCAAGATCAAATAGATATAAATCTAGCTTTCGGCCTAGATACAAACGGAAAAGCAAAATTAATCAGGCAACCCGATGGGAAACTGACAGCAAACAATGAGGCGGCCCAGAAAATCATCCTCGAATTTGAGAAATAGCCTAGGCAAAAGAGCCAGTCGTGGGCGCAGCAATAACTAGCCTGCTACAATCTTGAGGTTCCACGCCTTGAGAGAAACTATGTCTGCCAATTTTCTGAACGGTCGGGTTAAATCAAATATTTCAATCAACCCGCTTACAACTTCATTGTTAGCCCTGCTTTCTTTGGCGACACTATCGCTCTCAGCATGCTCCCCGGCACAACCACCGGCAGCCAAGGCGCCAGAGGGCTTCGTCGCTGGCAAAAAAGAAGACCCAGAGCTAGCGAAAGTCAAAGCTGACGCCCAAGCGAATTGGAAAGAATTTGTAGAAGCCTTCAATGTCAAGCAAAAAGGCGAAAAGTTTGCCATCAACTCATGCCTCTATGATGACAAAAAATCTGAGTTTAAGTGGATTGAAGTCGACAAAGTATATGACGACAAAGTTGTCGGTCACCTAGAAAAAGATTCGGTCTATTTGCCCAATGTCAAAGCAGGAATGGCTGTAACTGTCCCTGTTGCTGATATTGAAGATTGGGCCTTCGTAGACGCCAAAGGCAACCAGCATGGCGGTGCGTCCCAGGCTATTTTGCAAAAACGCGCTCAAAAGTAAGACAGCAATCTATTGCCAGGGAGGCCCCACAGGGCCGATTGGTGCAGGCGGTGGCGTACCAGCAGCGACATCAACAGGCTTCTTCAAAACCGCCCCTGTGACACTTTTATTGAATTTTGCTGCTTCGAGCATAGGTAGAAGGCTCTGGGCTTTCTCAAAATCGGAAAAGGCTGGCTCAAACCGCCCCAGACAATAATTAGCAAAACCGCGATTATAGAAAGCTTGAGCGCATCTACCATTCAACTTGAGACACTTGTCATAATTAGCTATGGCTCTTTGCAGCTCAAGCCCTGAATGTGCTCGCCAAGAAGAACCATGCAGCGATACTATCTGTGATGCCAAATTCTGATGAGCCAAGCCTCGATTATAATAAGCCTGGGCCAAATTCGGCTTAGTGTTAAGTACTTCGGAATAGCAGGCTATTGCCTCTTTAGCCTGACCATTAATAGCAAGCAAAGCCGCTTTGTTGTATAGAGCAAGAGCTAAATTTGGGCTGAGCTTGTAGGCCTGTTCAAAGCTAGCCAGGGCTTTAGCTTTATCTCCAGAAATAGCCTCTTTCACACCATCGTGATAAACAATTTGCCCTTCTTCAGTGACATCATTGGCGCTACCACCCAAGCCGGCGGCTCCGGCAGGAGCAATTAGCCCACCACCACTGGCAATTGTGGCATTTTCACTAGCCTGTAAATTTTGACTGATTTCATTCTCACAGGCCTGAGCATCAGCAGCAGTCAAAGGAGCTGCAGCATTAGGCGAATTGCTAGCAAGAAAACTTCCCGGATCTTTATTCAGAGCGAAATACGCGGCACCAAATACCAAAACTAAAATAAGCAGACTAAGACTGAGTGCCACTGAGCGATTGGCTGGCTCGGCGGGAACCTGGACAGCCACTTGTGCCTCGAGCTTATCATAGGCTTTATGAGCCGCCATTTCCGAGGTGTCGATAATCAGAGCATCAAGCTCGGCTAAACAGTGTTCATCAAGCTCTATCTTAGATTTAGCGGCCGCAGAAGCCTCATCAGCTTTAACCTGCTGGCCGCTAGCAATGGCTGCGGCATAGACCGAATCGTAAAATTCGTCCGAATCAGGCACAGAATTTTCTTGCAGCCTCTTCGACTCAGCTTCTACAGACTGGCGAATGGCGCTCTCTATCAAAGTCTGAGTGCGCTGCATGCGCTCGTGCACAGCTGCCAATCGTTTTTCAACAACTCTCTGAGGCGGCGGCTTAGGGCTTGTCTCTCCCAATCCAGCTAACAATTCCTCAAGCTCAGGAAGAGTCTCAACGCCGGCCTGCATCCGCGTAAAGTAAGCCTTAAAGCGCACTGAATCGCTAAGCGCGTCGTAAGCCATATTCGTAATTGAGAGGCGCTGCTCACTCAATTGCTTGTGCTCAGCGGGCCCAGTCAGCATCTTCTCGCGCCAAAGAGCCGCCCGGCGATCGCGAGCAGCCCGCAAAACTTTGCGAGAGGCACCTGGAGGAACCGCTAAGACACGACGAAAATAGATTCTGAGCGTAGACTCGTCCATATAAAACCTTGATCAGTCATACTTTAATGTTAGGTAGTTAAAGGTCCTAGGTAACGGGCCGAGTTAACTAGCTCGATTCAGGGAAGATTTTAGCTGGCAGGCACTCTCTTTACTAGATACTCGGTAGGTATGAATACGGTTGCAATTTTAGATGGTCGAAATATTAGATGGTCGAAATTATAGATGAACGATTCCGCCTCACAGCCTGAAAACTCAAGCCCAGGCGAGAAAGGCAACTCGGTAACTCTTGGCAGAATTATCAAGTCGAAAGGAACGATTGTCGTCGGTGGCTTTATTATCAGCCTCTTGCTGCTTGTCATGACGGCAAAAAAGATTAATTGGCAACTTGTGCACGACGCTTTCACCTCGGCCACATGGCTGCCTTGGTTGCCATTAGCAGTGGTCACCTATCTGATCGGAATGCTCCTGCGTGGCCTCAGGCTCAAGCAGCTAGTTAGTACAGAAGCCAGCCTGACAGTGAGCACAGCCAGCAACATCATCGCAGTCGGATACGCCACCAACAACATCTTGCCAGCTCGCCTAGGCGAATTTGCTCGGGCTGGCATGCTGGCAGAAAGAACAGGCTTACCCTATGCCCTCTCGCTCACAGTTACTTTTCTCGAACGGCTACTCGATGGTCTAACCATTCTCTCATTGTTCGTCCTGGCCATCTTCGTCACCCCCACCGACCAATGGTTAAAACCAGCAGCAATGGTCGCCGGCCTACTCTTCGGCTGTGCCATTCCCTCTGTTCTGATGCTGGCTTTCGCTCCGCAGCTATCACTGTCGTTGGCATCGCAGTTCAGTATTCCCCTTGGCAGAAAATGGCATAACCGCGCCCTCGCCTTAGTTACCCAAGTAACCAGAGGTCTGAGCTGCTTGCGCGATGCTCCGACTGCTCTTTCAGTACTGGCCACGAGCTTTCTCATCTGGATTATAGAGGGGCTAATGTTTGCACTAGTAATGCCCTGCTTCAATCTGCCAATCAACTTAGTAAAAGCCATAGCGGTAATGGCCTTTACCAATCTCGGCATTCTCGTGCCCTCAAGCCCTGGTTACATTGGCACATATCATGTCTGCTGCAAAACGGCACTACTGGCGGTGACCGGCAGCGATGTCATGCAAACGCCGACAGTAGCCGGACATTCACTTGGACATTCAGTAGATCAAGCAGTATTTCAGACTTATCAGCTAGCAAACATGCCATTTTTGAGCAATAGTATAGGCGTTGTTTCAGAGTCCACAGCCTTGTCGTATGCCGTCGTAGTGCACTTGGTTTTCTATACAACGGTGACAATTTGGGGCGTCATTGCCATGGCTCGATACGGCCTAGAGCTTGGCACTACTGCAGCTCTAGCCTGGCAAGCCAAACCAATTACCAACCTGCCTGAAGCTGACACAATGGCCGTTATTACTTCAGTGCCGACGCCAACGCGCAACAATCACTGCTTTAGAGTCAATCAGTTCTGGCTGGCAATAGTTGCTTCTTCCCTGCCCACAGGAACACTTGTGCTATCTACAGAAGAACGCGGTCAAGCAGTCAACTATGCCACTGAGTTTGTCTGCTCCGAACTAAGCGCCTTACCCTCGTCCTTGCGTGTTCTCTTCAAGCTAGGCATACTCGGCTTCCGCTCAATTACCATTATCACCAATCTTTGCCCCTTTGAAAATTTGTCTAGCGAAAGACAAGCAAAAATAATAAACACTTGGTCGTATGGACCAATAGGATTGACACGCAAACTCTTCAAGCCATTGCGCAGTCTAGCGCTGCTGGCCTTCTTTGAGCATCCAGCAGTAGTGATCGCCATCGACAAATCAAACGATTCATCCGAAAAATTCAAATCAAGCACAAAAGCCGAAAAGTAAAATTTGCTGCCAATCAGGTTCAAAAAAATGACCGTTCAAGAAGTAGACACCACAAAAGAAAAACTCACCAACAACAAGCCCCTTCGGGTGCAAGTCTTGATTATTGGTAGTGGAGCTGGTGGTTCTACTACGGCCAATGTTCTCGCTGAGCAAGGCTTTGAAGTTGTCGTTCTCGAAGAAGGAGAACGACACACCATAGCTGACTATGGTCAATCGCCCACCAAAGCTATGAATTTACTTTATCGCAATCGCGGCATCATGCCGATAATGGGTAGTGTGCCTATTGGCTATGTCGAAGGTCGCACACTGGGCGGCAGCACCGAGATCAATAGTGGCTTCTGGCACCGTTTGCCGCCTGAGTTTCTGATGCGCTGGCAGGCCAGATTCAACCTCACTGATTTTACTCAAGAAGCTCTAGCCGAGCACTTCGATTGGGCTGAAAAAATTCTTTCGGTGGGCCTGCACCCTGGTCCCTGGCCAAAATCGACTGAAGTATTCAATCGTGGCGTAGAAGCCATGCAGTGGTCTGGGCAGGAGGTTAAGCGGGCAGCAAGTGGCTGCGAAAACAATAACACATGCTCAGCAGGCTGCCCCAAAGGGGCCAGGCAAGGAGTTAGCCTCAATCTAATTCCTGATGCTCAAGCCAAAGGAGCACGTTTCATCACCGGTTGCAAGGCCAAACTGCTGCTAAAATCGCGGGGCAAAATTACTGGTGTATTGGCTGAAATACACAAACCCGACAGCACCAGCGATCTTGTCCGCATCGACGCTGATCACATATTTGTCTGCGCGGGTCCAACCCAGACACCTGGCCTATTGCGAAAAAGCGGCATAAAAGAGCACATTGGTGATACTTTCCAAATTCATCCGATGCTCAAAGTTTCAGCCTTATTTGATGAAGAAATCAATGCCCAACACAGTGTTATGCCGCTACTGCAAGTGAAAGAATTTTGGCCTGACATATCACTTGGCGGTTCCTTCTTCTCAGTTGGCCACTTGGCTCTAAACCTCGGTGACAACTGGCTAGCCAACCAAAATGTCATTCAAGACTATAAACGCATGGCCACCTATTACGTGGCAGTAAGAGGCACCGGCCGCGGTACCGTTCGCACGTCGCCGCTAGGAGACGGTGAACCGCTGCTCAAATATGAACTCTCCGATGTCGACATTCGTCACCTCAGCCAAGGCTTGGCTAGACTCTCCTCACTTTTGCTCTCAGCAGGAGCGAAGCAAGTTTATCCTTGTGTGCAAGGCCTGCCCCAAATCAGCTCAGAATTAGACGCCGTGCGTTGGCTCGACGAAAACTTACCAAGGTCACTACTAAGCCTCACTACTGTTCACGCCTTCTCCACCTGCCCCATAGGTGAAAAAGTAGAGCACTGCGCCGCCGATTCATTTGGCAAAATTCACGGCTTCGAGAATCTCTACGTCAACGACGCCAGTATGTTACCGGACTCGCCGGGGATAAACCCCCAGGGCACTATCATGGCCCTAGCCCGGCGCAATGCCCTTCACTTCGCCGACCTTCACCGAGGACATTAAATGACGCACCCTGCCATAGACCGTGCCATGGACCTCGCCATAGTAACAGGAGTGCCAGGATGGCTCGGCTCGAACTTAGTTCAAGCCCTACTCAAGGGCCTGCCTGAGGCCACACCATCTCACGCAGGGCCAACTGGCTCCCAGACCGAGCCACCCAAAATCTCTCTTCTCAATCCCTCTCTGCTCCGGCCGCAGGCCCGAGCGGTGCGAGCACTTTGCCTCAAGGGCAGCGACCCCAATTTCATCAATGGCGAACTCGCCCAACTTGGCAGCGACTTAAGCTTCATCACTGGAGACCTCGCCAGCGGGGACGGCCTAGAGGCGCTAACAGCCGGCGCCAAAGGGGCCACAGTGTTTCATGTAGCCGGTGTCATCCACCCGACCCGCGGTCGTCAAGAATTTTATGACGTTAACTGCGAGGGCACTAAGCGCCTGCTGACAGCGGCAATGAAGGCCGGGGTCAAACGCTTTATCTATGTGTCATCAAACTCACCCATAGGCTGCAACCAAAGTGCCCGAGAGGCCGACCGGTTTGATGAAAACTCGGCATACAACCCCTACATGCACTATGGTCGCTCTAAAAAAATGGCCGAAGACCTCGTTAACGCGGCCGGCCGAAAGGGCAACATAGAAACCGTGATTATCAGACCGCCTTGGTTCTACGGCCCCCAGCAGCCCCTTAGACAAACCATGTTTTTCTCAATGATTAAAAACGGCAAAATGCCTATTGTCGGTAGCGGAGAAAACTTGCGCTCTATGGCCTATGTCGACAACATATGCCAGGGCCTGCTGCTCTGCCAACAGGTGGAGCAGGCTAAAGGAAAAACCTACTGGATTGCCGACCAGCGGCCTTACACAATGAATGAAATCGTGGATACAGTAGAGCGAGTCTTGGAAAACGATTTTAATATCAAGTGCAGCCATAAACGCATGCACTTGCCAGACTTGGCCAGCGACGTGGCATATATTGTTGACAGCACCCTGCAGGGCTTCGGCCTCTACCATCAAAAGTTTCACGTCCTATCAGAAATGAACAAGAATATTGCCTGCAAAATCGATTTGGCCCAAACTGAACTAGGCTACAATCCCCAAATAGAATTAGAAGAAGGAATGAGAAGAAGTATCAAATGGATTCTTGATCGTGGTCAGACCATTTAACCTGCAGAAAAATTGAACTCGTGAAGCCAAAGCGTGAAGCCAAAGTGAGTAGAACTGATGACCAGATCTAGCCAAAAAAAAAGAAGCAAAGCACCAGGCGACACCACCGTCGCGCCTGAAGCCATTAGCGCTACAGCTAGGCTGCTTGAGCTTTCTGACAATGGCAAATGGAAAGAGCTATACCCGCCCCTAGCCGACGAGAGTCGCTCACTCTCAGCTCTGCGCGCCGATCTTGCTGACGTTCCTGTACTTTGCGCCGACGGCAAAGTTACCAATGTTTATCACAAAATTGAATCTGAAGCACTGCTAAAACGACCAGATAAAGACATTATTTGGCGTTGTTTGACTCTTGTTAGAGAAGCCTATCTCAAACTAGAAACCGCAGAAACCGATGGTGCCCACCGCGGCTACCAATGGAACATGAACTGGAAACACACGAGAGCAGAGCTAGATCAGGTCTACGAAGCATCAAAAATTCTCAAACTAAGCTCTGATGAAATGCGTGATGCCATTATTGCCTCCATTTTTTCAGACGCAGTAAAAACCCGCGGCAATTTTATCATTCACAACATTCACGGCTCTCAAGCTGCAGCTCAAGCCCTTTCGTACCTCTGGGACGATAGCCAAGAATGCATGCAATCAGTAGAACGCATTGTCTTAGCAATCAAGCAACATCAGATTGCACCACCTGGTTTTATGGCCAACACAGTCGCCATAATGCTCAGCAAAAAGCTCAATCTTGACCCTTTTGATCGCTACAAATTCAGCCCCGGCAACCCAGACCCACTGCGCAATCGCAACCAACACTTGGTATGCGCCATTCATAACAAAATTAAAAATCCCTTTGACAAAAAACACTTGACCAAAGACCTTGGTCTAATTAAATTTACGCCAGATGAACACGAGATTCTCAAACTAATCGCCATTGACGAATGGTATGTGCCGCACCCTGATGTAGAAGGCTCAAAAATTGCTCATGCCTTAATTGCCGGCGACCATTCAATTAACTATAACAATCCTGATGGCTTTGCCAAAATTGCTTTAATCAGAGGCCCAGCGACAGAGTCAATGTTCGAAGATGCCACCATATATGATTCGCTTGAATCAGCCATGGCTAGCTTTGCTGATTCGTTCAATATACTTCTACCTGAAGTGAAGAACCTAGCACTAGTAGGCATTCGCCGCACGCAAATGGCAGTTATTCGTGTATTGCGGATCATGACCGAACTTCTTAGTGGTGTCACTGTAGGCCCCAGAGACAGCCTGCACTTAATCACTGGCAGTGAACGCGTTGAACTAGCCATGCAGCGCGCCAGACAAAAGCAGCCAGACGTCTTTCATAGCGATGCGGCCTTCAGCTCTGAAACCGGTCACAAGTATCGCAACCGCTCTATGGAGCGGGTTGGGTCAATATTGCAAGAATGGCAAAATGAGTATGGCGACATTCCATTTAGCCCCAGACCAACTGGTCTCGTAGAGCCAGGCCCAGGCCGCCTGCCATTTTGGAACGTGCCACTAAAATATCCCAAACGCGGTGCCAACGGTGAACAGTTAATCGACACATTGACTCATCATGAGCAAACTCAGTTTGCCTTCGCCATGAGAATCAGAGAAATTGCCGTAGAACTTCTGAGGGCAGAACAGTGGTTTTACAGCTAAATTGGCAAAAAGTTGCTACTAAGGCTGCATGCTCACTCACAACCGTCATGGTCGCACTTTCGCCGGGCCTGTTTGACTCGCACTATGCTTCCGATTCACTTTACTCTCTATTTTTCTACTCGCCGTGCCAGGCGGCACCGGCAGCGCGAGTTGGCGCACCACAGCCGACTAGTCAAAAAAATGAAGAGCGGCAAATAGTCAATTTCCCCAAAGGCTTTTCAATCGGCACCCTGACGATTACACGGGTCAAAGCCGGACAAGACAGCTCCGCGCCCCTCGGACCAGCTCAAGGCAGCACGGTATTTAACCGCAAAGACTACTACTCCCTCGATGCCAACCACTTATTTTTCCTGCACCCCGAAGTACTAAAAGATATTCCACCCGATTGCCTCAACAGTATTCGTATGCGCTTCTCGTCATTTGACGACGGCGAAGATGGGCTCTGCGACAAGGCCATGAAGTATGTAGCTTGCCTCACCGGACTAAAGAAATTAAACCTGGATCGCTCCGAAGTCACAGACGAGGGACTCTCGCACGCCAAGAGCTTGGTCAACCTAGAGAGCATGACTCTATTTTCCACTTTAGTAAAAGGCAAAGCATTCAAAGACTTAACCGGTCTAAAGAAGCTGCACACCATCAACATACCGCTCAACGAACTTACGCCTGATACTTACGAATATTTCAGTGGATATCCAAAGTTGACGACACTCGATGTTGGTCGCTGCCACCCGAACGAGCAGGCAATTAAATGCATTGCAAAGTGCACCAATTTAACTGACCTCGATATTTCAGGCAATCAAACTGTCAATGATCGCAACATCAAATATCTAACGTCATTGAAGCAGTTGAAGTCACTTAGGCTCTTTGGCACCAATGTATCACTCAACGGTCTGGCACAACTTAAAGATCTACCACTGAAACAAATTGTGCTACCCGAACGAGAATACGACAGCGCCAGACTAGATGCTCTGCGCAAAGTATTTCCGCAGGCGAAGCTGATTGCCAAACAGCGAGGCAAACTCAAGGGAAACGACGAAGCAATTTTTGCACCGCTACATTAGGGTTGCTTACAGAGTTCATCGGGTTCGTAAGATTCATCAATTCCAGGCTTCCCACCATTCTCTGAAGCGCCGGTATGCGTCTGGAGTATTCAGTCGTTTTACGGCATCGTCAAGATATTCAGAGTCTGTGATTTGAAAGAGAACAATACTGTTCTCACGATCCTGACCGGCGCCAAACAAGCCCTCTTTATCAAGTTCTTCGAGCGCTCTGACACAAGCTTCAACAACGCCGGCATGGAATTCCTGAAATGGTATTGTTTCACGCTCTAGCTCATCGCGACAGCGAATCAAAAGCATGCGATAGGGAATGTCAAAATATTCAGCCCCTTCGTAAAACGACCATTCTGCTGCATTCCACAATATATCTGGATCGTTATTGACGGCAAGGAAAGCCTCTGCACTGTTAGCGACTGCACCTAGCGTCATAACGCTATCGTCGCTGGTAACAGCATAGGCCGTTATCTTTTCGTTGGGGTGTGCTTCGCGAATTGCAGCTAAAGCCTTCCGCGCGGAAGTGGCGATCTCATTTGCCAAACAATCGTAGTCAAAGGAGGCTGGGTTGTAATGCCATTCTCGCATCAACAGAAATCCAGCGGCTTCCATTTCGGATAGCTTCTGACGAAATGCAGTGTTGGCACTCTCAACATCGACAAACGAGAATTCCTGGCATTCACCACACGTCTTGGCCTGCCCCGTGCAGCAAGTGACCGTCTTATCGTCAACACGCATCTCGACAAACTCCGACGGCAAGCCGGCCTTGAATTTGTACAGCAAAACCCAGTTAACAGTTTGGTGCATAGACCTTCAAATACGCTCAATCCAAAAGCAGGTGATTTACCCAAGCTACCATTGATCAATCAAAGTATTTTGTCGGGAAATAGAATATCACTCAAACGGTCGCATAAGTAACAGTTTGAGTAGAGAATGCCTGCCATATCTTCCGCCTTAGCTGGCCGCGGCTATTATGAAATTGTCAGAATTGTTCTATTCAATGCTCGATGGGGTTATAGCTTCTTGTTAAATCGCCGCCTTAAGCACTTGAAGCTTACGCTGATTCTATTCTGCTCCTCAACAATTATTCCAGTGTTCGCCAATGCAGAGTTTGATAGATACGACAAAGCTGGCACTGAAGCATATGAGCACGGAAAATATGCCGAAGCAGAAAAATTATTTTCAAAGGGACTAAAAGCAGCAGAACGATCAGGCCTTGACCACCTTGAAGTGGCTACGGCTCAAAACAACTTAGCTGAAGTCTACAGGGCTGAAGCCAAATACTCCAAGGCTGAACCTTTGTACAAGAACTCTTTGGCTATACGAGAGAAAGCACTGGGGCCAAATCATCCAGCTGTAGCGACAAGCCTTAACAACCTTGCTTTGCTCTATGTTACACAAGGTCGATACGCCAAAGCGGAGTCACTATTCAAGCGCTCTCTAACAATTGTTGAAAAAACCCTTGGCCCCAATCACCTGGATGTATTGAAAAGCTTAAACAACCTAGCTATCGTCTACTACAGGCAACGCCGGTATGCCGAAGCAGAATCGCTATTAAAACGCTCTGTAAGCTTACGAGAAAAAACACTTGGTCCAAATCACCGAGACGTAGCGACAAGTCTAAACAACCTGGCTGAAGTCTATTGCAAACGAGGCAAGTACACAGATGCAGAGCCGTTACTAAAACGCACTATTGCAATTGATGAGAAAGCGCTCGGTAAAGATCACCCTAATTTAGCCACAGATCTAAACAATTTAGCTGACCTCTACCGAATCATTGGCAAGTATGCAGCAGCTGAACCGTTGTATAAACGCTCTCTGGCAATTAGAGAGAGAGCGCTCGGTCCGGCCCACCCTGATGTAGCAGCAAGCTTAAACAACCTAGCGGTGCTCTATGCTGCACAAGGGAAATACACAGAGGCAGAAGCGTTACACAAGCGTGCTCTAGCAATTGACGAGAAGGCACTAGGGCCAAATCACCCTGATGTAGCCGCAGATCTAAGCAACCTAGCGTCGCTTTTGCGAAAGACAAATAGAAAATCTGAGGCAGCTAAATTAGAAGCGCGAGCTAAAGCAATCATGATTGCCAAATAGAGTCGAATCAGAAGCAACAGCAGGAGTATCCCAAGGTCAATTTTGCACCACTGCATTAGGGTGAAAAGCGAACTCTGCAAAGTTGATGAAACAACTCATCGAGTGAGGGTGTATGAAAAACCGACTTAGCTTTGCTAGACCTGGTGCCTTGATAGAGCTCGGCTGTTAGGATGTGGGAATCTTTGGGATCGTCCCGGAAGGCATCCGTACTTCCACTGAGCACTATTGCACCAGAGGCACCAACAGGAAAAACCTCAGGGAATTCTCGCGCCTGATGCAACTGCCCCACTACGGTGCAAGTCGAAGTATTCAGATCCAACAATTCTACCGTTGAGGTCAAGTTTTCGTCAGCGTCGCTAAAGTCGGCGGCAGTGCGGCCACCGACAAGCAAAATTTTTCCATTGCGCAGCGAGACCGCACCATGATTCTCTCGTGGTTTGTTCATCACCCCAACAAGACTTACTGTATTTTTCTTCGGATCAAATATCTCAACTTCGCGAATGTTAGGAGCACGAAGCGGCCAGCCACCGCCAGTAATTAACACCCGACCGTCTTCTAAAAGTGTCGCCGTGTGACAAGCGCGAGGCTGTAAAAGATTTGGCCCTTTAGAATAATCTGCCGTAACGGGGTCATAGAAGAACGTTCTATTTGATCTGAAGGTCTCTACTGTGTCGCCCGGCACACGCCAAATGGAGCCTTCTCTAGGCTTCCCACCACTAATGAACAAACGCCCGTCCTTTAACTTCGTGATGGCATACCAGTCGATGCCAATCTGGCTACCGTCAAAGAAACGCCTGTTATAAAAAGGCCGGGATATTTGCATGTAAGGTTCATCAGGTATGGGAGCAGGGGGACTCTGCAAAAGTTCATTGTCGAAGAATATCTTCCGGGCGTTATAAAACGCGTACGGATCATCTTTTGAGCTAAGCCACCTACCATCTTTATCCAAAAGCCGCAAACGATCACTATCAACAACGTCGGTGGCATACTCGATCAGTTGCGGCGTACCCCGATCGATACCTAAAACTATCCAGCCGACAACCCTCATTGCTAGAAGACCGGTAACCAGAGCCAAAGCCCAAACAACCATAGTAATTGGCTTCATCGGTCGTGACTTTACCTTAGCGACATGGAACTTTCGGTAAGCAGTTTGTGGATCTAAAGCCCGGCGAAGCTCATCAAAATTGCGCACCACATGGGCGGCACCAGCTTCACGCAAACTAGCCTCTAGAGCCGCCGCAGAAGGCAGCTCCAGTTGACTCTCATCGAGAGCCAGTCTCTCCGAAGAAGAAGAAGAAGAAGAAGAAGAAGAGACAGTAATTGCCCCAGAAGCAAGCAGCTTTTCCAAGCTAGCCTTTACCAAAGCAGCGGCAGCTAGAACTTGCGCGCTATCAATATGATGAGCAAAGCCAATCGGCACTATAGAAAATTCAGAAGAATACTCTCGGCCCTGCTTAATTTCACTAACAGCATCGGCCACATAATAAATAGTCTTAACTAACTCAGGCTCAGGCTCAGGCTCAGGCTCAGGCTGAGCAACAGTTTCGCTGAGCCAATCGCTCACATACTTGAAATGATCTCGACCTTTGCAGAAATTGGGGCGGCGGCCAAGAATCTCGGTAATTGGTCCCGAGCGACTACAAATTTGTCGACCTTGAGGGCTGTATGCCCAAGCATCAAGCACTTCTTGCTCTACTGCCGAGGTAATGAAATTACTTGCTCTGCAAGTTTTAAGCCAAGTGAGTGTCTCGATGGCCCCGTCAAAGTAACTTGCCGAACAGGCTGCCTCTGTTGCTAGGGCATTGTAAAGCATCACAGCAGCGTCAAAATCGAAGACTGACGCTACAGGCTCGTCTATCGAATGCACGGTTGCAGCCTGACTAGAGCGCCTCAATGTCATTTTCTCAAGACATGAAATGCCAGATTGAGCAAAGGCAAAATTGACAAGACTGGTGACAGTGAGCGACTCTTGCTCGGCAGCTGGGGCGCTAAGATAGTAAGCATAAGCAAAGGCTACTGCGTTTATAGGCATGCGATTGATGAGAACGCCATCGCGAATCCACATCACCGCCGCCTGCTTAACCTTGCTCTTTTTGTTCATAGCTGTATTATCGCCCAAACCATGAATCAGTGGGCCATCTCGAAGCCGACATACTGGGGGGCAATACTAAGCAGATACTAAAAGAGTACTAAATTAGACACACCGACTTGCAAAGTGATTGGTTTTTTGCCTAATATATGGCAGCGTTCATGGAGAATTATAATGAAGTTTCACAGCGATCTCTTCGGCTGGGAGTATGTTTGGAGAAATTTCGCCGATGAAAAAGGCGGCCGTGCTGTAACAGACTCGGGTGAAGAAGAAGGCAAGCTAACAATGCTTTCTATCCCAGTTGAAGGCACCGGCGTCAAAGTACTCTTCATTCCAGAAGCTCGCCACGGCAAGAAAGCCACAAGCAATAGTGTGTTGGTTTGCTACCCACCAGAGGGCGACTTTGCTTTCTCAATTTTCCAAGAAAAAGTGCATCATCAACTAGGCAAAGCCCTGGGCATGCAAGATTTGCAAGTGCAAGATGAACTGTTTGATGGCAAGTTCATGATTCAAGGTACTTCAGCAGTGAAAATTCAAGAACTCTTTCTTGATGTGCAGCTGCGCGAACTAATATTGCTTCAAGCGCCAGCACTGCTTCACATCGATACCAAAGCAGCAAAGAGCTACCCTAAGCTTGGCATTCCAGAACACGTACATGCGGTTGTCTATCAATACGACGGCGTTATGGACAAGCTGCACCAGCTGCAAACAGCCTACGATGTCGTTGTGGCAGTTCTCGGCCAACTCGGGGCCATTGGCGCCATCAGCGGAGTTGAAGCACGAGAAGTCGAAGACGACGAAGCAGTGAGCCAAGTGCAAACCCAACCGAAGAAGCTACGCAGCCCACTTTTAGACCGCTAACTTTAAAATCAACTTGCATCTTGGACAATCTGACCTGCCAGATGTAGGCCGCTTAAAAAGGCCGCCTCAATGTTATTGCCCTGACACCAATCACCGCAGTAGCCAATTTTGTTTTCACTATCAAGCAAAGAACCAACAGCCAGTGGGTTCTGGGCTAGCGCATAGCGCCAGCGGTGACATTTAGTGAAAATTGCTTGAGGCAGCTCTTGCCCGTTCAACAGGGCAAGCTCGGCCAGCAAGGCGGTCGTGACATCATCCAAAGAATCTTCTAGATGAAGATGCGACCACGCGGGGCTGGCATGCAAGACCCAGCTCTCGCCTGTGCGGCCAGGCTTGCTACTGTCGCGAGCGACCCAAGCCAGAGCTGAGTTTGATACTTTTATACCGTCAAACTCTAGAGCAAGGGGCTTGGCGAACTGCACCATCACAGCAAAGCACGGCGACAGCTCCACCTGGTCTACAATTCCAAAAGCTCTACTAGCCAGCAACCGTTCAGACAATGCACCGCCAGCAGTGGCGACAAAAGCGGCGACTTGAACTGGAGGAAGATTGAACACAATATAGTTGAAGCCGTTGAATCCAAAACAATCAATACCAGATTCCAGCCCCTGCTCCTGAACTGACTCTTGGCCTGCCAAGACAGAATCGCCCGATTTCTCGCCCAAAATGCTATAACAATTTTCCCCATCAATCTCTAGCTTAGTAACTCGGTACTGAGTGAGCACAGTGGCTGACTTAGCCAATTCACACGAGAGCGCTAGAGCAAAAGCATTCATCTTGGGCACACCGACATAGCGCTGCTTTCGGGGTGAAGACGGAGAAAGTGAATAGTCTTCGCCTACCCGCTCCTGTTCGGCTATGGCGAAACGGCCATTCCAGGGCAGAGCCAAACCCTTTTCTAGCCATCCATCAAGCTCTTCCTTAAAACGAACGTCGCTGGCAGTGAAATACTGAGCGCCATAGTCAAAACTGGGCTCACGCTGGCGGCTAGCCAGTCGGCCGCCAGGCTGACGCCCTTTGTCTAAGACGACCACCTCAAAGCCATTGTCTGCCAATGCTTGAGCACATACCAGACCGCTTAGACCAGCGCCGACGACGGCTACTTTGCTTGTTTTTTTCTTGTTCTTCATGCTGCTAAGCTTAGCGGCTCAAAGTGAATATCGTATAAACATTGTTTTCTGTACCAATCGTGCAAATCGCTGCCTATAATTTCGATTTTAGACTTCAGCGAGGAAATTCAAGTGGCCACATGCGTGATATTGGGAGCGGGCACGGGTATCGGCCAATCTGTCGCCAAAGAATTTAAGAGCCGCGGCTACCATATCGCCCTTTGTGCTCGTAACAAAGAGAAATTAACTGAGTTAGCAGAGCAACTAGGCGACCAGACCTCAACGTGGACCGTCGATGTAGCCGATGCACACAACCTCAAGCAAACATTGGCCGCAATCGCTAATAGCCAAGGCGATATAGAAGTACTTATCTACAACGCTTACAGCGCGGAGCCAGGCAAGGGTTCTACCCTTGATGTTGATAAATTCAATCAATCACTGCTGGTTAATCTCTCTGGCGCCCTTGTGGCAGCTCAAGCAGTGGCACCAGCAATGATGACCAAAGAAAAAGGCACGATCATCTTCACTGGTGGTGGCTTTGCCTTACAACCATTCCACAATCAAACCTCTCTCTCTGTGGGCAAAGCAGGCCTGAGAGCGCTCTCTCAGTGCCTGCACCAAGAGCTTGGACGCAAGGGTGTCCACGCTGCAACAGTCACCGTATGTGGTATCGTCAAGGAGGGCACAGCATTTGCCCCCGATGCCATCGCCAAGAGCTTCATCGCCCTGCACGACCAGCCCAAAGGAGCATTCGAGGCCGAAATCACCTTCACTGGAAAATAACTCTCCCTCTATTCTGTTGTTCCAGACCTAACGTCTTTTCTTACTAATCGGCTCAAAGGCGTCGAGAGGCACTTTACCACCACGGCTGTTAGTAATTTGACAGTGAGGCATGAGCTTACGCAATTCAGCCAGCTGCTGCTCGCTGACACTGCTAAAAGCGAAACCAAAATGGCTAAGTTTAGGCAGTTTGCTCAATTGTCTGAAGCCGACCATGGTCACTGAGGTGTCGGTTAAATCAAGGTGGATGAGATTCTTGAACGACAAAAGGGTGGGCAAACACTTATCAGTAATCTTCTTATTTTGACCAATATCAATATGTGTTAGACGCTGACAGCCCTTCAAATGGGCCAAGCCAGCATCGCCAATTTTACAAGCTTGCAAACGCACAGCCAAAAGATTCTTCAAGCCTTTAAGAGAGGCAAGAGAGGCGTCATCAAGGTCGTTATGGTCGACCACTAACCGCTTTAGTGTGGTGATATCTTTCAAACTCGCCAACGCTGGTCCGGTTATAAGACAGCTATTCATTACCAGCTCTACCAGGCTAGAACACGTCTTTAAATGCTCAAAACCGCGATTACCAATATCTGTCGAACTCAGCTCCAGTACTTTCATCTTCTCTAGATGATTTATAGCAAGAAACTGCTCATCACTGATCTCGAACTCATTGCATTGCAAAACGACAAGGGCGCCGGGCGGTAGTTTATTCAAGAAACTTAAATCTTGGGCCCCGTCATAGTTAACGACCAGCCCACACTCTGCGGTCCGAGGAACAGCCACTGTACCGCAAGCGTTAGCAATGCGGGTGGCCCCGAAATCAAAGCTGTCAGGGGCGAAAGTGTAGGCCTGAACAAAGCCAACCGAACGCTCAGGAAAATTGAGATATTTGACTTGGGTCCGAGAGACACCTGCCTTCTCCGCACTGCCAATATTATGCGAATCAGACGGCTTCTTTGCCAAAGCAGGCAATGACAACAATAGCAGAACATGAAGTGCCAGACAGGCTAGCAGATGTGCCCTTTGCTTAGAACGAATCAGCGCCACATTTACCTACTATAAGCACTTAGTGCTTCCAGTCGACTCTTAGCTTTCATTATAACCAAGAGAAACTGCGCTAAGATTCTCTCAGCAATTTCCTATTGGTCGTGGAGGACTATTAATGAAACGCACTCTGGCAAATCTCTTCTTAGGCCTAGTACTTACTGCTAGCCTTGGCAGCGCTGTTACTTTCGCGGCACAAGAAGCACAAGCCAAGCCCAAAGTTACAATCACAGACCGCATCGAGATTCTCAGTAAGAAAATCGACAAAGGTCAAAAAGCCAATGAGCTGACATTGAAAGAAGCAGACAAACTGCGCAGTGACATCACTAAAATCAATGAAAAAATCGAAAAAGCCAAATCAAAAAATGCTGGCAAACTTAGCTACGAAGACGAATCGAAAATTGAGAAAGACCTCAACAAAGTGAGCGTAAAACTTACCGCCAAAGAACTCGACAAGCGCACTATTAGTCCTAACTAGTGAGTCCTAACCGGTTCCACGAGTAATCAATAGCTACAGAGGGCTCATTAAGACTTCACAAGGGCGTCTAAATCGAATCGAATAAAATGCTCCTCTTCCCTAAAGAAGAGGAGCATTTTTCATGGTCTTATATACGCAGTGCAGCTAGCTCTGAAACTAGCTTTCTAGTTATGAAACCAATGACTTTACTGTAGCGACAATGTGACTAGCAGTAATTCCAGCGGCATCCATCAACTCTTCTGGGGTACCAGAGCCAGGCATGTCACGAACAGCAATCTTCACTACTTTAGGCATGACATCAAGACTAACCACTTTACCGCCACGAGTGACTGGACCCTTCGGCGTGAAGGCATCGAGAACAGCATCACCCATACCGCCTTCTGGCCAGTGGTCTTCAACCACAATCAAAGTGCCAGTTTCGCGGGCAGCAGTTGTTAGTGTCCTAGCGTCGATTGGCTTAATTGAATAAAGGTCGATAACACGAACATGAATGCCTTGAGCCTTGAGTTCATCATGGGCTTTCAAGCATTCGTGCAGAGTGATACCGGCACCAACCAAAGTGAGCATATCATCAGCTGAGCTGCGCACTACTTTGCTGCCACCAATTTCAAAAGTATCGTCTTCTTTGTAGATGACACGAGTCTTTTCGCGGGTTGTACGCATATAAGAAACGCCTTCGACACCATACATTTTTTCTACCAGCTTAGCTGTAGAGATAGGGTCTGATGGATAAAGCACTGTACTGCCATGAATAGCACGCATCATTGCCAAGTCTTCTAAGGCCATCTGAGAAGGGCCATCGGCGCCAATCGAACAGCCAGCATGGGAGCCACAAAGCTTGATGGTGGCACGAGAGATAGCAGCCATACGAATAAAATCATAGGCGCGGCACAAGAAGGCAGCAAATGTAGCGGAGAATACTTTCTTTCCACGAGTAGCCATGCCGATTGCCACGCCAACCATCAATTGCTCAGCAATATACATTTCGAAGAAACGATCAAGATATGCCTTGGCAAACTTATCAGAATAAGTAGAGTTACCAACTTCAGCATCTAATACCACCACATCATTATGGGCGGCACCAAGAGCCTTGAGTGCATCACCGTAGGCTTCTCTTGTGGCTGCAGGGCCGGTGTAGACAGGAGCTACGAACTTACCAGTACAACTAATCTCAGCTGTCGGAGATTTCTTTGATGGAAGATCAGCTGGTTTCTGCACCACCACTGAATGACTAGTGACACCGCCCAAGAACTTGACAGCCTCTTCGGCCTGCTCTTTCGAGAGTGGCTTACCATGCCAATTATCTTGATTGGCTGTAAGAGGAATGCCGTGACCTTTTTCAGTCTTAGCAATGATCAATGTCGGTTTGCCAGTGACGCCAATGGCCTCAGTCAAAGCTTTATCAATTTGACCGAGATCATGACCATTGATTTCAATTACATGATAGCCAAACGCTCTAGCGCGCTCACTGTACAAAGCTGAATTCCAACCAAAGGCAGTTTCGCCGCGCTGACCCAGACGGTTCATGTCAAGGATGGCAACCATATTGTCGAGCTTGTAGTGCGAAGCACATGACATAGCTTCCCAGACAGAACCTTCAGCCATTTCGCTGTCACCTAGCAAAACCCAGACCTTATAAGGTAGCTTGTCTAGATATTTTCCAACGAGGGCCATACCAACGCCCATGGCAAGACCTTGACCCAAAGAGCCAGTGGCAACATCAACCCAAGGCAAGAGCTTAGGAATAGGGTGACCTTCTAGCCTTGAGCCAAATTTGCGCAAAGTCATCAGCTCATTATCTGTAATGGCGCCTGCGGCCTTATACATAGAGTAGAGAAGTGGGCAAGCGTGCCCTTTAGAGAAGATCAAGCGGTCGTTAACTGGGTGCTCAGGCTTGCTGAAGTCGTATTTCAAATATTTGGTCATCAGTACAGCCATGATATCGGCGGCTGACATTGACGATGTGGGGTGACCAGAGCCCGCCTCGGTAGTGCTCCGAATGCTGTCAGCTCTAAGCTGGCTGGCCAATTCCTTAATGGTTGCAACGGCGTTAGCCTGCACTTCTACCATAGCTTTTCCTTTCCTCACTTATAAAACCAAGATTAAATCAGCATACGCGGTCTATATGCTAACCCTTCGACGCCGTTCTTGCTTTAAGCAATCTATAGATATGGGCTTTATTTGGCAGATTAATGCTGACAACTAACTATTTGGAACCATCGGGCCTGCAAGTCGTCAAGCAAACCATCGAGCAAGAAACCGAGCAAGAAGACATGGTTCAGAAAAGCCCGCACTTACTCAACCAAATGGATTCAAAGCTTCCAACAATTGTCCCTGGAGGACCTATGGCTAATTTATCAATGCTAAAATCAAGGCTAAAAGTGATTGCTAGCGTAATCGTGCTGAGCACGACCATCGCCCCAGCTTTCGCCGACCACGATGATAACGACCGCAACCGCAACAACAATCACAGCTCCTATAACAATAACAACAATGGCCGCGGCAACGGCTGGGGTTGGGGCCGCCGCAAAAATGATCGCAATAACAACGGCGTCAACGACAGAGTAGAACAGCAATGGGCCAAACAAGACTTACGCCGCGCCCGGAAGTTCCGCACTTATCCTAGCGACTGGAACGATCAACGTGTCTATGTCGGCAATAACTGGAATCGTCGCAACAATAACTTCGATAACGCCCAACGTCAGGCCCTGGAAGCACAAATGAGGACCCAGTGGCAATCGTACAATCCAAACTACACTGGCCAATATAACTGGAACACTTATAACAGCCCCGGCTTTATTGACTACGTGCACAACGGCAACCCAGGCCTGTACACACAAATTCGCAACGCCATCGGAATATAAACAGGCGAAAGCCTATTTATCGATTGCCAATAAAGCCATTCCCTCTTTTGCCAGGACGTGCGTGATATCATGCCTTGCGCAATTGAGGGAAGCTTTAGATGTCTAATCCAAAACCTAGCCAAACACTGTCAATAGAAAATGCTTATCGCCTGCCTGAAACTGTCACGCCGATAAGTTATGAAATTAAGCTCAATCCTGATCTGGCCGGCTTTAAATTTTCCGGCAGCGAAACTATTGCCCTAAATATTCGCACCGCCACCAACGAAATATTATTCAATGCCATAGACTTGCAAATTGAAAACGTCCGCATTGAAAAAGATGACGACGAAACTTGTGAGACGGCTCAAGTAAAAATGGAAAAAGAAAACGAGCGTGTTCGCTTGGTTTTCCCCACTACGCTTGCTGCCGGTAACTGGCATCTCAAGCTAGATTTTAGCGGCGAGATCAACGACAAACTGCGAGGCTTCTATCGCAGCGCCCAAGCTCTCAAAGATGGCGAGAAGAGCTGGATTGCCCTGACCCAGTTTGAAGCAACTGATGCCCGTCGGGCCTTCCCTTGCTTTGACGAACCGTCATTCAAAGCGACTTTCAAGCTAACACTTTGTGTTGACAAAGATCTCACCGCTCTTTCAAATACATCAGTTGAAAGCGAAACTATTGAAGGCAACAAAAAAACTATTACGTTTGCCAAAACAATGAAGATGTCGACTTATATAGTCGCCTTCGTCGTTGGCCATTTAGAAATGAGTGAAGCGGTAATGGTAGATGGCATCCCCATGCGCATCTATGCCCCTATGGGCAAACTACACCTAACAAAATTTGCCTTAGAAATCGGTGCGGCGGCCCTATCATTTTTCAACAAATACTATGGCATTCCCTATCCGGGCGACAAGATGGATATGATTGCAGTGCCTGACTTTGCCTTTGGAGCGATGGAAAATGTTGGCGCCATTATTTACAGAGAGAGCGCACTGCTTGTCGATACAGAACAAGCCTCTCACGCTGAGCTAGAGCGAATTGCCGACGTTGTCGCCCACGAGTTAGCACATATGTGGTTTGGCAATTTGACTACTATGAAATGGTGGAATGGCATTTGGCTAAACGAAGCCTTTGCCACATTTATGGAACTAGTGGCAGTTGACAATTTAAGGCCCAATTGGAAACGCTGGGAATCGTTCGGTGCGTCTAGAGCCATGGCCTTTGCTACAGATGGGCTGCGTGCCACTAGACCAATTGAATTTCCCGTCAATGCACCAGAAGAAGCCAATGGCATGTTTGATGTTTTGACCTACGAAAAAGGGGCATCAGTACTGCGCATGCTTGAGCAATTCATTGGCCCAGAAAAATTTAAGAGCGGCGTCAACAGCTATTTGCAAAAACACAAATTTGCCAACACCGAGACCAATGATCTCTGGCAGTCACTTGAAGCAGCCTCGGGCGCACCTGTGCAAGAAATTATGAATTCGTGGATCTTCCAAGAAGGCTATCCCATGGTCTCAGCAAGCCTAAATGCTGACAAGAAATCAATTACACTCGATCAGACGCGCTTCTATTATCTAGATAGCACAGCCGATGGCACCTCCGATAGCAAAGTCTTATACCAAGTACCAATATTGCTGCGGGCTAAAATAAAGGGCGAGAGCAAACTAGTCGAAAAGACTATTTTGCTGAAAGAGAACGAGACTAAAGTAAGTTTCGAAAAAGATCTTGAGTGGCTAGTGATTAATGCTGGTGGTAGCGGCTTCTATCGAGTCAACTACAGCGTCGAGCTGCTAGAAAATCTCAAAGCAGTCTTGCCTCAATTGAGCGCTCTAGAGCGTTTCAATCTGGTCAGCGACCTCTGGGCTCTGACCATGAACGGCACGGTCAAACTCAATCAGTTTCTACAATTTACAAAACTGTTCAAGGAAGAAACTGATAAAAACGTCTGGTCTGTAATTGTCGGTGCCCTGCAATACTGCGATCGAGCCTTCAGTACCGACAGTAAAGCAATTGAGCAACTGCGAGCATTGACAATCGAAATATTGAGCCCTACCTACAAACGCTTAGGCTGGGAGGCAGAAGCCGGTGAGGGTGAACTGACAAAGCAGCTGCGCGGTCTGACAATAGCAGCTATGGGCACTACTGGTGGTGAGGCAAGTGTAGTTAAAGAAGCAGCTTCACGCTACGACAAGCATCTGAGCGGTGCAGCACAATTAGCACCTGATGTGCTCTCTGCTGTTGTCGCGGTGCTAGCATCAAATGGTGATAAAAAACGCTACGAACAATTTGAAGCATCTTTCAAAAACGGTTCGTCGCCCCAAGAACAAGAGCGCTACATGTATGCCCTAGGAATGTTTCAAGATTCAGAACTACTAGAGAAAACACTGGCAAAGACACTTGCTGGTGAAGTTAAGGGACAAAATGCCCCATACCTAGTTCGCAACATCATGCTGAACCCCCAAGGTCGCAAAGTCGGCTGGCTCTTTGTTAAAAACAACTGGGAGCAAATCAATAAAACCTTCCCCAGCCTGATCATGACCAGACTGGTAGAAGGTGTTACGGGGCTACTAGACGAAGCGCTGGCCAAAGAAGTATTTGCCTTCTTTGAAAAATATGAATTTGCCGGGGGCCAAAAGACAGTTGATCAACATCTCGAAAAGCTGAAGGTCGGACTGGCCTTCATAGCCAAGCAAAAGGGTCAACTGACTCTCTAAACTCCGCCAGGAGGGCCATCGTCAGGCATTGGCCCCCCTGGACCAGGCATTGGCCCACCCATAGGTCCAGGCATTGACCCACCCATATGTCCAGGCATTGGTCCGCCTGGAGGTCCCATAAGGGGCTCGTGCTCTAACATATGACGCCGCATTTGCTTCTGCTGCTCGTCAGTAAAGACAGCCTTAGCCTCAAGCATAGAAGCTACTCGATCTAACTGATTGGCATTTTCAAGTGTATTAATCTGTCGCTGAATTGATAGAGCATCGCTTTTGCCGTCAGACTTGTCAGTGCCAGTCAGCGACTCCATCAGTTGCTGGCGCAGTTTAGTCAATTCAGGGATACGAGAGACCGAAGAGAGATGCTCTTTCTCGCGAATAGCGTGCAATTTCTCACGCTGTTCATCGCTCAAGCCAAGTGACTTGAGAAATTCAGGATCGGGCCCTGGCGGACCGTGCCGACGCATTGCCCCTGGCCCCGGCGGTGGGCCGCCATGCCCAGGGCCACCGCCACTATCTGGTCCGCAAGCTGGACCGTTAAAACGCCCACTAGAAGCAACTTTGCTCGAAATATTACCCTTTGTTTTGTTGGCTACTGAGCCATCGCTCAGATATGGCATCGCCTGCGGTGCTGGACGCAGCTGTGTCTTGATCAAAAAATCTTCGCTAGATCCGTCGACCTGAGCTGATACCGGTAAATCAGCCATCAAACCTCCCATTGCACCGCAAAAAATGGCTACCAAGCAAGAAGCGTGAATCGCTTTCATTTAAACTCCTCCAACCATAACCAGGCGACTCGAGAAACAAGAGCTGATAACGTCAAGCTCTATCGCCACCCTTTCATTTAAGAACATGGCGGTAAAGGATTTATGTTGACAAAACGTCGACTTTAAAGGATTTGTAAAGGCGCCTTAATAGCAATAGGCTAACATTGGAATACAGTAAATAAGTAGCTAGAAGGAATTAAGTAGCAAGAAGTGAATAAGCCTTGAGCAACCAAGAAATTAGCGCCAATGACAGCCAATCGACCCAACGCAGCCGCCTGCTCTTAGTTGACGACGATCAAAAGTACTGCCGCCTTATTTCAGACTACTTGAGCCGCTACGGCTATGAGGTCACCGCTGTTCATGACGGTCAGTCAGGTCTGCAGCTGTCTGTTGGCCACGGCTTTGACGCCATAATATTAGATGTAATGCTCCCCGGCCTCGACGGTTACGCCGTATTGAAAAAATTGCGAGAGCAGACTCAAATTCCGGTTCTCATGCTAACTGCACTCGGTGACGAAACAGATCGCATCGTCGGCCTCGAAATCGGGGCCGATGACTACCTGCCTAAAACTTTTTCTCCCCGCGAATTATTGGCTCGACTTAGAGCGGTTTTGCGCCGCACTAAAGCAGCAGAACAGAGTAATAAAACAGAAATTACAGTCGGGCCACTGGTGATAGATTTGCTAGCCCGCAGAGCCAATCTTGGTGATGAGCTTTTGACACTTACACCGGTTGAATTTGATTTATTAGTTGTGCTGGCTCAGGCCAAAGGTCGAGTGCAAACCCGCGAACATCTATTAAATGAAATACGTGAGCGCAACTATGACATTTTCGATCGCACCATTGATGTGCACATTTCAGCACTGCGAAGGAAGCTCCAAGACGATCCCAAAAACCCCAGATTCATTCGCACCGTGCGCGCCGCTGGCTACATGCTAATTGACCAGACTGACCGGGAGCGCCCATGAAGCTAGGCGAATTTCTGCCGAGAAAGCAAAGCTTGGCCCTAAAGTTTCTCTATCTTCTCATTGCTTACATAACACTGCTAGTAGTTTTTCCATTGCTAAGCTTCAATGCGAAATTCGGCATTGGCTGGGATGCGCTGCTGCAAAGCCCAGCTGGAAGCCATGTGGACTCAGTAGCTGATGCCATAAACGAACAACTGCGCACGTCGCCGAGTGCTAGCTGGAATGGCATATTAAAAAACTTTGGTGGCATCTATCAAGTCAAATACTATTTGTTCGACGGCAATGGTGAACAGTTAGCTGGAGACCCCATCAACCTTCCACCTACATTGGCCCAGAAGATACGAATGATGCCTCCCTTTCAGAAGCACAAACTGCCTCCACCGGGAGCCCCATTCAGAGCTCCGCCTCCTAACTGGCTGCCACCTAATAGACAGCACGAGCGCGAGCCTGGCCCTAAGCCTGGTCCAGACAGTGAATTTCAAATGAGACCAGAATTTGGTCCAGACTTTGGCTCAAATCGAAGCCCAGATTTTGGCCCTCCCCATGATTTTAGAAACCGTCCTCCAGAACCAGCAGGAAATGAATTTCTCAAGGCCCATGGCCGCTTCTTAGTGCATACAAACAATCCAGATATATCTTGGATCGGCACAAGAATGATGCTCTTTTCTCCCGAACAAGGCCACCCTATACCAGGAACACTACTGGCCGAATCAGACAATATCTGGCAAAGCAGTTTGCTCGTAGACTTGAAGGCAGCTTTGCTTGTACCGCTGGTTATTCTCTTGTTATCGCTGTGTTTTTGGCTGCCATTTATCTATCAAATAACAGCAGCTCTGACCGAGTTAACACGAGCAACAGAAAGCATTGCCGAAGGACACTTTGACACCAAAATCAACAGTAATCGCCACGATGAAATTGGCAGATTGGCCGAAGCTGTCAATTCAATGGCCGATCGCATTAACACTTTTCTCACCGGTCAGAAACGCTTGATGGGTGATATTTCCCATGAGCTTTGTTCGCCCATTGCCCGGCTGCAAATGGCCCTTGAGCTTCTCGAAAGCAGCTCAACACCAGAACAACAAAGCCTACTCAAAGATATTCGAGAAGAAGTAGTTGAGATGAACAACCTAGTCAACGAACTACTGGCATTTTCAAAAGCTGAATTAAAAGGGCCAATGCAGAACCTAGTGGCTGTGCCGCTCAAGCCCCTGTTCGAAAATCTGATAACGCGCTTGAGCCTGAGTGAAATAGTGGCCTTGCAGGTGGCCGACAACCTGGCACCACTAGCTGATCATATGCTGCTTGAGCGGGCCGTAGGCAACATGCTGAGAAACAGCGTGCGCTATGGCGGCGGAGAACAGATTTCACTGACAGCCCTGCGTCAAGGCGATGAAGTGGTGATAACCATTTCTGACCAGGGCCCTGGGGTGCCAGCCGAATCGCTTAAGCATCTTGGCGAGCCATTCTTCAGACCTGAAGCTTCTCGCAGTCGCAGCTTTGGTGGAGCTGGTTTGGGCTTAGCCATAGTCAAATCTTGCGTCACCGCCTGCCAGGGCACCATGGTCATTCGCAATCGCGCCCCCCATGGTTTAGAAATTGAGATTCGGCTTAAAGCTTCTAGTTGAACACGAATTCACATGCACCATTGCAGCTGGAATAGTGCTTGTTGCAGTCTTTTGCAGCAGGCTGGAAGTCTTAATCCAAGGCTGTGTGAAAAATTAGTAGAGATGGAGCAAAAAAGAATTCCTAGCAAAATTGAGCTAGATCGGCGAGACTTGAGCACTCGAGTTATCTCAAGGATTCAACCATGAAATCTTCAAAACGCTCATTAGCCTTTGGCATCGCACTCCTGGCAATCACAGCAATAGCCGCAGTGGATTCTTCTAGAGCAACTCAATATCCGCCTGAAGTGACAGCAAAGGCCGCAGAATTCAATCGTATTAACCAAATCGATTTAAAAACTCTTCATTTCGTCAATGGGTGGTCGAAAGTTCTTTACACGTCTGAAGATCGTCCTGTCGACAACGGTCGGTGCTTAGTATTAAAAACAATAGGAAAAAGCGAATTTGTTTTGAATCAGAAACCCGCACTTCTCGGTGACGCTTTCTACATAATCAATCTTGAAAAAGTCAGCGAAAAGATCGCTAGGGAAACGTGGGGCGGGAGGCCAAATGAAGACGGCGGAATAACCTGCGATTTGATAACAGAATTTGGAAGCCATGAAATGGATATTTTTCACCTCGATATGAAGTTCACTGATGACAAATTGAGTTCTTATCGCTTAAGAGGAATAGGGATCCAAAAGCCCCAATGGATAAGTCTGAACCGAGAAGTTCCGAGGAAACCTATCAATCCTGAACCACCTAATGCATTTGGTTTGTAATCAACAGTTATTGCTAGCGGACTCTCAGCAGGGGTTCATACTAGGCCAGAAATAACTATCCTGGTAATCCCAAATATCCTTCCTTAAGATGGCTTGCACCGTTCCGTTTTCGGCCATACTCAATACTCACTCGCCCGGCGGGAAAGTCTGCTCTTGGGCAAGAAAGCGGTCACTAAAGCTCTCAGCAGGCTCACCAGCAAGCGAAGACGAACCCGGCAGGAAAGCCCCAGGCAACAGTGGGCCAACGGCTAGCCAAAAGGCGCTACGATCAAAAACTTTTCCACCCTCACCTATAAAGACGGCATTGGCCCCCATAGCCTTTGCTGCCGATGAGATCGTTCGGCTCATGCCAGTGGTGAATGGAGATGGCATCAAACAGCAGAGCAAAATCTTGGTGAATCTAAGCTGAAAGTCGCCGCGAACAAAACGCAAGAGTTCAAAAATATCGTCGTCTATCAGATGAACTGGAGCAACAATTAATGCAGGATCGTTCACCCGCAGCCAGGCAATTGCTACTGCGAGTGTGGGCACAGAGACAACCCTGTAGCCGGCGCGCGCCAATTCTATGGCAGCACAATCTGGCTCACTCTGATGCTCTTGTAATATCAATATCGATTCTGGCATTAAAGTGTTATGCCGCCAACTAGAGTGGCAGTAACACTTTCACCCCAAAAAGCCAAACGAAACGAAACCAAACCAAACCGACTAGCTGCGAGATTTAATTTACTTTGACGTCAAACCAATTTACCGAGAGCTATAATAGTTTGATGTCAAAGTATTTTCCTGTCCAATGAAGAGGTCAATCATGAGAGCTATTAAGGAGATAATAACCGCCGAAGCAGTCAGAGAAGGCGCTGGAGTGATTGTTCACAGACCATTCCCAACGAGAAAAATTGACAATATCGATCCTTTTCTCTTACTGGACCACATGGGTCCCAACGACTATGCCCCTGGGACAGCAAAGGGCTTTCCCGACCACCCACACCGCGGCTTCGAGACTGTTTCATATATGCTAGAAGGAGCTCTTGAACACCGCGATTCAGTGGGAAACAACGGCGTAATCGCTGCCGGCGACGTGCAGTGGATGACCGCTGGAGCCGGAGTTGTGCACTCGGAGATGCCGGAAGAGAATTTTCGCAAAAGTGGCGGCAGATTGAACGGCGTTCAACTTTGGGTCAACTTGCCGAAGAGCGACAAATTGACCGCTCCGCGCTATCAAGACACGCTGAGTGCTGATATTCCAGTCTACGAAAGCAGCGACAAGTCAATTTGGGTAAAAGTAATCGCTGGCCAATCAATGGGCAAGCAGGCTGTTATCAGCACTCATATTCCCATTCTCTACTTGCACGTTATTCTCAAAGACGGCGCCAGCTTTAGCCAATCAATTGCCAGCAACCAAACCGCTCTAGCTTACGTTATATCGGGGCAGGGAGAATTTGGCAACCAAACAGCCAGCAACGATCAGCTTGTTGTTTTTGAAAGGGATGAAAATGGCAGTGGCAAAAATAGTGAGAGCACTAACGGCAGTGACATTGTTTCATTCAAAGCCCAGGGCCATGAACCACTTAGCCTGCTACTCATCGCCGGCCAGCCAATCAACGAGCCGATTGCACGCTACGGACCTTTTGTCATGAACAATCAGACGGAAATCAAACAAGCCTTAGTCGACTATCAAGAAGGGCGCATGGGACAAATTAGGTAACGGAGAATCTAGTTGCGGATCTAGTTGAGGATTTAGCTGCGGATTGAGAGATCATCTCAAGAGCTCTCATCTCAAGCATTTTCGGCCTGTGGCCCTGGCTTGTAGGCCAAACCTACACCCTGCTCGTTCAAGGCCTTGTGAATTGCAAAATTCAGCTCCGAGCGCAAAGAACCAGGCCTGGTAAGAAAGTCTTCGGTATAAACCCGTAGCGAAAAATTCATAGCGTTCTGGCCAAACTCTAAAAACAAGACATCCGGTGGCGGATCGCTAAGCACCCCGGGATGGCCTACAGCGGCTGAAAGAATAACAGCTGCAGCCTTAACTGGGTCGGCATCGAGAGCAACTGGAACAGCATAGGTAAAGCGAATTCGATCGCTTTTGTAACTCCAGTTGGTGACTTTGCCTTTGATAAATTCGGAGTTAGGCACAATAATAGCGATATTATCGTTTGTGACAATAGTGGTGGCACGTAGCGAAATACGAATGACATCACCAGTGATGCCATCAACTTCTATACGATCGCCAATTTTTATGGGCCGCTCAAACAAAATAATCAAGCCGCTAACTAGATTAGTTGTAATAGTTTGCAGACCAAAACTTACACCCAGGCCAAGGGCACCGGCCAGTACAGTAAACGAACTTAAATCTATACCTGCTGTCTGTAAAATTATCAGCGAGCCAAAGAAAATCACAACATAGCGAGCGATAGCAGCGATTCCTTGGCGCAAACCAACATCGACAGAAGAATGAGCAAGTAGCGTCTTCTCAGTCCAGTCACGCAGACGATTGGTTACAACAATCAACGAAGTGACAAGCACCCCAATGTAGAGGAGCATCCAGAGCGAAACTTTAGCTTTACCTATAGGCAAAAACTGCAACTGAAAAATTGCATCTATATGCTTGTAGAGATCCTGAAAATCCACCCGCTAGCTCTCCTTCTCGAGCGGCTTTGCAGCTTCCGATTCAAAAGCTTCATCATCGTCATTTTCAGATTTCTGGCAATCAATCTTAAATTCGCCATCTTGCACGTCAACAAAAACTTTGCCACCATGCTCAAGCACGCCAAAAATAAGCTCATCCGCCAGGCGTTCACGAATTTTTTGCTTGATTAAGCGAGCCATTGGGCGCGCACCATACTGCTTATCAAAGCCCTTATCAGCAAACCAGGTGCGAGCATCCTCGCTCAACTTCATGGTCACTTTCTTCTCAATTAGCTGCTCTTTGACTTCGTTTATAAACTTGTCGACTACACGCAAAATATCTTTGTAGGTAAGCGGATTAAAGGCAATCCAAGCATCTAAGCGGTTGCGGAACTCTGGGGAGAAAGTGCGCTCAATGGCACCACGCCCCATGCCCATACCGAAGCCCTGATTGTTAGACTCGCCCCGGGCAATCGACTTTTCCCGTTCAGCGTCACTAACTTGCTTCGGCCCTTCGTCTTTGACTGAAGCGCGCTGGAAGCCAATGTTATCGCCCATCATGTCGCGAGCACCAGCATTGGTGGTCATAATCAAAATGACATTTCTAAAGTCGGCCTTCTTACCAGTGTTATCGGTAAGGGTGGCATGGTCCATTACTTGCAAGAGAATGTTGAAGAGGTCAGGGTGAGCCTTTTCAATTTCATCGAGCACCACCACTGCATGCGGTGTCTTGTTGATGGCATCAGTAAGAATACCCCCTTGATCAAAGCCCACATAACCAGGAGGTGCACCAATCAAGCGAGAGACAGTATGCTTCTCCATATATTCGCTCATATCAAAGCGCAAGAAATTTACGCCCAATACTTTGGCTAGTTGCTTCGACAATTCCGTTTTACCAACACCGGTTGGTCCAGAGAAAAGGAATGATCCAATCGGCTTAGTGGGCGAACCTAAGCCAGAGCGCGAAACCTTAATGGCATTGACCAACTGCTCAATAGCGTGATCTTGGCCGTAGATAAATTTCTTTAGTTCACTTTCTAGATTGCGCAGCCTGTCTTTGTCAGAGCCGGTAACAGTCTTAGGCGGAATCTTGGCCATACGAGCCACTGTCGTTTCGACGTCTTCACTAGTGACAATACGCTTCGGCCGCAACTCTTCATCTAATAGCTTAACAGTGGCGCCAACTTCATCGATGACATCAATCGCCTTGTCTGGCAAGAAGCGGTCATTGATGTGCTTACCAGCCAGTTCAGCAGCAGCAATGATGGCATCATCGGTATATGTGACGCCATGAAACTCTTCATAGTGACCCTGCAAGCCTTTTAATATTTTGATGGTGTCGGCAATGCTAGGTTCAGTCACATCAATTTTTTGAAAGCGCCGAGCTAGTGCTTTGTCTTTCTCAAAAGCAGACTTATACTCACTGTGTGTTGTTGAGCCAATACAGCGCAATTCACCAGAGGCAAGAGCCGGCTTAAGCAAATTAGAAGCATCCATAGAGCCGCCTTCTACCGAGCCAGCTTTAACGATAGTGTGAATTTCGTCAATAAAGAGAATCACTCCAGGCTTAGCCTTCAGGGCCTTCAGCACCCCTTTTAAGCGTTCTTCAAATTCGCCTCTAAATTTAGTGCCGGCCACAAGCGACCCCATATCGAGAGCATAAACTTCTGCGCCGAGCAATTGCTTCGGCACTTCACCACGCTGAATTTTCAGGGCCAAACCCTCGGCAATGGCAGTTTTACCAACACCAGGCTCACCCACATAAATAGGGTTGTTCTTGCGACGGCGGCAAAGAATTTGAATTGTCCTTGTGACCTCAGCCTCTCGACCAATTAGTGGATCAATCTTGTTCTTTTGCGCTTGCTCAATTAAATCAACACAAAAATCTTCTAGTGGGTTTGTCTTTCTGCGGCCACCGTCAGCACCCGGAGCAACAGCATCAGGGTCCTCACTAGAATCATCAGAATTGATCTTCGATATGCCGTGCGAAATATAGTTGAGTACATCAAGCCTTGAAATGCCAGCCTGTTCTAATAAATAGACGGCATACGAACGCCTTTCGTGAAACATCGCGGCAATCAAATGACCACTATCGATGCTGGTTTGACCTGATGATTGAGCTTGTATTTGCGCCCGCTCGATTGCCCGCTCAAAAGTAGCAGTCTGCTCGGGCAGCCCATCTTTACCTTTAGGCAGCTGTTCAATTTTTTCTTTGAGATAGACCTCTAGCTCTCGACTAATAAAACTGACATCACCGCCGCAATTTTCAATTACTTCACGACCAGTCTTTTCTTTGAGCATGGCATAGAGAAGATGCTCTAAAGTGAGAAATTCATGACGACGACGCATGGCCTCGCTGTAGGCTTCATTCAATGTATTCTGTAATTCGCGCGTAATCATGGGTTACTCTTCTTCTATTGAGCAGCGTAATGGAAATTCGTTAGCCTGTGCCAGATCAATTACCTTGTTGACTTTAGCCTCGGCGATTTCATAAGAGTAAACTCCAGCTACACCAACACCGGCTTTGTGCACAGCCATCATGATGGCATGGGCATCTATGGGATTTTTATGAAAAATCGTCTGCAATATAAAGACGACAAACTCCATGGTCGTAAAGTCATCATTGTGCAGCAAAACTTTGTAAAGCGCTGGTCGTTTGGTTTTTGTCTTGGTTTCGGTGGCTACTGCTGTTCCGCCACCTTGCCCGGGTTGCTCAGACATGCTTGAGATCCTGTTTCAAAATGCTCGGATAAAACTGCAAGAATTAAAATGCAACTTAATAATAGCAAGTTCACAAAGCATATATCTCTATGAAATAAGCTCATGCCCTACCCTTGGGAAAATACTTGAGTACTCAAGTATTTCGCGAATCTGTATATACCTGAATGCTTGAATGCCTTTGCTTGAGGAAGGCGTCACGGAAAGAAATAGTTGCATATGCAACAATCTAGTGAATGACCACCACACAAACTCCAGAGCCTAAACCTGAGGCTATTCCAGAACCTAGACCAACAAAGGGCTCAACCAAAAAAGCCGTAGAGTGCGCGCTTTTGTCGGCCTTTGGTTTTTCACTGATGTTCGCCCTTATCAAACTACTAGGAAAGGGCTACCCAGCTGGAGAAGTCTTGTTCTGCCGTAGTTTTTTTGCCCTAATTCCCCTAGTGCCGGTAATATTGCGCGAAGGAGGCATGAAAGTCTTTGAGACCAGACGCCCCTACATGCACCTAACCCGCTCTTTAGTGGGTCTAACCTCAGCTTGCCTCTGTATAGAATCGCTCAAACTACTGCCTCTTTCAGAAGCCACTACTTTGTTCTACGCTGCACCTCTAATAACCACAGTACTGGCCATTATTACCCTAGGTGAGAAAGTCACAAAAGGCAAAGTGATGGCAATAACCATTGGTTTTTTAGGGGTGATTTACATGATGCAACCCCAGCTTTCATCAAGCATTCCTGGGGCACTGATGGCACTAGCATCGGCCATCAGCTCAGGATTCGTCTATATTGAACTACGGAAGATGAGCACCACAGAAAAAAGCATCACAATTGTCACCTATTTCATGCTGGCTTGCTCACTTGGTGGCCTGCTATCACTGCCATTTCAGATGGTAATACCAACCGCCCACGACGCTCTAATTTTGCTCGGTATTGGCGTTATCGGTGGAATGGCGCAACTGGCTATGACCGACGCCTATCGCCATGCACCAGCATCCACAGTCGCACCACTGAGCTTCAGCGCCTTGGTATGGGCCGCTCTTCTTGATATTGTTCTATTCTCTAAACTGCCTGGCCAGGCAGCCATTGTGGGCACTTGTTTAATTGCCCTATCGGGCATCTTTGTCGTCAAACAATCTAACAAACAATAAGTATCTAGATAGGGCCAGCGAGACCATTGATGATGTTCTGGCAAGCTTTGGCCATTTGTTGATCACCAACCGACTCGGCCGTTTGCTTAATGTCCGCTAGCTCGCGCCTGGCGGCGCTTTCATTTAGATCATCGATAAACTGACTGTGGGCAAGAAATATTCTGGCTTTAATACGGAAGAAGCTCTGTGGTGGCAGACTGGCTGTAGACGCCACAAGTTGCTTGGCTTGAGCAAGGGCATCTGCCGAACGAGCGTTAGCCACGTCACTCTCATACTGCTTGGTCAATTGCTGGATTTTAGCAAAATTGACCTTCGAGCCACGCAGACCGTAGTAGACCGGCTCAATCTTCTCGATCAAATAATCTTCACTAGTCCTCGATGTTGCCCAGGCCGTTTGGCTATAGCCTTTAGCACGATCTACTTGATGCAAATTGTCAGCCATCTGCATAGCAAGAGCTGCGGTGGAAACTTTGTACTGCGGGTCAATTCCAGGCGTTTTATCAATA
>CALROJ020000050.1:0-55443 GCA_943369735.1 bacterium Ga0077546
TGCCAGAACTGCAGCCATTAAAGGACTATTTCGACAAACTAAACTTCAGGCAGCTAACAACGCGACTGCCTAAAATTCTAGCTCGCTTCTCACCCGACGGCTCTGTTCCAGTCATGCCGAAAACCGTCTCATTATCAGCACCGCCAACAGTGGCAGCACAAACTGGCCTAACTGCACAAGCTACTCTCTCAGCACCAGCCATTGGCTCCGTGGAGCACGCAGAGCACCCAGTAGGACAGCTCAAGCTGTCATTCGGCCCAGCTCCGGAAAGCAACTCAGCAACGGCTGTAGCAGTGGCTAGCGAAGCAAGAGCACAAATGATTGCTCCGGCACCTGAACTGACAATTATTACAACCGCAGAACAGCTCGATCAGCTAATTACAGAGCTTTCAAGTCAAAGTCTAATATCAGTAGATCTAGAAACCACAGGCCTCGATAGCTTAGCCACAGAAATAGTTGGTTATGCCATCGCCTGGGATCCAACCATTCGCTGCCATGATGGCCGCGTGCAAGTGGAAGCAATCAAAGAAGGTAAGCAGTCTCTTAAGGCCGTCTATATTCCAGTTCGTCACGTAGATGCATTGCAAATCGCTCAGCTTGGTCAGCTAGACCCAGATGTTGTTAGCGCCAAACTCAAGCCCATCCTTGAAGACCAGGCCATAGGTAAAGTCGCTCAGAATGCCAAGTTTGAGATGAATTGTCTATCTTGCGATGGCATTAAATTTGGTCCACTAGTTTTCGATACCATGCTCGCCAGCTACATTCTCAATCCCGATAGCAAGCATGGGTTGAAAGATCAATCAGATCGCATCCTCAACTATCAAATGATGCGCATAGACGAACTGATTGGCAGTGGCCGCAAGCAAATAACAATTAATTACGCCCCCCTCGACAAAGTGGCGGCCTACGCATCAGACGATGCTCGAATCACCCTTGAACTAGCTCGCTTCTATGCTCCCTTGTTAGACAAAGACCAACAGTTCTTGCTCTACGAAATGGAACAACCGTTGGCCCACGTGCTCGCCTCTATGGAGCAAGCTGGAGTTGCCTTAGATCTTGAGTACCTGCAAAACTTTTCCCACGAACTCTCAAGTGAACTCGCTCGGCTCGAAACCGAAATTTATGCACTAGCTGGACACGGCTTCAACATCAATTCCACCCAGCAATTGCAAAAGGTTTTGTTTGAAGAAATAGGACTAAAGCCAAAGAACAAAACCAAAACCGGTTTTTCAACAGATGCAGCGGTGCTTGAGTCTTTGCGTGACGAGCACGAAATTATAGGAAAGCTTCTCGAATATCGTCATATTTCCAAGCTGCGCTCAACCTACGTTGACGCCTTGCCGAGCCAAATCTCAAAACGTGATGGTCGACTTCATGGCGATTTCAACCAGACCGTAACCAGCACGGGCCGCCTCTCTAGCTCAAATCCCAATCTTCAGAACATTCCAATTCGTACCGAAATAGGTAGACGCATTCGTCGAGCTTTCATCGCCGCTCCAGGCTGTTCTCTAATTTCAGCAGACTATTCGCAAATTGAACTGCGCCTCTTAGCTCATATGTGTGAAGATGAAACGTTGATCGATGCCTTCGAGAAGAACCAAGACATCCATGCCAGAACCGCTGGCGAAATTTATGAAATACCAATTGAAGAGGTCACTTCAGACATCAGGCGTGTCGGTAAAACTATTAACTTCGCCCTTGTCTATCAACAAGGCGCTTACTCAACTGGCCTCGATCTTGGCATCTCCACAAAAGAAGCGCAAGGATTCATCGATAAATACTTTGCACGCTACCCTAAAGTTCAAGGTTTCCTACACAGTACAATTGAAGAAGCACGCAACCAATCATACGCTCGCACCATCTGGGGTCGCAGGAGATACTTCACACACCTGCATGATCGCAACGATAACGTACGCAAAGCCGACGAGCGTGCCGCTTGCAACGCCCCAATTCAAGGCAGCGCTGCAGACTTGATCAAGTTAGCCATGATCCAATTGGACAAAGAGTTGAAAGCTGCCAATAGCAATGCTCGACTAACCATGCAGGTGCACGACGAACTAGTGCTGGAAGTTCCAGACAATGAAATTGATGCAACGAAAGCAATAATAGAGAGAGCGATGACTCTAGATCAACCTCTAAAAGTGCCACTCAAAGTAGATTTTGGTATAGGCAAAAACTGGATGGATGCGAAATAACCTTGAATATAATTGAAGACACCGTCGACCTAGACCTCTTTCTCAAGCTTGATATACGTGTCGGCAAAATTATCAAGGCTGAAGTATTTGGCCAGGCTCGCAAGCCAGCTTACAAACTCTGGATTGATTTTGGCGATCTCGGCACAAGACAATCAAGCGCTCAAATAACTGCTCACTACCGCATAGACGCCCTCATTGGTCGCTTAGTAGCGTGCGTCATGAACTGCCCCGGCAAACAAGTTGGTGATTTCAATTCGGAAGTTCTAGTGCTAGGCAGCGCAGTCAACGCTGGCGGCGTGCTACTTTTAAAACCAGATGATGGCTCCGAGCTTGGCAGCAGAGTTTTTTAAAATCAATTCTTTCGCGGCAAATCAACTTAGTCAGCCAGGTAATGCGAAAATCTTCACCGCCGGCGGTGAGACGTAACTGACCATCGAATGGTAGCTAATTGGTTGGTGCTCAATACAAGCTAGCAGTATCGCTCCTGGCGACCAGCGAACGCGATCAAAATGGCACCAAAAAGAGGCGAGGTATAGCTGCAAGCACTTTCGACTGACACCTTGGAAATATGTGCGAATATAGGCAATAGCCGCCTTGAGAGAAGTAGCGACAGACTCAAAAGTTAGAGAGCCGGCTAATTGCCAATCGCAAGATTCAAGATAGACAGCAATCACCGCACTCAAGTCTTCCTTAGTGGTATTGAAATTTACCCATTGATCTAGGCTAAGAAATTCCGAGACGTCATCTAGCCCCTCTGCCAGCTCCGCTCTAGGATGCTCTTGGGCTGGGGTTTCTTTACTGCGCTTGATGATTATTGGCAGGAGAAAATGTGCCGGAAGTGCCGGTGATGAATCATCGAGGCTCTCCTCGATAACCATTCCTAAGCGCTTCTGAATATTTAGGGCCGTACTCTGCGCAATTTCCAATAACCGCGAAAAGCGCACGGCACTGATGGTAATTCCTCTCTCCTTCAACCAAACGAGAGCAAGCCAAGCTCTTAATTTCACCACCCCAGCGAAAAGAGTTCCGGATGTCACCCATGACACTTTTTTGCAACTACGGCAAGAATAAAATCTGTCTCCTGGCTTATGAACAATTTGCGGCTGGCCGCAAGCGCATTCAATCTTATTGTATATAACAAGGGAGTCGTAGAGAAAATCAACAGCGGCTTGATCGCTTGGCACCTCGTCGTTAAATGCTTGCCAGGCCTCAACGAACTGCTTGTCATCTAAGGGATTTGTAGACATTTTGTTTCTCCTTTTCTCTTATAAACGTTGGCAAATTGGAAATAGTTCAAAGAAAAGGATTAGAAATGAGTGGACGTGAAAATGGGGATACAAGTCAAGACAATGTCGTTCTGACTTTTAGGAACCAAGTCACAACAATGTCGCTCTGACTTCTAGGATCCAAGTCACAACAATGTCGCTCTGACTTCTAGGATCCGACCAAATAACCCACGCTTGCGGAACGGTCACGACTTGGTCACGGAAGCGTCACAGGTCCGTTCGTCTCGGCCCGTAGTATGGGAGGGTGATTGAGATGTAGTCTCGAATGAAGGAGCAGCCAATGGAAGTTACACAAAGTGAATTTGCCGAGACTGACAGGACTAGCATTGAAACTCGAATTCAAACTGCGCCAACTGACACATTACACAACGAACTCTACTCCAGCCAATATAGAAAGATACTAGAAACTGCACAAGAATCGAGTAACAAAGACCAGACAATACGTCCTGACGGTTTCAATCATGACTTTCAAATCACAGATCAGTCAATCACCCCAGTAGCGGCCGACGCAGAACAAGCAAAAGAGAATGCAGAAACTCTAGAAGCTGAAAACCTCTCAATAGCAGCGGAAATTTATGACGCACTCAATCCAGCATTTTTCAGCCTACGAAGTGGACCGGAGGCCGAGCGAGTCTTCCAAGCACTTCTAAACATGACACCAGAGCAATACCAATCGGTCGACAGAGTATTCACAGAACAATTCGGGGACGAAGCTAAACCATGGTTCTTTAGCGACACTTCCTGGAGTATTGCTGATGATATTGAGGCGAAGCTATGGTCGAGCGAATCCGATCCTTTAATGATGTTGGTTGAAAGCAAGCAGCATAACGATGTTCCGCTAGAACACCGAGTTAGTGGAGAGCAACTCCTTAGCCAAGGAAGCGACCTGAAAGTTGGCGAGATCAACCCAATAACTCTGCCGGATGGAAGAAGATACGACGTATACATTCCACAAAATGCTGACGATCGCGCGCCTGTAATAGTGGCAATGCATGGTGCCGCGGCTGGTGATTCAATCGGACTGATGGCTCAAGAGTCTGGACTCACAGCTGACGCCGAGCGCACTGGTGCTATTGTTGTCTTTGCCTACCCCAAGCCGCGAGAATTCGATACAGGCCTCGGAAATGTCACTGGAGTGGCCTGGAATGCCCCAGACCGGATGAATCTGCCTTCTTCGGCAGACAACCAAACCAATGACTACGACTACCTAGATAACGTCCTCGAAGACCTATCAACACGGTCAATAACATCAGAAGAAATTGGTCTATTTGGTTTCTCGGATGGTGGTAGATTTGCGCAAGTGTACGCAGCCGACAGACCAGACAGAGTGGCAGCAATAGTCAGTCAATCCGGCACATGGATGAACGGAGAGGAAGTGCCAACCGTAGGAATTCCGGCGATGATAGTTCACGGCGACTCTGACGAAACACTTCCCTACGAAGGCGGAACTGGCTCGGTCAGCGGCAAAATGGACTGGATGTTAGGCACTAACTTAGATAACTCAGCTCCGTACATGCAGGCCCAAGTATGGCAAACGGCTGATCAATGTCACGGTCCAGTTTTGGAAGAGACACAAGGTAACATCACTGAGCGAACCTATAGTGGCTGCGAGACGGGCGAAGTCATAGAGTACCTTATTGCCGGTGGAGAACACGCAATTAACGACTACAGAAACGATGGAAATAGGACTGCACAATGGCTGCTAGGAAGCCCTGATCGAACCTTAGACTTCTCGACAGAAGGTGCGCAATTTCTCACCCGCTACATCGTTTCAGATCAATAACTAACCTTCTTTTGCCTTTCGCAATTTACTGTGTTTATAACCATAAAAGAAATAGATCAGCAGACCAACAGGCAAAGTCACTGAATAAACCTGCAGAACCTCCGGTTCCAGCTTAAAAGCAAGAATGGCACAACCAAGCCCACCAGCGATGGCAATTATCGGATTAACAAGCTTCAGCTTCAAAGCGCCGATACAGACAAATATAAATGCAACAAGCGTACCGAGCACCATCATGTCAGCGATTTTAGCAAAAGGTACGAACCCCGCAATTGCCGCCACGATAACGCCATTGAGAACGATGCCAACTGTTGGGTTACCGTTGTTCATTTTCTTAAATATCGGAGGGAGCAAACCATCTTCAGCCATGCTTAAGAAAATGCGCGGACCTCCCATACAGAAGACCAGGAGAACATTAAAAATACCCAGTACGGCTCCGAACGAAATGAACTTGGCAGTCCATCCTTCACCGGCAGCAGTCAGTACTTTTGCTAAAGGTGCAGCAGCGTCGGTGCCAATGAACAATTCATTTGGCTGACCGTTGATAGAACATGGTGCCAAGCCAGTCAAGACTGCCATGACAGCGATGTACAAAAAGGCAACAATGCCAACGCACCAATAAGTTGCCCAACGTGTGTCTTTGAGAGACTTAGATTCACGCGCAAAAGTATAGAGAGCATCAAAGCCGACAAAAGGAAATACCGCTGTAGCTGCGCCTTTCAAAACGCCGTCAAAACCATGAGGCATAAATGGAAACCAATTGCTTGGATTGATGTGAGGAATACCAACGGCTAGAAAAGTGACGAGCAGGGAAAGCTTTAGCACAACTAGAGCAAAATTGAGTTTGGCTGATTTTTTAACACCACCAAAGATCAAAACAACACTCACTACGGCGATCACCGCCATTGCAATAACATTGATACCAAAATGAAAACCATGCTCGTCAATGCGCGGACCACTCAAGAATTCAGGCATTGAAAAACCAAGAGCAGTTTTCAGATATTCAGCCCAGCCAATAGATACGGCAGAGGCGCCAAAGCTATATTCGAGAAAGAGACCAAAAGCGACGACCCAGGCGACAAGTTCACCAATCGAATGATAAACATAGCTATAAGCTGAAACACCATGAGGTACGCGAACAGAAAATTTCTCGTAGCAAAAGGCAATCAGCAATATTACCAATCCAGTCAGCATAAAAGAAAGAATACCGGCTGGTCCCGCCTTGCCAGCAATGATGCCAGGCATAGCGAAGATGCCAGCACCAATGGTGCCACCAATACCCAGAGCGGCAAGCATGACCCAGCCCAAATGCTTAGGGGTTTCGGCAATCGTTGCCTCATCCACTGTACAAGAGGTCTTTCGCATCAATGTTGTCAACATAGACCTTGGCATCCTTATATGATTTCTTAAACCCTTGACGGATTTCTGGTGCGACCTAAAGATGCTAGCATAGCCCCAACCAGTGTTTTTATAATAATGAGGGCTTTGTATGAGAGTGCAGAGAGCAGCAGTAATCGGCGCAGGGGCAATGGGCAGCGGTATAGCCTGCGTTTTGAGTCAATGCGGAATAGAAGTTCTTTTGAAAGATGTTGAACAAGCAGCCGTAGACAGAGGGCTTGGAAACATCAAAAGAATGTATGATTCGCGCGTAAAAAAAGGCACCCTGACACAAGAGGAAGCAGACAGCCTCTTTGCCACCGTAACAGGTACAACCTCATACGATGATTTCAAGAGCGTCGATTTAGTAATCGAAGCGGCCTTTGAAGAAATTTCAGTCAAACTTGAAATCTTCAAAACTCTCGATCAAATTTGCCCTCCTCGTGCAATTCTCGCCACCAACACTTCCGCTCTATCAATTTCTGAAATTGCCGAAGCAACCCAAAGACAAGATAAAGTGGTTGGCATGCACTTCTTCAACCCTGCACAGTTCATGAAACTGGTAGAGGTCACTGCTGGAGTCAAGACCTCGGACGAGACTATGAAACTAGCTCTTGAGCTCTGCCTCCAGATGCAAAAGACCCCTGTCAAGGTTGAGGAGTGCCCCGGCTTCCTCGTCAATCGCGTGCTCTTCACCTATATGAACGAAGCACTGTATGCCTTGCAAGAAGGCTTGGCAACAGTGGAAGAAATTGACGCTAAGGTAGTGGAAGTCGGTTTGCCCATGGGACCATTTGCACTCTTTGACATGACTGGTATTGACGTCTGCGCTCATGTCAACACGTTCCTATATAGCCAATATGGACCGCGCTTCACTCCATCCCCGCTACTTGAGAAGATGGTCAAGGCCGGTGCCCTTGGACAAAAATCCGGGGCAGGTTTCTATCTTCATGAGAAGGCTCCAGTAAAAGGCGAGGCTAAAAAAGTCAATCCTTCCTTGAAAGATCTGATTGCTCAAGCCAATAAAGAAGTTAACCTGGCAAAATCACCACGCGCTTTCGAAGCCAATCGCGTTATTCTGCCAATGCTCAATGAAGCTATTTATTGCATTCAAGAGCAAGTGGTAGAGGCCAGTGACATAGACGTCGCCATGCAAAATGGCTGCGGCTTTAAAGTTGGTCTCATGGCTATCGCTAAAGAAAAAGGCCTAGCCTGGTGCTTGAACGAAATCAATGCCTATCATAAAGAGCAAGGTGAGCGCTTCCGCCCATCATGGCTGCTCGGCAAACTGGTCGGCGCAAAGGTGCATGATTTCAGTGCACTCGCTCAAGATAAAAATAAGAAACCCGTTGCTGTAAGCTAGCAAAGAAGAATCAAAATGTTCAAGTTAACCGGCGTACTACTTTTACTCTGGTTTCTCTATTTTATTAGAGAGGTTTTCCCGCCATTTATTGTCGGTGGAATTATTGCCTATTTGCTTTTGCCTGTGGTCAATTCATTTAGCACCACTTTTAAATGTCGACCAGGGTTAGCAGTAGCAGTTATCTACGTTTCAATTATCGGTATAGTAATTGGCACAAGCGGTTGGTTTGGCCAATCGATTATCGAGCAATTCACAGCTTTAGCTGCTCAGCGCAATGAAATAGTAGTCAGTCTTGTTCAACAACTATCCGATAGCTTCCATTGGCAAATCGACGTCGAAAAGACAGCCCAAGAATTAACGACAAGCTTAGAGCAAAACCTCGGAACAACAGAAGAAATTTTGCATATCGGTGGTCTGCTCTCCAAAAGTCTACTGGCCGTTCTTGTTTGCGTTGTCTCCTCTATTTATCTAATTATTGATAGCCGCAGGGTTGGTCTGTTTTGCCTGCGCTTCATTCCAAAGAAAAACCATGAGATGGTGATTAAGCTCTCCTCTCAGATGAATATCATGCTCAGTAAGTATGTACGTGGGCAGTTGCTTCTCATTGCTCTAATGTCTTGCGTTGCCTATGGTATTTTGCACTTCTGGCTGCACATCAAATACGCACTCTTAATTGCAATCTTAAGTGGATTCTTGGAAATTATTCCTGTCCTTGGGCCCTTCTTTGCCATTAGTATTGCCACCATTGTTGGTGTAGCCCAGCTAGGTGTTGGCGTCGCTATCAAAATTATTTTGGGCTACTGGATAGCAAGATTGATAGAAGACTACGTTATCGTGCCTAGATTTATTGGCCATGCTGTTGAATTGCATCCGCTAGCAATTATTTTTGCCGTGCTTTGCGGTGAAGTTATGGCTGGCGCCCTTGGTATGCTAATCGCCATTCCTGTGGCAGCTTCAATCAAAGAGATCTTAGACTTCCTCTACCCAGCCGACGGCTCGCAGCCGGGAAGCAAAAGCAATCTTCCCTCGCATGATGTTGAGATGGCCAGAGCTACCACCACCAAGCTTGACGCTGTAAAGGTTGAGGCCGACAAAGTTGAATCTTCAAAAGCTGAATCGGCAAATGCTGAACTAGAGAAATAGTTACCTAGACTTCTGCCACAATAAAAAAACTAGTGCAGCCGAGGTGGCATCACCGGGGCAATGTAAATTATCGTTGTGATCGTGGCAACATACGCAACAGCTCCGAATACTAAGTGCTGCGGCTTGAGGCGACCGAAACTAAGCAACGCCAAATATATACTGGCGAAAAGCACAGCAACACAACCAGAAAGTAGTGTGCCATGGTCAAGGTTCCAATTGGTACAAGCCACACCAAAGGCCACAGGGAAGCAGCTTTGAAAGACGAGAGCACCGGTGACGTTGCCAATTGCCAGTGTGTCTTTATTTCCACGCAACCACAAAACGCTATTGATCTTTTCTGGCAATTCAGTAGCAATAGGAGTAACTATCAATGAGAGCACCAACGGTGAAATATTGAAGTCATCAGATAAATTCTGAATACAACCAACGAAGAGATAGGCACCACCAACAATACCAGCCAAAGATAAAACAATCTGCGGGATGATCAGACGAAAGCGCTGAGAGCCAACTTTAAATAAGCGATCCAGATAGAGAGTTTCAGGGCACTCCCCCACTTCACCCTCATGGCGGAAGCATACGTATAAGTAATACGGATATAAGAGAACCAAAACTCCAGCTAGTAGATACCGAATCGCCGGATTTGGCGGAAGGAGGGTGCCAAGCAAGGCCAAGCTATAAGCAACTATGAAAAACTTCAAATCTCTTTTAATTACAGCCTTTTTTATCTCTAATCCAGGCTTCCGGCGTTTGCTTGCGGTATACACGAGACAGGCAATGCCGCAGAGGCCAAGAGTGAGAGTACTGAGCATGAATGGCGCCCCGGCAATGGCGCCAATGCCAACCTCAACACCGTGTTGTTTGCTGAAAAAGATTAAGGCCACTACCGGTATCAAGGTCTCAGGAAGGGCTGTTCCTACGGCAGCCAAGACACTGCCGACCACCCCCTCACTAAGCTGGAGACGCTGACCTAGCCATTCAATACCATTTGTAAAGAGCTCTGCGCTGGCTACAATGAAGACCAAAGTCAAAACTAAACTAACTATCTCTATGACGAAGCCGAAGTTCACAGTTCACACCTATCGCTCTTTCTGCGAGAATACCAGAAGATTGATTACGTTGCCTAACATAGAAACTTGCGCCGCAAACTAATATAGTAAGTAGATGATTACTGTCAAAGATGTCCACCATGTTGCGAAATTGGCCAGGCTTAGCCTGACTGATGACGAGTGCCAGCGCTTTACCAAGCAGCTGGACGGCATTATTGGCTACTTTGATGAGCTTAACCAAGTCGATACCACCGGCGTCGAACCAATGTCCCATCCCATCCCTGTCTTCAATGTCATGCGGGAAGATGTTGTCATAAGCTCTCTCGGTCGGGAAGTTCTCATGGAAAACGCGCCTCTAAAAGAGGGGAGTTTCTTCAAAGTTCCCAGGATTGGGGAATAGATAGCAATGAAAAACAAATCATGCAGATTGGAGGAGGGGCCGAGAGACGGTTTAACTCCCCCTCCTAAACCTATGAAAAAAAGAAGTACATCTAGATTAGAAAGCAAGGAGGCTATATGAACACCCGATTTGTGTTTGTCACTGGTGGGGTGGTTTCTTCCCTCGGGAAAGGCATTGTCGCGGCCTCACTAGGCCGACTACTGCGCGCCCGTCAGCTTTCTACCAGCATAGTCAAGCTTGACCCTTATCTAAACGTTGACCCGGGCACAATGAGCCCTTATCAACATGGCGAAGTTTTTGTGACCGAAGACGGCGCTGAAACTGACCTTGACCTTGGTCACTATGAACGCTTTATCAATATCAATTTGAGCCGAATGAACAACATTACGGCTGGAGCCATCTATAAAAATGTACTCGAGAAAGAACGTCGGGGTGATTACCTAGGCGGAACAGTGCAGATGATTCCACACGTCACCAACGAAATCAAAACGTTTCTGCGCAAAGGCGCTACTGAATCGAAAGCCCATGTGGTGATAGTAGAAGTCGGTGGCACGGTTGGTGACATTGAGAGCCTGATTTTCTTAGAAGCAATTCGTCAAATGCGCAAAGACATTGGCCGCGACAATGTCTGCTATATCCACGTCACTATTATTCCGAACTTGCGCACAACCAACGAATTAAAGACAAAACCGACACAGCACAGCGTCGACACGCTGAGAAGTCGAGGCATTCAACCAGATATTTTAGTTTGTCGCACGGAGAAAAATCTTCCGTCATCAGTGAGAGAAAAGCTGTCACTATTCACAGACGTGGACGCCGACTGCGTAATTCAATGCCAAGACGTTCAACATCTTTATGAAGTGCCACTATTCATGGAACAGGAAGGTCTTGCTGGTCGAGTGCTAGAGCGCCTACACCTCCCCAATACAGAGCCTGACTTGCATGCCTGGAAAGAACTAGTTGATAGAGTTAAACGCCCCTCTAGACAAGTTACAGTTGCTATTGTCGGCAAGTATGTAATGTTGTCTGATGCTTACATTTCTGTGGTTGAGTCACTAAAACACGCCGGTGCTAGGCATAGTTGCCAGGTAAATATCAAATGGGTTCTCTCTGAAGACGTAGAAAAACACGGCGCCAAAGAGTATTTAACTGATGTTGATGGCATTCTCGTTCCTGGCGGATTCGGAGATCGTGGTATTGAAGGCAAAATCATGGCTGCCGAATATGCCCGCACACAAAAAATTCCATACCTGGGTCTCTGCCTTGGTATGCAAATTGCTGTTATTGAATTTGCAAGAAACGTAGCGAATATGGCTAAAGCTCATTCAACTGAGTTTGATGCAAAATCTCCTTTCCCGGTTATCGACCTCATGCCAGATCAGCACAATGTTACACACAAGGGTGGCACCATGCGCCTAGGTCGCTACCCCTGCGTCCTGACGGAGGGCAGTGTAGCAGCAAGAGTATACGGCAGCACTGAAATTTCCGAACGACACAGACACCGCTATGAAGTAAACAATGATCTCAGAGAAGCCCTGAGCAAGCATGGTCTGCTCTTCTCTGGTCTCTCACCAGATCAAAGACTGGTTGAAATGATTGAGCTTCCCGATCATCCCTTCTTTGTCGCCTGTCAATTCCACCCCGAATTGAAGAGTCGTCCAGATAACGCGCACCCACTGTTCGTCGGCTTTGTCGAAGCTATGATTACCGAATCTGAGCGTCGAGCAGTTGCCACAGGCAAAGAAAATCCCAAGCCAGAAATTGCCGCTAGCAGCGTCAAGACCAATCCTAAGGCATCAATAGCAAAAGCTTCTAACAACTAGGACTGTTGTCTTATATTTGTTTTGCGCTAGACCTAGGCCCGCTAGTTGCCTGCTATACCTGACATGTCGTCGGCTTTGGCTACTGTGTTTGTTTCGGAGGGTTTGGTTTCACTAGCGTTGGCCTTAGCTGCGTCCTCGTTTCTTAGCCATTTTATAGTCGGCTCTTTTGACGAAAATCTATCAGAGCGGAAGAGCAACAGCAGCATCAGGGTGGAAGTGATTGCCATCAGCGCCAAAGCAAAGAAGTAGCCATAGCTCCAGCTCAATTCAGGCATGTTGTACGGCGAATCGGTATGAAAATTCATACCGTAAATTCCCGCGATCAAAGTTGGTGGTGCACAAATTGTAGTAATAATAGTGAGCATTTTCATTACCTCGTTGAGGCGATTTGAAATACTAGAAAGATAAACATCCATCAGGTCAGAGCAAAGTTCGCGGTAGGTCTCAATCAAGTCAGTAATTTGAATAACGTGGTCATAACAATCGCGCAAGTGTAAAAGAGTCTCAGCTGTAAAATTGGCCGGACTAGTGCGCAAGATAGAGCCAAGAGCTTCTCGCAGGGGGAAAAGTGCGCGGCGCAAACCTAGCAATTCACGCTTAGCAATATGCACTTGAGAGACAAGCCGCTTACTCGGCTCCTCAAGGATGCGATCTTCTATAACTTCCATGCGTTCGCCAAAAGCTTCCAACACCGGATAGTAAGCATCGATGATACTGTCGATGATGGCATAGGTAAGATAGTCGCTACCGCGGCTACGCAATAGTCCACGCCCTTTGCGCAATCGATCTAGTACGGGCTTTGTCGCATCCACTGGCCCTTCCTGGAAGGTCACCACAAAATTACTACCGACATACATACTAATTTGCTCGGTTGCCACCATTTCTTGCGTAACCAAATTACTGGGGTTGCCAGCTTTGCCCTCGATCATATGAGCCACCAAAAAGAAGTTCTCATCATATTGTTCAAACTTGGCTCGTTGATGGAGGTGAATAATATCTTCCATGGCTAAGGGGTGAATACTAAATATCTCGCCCAGCCTCTTGATGATATCGGGGCTGCCTAGGCCCTCCACATTGACCCAAAGAACGGGCCATTTACCAAAATTTGCTTCAATTGCAGTCAAATCGGCCACAGCCTCTTCCACGAGCCGAGTTCCGTCATAAGCAACATAAGTAACTTGCGACAGCGGAGCCTCTGGATCAAAGATCACATTTTCAGGGCCTGAGCCTGCCGCTGAGGCATGCAAAGCACGACGACGCTGCCGTCTAGAAGCATTGCGTTTGCTCATGATTAGTTATCACTCTCTGGCGGCGAAGTTTTGCCACTACTTTGACTGCTTTGACTACCTTTGGTTGACCTATGGTCTAACGACTTCCAAGTCTCAATGGCCCAGAGTTGCTCTGCTTCCGTTTCAAAGCAAATTGTAATTTGGGCAAAAGTACCATGGGCAGCCGAGACACCTCGAAGCATCCAAAAAGCACTCTCTTCTTCAGCCACTCGCTCAAAAAATGCTCTGCCGTGCACGGGGCCATGTTCGTACTTGAGTGGATCATCAATCACTTTGATCTTCTGCAAAATATCCAAGGCATCTAAACTATTGCCGCTACTATCGCTGGCTGACATACAGGTGACACGGACGTTTCGGGTCTCATCAAAAGCGAGAAACGTTTGACCTTCTTCAAGCTCTTCCACAAAATTACCGGGAACGGCAACAGACCAGCCACCACCAAGATTCTTGCGCACACCCTGCCGACGATAGCCCACAAGCTTGGCAGCCATTGCCTTTTGCGCCATGGTCTCGATTTGATCCTCTAACTCATAGTCACAACCAAGAAACTCAATTAATTGCGCCCACTCCTTCCAGGGATATTTCAAATCAGGATCAAGACTATAGGCGCTATCTAGATGTTCCATGATGCGCTCTAATAGCTCAGCTTCCTTTTCAGTTAAAGGCTCACGCCAACGCACAGTGTTCCACATATAACAGAGGGCGCGGCCGAGGTGATACTCGGCTCCGTGACCATCTTCCCACCAGGGGAAAATATCTCTACCACTCATCGGTTCAGCAGAAACGGACTCAAGCCAATCCATAGAGCGCGGTCCTAACTGTGTCAAAATCGGCTCTGGCACATCAAACTGATGCCCATCAAAAGGCATAGCTAAATGAAACTTAGCACCATCTTTAGAAAGCTCTTTCACTCGCTTGGTGAGAGCACCAATCCAAGACTCAAACTCACTATAAAGGCGAACTTTATCTCCGGTCTCAAAATAGCCAGTCTCGTCGAAATACTCAATTTCGTCGTCAGCCACCCATTCGATACCGTGCACTTGTGAGAGCTTACGTACCAGGTCACAAACAAAAATATGATAGCCCGGACCAGCTGATGAAGTAGCCGCCGCAACCAAGAGCGAGCCATCTTCGCAAGGAGATAGCATAATTGGCTCTGCGCCAGGATGGAGCAAAACCATTAAACATGGATTCCCCTCGTCATCCTCGGTCCATTGGCTCCACTCAAGCTCGTCAAAAGCGACATTTGTAAGCCAAGTCTCTAACTCTTCAAGCTTCTTTCGATCAAAAACTGGCGCTTGCTCAACAGAGTGGCGCCCTGGCGCATATTGACCTTTTAAGTACAAACCAAGACTCATGGCTTCCTCCGCAACAATCTGATTCTACACCGCTGTCACGGCTTACTCAAGATGAGATGAGGGTGGCCAAGCGGCAGGGGCTGAAAAGTTCCTCCTCTGCTATTGAGTCTCACAAATCAGCCAGACTTTCTCAAAGCGCCGAGCTATTAAGTCTTCTTCGCGAATGGCAAAATAGAGTCGACCGTTATCAACCCACATCATCTGTGCCATTGGATCACTATCTAATTGCAACAGAAGCAGCCACTTTTCAGACTGTAGTGCTAGTTTCTCGCCTTCCGTGCTACAAAAGTCGAAATCATCACCCAGATTTAGATCGCGGCTGGCAATCTCACAATCAAGGCGAAAATCGCCGGCAATATCCTGAGCATAGCCCAACATTCTGTGCACTACTGGACTACCATAAATTTCCTCAGCAGCTTCAAGATAAGCTTCATATGAGGCGTATCCGCCAACACTTACTGCGGCCATTTCAACTGTAATGGCGTTATAAGAAAGCTCATCTTTGAAGGATACTGCGCACGGTGCAAAAACCGAGCTAGTCGGCAAATCGGCAGGAAAATCAGTGTGCTTGAGCACTGCTAAATCTTCGAAATACTCAACACGCCAACCAAAGTGATCATCAGACTGATTACCCCAAGGGCCATCAAAGGCATCATAGAAGAACGACAATAAGCCGCGCGTCGGTAATTCCGTGTAGGGCTTAAATTTGCTGTCAGACAAATCAATCTGGCAGAGAAAAGCCAAAGGAATCTTGCTCCGACTGCGCGGCCACTCATAGCCGAACGGCAAAAGAGGCCGACCACCAGCGCGCGAAACACTTTGTTCAGCCTTATCTTCGCTAAAGGTAAGGCGAAGGGAAGGCATGCTCTCATCAAAGAGTCCTTTGAACTCTGCTAAATCATGACTCTCTAGAATTTTTTCAATTTTCGCACTAGTCACTTTGTTTTTGCCTCCAACTTGATTTGTCGATCTTGCGATAATCGGCAAGTTCTCTAATTGAATCAAGATAACGCAATAGCTCAAGCAATTCTCTATCGGCCAAGTCACCTAAAAATTGCTGCACACAGATGGCGTTAGCATACTGAAAGGAGACTTTGCGCAATTCATCGTCCACCATCAAAACTCGACTGAGAGCGATACCCCTCGCTTCTACTTTGCGTAGGTCTTTAATATAGTATTCCTGGTTCTTATGAAAATCGTAGCGAACAGTGCAATAGCTTCTGTCCCAAACGAATAATGGGTCAGGCAAGCCTTTCCAGACAGCCCGAGCAATAGGAGCAATATAGGCAATCGTGGCAGAAGACCAGAGCGCTAGCGTAAACTTCTCATTGCACTGCGCCAGAAATTCACGAACATGAGGCCTGAAATATACGAAATAATGAGCAAGCATCATATCTGGTGCACGGTCAAGAGCCTGGGTAGCACCGCGAATCAATGTTTCATCGAGATCGAGAATGAGCAGTGGCCTATCTGATGGCTTAATCACTGCATTTACCGCCATTCATAACTATGGGGCTCCTGTCTCAGGAAACAATCCAACCCATTCCTGCTCTAACTCTGTATCAAAAAACAGCAACCAAGAACTCTCAGAAAGCTTCTCACGCTGTGCCACCGAGCGCAAAACAGCAATTGACTCTTCAATTTTCTCAAGAGCCAAGTCAACGAATAGATAACTCCCATCAAATTGAGAGACACTGTGTTCGGCCTGACTAACGGCCGGAGAGCGGCCCTCAAACTTAGGGCTGGCGCCCCAACCGAAGACACAGCCACACTCTTCAGCCCTGAGCTCGTCATCAATTTTCGCCCGCAAGGCAGCAAACGCTTCAAACGAAGTAAATTGATTAGTCTCTGCTATCTTCAAATAGCAAAATTTCTCACCGTGTTTAGTAAACCGCTCAGAGTAGAAAATCCCATTAAGAACAATCGATTCGATAATGTTGCGCTTGGCCGAAACGAAAGTACGGCGCAAGGGCTGTAGCTCGTCGTCTTTAAAAGATACGAGAGCTGGAGTGACGAGATTCTGTAGGCGCAGTGGCTCATCATCTATCTGTACTTTAATCTCGAGAACCACTCTGTCAACTGCTTGAGCAAATTCAGAAAGGGATTTAGTGTGAGAAATATCAGGCTGCTTATCCCGGCCAAACAAATTAACGATGCGGCTGGCACTAGTATTTATAACTTCGGTAGAGATATTACCAATCCACTTATTCAGAGTGTCTTCGCCCAATAGATACTCACAAAGGCAATACGCAGTCTCAATATCGTCACGATCATTGGCACCACTAAATGAGTCAGAAAAAAATGTAACATCTACTACGTTGCGACTAGAGCGCAGGCACGAAACTTTTGTCTCCGGAATACTAAGGCCCGTTCGCGACTCAAAAATACTCTCAAGGACATCGACACTAAGAGCAGGTCTGACAGGCAAAAAAGACCAGCCTTCTAACTCTGGTGCCATTTCAATAATTGTTTTGACCAGCGGTCTCTTAAAATGATCAAGCTCAGGTGTAATGATGAACAGACAAACATCATTATCGCCTGGCCATAGCTCCCAAAGCAGGTTCTCGTTGATCTTAGTTAAGCCGTCATCAACCCAGTTTGCCAATTCTTCAATTGGCAACGGACGACGGCCTCTTATGTGAGATTGAAATTCTTTAGAGCGCTTAGAAAATGACTGCCACCAGATTTCAATTTGATCAAGAACACGCCTGCGATAAAGCAATTCTGTCTCTGATTGATTGTCTATATATCGCCAGCGCATCAGCTATTTCGAGGACTTCCAAAATTAGTAGCAGGAGCGCTTGACATGCAGCTTCCACCAATAGCTTACTGGAATAAGCCAAACTCTGTGTGAAATTAGAAGCTCCTGTACACTTATTAAAATAAGCGACTGTTCATATTGCCCCCTGCAAGAGGGAGTATGCCAGCAGTTCTCTAGCTTTGAGCAATCTTTGCATCAGCCCGAGATCTAAGAGCCTTAGCCTCTTCAGTACGATTAGTAGCCTGCAGCAGCTCAGCATAATTATCAAGAACATTAGCAAACTGCTGGTTTGATACTCCACTGCTACCATCGTAAATTGCTATAGCTCGTTTGTAGAGGGGCTCGGCATCGGCAAATCGCCCTTGAGCGCGATAGAGAATAGCAAGATTATTACAAGCAGTGGCAACAGAAAGGCTGTCCGCTCCCACTGCCTTTTCATAGATTGCTAGAGCGCGCACATAAAGGGGCTCTGCTTCAGCGTATCTTCTTTGAGCCCGCATAAGCTCGGCTAGATTATTGCAGGCGTTAGCCACATCGATGCTTTCTTTGCCCGACGTGCGCTCAAACACCGATACAGACCACTTAAAAATAGGCTCGGCTTGCTGATACTTGCCCTGGGCATAATACAAACTAGCCAAGTTATTTCGCACATTAGCGGCCTCAGAACTCTCAGCCCCTTTGACTTTTTCATAAGTACTAATTGACCCTTTATAAAGCGCTTCGGCCTGAGGATAGTGAGCAGTCTGAAAATAGAGCTGCGCTAGGCTATTCTCGCTCTCTGCAACTGGAAGAGCACCGGTTGGCAAATTGTCTTCCCGAATAGCAAGAGCTTGTTGTAAGACCTGCTCTGCAGCCACAAATTTGCCTTGCCCCATGAGGGCCAAACCTTTGCCATTAAGGCTAGCAGTAAGGGCAACTAACTGAGGAGCCATAGCCTTTTGCTGAATATCCGTGGCCCGCTCAAAGAGAGCAGCGGCCTCTGCATACTTTCCTTGTCGACTATAGAGATCACCAAGGGCGGTAAGAGTCGGAGCCAACTGCACGTCATTTGGCCCCTTCGACTGCTCTTGATCGGCCTGTGCCTTTTTTAGAATTTTCTCTGCCTCAGGCAAATTATTACTCTTAATCTGCTCTTCAGCCCTCGCACGCAAATCAGTAGGACTGTTCATAGAACAACCTGACAGTACGAGGGGAACCATGGCAGCCAGAGCCACCGAACTCAACAGCTGTTGAGATCTTGCGCTAGTCGGCAAAGCTACTTTTAACATGTGAAATTCTCCAGAAATATTTGATGTTTGCTGTCAGTGTCATGGCTATTTCAAGTTCTTAAACAGGCCGACTCCGAGGCCAACAGCAGCTCCGACACCAGCGCCCTGCCAAGCCCGTTTGCCCCGACGACTAGAAGCCGCTCCTATTCCTAAACCAGCAATAGTGCCTGTGGCTGTATCGCGGATAATAGGATGCCTTTTCATGGTCCGACTGCTTCTAACAAGGCCTACACCAGCACCACTTCCCGCGCCAATGGCAGCTCCGCGCACTACCCCAGCGCCTGAGACTAATCCGGTAAGGGCACCAGCGCCAGCGCCCACGCCAGCTCCGATTGTCACTGCTTTCACTTTTGGATGCCGTTGAAAATAAGTGCGGTTGTCACGCACATAAACTTCTCTGTACACAGGTCTCTGTATCACCACTGTCTTAGTCTGAGTCACGCCTGACTGATAGGGTGATCGCTGAGTATTGACAATCGTCACCGGTGTTTGCACCGGCATGCGATCGTATTGCGGCTCCTGCCTAACCAGCTGAGGCATGGCATTTGAATGGACTTTGCCACTCAAGACCGTGGTCTGTGCTTGAGCTGAGCTTACAGTCAGAATAAGGGCAATAAGTGCCATACAACTAAAGCTGTGTGCAACTCTTCGAAATCGACTTGACATAATCTACTCCCGCCTTGACCAGCGTAATATTTTTACTGCTAGGGAATTCTGCTAGCCTTATTGCAAACCTGTGTTTGATAGTGGCTCATACGCAGCAGTGAGGACGACGTCACCCGCCAATGCAAAGTTCCAAATTTGTTTCAATTCGCCTTAAAATCATTTACAAGTGGAACCGAAAGCATTAACGACCTGTCATGTACACTGTCTAGCGGTCGACTTAAAAGTCGCTGCATTCTCGTTATTCACGGAGTAATCATGGCCACTTTAAATCGCAAAAATATTCAAATTCTATCTCTGGTAGCTCTATTGTCAGCTTTACCTTTCACTATCACTCAAGAAGCAAAGGCCGAGAGCGAGGCAAAACCTTTGCTAATAGCAGCCAAAACTGAGCAGTTTAAGATGAAGCAAGGATTTGAGCGTAAGCCCAAAGACATCATCAACACACTAACGGACAATGAAGTAACTGCCTTTCATATTTTCTTAGACGGACTTGAGCAAGCTTTTTCACTCGATAATACTTTGAAAAACAAAGGCCCATTCACTGTCTTTGCACCCAGTGACAAAGCTTTCAAGGCTATCCCCGCTGACGACAGAAAAAGCCTTTGGGCCAACAAAAAGAGACTCAAGGAAGTACTGCAATATCATATTGTCTCAGGCAAATTTGATGCCAAAGCACTAGGCATGATGTCTTCAGTAAAGACTCTCGACGGTCGCGAACTAAAGCTGAGCAAAAAGGGTGACGATCTTTACGCCGATACCATTCTAGTTAAAACCACCGACATTCCTTGTTCAAACGGAGTGATCCACGTTCTAGACGGTGTGGTGATGCCGCAACTGAGCAAATAGGTGATAAATGGCCTACACGGCTTTGCGAAAAGAAACGGAAGCGAGGAACGGAGGCCGTCACACCTTCGGGAATTTACTTTCGCCCTTGCTTTTAGCACTATACTTGACACTACTCATAGTGCCAAGTGCAAATAGTGATAACAAGTACCAAAACCGCAAAGCTGCCACTGCTGCTATAGAAAAAGCTCGCGCCTTAGGCAACAAAATGAACTCCCAGCAATTTGAAGAATTGCTGGGAGTAGCCGACCAACTGAGCGATGACAATTTAAAGTTCGAAGCCCGCGCGCTAAATCAGATTCTATGTAAAACGAAACACGCAAACGCCCTAAGCTACTGCCGCCTCGCTTCTACCTATACAGACGTGTTAGGAGATGAAGACCCGACAAAACCAGCAGAAAAATATCTAAAAATGGCTTTAAAGTTAGATCCCAAGTTTAGCCCAGCCTATTGTCAATTAGCCGAAATCGCCAATAAAGAAGGCCGCTTTAGCGAAGCGCTAAAATACTGCGATCAAGCAATTGCTTGCCCTAACATAGAAATCTCTGTTTATCAATGCAAAGCAACATCCTTAGCCAATCTCAGTCGACTTCCAGAAGCGCTAGCCACAATTAACACCAGCATTTTGTACATACCAGACAAGGCAGAGCTTTATCGAACCAAAGGCGGTATTTTGGAAGGTCTTCACAGATACCGAGAAGCCCTTGATTCTTTCCGCAAGGCGTCCATTCTACAACCGAACGAATGGACAAGCTACCAAATAGTGCACATGCTTGAAGTACTGGACAAACTGCCAGAGGCACTAACCGAGATTAATAAGGTTATTGCACACAACCCCCGAGACGGCGAGGCCTTTCGTACCAGGGCCCAACTTAAAGTCAAAAACAAAGATCTCGCTGGAGCTATTAGAGACTACGACACAACCATCGAACTAGAGCCTACGGCCAAGACACTTAAAGATAGGGCCAACCTGCACTTACAGATGGGGCACAAAGACCTATATAAGCGTGACTTGGATGCGGCAAAGAAAATAATGGATAGTCCGTTTTAAGCACCTAGGGCGCTAGTATCAAACTTCGTTGGCAGAGCGGCGCGCTTCTAGGTCTTCCCAACGGGAGAATACCTTGGCCACAGCTGCTTCAGCTTTGTGAAAGTCTTCCATCATTTCGGCCAGTTTAACGTGGTTAGCGGCAATCTTCGGGTCTTCCATTAGCTTACGAACAGCCTGCAGAGCGCTTTCAGCCTCTTCGACTTTGCTACCAATTGAGTCTAGTTCTTTTCGCTCGTTATTAGAAAGCGGCTTAAGATTCTTCTTGCTACCGTTATTACTTGATGCTCCGCTAGTGGAGCTGCCAATCTTGCTACCAGATTTTTCTATTTTTTCGGCCTTATCCGATTTACTAGCGGCACTCTTGTTCTTTGAGCCACTCTTAGAAAATCGATTCGACTCCCATTGCGAATAATCAGCAAAGAACTCGACTCCACCGTCTCCATCTAGGGCAAGAATATTGGTAGAAATAGTGTCGATCATGTAGCGGTCGTGAGTGACTAGAACCACAGCGCCTGGGAAGTCTTGCAAGCTCTCTTCTAGAACTTCCAAAGAAGCAATATCAAGATCATTAGTAGGTTCGTCCAAAATCAGAATATCAGCTTCTTGCAACATCAGACGAGCAATTAAAATTCGCGCTTGCTCTCCGCCGGAGAGATAACTGACAGGCATAGGTAGTTGGTCTGGGCGGAACAAGAAACGCTTAGACCAGCTCATAACATGAATTTGGCGATCACGATAGACAACCGAATCACCACTGGGACAGAGCGCTTCTTTGAGGGTAATTTCTTTGTTCAGCTGATCACGGTTTTGGTCAAACCAGACAACCTTGAGCTGATCTGCGCGCTTTACAGTGCCGCTATCTGGCTCAATCTGCCCAGCTAGAATTCTAAGCAACGTGGTCTTACCACTGCCGTTCGTGCCAACCAAGCCGAGCTTCTGCTTTGGTGTTAAAACCAAGTCTAGGCCCGCAAACAACTGGCGTCCGCCCATAGACTTACAAACGTCTTTGGCAACCAGTAATTCTTTAGTACGTCGTCCAGATGAGCTGAAATCAATATTGACCGAGCTATTCATGTTATTGCGAGCTTTCACTTCGGCGAACTCGTCAAATAACTTACCAGCCTCACGAATACGGCCCTGTGACTTGGTTTGGCGAGCCCTGGCACCGCGCTGCAACCAGGCAACTTCACGGCGCATTTTACTGGCTAGAGCTTGTTGCTCATTTGATTGGGCCGAGAGATACTCAGCGCGAGCGACAAGATACTCGCTATATGGCCCCTTGCAACTCAAGTAACCGTCTTTGTAGGCAGCATTCAATTCAACAGTGCGATTGGTAACATTCTCTAAGAAATTGCGATCATGGCTAACTAAAATAAAGGCGAACGGTGCCGACTTGAGTAAGTCTTCCAACCAGAGCACACCCTCTAGATCGAGGTGGTTGGTTGGTTCGTCCAGCAAAAGAAAATCTGGTTCTTTAACTAACTGAGCAGCTAAGGCCAAGCGTTTTCGCCAACCACCTGATAGCGAAGATACGGTAGCACCAAGATCTTCAAAACCTACTGTGCTGAGCGTGTACTCCGCTCGGTTAATACGTTCTGTTTCATCAATTGATTGGCCATCTAATGATGCAGCAACCACATCGCGCAAAATTGCATCGGGCGGATAAGGATTATCTTGAGCTAAATAAGCAATATTGAGAAACTTGCGTGTAGTGATGGCGCCATCGTCGGGCGAATAAATACCGGCCATAATTTTGAGCAAGGTCGACTTGCCAGAGCCATTAGGGCCGATCAATCCAACTCGCTCGCGATCATCGATAGTTATCGAAATATCGCGGAATAGTGGTCTGGCACTAAAAGATTTGGTTATAGATTGGCAACTTATAGCAACTGGCATAGTTTCTCATTATACTGGCTACGACTCTGTCAACCCAGCTTCGTGGCTATTTGTGACGCTATCGCTGAAGACGAAGCTGATTAGAATTAGAGAGAGAAGGAGAAGGAGCGGAAGACGTTGACATCAGCCCTTCTAAAATGAGTTTAGATTCACATGGTTGCTAAAGAATGAAAATTTGGGTCGATGCAGATGCCTGCCCTGTACCAGTCAAAGACATAGTAATCAAGGCCGGTCACAAACTCGCTATTAGCACTATTTTCGTAGCAAACAAAATAATCTCTCTGCCACTATCACCGCATCTAAGCTTTGTGCAGGTGGCCAAAGGAGCAGACGTAGCAGATCAATACATCGTTGATCTAGCGACAAAAGACGATTTAGTAATCACTCAAGACATTTTGCTGGCGGCCCAACTAGTTCCCAATGAGATAGTAGTAATTGACCCTCGTGGTCACGCATTTACTGAAGAAAACATTGGTGAGCGCGTCTCGGTCAGGGCACTAATGACAGATCTAAGAGACAGCGGGGATATAACCGGCGGCCCCAAGCAATACACTGACAAAGACAAACAGCGCTTTGCCAGTGCTTTTGATAGAGCTATCACCAAGCTAATTAACAGGGCCGCCAACAAATAGAACCAAGAGTTATGGTTCTGATTCTTTGCTGCCAATTAAAATGATGTTGGTACCGACCTGGTAAGCAGAACCATTTTTAGGATTCTTGATCTTGCCGTTGGCATAGAAGCCAGTTGAACCGGTCTTAAATTCTTTACCGTCAGCTTTAATGGTGCCCCAGATTTCGCCCGAAGTGGTTTTGAACTCAATGATTAAAGCGGGTGGCGCATCGGTATCTACTTTTTTGGCCATCGTGATTCCTCCTAGTGAGATTATTCAGGTCAATTATCCAAATGGACAATATCCAATCTGACAATTCAAGTTTACAGGATGAAGCTGCCACTGCAATCAGCTTGCCAAGGGAAGATAGCCGTGCGGCAATGATATTTCCCGACTGACACCGGTCCAGAATATATGCCATACTCCCCCTTGTGGCGCCACAAACGGATCGCCCACTGCACCAAATAGTGCTGGTGCAGACATCCATGGAGAATTGATGAAGAATAAGCTATTTGTAGGCAATCTTTCCTACAACCTTACTGAAACTAACCTTGAAGAACTTTTTGCTGAGTCAGGAAAAGTCGTTTCGGTAGCAATCCCGACCGATCGCGAAAGTGGTAGAAAGCGCGGATTCGCTTTCGTCGAAATGAGCAGCCAGGCCGAAGCTGAGGCCGCCATTACCAGCCTGAATGGCAAAGATATTGACGGCAGACAGATTGTTGTCAATGCCTCAAAGCCAAAAGAAAAAGCCTACTAAGCTTGCCTACTGCTATTATTTCTTAGATTTTTAGGACACCCCACACCTCCTTTTCGGTTTGGGGTGTTTTAGTTAGAGGAACATGTGTAATGTCAAAATTTATCCGACTAATTAGTGGCAGTTTGCTATTGCTTTTGACCGGCTGCTCTTCAACTGTAGATAGAGAAAGAGAAGATCTCAAACGTGAACTCTCCGAAGCGAAGTCTGAAACCTCTATCTTAAAGAGTGAGCTTGCTAGTCTCAAAAACATGACCCCTCCAATAAAATCGACATTGGCGAAAGACGCAGCCACAACTACCAGTGGTGGCACATCTAATGGCACGGCTGACGACACATCTAACGGTAATACTAACGGCACAAGCAACGAAGCGACTAAATCTTCTAGCACTATTGCATTCAGCGACATTGCTGACATTCCCAACAAAGAGATGATTGATGATCTAAGCCGCCTCCACGTCTTCGATGACCTGGCAAGGGCATCTAGCACCGATACAGAAGCACTATTCAAGCCCCTCCAACCAGTCACCAGAGGCGAATATGTTACCTGGCTCTATCGGGCCTATAACGCCATAAAGACGCCAGACAAACAACTACATCTAGCGCCGCAGGCAGCGCAGCAATTTAAAGATACACAGCCTTCACACCCTGCCTACAAATTCATACAAGCAATCACCAACGCCGGTTATTCGATTGGCTATAAAGATGGCACATTTAGGCCAGACAAGCCTCTGACGCGAGAAGAGATGATGGGCATTAAAGTTGGTCTGGATGTAGGCAAAGACATTCCACCCTATCGCAGTCAAATGGAAGCCGTGTGGAAATACTCTGACGGAAAGAGCGTAGACGAACGCTTTACTGGCTTTATCGAACAAGACTACTACGTCTCGGGGCCACTTGGTAGTAACACCCAAAGGGCCTTCGGCAAAATCGGAACATTCAAACCGAAACAAGCGGTGTTACGTTACGAAGCTGCTGGCACCCTCTGGCAGCAAGGACAATTCGGCAACAATGGCGGCATTACAGGCGCGGACGCCCTCAAGCGCGAAAGTAGCAAATAAGACATAAGCCAATTTCAGTTGTTAGCCAAACAGCTAAATGTCAAACAGCTAAATGCCAAAGAGCATTTTGCTAGACTCTAGTGCCCAACAGCGCCTAAATATTCGCCTTTAGCGGGAATAAAGAAGACACCAACCACACCCAAAAGATAGACAGCAGAAACTGTTGATGCGGCCATGGCGTAGGACCCACCAAAAGTCTGAATCAAGACGCCACTACCAAGTGCTGCCACCACCGCGGCATAGCGTCCGGCATTATATATGAAACCAAATGCGGTGCTGCGCACCTTGGCCTCGTATAGTTCAGGCAAATAAGTCCACATAATGACAAAAGGCAAATGAGCAAAGAAACCTAATGCCACCAACCAGCACAGTAAGGCTGGTCCAAACGAGTGAACGGTATTGAACATACCGTATGAAAGGCCAAAAGCTAGAAGGAATGAAGTCCCGAGTGCCAGGCGATAACCGAGCTTCTTAATTAAGATGCCACCAAGCAAACCAGAGAGAATCATACCGATGTCTTTGGTGAACATGGCATGACTACGTTGCTCAACAGCTAGGTCACCAGTAAGCTGATTGATCCAGGCTGGAATCCAAGCAATCACCGCCCACCAGCAGACGATAGCCACACTGGCCACGGCAGCCACTGAAACAGTCTTTTTGCAATTAGCCTCAGTGAAAAGCTCCTTAAAACAGGCACTTGCATTAGTTGTGATCGTAGTCCAAACAGATGCACCAGTGCGAGCGCTTTCTTTGTCACGAGCTTCTTGCAAGCGAACAAACTCTTCTGGCTCACGCAACTTGAAGCGCATATAAACAGTAAGAAAAGCAGGCACAATGCCAGCCATGAACAAATAACGCCAACCTAAGTGACCGAGCGAAAGATTGAGCCAAGCGGTCAATAAATAACCAGTTCCCAGAGACGTCGCCAAGGCACTAACAGCAAAGACACGTGATTTAGCAGGCCAACATTCAGAGAGCAATACTGCTCCGATGCCCATCTCACCGCCAATGCCGGCACCAACCAAGAAGCGATAAATTCCCAGCTCCCACCAATTGCCAGCGACAGCACAAAGACCAGTACATATGGCATACAACAAGATAGTTATGCTCAAAGTCTTGGCCCGACCGATATGGTCAGCCATAGCACCAAAAACCATGGCACCCAGTGCCCATCCCAGCATAAACAAAGCGATTATATAAGAGCCGTACTGACCCACCACTGCATGTGACTGGGTGTGGAGCAATTCAGATAAAGCAGGAAAAAGAACCATGGCAAAAATGGAAGAATCCATGCCATCGAAAACACCACCCAACCAGGTAGCAATCAAGACATGCCAGCGCGACGGCCCACTCATGTGAGTAGCTGCAACTGGCATCGGTTCTGCAGAGGCTGTCAATTCAATGTTCTCAAGTTCCGAAGACGTGTCACTAGGAATCTGAGCAAGGGATTCCGGTGCCGGGGGGCGACTGACCGTTTGCATGGCATCTCCAGATACTTAAGGAGCGCTAATAATACTGGAAGCGGCATACACTTAGATCTGTCTGAACATTTATTAAGGTCACTTAGCAACCTTTGTCGAAACCTTTGTCGAGCCGCCGGCGATCTCGCTGCGAGCCTGAGCAATGGCCTGAGGCTCAACGTACAACCCCTGCCTCTCGTAGGTCTTCCAGACCTCGGACCAACGCATAACAATGAAGCATTTCTGCGAATACTTTTTAACCAGCCTTGTGATTTTGGCATTACCACTTGGAAGAATCTCTAAGCCCTCAAGCCCGGCGCACTTGCTACAAAATGCTCGCTGTTCTTCTAGACCTTGCTCTAGCTTGACGATCTCACCTTTCTCGAGCTTACGGTCGCAGCCATGGCAGCGCGAAACGCGATACAGCGCATAAACAAGCTGTTCAACCTTTGCCGGTTTAGGCGTCTTAGCAGCTTTTGTGGCTTTAGCAGGGTTCTCCGCCTCGGCTGGTTTCTCTTCGGGCTGCACTAGGCTCTCCTCAGTCACAAAATGCTCCTTAATTCGAATAATTTTCGCCAATTCGCCAACTATTAGTCTACACCAAGGCGCCCTCACGGCAGCACCAAGCCACAACTATCGCCTAACAGTACCCTTGTATGCTCCCTGTACTTTAGGGATAATTGTGAATCTACAAGCCTCGGTACTTGATCTAATAGGTATAGTCATGAATTTTCCAGCCTCAGTTGAAAATGCACTAAAGACACATAGTTATCCAATGGTATTTGCTACCGTCTGTGGTGCCCACTTGGCTGGCCTCTCTTCAGCAGATTCTTCCTATGAAATTCGCGGGGCGCACATACTGCCAGTCAAACAAGTTCTTGGCCTAGAAATAGAAGACGAAACCATTGAACTTAGACAAGAAGCTGATGGTCTACAGGTAGAAATTGGTACCCAAGACATCAAAAAATTCTTCTCTCTAATGCTAAGAGACAACGGCTTTGTACTAGAACAAATCTACTCACCACTGGTAGTGCACACCAGTCCTGAGCATGAAGAATTAAAGGAAATCGCTAAGGGTTGTCTCACTCGCATACATTGTTATCACTACCTCGGCTACGCCGACAGTCAGTGGCAAGCAGCAACCCAAGAAGTAAATGGGGTACAAGAGCAACCGAGTATAAACAACCTACTTTCAATCTACCGATTACTGCTAACTGGCACCTATCTAATGCAAGTCGGCGAAATTGAAACCAATATTTCTAAGCTCAATCAAAATTTCGTGCTCAATTATATTGACGAAATGATTGAAAGAACGCGCAATACTGAAAATTCACAAACACTAGAAGATAACGAATGGGAATTTCACAAAGTTGAATACGAGCGTCTCAGAGACGTACTTGAAGACTCAGCTGACGCCACAATCTTGCCAGAAACAGCCACAGGTCATGACGCGCTCAACGACCTCTTGAAGAGAATTCGCTTGGCAGACCTCAGCCTAGAATCTCATTTACAAATGGCCAAGTAGCTATTGACAAGCCAGTGGGCCGGGGCTACGATCGATGTGATGTGGCTTAATTTGGCGTTCTTCTCGCACATCCTCAAGTATCAGTCTTTAGGGGTATCAAGTACATTCACGTACCAGTTTGGTTTGGCATTACTCGATGCCACCACGTTGATGCGGCCGAATAGCTCTCAACCACCTTCCTCATCAGCAAATCTCTTCCGGTGAGAGTCCAACCAAAAGAGCTGACACAGATGCCAACCGACGCGAACGATCAGCTAAACTTGGAGCAACAACTTGCCCTGAGCCAAGCGCGCCTCAAAAAGCTTGAGGCCGATTTTGCAGCCGAAAGAGAGACCAACAAAGAAATTGTCGTTCAACTCAAGAACGCCCTAGCAATCAAGGCAGAGTTCGTCGCGCACGTAAATCATGAATTGCGCACACCACTAAACGGCATGCTGCCAATGATCGAGATGATTTTGCGTGCAGACCTCCCCCCGGAGACACGAGAATACGTTCTCACACTGAGAGAGGCCGGAATGTCTCTCCTCAATATAATCAACGATGTTTTGGACTTCTCAAAAATTGAAGCAGGTCGACTTGAAGTTGCATCGGTTCAATTTGATCTCGCCGAAACAATTGAAGGCGTAGCCCAAATCTTAGCCCCAGCGGCATCATCTAAGAACATATTGCTGCTTTCAGTCATCGACAAAGATGTTCCAGAGACTGTAATTGGAGATCCCCAAAAAATTCGACAGGTGCTGCTCAACCTCTGTGGCAATGCCATTAAGTTTACAGAAACAGGAAACGTTACACTAAAAGTCTCGTCAGTGAAGCCGGTGGACAGACCAAGACAGTTACTATTCACGGTCAGTGACAGTGGTCCAGGTATAAGCCCTGAACTTATGTCACACCTTTTCGAACCGTTCTTCCAAGGGCCAGTGGCTAGAAAAAACCATACAGCCGGAACTGGACTTGGCCTCAGTATTTCAAAGCGACTTGTGGAATTGATGTCAGGAAAGATGTTTGTTGATAGCACGCTTGCAGTGGGCTCAACTTTTGGCTTCTATCTGCCGCAAGAAGAACCAGCGAACCAAGAAATTTTAAGAGTATGGGCCATTCCACAAGTCTCACCAAGTCCGCTTACGCCAGAGCAAACAAATGTTGCTCCGCAGGTATCCAATCTATCAGCAATGACGCTAGAGCCAGTTCACGATGGCAGAGCGGCCATCGCGGATTTACTCAAGACTTTTGACCTAGCCACAGGCTCAAGTGATACAGCCCAAGGCGTCTTTGCTATTCTGGCGGCCAAACCCAACAAAGCACCGACGAATAACGCCATCACAGTGATTTTCCTCGATACCGTGCGGTTAAGAGATGAGTGCCACAAACTGCGTTCGATGATATCTACTTCAGCCCTAGTACATTCAGTCAAATTGGTAGAAGTAGTAGAGCAAGACGGCCTGGCGCCAGTTGGCAAGAGCAACCAGGATCAAGAAATTTTGACTATACCAATGCCCATGAGAAGGCAAGTCGTCACCAGTTGCCTAAGCAAGCTCACAAACCAAAAAGCATTTCTGGCACTAACTCGAGCAGGCCAAAGCACGACTTTGGGTCTTGAAGCATTTGCCAGCGTTAAAGCGGCTGCGGCATTACTTCTGCGAGGGCAAAAGAAGCAAGTTCTTGTGGCTGACGACAACAAGCTCAATCAGCGAGTTGCATCTATTTTTCTCACTGACTTAGGTTTTGAAACCGATTTAGCTGCCAATGGCATAGAAGCAGTTCGCGCCTTCAAAAGGAAGCACTATGATCTTGTATTTCTAGACTGTCAGATGCCGATACTGGACGGCTTTGAAGCCGCCAAAATCATTAAAGAAATTCAGCAAAGAAGAGGAGTCGCCGTCCCAATAGTAGCAGTAACAGCAAGCGCGCTAGAGGGAAGCCGCGAACACTGTCTAGCCAACGGTATGGACGACTATATAAGCAAGCCTATCGATCCCAACTCCCTTGAAAAAATAGTGACTAACTGGCTCGGAAACTCATTCATGAGAGATACTCCATCAAGAGCAACTCAGATAAATAACATTACTAGTGGAACCTTTGTCTGCCAGCAAGCCAACTTCATCAAACTACGAAAGCTCTACAGCGAGCAACAGCTAAAGGGAATCCTCAGCTTGTTTAGAGAGAACTGCAAGGCCGATCTAGCCGAACTTCAATCACTGTTAGATGCCCAAGAACTGACTCTATTTCGCCAGAGACTAGAACGCTTCAAAGACTGCTGCGAAATCATTGATGCAGTTCATATTGCAAAGCTCTGCATAAGGGTAGGAGAATCAACAAAGCAAAGCGACCAAACGATCGCCCGCGAACAAATGGAAAAGTTATCGAATCTAGTCATGGTTTTAGATAACGAACTCGAATCGGCTCTGGCTGACCGATCAACTTATACTCTGCCAACAATAGGCAATCCTAAATAATTAGCAATCTGTTTTTCCTAGTTAACTTTCTGACTTCTTCACAGCTTCTTTGGCTTTAAGCTTATGCTCTAGCCACATAATTATTTGTTGCGAAGTAACTAACACAACCGTCGAAGCTACTGCAAACAGAATCTTATTAAACACGTTCAACACCTCAAACAGTCACAGAATTTCTCCGCCAAGCTCAGCGGAGAAGTGTTGCCATAGAATGACATTGAGGGTAAAAGTTCCAATTTGGAACAAATTAGGGCAAAAGTCGCAATAACCTCAAATCGGCAATTGGCTCATCAAATGAACAAGTGCCGACAGAATGGATAAAATCATGTCTGGCAGCTTTAATCTCGGCCAAACTCAACGACTTATCACGCCAATAGGCTCGGTCGTCAAAAGAAAAGGCGGTGGGCTCAGTTTCAGAGATAATTGAGTCGATATCTCGCTCACCGTGCCAGGCAAACGCTGCGGCCATGAGTATATTAAGAAAACCATGTAATACTGCTCGCGGTGCGTCATCTTCGTAAGTCAAAGCCTGCAGCGCTCGCACAGGGTGATGCAAACCGGCCGTAGCCTTAAATGCCAGCTTGCGATCAGCGCAGGCATTTATAAAGGCGGCTACTGAAGCCACCGAGGGAATTCCCTCAGGCTGTACACTGCCCATGCGAATCTTAGCGAAATTACCCGCACCCTTAACAGCATCAAGCATTGCCAGATTGTCAGGCGAAACTTCGCAATAGACAGGCTTACTGGCGCTGACAATCGTTTTGGTTTCTAGAGCTGCAGCATGACCATCATCCGCTTCAGCAATGAGAGAAAGCGAGGGGCGTAGGCTATCATGCACACCGACACACTGACCAACAGGCAAGACCAACCAGCGCAACATCCAGCGATGATCGCCATTCTGATAGCTGTGATAATTGGCAATAGCGCCATCTAGAGGTACAGACGCTGGTGGAAAAAGACCAGCATAATCAATAAATCGCTCAAGCAAAGCGCGCAATGCCGGTGCTACGGTGTCACTCATAACTTGCCCTAAATTGTCTCCGTCAACTGGTTCAAACACTAACCTGGAATGTTATCACAGCAGCCAACAATTAGGCTTCGGCCCAACGCAGACCCGATGGAAGATCCCCTGCAGCATACTCAATATGAAGCACTCGGCGGTGGTCAGGCGACGACGACGCCGACGAGCTATGCAAAATTAAAGGTCGCATAGCAACGACATCACCAAGCTCTGCCGCACAGACTATGTGCTCAGACGAATCACGCCTCGCAGCAATCTCTGCAGCACTAAGAGCGCCGTGCAAATGAGAACCGGCAATAAACTTGATAGCACCATTATCGATGGCACACTTATCTAGGTGAAATCGCAACGAAATCATGTTATTCAGAATCTCATTAGGTGGCTGCACATGTGTCACACCATCTTTTACAGACCAAGGCCCCCAACCAGGGGTATCTATCTTTTCAGAAACAGGAATCGTCAGATCTTGATGCCAAGTAACATACCAGTTGGCTGTCGGAGTTTTATCAAAATAGATTGCTCGCACTGGCTTCGCATCCCCACCAATGGAGGATCGAGCTATTCTTAAGTTTGAATTACTAAAAGCAAAACTATGAATTCTCGCAGAGCGACTAAGCAAATTTCTCATTCCAGCTTTGCCTGACTGTCCCTGAATCTCAGCGATTGCCTCAAGCAGTACCGTGACCTGCGAGACATCTATCGCTGACGGCAGAAGCTCAAAACCGTCGCGTTCAAATTTTGTCGAACAAACACTGGGCGGGATTGTCATAGCAATATTTTATCAGTTCACACCTAAACCATCTGTCGCCAGCTATCCTGGAGCATCCAAGAATAGGCCCAGGTAACCTTCAAGCCAATGCACTCGGAACAAACAAAGCCATCGACCTTAGCCATTAGGTGATGGTCAGAATTACAGACAAAGGGAAGAAACGTATTTGAAACCTGGTAGGCATTGAGTAAATCAACTTCAGACTCAGACCAAGGTGCATAAGATTTATTAGAAATTTCAGCCTCCCGAATTGGTTGGTGCTCTGGCTTTGCTGCGCAGACCAGACAGACATATGCTGCCATGTGCGGTAGCAGCCGGGCCGCCTGCGCCACCATGGCACAACAAACACAACAAACGAAGCGATCTGGTGGAATTTCAAACGTGGCAACCCTTGCCGGAGGACGTCCGCCAAAATCTCCACCCAGCCGTTGCGAATTCAACTCATCAGACATTGTTGAATTATAGCGCCAACTGCTTTCACCTATCGTCAAATACAGCAGATGTCGAGTATCCTAAGAGCTAACTATAAACCTCTGCTAAACACAACCAAACCCGCAAAAATCAGAGTAAGACGTGAAGTATCAAGCTCAAATAGTCAATATAGCGATCAAGCTCATGCCTACCTTATTCACAGTGGCGATATTTGCAATTGCCGCCTATACCCTGAGCATTGTCTGGCGCGTCAGCACTACGGAACAAGCAATATTTGGTCGTAGCGACCTCATTCCGCTTACCCTTGAGCCAAAGCAGTTTGACCAACCGCCTACGCAAGAATCATATGGCAAGAATACCTACACGTACATGGTAAGGGGCCAACCGGTCCAAGTATATGAGCAGCTGCTCAATAGCTTTCAACACTTGTACGGCTCAGCCTTGGTCTCATCCGAAATTGGAGAACTAGGTGCTGACCTATTGTTCAAAGCAAACGAATATTTCGAAGCTATCTGCTGGCGCAATTCTGGCACACTCAATTTTTATCTAGATACAAAAAAAGATCTTGCCAACAATGAAGTAGGTAGAAAAATAGGTGCCGAAGTAAAAGCAAGAGGTCTAACTGGTGCGCCAGCTGAACAGTTTATGGTGGACAAAATTTTCATGGCACTAGATGGCGGTCTGGCATACAAGAACTGTAGCGAATACAGGGTAACGCAGCTACCGTCGCTGAATAATTATGGCTGCCCATTGCTTATCAACATTCAAGAAATGCGCCGATCCGACAAAACTGTAGTACTAAAGTGAGTGACATTTTGAAGATGCTTAGATTCTCCCATAAAGCAATAGCAGCAGCAGTAGTGACAAGCTCATTGCTGATACTCCAATCGACTGCGCTCGCAGAACCAAACCCAGCCACCAGAACAAGTCCTGCACAGGCACCGGCACAAGTCCTGACTGCTACCCAGCAAGCAGCAAAATGCAAAGAGCTAGGTGAAGCGGCATACGAGGCGAAGAACTTTCCTTTAGCGGTCGCCTACTACAGCAAAGCCCTAAGCCTTTTGCCTCACGATGCGGCCAACAGTTTAGCTGACCTCTATTATGTTCGCGCTATGGCTAATGATGTCGCTGGTCAGTATGAGAGAGGCACCGCCGACTGGCAAGCCGCTCGCGACAACTACGCCAAAGCACTTCTCGGAAATAAGGCCGGAGTAAACGTAGAATTTGCCACATCGTATCGCGATGAATTGAACGCGCTAGTTCATTGGCGTGCCACACAAAACCCTAGCTCTCCTGATTATTGCGACTCAATACATTCTAAGCGCTTAGCGCCAGGCTCTGTTCTTAAGGTCTATATAAGTCAAGCGAAAAAGACGGGATTTTCTCCAGAACTTAGAACCTATATTTTTCAAGCAATGAGTTTGTGGTGCCAATTTCCTGGTTCGCCAATCCGAATGGAATTGTGGCCCACACAATACGACTCAAACATAATTGTCCAGCGTGCCACCGCCGATGACCCTATGAATATTGGCAGCGCTGGGCAAACAAGTTCTTACGGAAGAGAACTAGTAACAAAGAGCTTTGTCAATCTCTCAGCACCTAGCTACGACAACAAAGACATGACTCCCCGGGCAAAAGAACAACTTTTCAATTTGGCACTTCATGAAACAGGTCACGCGCTAGGAATTGACGGACACTCACCTTCTGGTCTTGATGTAATGTATTTCAAGTCACCACTTATCAAACTAAGTGATAGAGACGCCAATACTATTCGCAAGATTTATCAATGAAAATTTTCAAGCAGCTGAACTTAGTTCAATTAAATTTATGGTGGTATAAATCTTGACCAAAGACATTAGCCTGGCTGACTTCGACCTGTCATTACTGAGAGGTGGGCCACTTTACAGTTTACTAGTGAAAGCGGGCATCGCGCGCCCTGGGCTAGCTGGAATCGTCTTGCGAATATTGTTCTTTGTCTGCCTCACCTGGGTGCCGCTGGCAGCAATAACAATAGGCAGCGGCACATTTTTCACGACCTCACTCAAAGTTCCATTTATCTTCGATTTTGCCGAAATTAGTCGTTTCCTCTTCGTTCTACCTTTACTAATTGCCGCCGAAGGCATCGTCGAGCCATGGCTAGGTCATGTCATGGCTCATTGCCGCACACTAACAGCTGAAGCAGACCAAGAAAAATTCAAACAAAATATAGCCTTGTCTTTACGCAGCAGAGATTCAATCACCATAGAACTGCTAATTGTGCTTTTGGCCTTTATTCGTCCACATCTGGGTGGCCTAGAACTTTCAAGCAGCACAAGCTCATGGCGCACCTGCACAACAGCGGCCGGAGTAGAACCGACCACGGCATTTCTCTGGTACTTGTATATTGCGAAACCTCTAATTTCCTTACTATGGTTCAGATGGCTTTGGAAATACATAATCTGGAGCCAGCTACTATTTCGCACATCAAAACTGACACTGCGGGTAACACCAACTCATCCGGATCGAATGGGCGGCCTTGGCTTTATTGCTGTTGCCCAAACAAGATTTGCCATTTTGTATTTCGCCATTGCCACCCAGGTAGCCAGTTATGTGGGAGAAGAAATTGTATTTGAAGGAGCAAAGCTTTTTTCCTTCAAATACTTGATCCTGACTTTGGTCCTAGTAGCACCAGTTATTTTCCTAACCCCTTGCTTAGCCTTCTCGGGCAAGCTACTCAAGGCAAAGCGTAAAGGCTTGCTTGAATACGGGGCCTTGGCAGATCAATACACAAAAGAATTTCACGAGAAGTGGATTGAGGGCAACCGCGACGATAACGCAGTATTACTGGGAAACAGTGACATTCAATCATTGGCAGATTTGGGCAACAGTTTCGCCGTTGTGCAAACAATGAAGTCGGCAATTATTAGCAAAACGACGATAGTTACCTTCGCCGCGGCTTCTCTTCTACCTTTCGCGCCCCTCTTACTGACGGTCTATCCCTTCGATGAACTACTCTCTCGTCTAGTGAAAATGGTTCTCTAAATTAGAAAGTTCAATCATGCCAAAGATTGATTCTCGAATGCAGTGCCCATGTCATACTGGTCGGAGATACTTCTCAGAAGAGCGAGCCGATGAAAAAGACCTCTGCCACCAAAGAAAAGCCAAGCGTAAAGCCAACAGCAAAAAAGGATGCGACTCGCCTAGAACGTAAGGCTGTTGGCAAGTTGGCCAGAGAATCGTGCCCCTTAGAAGCGCATTCAAAAATGCATATTCACGCAAGCACAAGAGATGTCATCAAGACCATCGAAGACTCAAGTGAAGGTCGGATTCAAGAACTAATCCCGCTGCGTTACTCACGCATGCTCGAATCCCCGTTCACTTTCTTCCGCGGTAGTGCGGCACTTATGGCTGCAGACCTAGCACAAGAACCAAATTCTGGCTTCATCGTTCAAGCTTGCGGCGACTGTCACATTCAAAACTTTGGCATCTTTGCCACACCCGAACGCAACCTGGTAGTAGATATCAACGATTTCGACGAGACTCTTCCTGCACCCTGGGAATGGGATGTCAAAAGACTGGCCGCTAGCCTAGTTCTGGCAGCACAGGCCAGCAATTACCCCATAGAAGTGGGTCAAGATGCAGCCTACAGAATGGCTGAGCAATATAGAGAACGATTAGAAGAATTTTCGAGGATGTCCGCACTTGACGTCTGGTACTCCCGAGTTGACTGCAAGCGCATACTCATCGAGGCCGAAGAAGAGACCATTCAGCGCCACAAGCGCAATCTCAAAGAAGCCTTTGAAAAATCATCACCCGAAGTAATGAGACAGAAACTTACAACCGTCTCAAACGGACGGCTGCGCTTTAGAGACATACCACCTCTGCTCTGCCACATGGAGGGCATAACAGCCGGCGAAACAGAACAGGAAGCATTTGAGCAATATCGCAATACTCTTCCTGAAGATCGTCGTGTCTTATTGGATAAATTCGAAATGGTTGACATAGCAAGAAAAGTTGTCGGCATCGGTAGCGTGGGCACCTTATGTGGCGTCATATTAATGGCAAGCAGCGAAGACGACACTCTGATTCTGCAGCTCAAAGAAGCACGCCAATCAGTACTAGAGCCCTATGCTGGCAAGTCAAAATATGCTCATCACGGCCAGCGCGTCGTCAACGGGCAAAAGCTAATGCAAGCAGCCAGCGACATGTTTCTCGGCTGGGTAACAGGCCTAAGAAAGCCACACCGCCATTTCTTCATCAGACAACTAAAGGACGTTAAAATTGGCGCTAACACTGCCCTTTGGAGCAAAAATGATTTTAAGGTAATGGCTGAGATTGTCGGAGAAATACTGGCCAGAGCCCATGCTCGCTCTGGAGACTCGGCGATCTTACGCGGCTATCTTGGCAAAACCGATGCTTTTGAAAACGCTATCACAACCCATGCTACGGCTTACGCAAAACAAACAGAACGAGACCACAATCAGTTCGTCAAAGCCTGCAAGTCAGGTGCTCTAAAGGTGCAAGATTTGGGGTGAACGCACGAACTAGCACCACGAATTTTCAGATTCGCCTGGTAGCCATCACGCTTCTACAGCTATTGCTAGCCGGAGTGCTGCCTGTCTGCGCAGAAGAATCAGGAAGTCTCACCACTAGCGATGTACCAGAACAACAAACAATTTTGACTGCGGCGACCGCAGATAGTGCGTCAGTGTCCGCCGCTGAAATCACTACAGACGCTGAACCCACTCTCTCAAATATAGAGCAACAGATAAGAGCATACGACAGCAAAATTTTCCTTGAGCTCGTCAATCTAGCCGAGTACAACGTACGCTATCAACAGACTGTCAATCACTATGCCCGCTGGCGAAAAATATTTTACCCCGCAGCACAAGAAGCAGGCTATGCCTGTTTTCTTGGCTTTAGTATCAGTGACATAAGCCAAAGAATAAATGGCTGGAACAACCCCGGCCGAATTTCACAAAGTACCAGCAAGAGAGCACTGTCGGCAGCCACAGTTGGTACTCTTATTGGTGGCACAAGCTCACTGGTAGAGCTAACAGCCAATGGCGTCGAGGCCCTGCGAGCCAAGCAAAAAGGTTTTTCTAACCGCCAGTCAGTAAACTTCGTGCAAACTACGGTAAAGCGAGTTAACGACATGCTTGCTAGCCGACACGCCTTAATGGAACAAGGCCACATCACCGGCCCTCACCGCGAATTACTTGAACTGAAAGAAGAACTACTCAACTACGAAAGAGATAGACTCGTCTTTGAATTCAAGCGCTGGAATGTGCACGCAAGAGGATACACCTGGTATAGAAACACGTTCTATGTCATTAACGCCACCGTAAACTTTGGCAGATTCAGCTCTACCATGCTCGGTTTCAAATCATTCTCTGACCGCCGGTACTCAGGTGGCACTGGTCCAGTGCAAATAACCTCTGCCGTTTTAGCTGGACTTGGACCAATTACCAGCACAGCAGTAGGAAACTGCATAGAGCGCAAGCAAGAGCGCTTTCTTAACGAAAAACTTCCAATAGCAAAATGTCTGTCAGATCAAGAAGCGAAGAACAAATTTGAGCGACTAGCGAATCTTTTGACCAACAGCGAGACTAACAGCAGACACGCTAAAGTCGCAGCCGAACTTATTCACCTGAGAGAAGAGAAGCTCGGACTAGATACCTTGATCTTCCATGAAGAAAGAACTATCGATCGCATCAGAAAAGTTGCCGGTCAACAGGCTATCACTGCGCCTTTAATCTCGTCACTCGGGGCAACCTCAGCCATACTGAGCACGGTTGGCTATCACGCCTACAGACAGCAACCGATTATTAGCAATAGGCTGGGAGTAGCTGGTGGTGCTTGTGTCATACCGGCAGAGGCAATCGCACTAATAGCCACTCCTGCAGCTGCCATCAAAACGCATCTCTATGAACGTGATTTGAAGCGAAAAGGGGAACACCCTGAGCAGCTGCTAGCAAATCGACTAAAAGACTTAGAGTCGCTCAAAGAAAGAGTGACCAGCGCATGGCAGTAGCGCCACCGGCAAAAGAAGCAAGTCAATACAGCAGTCACAGCTTGGTCACAAAACCGTCACCAAATGGTTCTCTAGCAAAGCTAATCTTGCTAAATGAGTTTACCAATGGAGATACGTCATGCCGAAAGAATTCTCGAACGAGATCATTGCGCCTGACTTTGGTGAGAAATCACTAGCTGAATTACTCAGGACCACACCAAGAAGCCCAAGCGAATACAACGAAGAAAGCCAGCTCTGGAAAGACTTGACAAGGTATTCTAGTCAACTAGACATTAATGCAGCAGAATCAAATTTGCCAAAGCTCTGGCTTCGTCCCCAGAACCCAGACGCTTGTATCCTGATGGTATATCCAGGACCAGATAGAAAAATAGAAATGACCGGCAAAGGTTGCGAATTTAAACTTGTTCCCAAAACTGCTGAAGAGAAAGAAGCCTACAGACTGCGGCGCGAATACGAGCAATCACCCGAAGGTCAAAGGGAACTTGAAGAAAGAAAGCAGTTGGGTAGGAGTCAATTGAGGTAAGTTCGTCGAGAACTCGCCAGCCGCTGTTGATCTGTTGTCATTTTTATCAGTGAAAAATATTCAAGGTAGGCGGCCTATCGGCACGGCTTTATACACACGAACTAGCTTATCGGAGTAGCACACTTCAAAAGCAACGTTCAAATGATGATGGTCAAAATAGTAAGGCTTGAAGCGATTGCTATCGTCGCCAGCGCACAAAAGCACCCCCGGCTCAAGTAAGGGCAGCCGCGTCTGCGCCTGAACTTCTTTAGAGACCCAATAATTGACTAGAGGTGTCACAGCAAAATATGGAATTATTATCCGCATTGACGAGAAGTAATCGCGAACACTCTCGAATGGAGAAATCAAACCGAGTGGTACCATACTTGGTATAACATATAAAGCTCCGTTCAATCGTTGCAAGGCAGCGCAACTAAGCTTCAACTGCGCCCTACCAGCAGAAGCTTCCGCGCTAGATTGCTGATAGTTGAAGGTCACCACTAGAATAGCAACAAAAAATGAGCAAAGACCAATCGAGAATCTTGCCCGAGATACCTTTTGGCTTTGCTTATTTCGAAGCAAGCGAAACTGCCGCAACAGCTTCTCATCATCACAATAGTAGAGAGAGAAAAGGGCCAACCAAGCAAACAATGGCAAGGTAATTCTAATCTCGAGTTTCATACAACAAAGCAAGTACAAAAACACACCAATTACAGCCACAAGCAGAGCCGCATAGCGGCTTCGACCGAGACGGGCATGGTCAACAAAAAATGAAAGAAAAATGGCCAATAGTAAACTCGGCAGCACCAGCCTGTCGCCGACATACTTAAGCACCTTTTCAAACACCATCGGTAGAGACAGGTCAGATCTTAAAATGGTAAAGCATGACAGCAATTGCTCAGCTTTTTCACACGAGAATAGCTTAGGGTCAATGGCATACTCGTAGGAGGTCATGAGATTTAGATCGTTCTCATTCCACCCGACAGACTCAAAATATTTCTTTGTGTCTGGCCTATACGCCAATCTGCGATAATCACAAACTTTATTTATGACACCATTGAAGCGACCAACCTGTGACCACTCCGGCTCACTTCTATAATAGCTGCGGTCAACAGAATCGAGTAATTGAACACCAAAAAGCAGCAAAGCCCAGAAGGCCAGAGCGGCAACTAGAGTTTTTGCTGTCCGAGCACGAGCAAAGCGACAGCATATAACGACTGCCAAGAGAGCCAAAATCAACCGGGCTGAATCAACCCTAATTATTCCAGCAACTAGCATTGCCCCTAGTGAAACAGCCAGGACGATAAACTTGCCAGATTTTGTGAGGTTCTTGCGCTCAAATGCCGACATAGCTACCAGCGAAGAAGCTGCGGCCAAGAAGATTGCAGCGCCGGTAAATGTCAAACATGTCCAGAGAGCCAGCAGCGAAACGAAGGTGAAAAGACCAAGGAGAATTTTTCGCAGCAGCGATGGCCGCTCCCAGGAGAACACAGAAAGCACAAGGGTAAACGAGCTGACATTGGCAAGACAGAGGAAGGTGCCATACCAGGGAAACGCGTTTTGCTCCGTATACAGCCAAGAGAGTAGCTTGCCAAGCAATATGTTCGGAAAAAGAATATGACAATCAGGACGAGGGCAAATACCAACTCCTGCAACTATCATGGTCATGTGAATCTCGTCGATACTGCCATAATATGGTGGAAAAACAACGAGGCATAAGGCAATAATGGCAGAAGCAATGACAAAAGATCGACCGAGAATGAAAATGAGTTTGCGCACTGGCAATTCAGATTCAGCTGAATTCGAGTTGTCACCGCTAGTGATCAATGACTTACCGCCCTCACAAACAACAAGAGAGCTTAGCAGAATGACATTCAAGGGGGAAGTATGGGTTTAATAGCCTATCTACTGAAAGGCAAGTCGGTGCCGAAAGAAAAAGTCGACTCTTCACTTCTCATGCTAGATATGTTGAAAGCAAAACGCGGTGATGATATAGGCAAATATCTCGATATGATGTATGACCCTCGTAAAATCCCAGCACCATCTGCGCCACCAACAATAGAAGATTTAGATGAGCGCGAAGCTGATCAATCGTCTGTCTATTCTCCGCCCCTAGAGACAATGACCTACCAGCGAGATTACGATGGGCCGGACGAGTTCGCCGACTTGGCAGACTCAGACGATCCAATTGAGAGCAGCATCAATAGATTCTTCGATGTCTTTGCCGGACAAGCCAACTTATACAATGAGACAGTGAGCAGCCTTGAGCTTGCCATTGGCATTCAAAGGCCGCAGCACAGCGGCGAATCTTTTCCCGAAGGCAGTGGCAAACCTTTACTCAATGCCTGCTTGCACACGGCACACTGGGGTCTCTTCTTTTTCGGACACGATAACAATATCGATCTTTACCTACTGCCTTTCGATGAGAGAACAACTCTTTCCTTTAACGAGGTACACGCAGATGAGTGTAAGCCGCATATTGTATTCACGACAAGCGAGGACAGCACCGGTCGGCAATGGTTCGTCAACGGCAAACCGCTTGTGCGTGAGAGCATCCCCGACCTAGCTAAAGAATTGCTGAGCGATCTTGTGCATGCGGCCACAAATGCGAGCGGACCAGAATAAGGCTTGTCACCAAGAGAAATCGCTTGATTAATTCCAGTATTCCTGTATTCCGGCCCCCTAGCCTATGTCGAAAAACCGAGCAAGCCGGATATAAGCAGTCAGCAAATAGTTCAGCGGAGTTGATCATGGTGAAAGAAATAGCTGACAATCCCAAACATGACTTTAGTAAAGAACTGGCAAATCCCAGTGGACTGGGCTTGACACCGATCAATGAAAAAGCCTATGCGGAAGATATGAAGCTGTGGAAGCAAGCCCAAAAGACTGACGCCGAACCGAAGCAGTTAGCAGAGTTAGACTTGCGGAAAGTGCTCGATTACAGCAAAGATTTAGAGTGGCTCAAAGAGCTTGAAAAAAACGGAACTTGTATTCTCGGAGTTAATGTTCCCAAAGACAAAAAAGTTCAAATGACAGGAAAGAACTGCGAATTCACAATCGTGCCCATGACACCAGAAGAAATCAAGAAAGAAAAAGCCCGAGAAGAATTTGAAAATTCACCAGCCGGCAAAAAGGAACGAGAAAAAATACACTGGAGCATCCAGGGATAAACCTAGAGGTGTCTCAGTAACATCGCGATGAAATCCAAAGGAAAGAGCCCCAACCCTAAGGTCGAGGCTCTGTAACTAATTGGCAACGCCTAAGTGCCGCCATTTAATCGTGAAGTCGCTAATTAATCGTGAAAGGGATGAATGTCTCCAGGCTTTCTCAACATCTTGTTGACTTCATCTAAGTGCAATTCTTCGCCCATAATCATTTCGCGAGCGTACTCTTCTAGCAGAACCGATTTACCCTCGGAGGCGTGGAGCAGTTCGTAATATGCGGCAATAGCAGTTTTCTCGTGCTCTAAGCTCTCGCGCAAAATATCACCCAAGTCATGCTTCTCAGTCTCAAGCAATGGCCCAATTTTCAGTGACGGGTGGCCGCCCAGCAAGGTGACAAGTTCACCAGCTTTGTGCGCATGCATCAAACTCTCATTAGAGTTTGCCTTGAGCCAGCTGACGATAGGAATGCGGTTATAGCCGTAAACCATAAGAGAATAGTGGGTGTAGCGGACCACGCCAGCCAACTCCAATTCCATAATCTTATTGAGAATGTCTATCGCTTTCAGCTTATCCTTGTCATCCATGGTGCTCAATCTCCTCTAGTTGCAGATATAACTCTAGCCGATTGAAAACTAAGATGTTTCTCTTTCGCTAGAAGTCAAGCACTTCAAGCAGACTGCAAGGTAGAAATGATTTGCTGAACATTCGGCCGCTCGCTAACGTCGCTACTCGTCAATGCGAACAACAGGTGGTTTAGATTTCCGGATATTGGTATCCCCTCGGCTCGCAGATCTAACTGTGTCAATGGCCTTGGATCTCGCCCAGTCAGAAGAAAATAAATAGTGCCAGCCATACTGTAATAGTCACTAGCTACCACAGCTTTACCTTGGATTTGTTCCGGTGGCATGTAGTGATGCCTACCGATGATTGTTCCAGTCGCTCCGGCAAGAAACTCCATGGCGGCATTGAAGTCGACTAAAGCAAGAAATTTGTTTGACCTGATTATGAGATTATCCGGTGTAAAGTCCCGATGCACCAGGGGCGGTTGCTGCAAGTGAAGGTAGCTGAGAATCTCAGCCATCTGCAAAGCCAGTGCTTTCACTTCGGCCTCTCTCATGGGCCCATTGTCGGTGACAACCTGACGCAGAGTTGAACCGGGAATTTTTTCCAAAACAATATAATGACGATCATTCTCCACAAAAGTATCAAGCAACCGGCAAACTTGCGGATGCTGAATTTTAGCCAGAAGAGCAGTCTCTCGATTCATGTGCTCTAGGAGAGAAGTTTTGACGGCCTCACTATCAAGCTGCTTAATTGCCAACTCCTTAATAACGACCTGTTCGCCTCGCGAATTGACTGCGTTATAGACGGCAGAAAAGCCACCAAAGGCAAGTTGGCTAGTAATTTCAAAACGCCGATTTTGCAGTTTTGTACCGGCTGGCAGCGGTCGAAAAGTAGCTAAGCTAAAACGCCGACTGAGCTCATCATTCCAAAGTGCAGTGTAACTCTTGAGCCCTTGCCTCAGAAGTGCCTGGCTCAGATAGCCCCTCAAGTCAACAAAATTTTCACTAATTGCCGACGGCGGTGCCCACATTTCTAAAGCCACAAGCAGCTTTTCAATGTCTTGATGCAACATAGTTTTCAGGGCAATGCGCGTACTACTTCCATCATTAAATGTCAGTACCAGCGAATCACTATCCTCAAAATCCGGACCATCATTCCAATAAATAAAAGCACTCTTTAGTTCTTCCCAACGCCGCCAGCGCCGCCCCTTCAATTGCAAAATTGTGGCGAATGGAAAAATCGCACCACCTGAGGTAATAATCAGCGGCTGTATTTGTGCCAGATATGAGTTGCGAATTTTACCGACTTTGGACCACAAAGAAAAGGTTGCTATGCCAAAGAAAGCGAAAGCGACGATTATCATTTTCGTTCCACTGGTACCACTCATGTCCATACCGTAGAAAAAAATCATTATGGATAGAAGCAACAGAGCAATCGTGCACAAAATTAAAACCACTTGCGTGATCAGGTGAAGTCGCTCGATTTTCTCAATCGGGGCAGGATGATAGTTAAGCTTAGTTAGCGCCGCTTGGTTATCCATATCTTTATGCTCTCATCGCAGACTGAATCAAAGCAGCGATCTCATCGACTGTCTGAAACCTATCTTGGGGCAGTTGAGCACGACATTTATAAACAATTTCGGCAAGAAAGGGCGAGACCCCTGGCTCAGTCAACAATATGTTCGACTGCTCAAGAGCCACAGGGTCGCAGCCAGTCAGCAAATATTGCAATGTGCCACCAAGGGCATAAATATCAGACTGCACGCAAGTTTCACCACGAAACTGTTCCGGCGGCATATAAGCAGGCTTGCCCGCTGGTGGCAGGCCAGATACAGCACCAGTGGGCTCGGCAATAGTAAAATCAATTAGCGTGAGCTTCTGCTGCCCATCAATAATGAGATTGTCGGGTGTGAAGTCGCGATGAACAATGGCTGGAGTGGAACTATGCAAATATCCAAGAATCTCGCACATTTGCAAAGTCAAATCTTGCGCTAATGCAGTCGGCAAGCTCCCGCTAGCTGCGTGATATTGTCTGAGATTTTTTCCACTTATTCGTTTGAGTACAAGAAAAGCACAACTGGAAGTACTAAACCAATCAACAAACTGCACAATTTGCGGATGACAGATTCTCTGCAATACCACAGACTCAGCTTCGAGCTGCTGAATGGCAACGTCTTTCAAATGCTTTCCTTGATACACAGGCAGTAGATATGCCTTCACAACGACTTCTTCTTGCGTTGTTTGGTCGTAGCAAAGATAGGCGTGCCCCTGCCCACCAGAAGCCAATTTCGATTTAACCAAATAGCGACCAGCAGCCAAGGTCTGACCATCTGGTATCTCCTGTAGTGACTCTACCTCAGGTGCAGACGATAGACTATCAAGCCAAAGCTCAGTAAACGATGTGTCAGCACTGGGTAGGGTAAGGGCTTTGGCAATACCATCATCAATGCTGATATGTTTTGCAAAGTTAGTAAGCGCATGGGAAATTATCATCCAATTCTCGTGAGTATGGATGGCCGAGAGCTTTATGCAAATAGGCTCCTTCATCTGAGCGCCAGAAATAACTATGGTTTGTTTCGCCAATTCACTACTCTTTGACGGTGCTAGTTCAATTGTAGTGATTGAGGGAAGCGGTATAGAGATTGGCTCCTGCCCCTTCAAATACAAGTTCAGCACCTTTTCTCTGACACTAATTGAGACAACCTTCAACAGCCTTGTGCTCAAATATGTATCGATCTTCTTTTTGAAGTATTGACCAAAAATATTAAAGAACACAACTGGAACACACAAACAAAACACCACAAGCATGCCACTTAGCCGTGCCATATTCGAGCCCGCAAACAGCAAGGCCAGTAGTGCGCCAAGGGCCATCACAGACCCGATAATGGCGCTCCAAAACACAAACCGATAGTAGGTGGGCTTAGAGTCTTCGATTAGGTCCACAGAACTATCGAGCGCACCGGTCATGCCATAGGGAAAACATCTAATTGTGAAATTAGGTACTTGCGATGCCATCACCCCGGCCTCAGTCCGGTGGTTCTGATGCTTTCGCAGCCAAATTCGCGAATAATTTTCGTCCGAACCTACCATACCTACTTACTTCTACCGTTCTAGGGCGATGATAGTATCCTTTATTCCCGGCAAGAAGAAAAGGCAGCATGTGCCTTAATGCACTACCACCCATACTTTGTCGAAATCACCAGCTTTAGCCAGTTTCGCTACAGTTCTTTCCAATTCGATCTTGGCATCTAGACGAGGTTGAATTTCAGGCAACAACTTCAAATAAGGCTCTGATTGAATGGGTTCCAGCTTCAGTTCTCTAGCCATTTCGATAGCCCGCGTGGCGTCGTAATGAGCTTGCGGATAATCGAGCAGCTGAAATTTCAGTTTGGCCCTCTCGAAGAAAGTAGCCGGTCGTTCTTCAATCTGCAACGAAAATGAGAGCATGCGTTCGGCACCATAAACATCGCCCCGCTTAAGGTCTTGCATAGCGAAGTCGAAAAGCTTCGATGCATCTTGAGGGTAATCAGACAAGCTGTACACAGCCAACTCCAGCGAACGAATCAATCGATAATACAACGTAAAATATACATGGTCACTTTCGGGGCGACCAGAATTCGAGATTCACCCAGCAGAACCAGACTAATCTCAATGAGTTCGTGGGTCACAAGTCAAATCTCTTAGCATTTCTTAGTGGCCATCGAGGGTTAAGCAAACGAGCAGCCTGTCGCCTTGCCGAATACTTCGAAGTATCGTCGTAGAACGTGATAGCGGTGGCACGAGCAAGTGACAACAATAGCAGCGAACCTACATTCTACTCAACCTTCCCAGTATTGATAAGCTCATGCGAATTGACTATGTCTAGGTTTTTATTCGCTTCAGTTAGAGCTTTCGTCCAAATCTGATTATCCTTACCGTTGATAAGAATTTCCGTGATCGTCCCTTTTTTATCCAAAGTCGCGTTTAAAATTTGGCCGTCTGCGAGCGGGCAGGAATAGCCGATTACTGCACCATCTCTGTGAACTAACGACGTTTGCGACATATGGCGATTGGCCCACTGTGTGCCAAATTCAGAGGACCACTTTTGCTTGTACCTCATGAGGTAGGCAGTTACCAGACTCTCAATCATTGTAGTGGTTCGGAATTTCACATAGTCATCATCGCTCCACCTGTTTGAATATAAATCGTCCAACCAATTGAATTCGGGCTGCCAGGCATAACAAGATTTTCCTATCGGCTGTTCCTGCGTAACGTAAATTTCGCTTACCTCAGGGACGCCTTCAATTATTTCAGCTCCCCAGATAACCTCTGCTTTGCCGGTACCCAGATCTAAACTGGGATAAAGGTGGCCGAGCCAGAGATAGCTAGAATCAAACGATCGATGCCTAGCATTCATTACAATATGGCGCGTCTCCGGTCGACAAAAGTCTTTGAGCCTGGCTTCAGTCCAACGCTCTTGTAAGCATTTCACAAATGATGCCTCACTGTGCGCAGGCATTTTTTTCTCACTGGCTAGTGTTGCCTTTAAGCGTGCCAAATCAGCAACCGAGGCAGAGAGCGGCATAAAGACTTTATGAATCCAAATAGCCCCTTTAGCATTTTGATTATGCAACCAGGGATCTACCTTTGGATGTGATGCATAAAACAAGTCTCTCTCTGGGTTTAATAACTGCACTGGACAAGGACTAAACGCAAGAACGGCCTGCTGCCCAGTTAGTTTTTCAAATGTCTCTCTCGTGCTCTTTAAATCTTCACGGCCACCACGAATGGCAAAAGTTGCCAAACCTTGCTTGCAGTCTCCGCGCACCACTTCGTTGACATCGGCAGTAACGAATACACTGACACCATTTCCTTCTTCTACCTGGTGAACACTTTTGACTGTCAGCACTATACAGTCGTGGAATGGGAAAAAGTGTGGGTATCGCTGTTGATATGCATTTAGCTCGGCCGGTGTGAGTGGACTAGCGGCGCTACCAGATTTTAGAGTTGAAACCAAGACAGCCAGTACAAAGGCAAAACCTATCATCACGTAGAAATAAATTCTATTCAAAACAGCAAGCGCTCCAACAGTGTGATGTTCCATAATATGCTACCTAACACTATAAACATCCCTTTTACGCGCTTAATCAAAAAGCCCCGACCCTAAGGCCGAGGCTCTTCTTGTTGAGATGTTTCATCACTGACTCATAAAATGGTGGAGGCGGCGAGAATTGCACTCGCGTCCAAAATCATCGAGAAATAAGTATCTACAAGTTTAGTCTGCTATTCCCCCAGTTACCGCTTAGTTTTCACCTTGCGGCCCGCTGAAGATGGCACAAACAGCCAACCGGGATCGTAATTATGTCTTAGCTGAAGCTACTAACTACTAACTTTGCTTCAGTGCAACCACCGTGGCTTACCCTAAGGCAACGGGTAGTCAAGTCGCCTTCGAGTCCTAGGAGCCTAAGTTAGGTTAGGCAACCGCAGCTAGGCTGCGGCTAGGGAATTTGATGACATTATTTGCATCTGTGTTTTTGCTTACTTGTTAACGAAGGATCAAGCTCCCCGACCTGCAACTCATGACCCTATAACCCTGTCGAATCTGAACGCCCCCATGCCAAAGCATGAATGTACAGAAGTACAAAATTGAGAATCACTGTTGAATCATCTCAGATAGCTAATTTTCAGGGTTCAAAAGTACCCGCCAGCAAAACCGGCGACCACTGAAATCATTATAGCCTAAAACCGCTACCCTGCCAGACAGGCTAAATCTTCTGCAAAACCAGGCCAACCCATTGACCAACGGTCTCAGACTGGATAATCCGCAAGGGGTGACCCACCAGCGATTTCTCCAGCAGAGGCAAGCGCTCAGCCAGTATGCCGGCACAGAGCACGACTCCTTCAGGGTTAAGCATGGCGCTGTAATCGGGAAGGAGCGCAACAATATCTTCACAAGTTAGGTTTGAGAGCAGCACGTCAAAACGGCGACCGGCGACAGCATCTGTACTGCCTTCAATTAGCTCTATGCGGCCATCGACACCATTTAACTCAAAGTCTTTCTGGGCATATTCACAGGCCACGCCATCGGTGTCGCAGGCAACAATTTCACTTGCAGGCTGCAACATCAGAGCAGCAATGGCGAGAATACCGCTACCAGTACCAACATCCAGCACTTTGCCTACAGGTGGATAAGATTCCATGGCCCGCAGACAAAATTGAGTAGTAGCATGAAGACCCGTACCAAAAGCCATTCCCGGATCAATATAAATCTTGAAACGCCCTTCAGACAGCTCGCTCTCTATTGGCGGCAATGTATCAATTAACGATTCATCGAGATACCAGGAAGGACAAATAAGAAACTTGGTACCAACGCGAAACGGCTCAAAGCCTTCCTTCCACTTAGCCAGCCAATCTTCTTCAACAACGTCTTTGCGTTTGAGCGACTTCAAACTTTCGCCTAAACCATACTCTTCTAGTGAGCTTTTGATTTTCTCCCAGGTTTCATCAGGCAAATGAGGCGAATCAAAGGTTGCTTTGATGCGCACCAGCGAGCCATTGAGTGGGTCAACTTCACAGCCTTGAGCGCCGCATTGCATAAGCAGCCATGAAGCTAAGTCTTCTTGATCGCTATGAGCTTCAATCACCACTGCCGCCCATGATTTGGCAGGGCTTTCAACTGGCGAACCGTCTTTCATTTACTCAACCTCAAGTTCTATTTTCTAAGTTGTCCGGCTTTCCAACGCAAATAATCGGCGTTGCGACCGGGGGGAGCTGTAACTTCATACTCATGGGTAGTTTCTTGCAATTTTGAATCAAGAGCGACGCGACGATCAAAAACGAAACATTCACCTTTATAGTGAGCATCGCCAACTTCTTCAAAGTAGCGCAGAATTCCGCCATCTAGCTGATAGACATGAGCGAAGCCTACTGCGGGCTCTTGTAAGAATAGTGCAGCCTTTTCGCAGCGTATGCCACCAGTACAAAATGAAACTATAGTCTTATTTTGCAATTGTTCTCTAGTGTCGCCAGTGGTGCTAGTGATGGCGTCAGGAAACTCGCTGAACTTGTCTATGCCAAAGTGCAAAGCGCCGTCAAAAGTACCTATTTGAACTTCATAGTCGTTGCGGGTATCAAGCAAGACAATCTCGCGACCATTATCGTCATGGCCTTGATCAAGCCAAACTTTTAAAGTCTGTGGGTCGATAGCAGGGGCACGCACAGCAGAGGGATCAATCATCGGATGCTTCATGGTGATGATTTCATCTTTCACCCGCACCACAATGCGCCGAAAAGGTTGGTGATCAGAAATGCTTTCTTTTACTGGAATATCGCTGAAGCGACCGGCAAAAAATGAATCACCCTTTAGATACTCCAGAAACTGATCGACCGGCCCACGCTCGCCAGCAACAAAAAGGTTGATACCTTCTTGCGACAGCAAAATATTTCCCATCACACCAATTTGCTCACAGCGCTCTTTGACGATAGGGCGCCAAGACGCAGCATCGGGGATGCCCACGAACTTGTACGCGGCAATGTTTACTATTTCCATAGCTGCATATTATACAGTGCCAGCCGGGCTGGACCTTAGAGCAACTATTCTGCACAACAAACACAGTTACTAAATTCTCTGTAATGTCGCTAGACTCTCTATCAGCCATCACATTGGCAATTATTGACAAGATTTAAGCCCACAAGAATGGCCGTGGCACACAAGAAACGCATCTTGAAAGCTAAGCGAAAGGTTTCTCGAGATCCTTATGTGGTAATATTCGCGGGCTGTTTTCAAGGGATATTTTACCCGTGCGTCAAACTCTTCTCGCCTTTAGCCTTACAATCGCGCTCACCAGCACTAGCCTATGCTTGGCTCCAGTAGCGGCGCAAGACTCGCTAGCTCCAGTTCAAGAGATAGCGACTCCAGTTCAAGAGATAGCAGCTCCGGCTCAAGAGATAGCGGCTCCGGCTCAAGAGACAACGGCACCGGCTGCCAACGCAAACCCAGCTGCAACTGAAGTTTCAGCAGACAGTAAGCTCAACACTGGCATCACAGTCAACAAGGTTGTTGAAGGGGAAAAGCCAAAAGTAGCTGCCGGCCCAGGAAAGCTAAAGTGTCTAGAGTTTGAGCACTCAGACAATCCCATTCAGCAAGCAGTATACGAGACTGCCACTCTAGCCATGACCCGCGACCCAGCGGTGGTCTCGGTGGACGAACAGCTCTATAAGATGCAGAACTTAGGCAAGCTGCAAAACACCAAAGAAATTTCACGCAACTTCGTTCACTACCTCGTCAACTATCGCGGTGTCGGTCCATCGAGCGCTGGCGCCAATGCTTTGATGGAAAAAGAGATCAATACCAGCTCTAAGCTCTCCACTGAACTTAAATGGGAAAAAGCCATTGACGAGAAATACGTAGATATCGTCAACGCCTGCGCTGAAGCAGCCGACGCCCTAGACCGAGAAGCACTCGGCGAAGGCTCTGACTCTGTAACCGAGGTCACTAACACCCTTACTGACTTAGTTGGAAAAGAAGAAGCAGACAAGCTTATTGCTAAATTCCGCAAACTCCGCTCTGAAATGCCAGACACAATTAAGGCCCAATCAACTAAGTCGTTTGGCATTTCAACCGAACGCAGCCAAATCAGTGCCTTGCAAGAGGCAGTACTGAAGCAAGATCCAATTCTTGCAGAAGTTGCCGAAAAGCTCAGCAAATACCAAGTAAAGAAAGGCACTGAAGTTGTATCCGGCGTAGTGCAAGGTGCTCTTGGCGTAGCCGGACTGGCGCCAAGCTTTGTCGGCCCAGCAGCTCAAATTGTAAAAACAGCCTTTATTCTGTCGACTGGTGGCTCTGAAGAAAACAAACTCTATAAAGAGGTATTTCTCTTCAAGCGTTTAGAAGTTCGCTCACGCACCATTAACCATTTAGCCACCTCTTCTATTCGCAACTACAATATCGGCACCTTAACCAATCGACCTTTCTTGGCCGCTTATTCAAAAGCCTTGATGGAGCAAATGGCCGATCAAGCCACAATAGCGAAAATCATCAGCGGTGAGACTGGCACAAAACTAAGTAGCAAGCCTGCCGATGCAACAACAACTAAAAGCGCAAATCTAGAACTAGCGTCAAAACAAGACGTAGCAACGAAACAAGAAGTGGCAACAGAACAAGTCGAGAGCAAGCCTGTTGAGACAAAACAGGTTGAGGCAAATACCGTTGAAAGCAAGCCTGAAGAAAGCAAAACACTAGGAAACAAAGCCACTGAAGCAAGCGAAGCCGAACTGAAAGATAATCCCGGTCAGCCCTTACAAGCTAACTAGATAAAAGTCGTTTGGCGCGCGCCTCTGCTTTCTCGTTGATAAGTTTGTAGACTGAAGGCAACACCAGAAGCGTCAACAAAGTAGAAGAAATCAAACCGCCCAGAACAACAGTAGCTAGGGGCCTTTGTACTTCGGCGCCGGTGCCACTAGAGAAAATCTTAGGCAACAGACCAACAGTGGCAACAAAGGCCGTCATTAGCACCGGTCGCAAACGAATCAAAGCACCCTTGATCACAGCCTGCTCAATTGGTGCTCCAGCTTTTTCCATTTGCATAATGTAGCTGACTAAAATTACACCGTTTTGCACGGCCACGCCAAAGAGAGCAATGAAGCCAATAATTGCTGGCACAGAGAGAGTCTGATGCGAGATAAAGAGACCAAGAATGCCACCAATCATGGCAAAAGGTACGTTCATCATAATCAGACCGGCATTTCGCAATGAACCGAATGAAGCAAACAACAAAATGAAAATTAGAAGCAGCACTATTGGCACCACCACAGCCAAACGGGCCATGGCTCTCTGCTGGTTCTCGAACTGACCACTCCAAACGACTTTGTAGCCCTTTGGAATGACAACGTTCTCTTGCACCCGCTTCTGCGCTTCGGCCACAAAGCTACCTAAATCGCGGCCACGGACGTTCGACAGTACAGCGGTGCGGCGCAATCCGTCTTCTCGATAAAGAGAGACATAGCCGCGCACCAGGGTAATATCAGCGATAGACTTTAGGGGAATTTTGCCACCATCAGGAGCATCAATCAGCATCGATTCAATTTGATGGCGACTATCTCTGTAATCCAGAGGATAACGCACCAGTAGGCCAAATCTCTTAGTACCCTCAATTACTTCAGTTACTTCCCGACCAGCCAAGGCAATTTGCACAATATCGAGCACATCATCAGTGTTAAGGCCGTGCCTAGCTAAAAGCGGTCGCTTTAACTTGATCTTCAATTGGGGCAAGCCCAGCAATTGCTCTCGCTGCAAGTCAGCAGAGCCCGGTACTTTTTGGATCTCCCGTTTAATCTGTTCGGCAATTGTATTGAGTGTATCGACATCATCGCCGAATATCTTCACGCCAAGATCGGCCCTGATACCAGCCACCAGGTCATCGATCATGTCAGCGATGGGCTGCGAAAAACTGAACATCAAACCGGGAATACCCTTGAGCTTTTCAGCCATGAGGTCGACTAGATGCTCTTTGCTTTGAGTCGTTTTCCATTGCGAGCGCGGTCTCAAAGAAATATAGACGTCAGATGATTCAACTCCATCTAAGCCAGGGCCAGTACCAGATCTTCCTGTACGGGTTACGACATCAGTGACTTCAGGAAACTCCAGCATTATCCTTTCGATGGCTGAGGCTATTCCTCTTGAATCGGTGTGAGCAATACTAGCGGCTAACTTTGTTCGCAACAAAATTGGCCCTTCATCAAGCGATGGAATAAATTCAGAACCAAGAAACGGCACTACCGCCATAGTAGCGAGTAGAGCCATTAGAGCTACCGTAATTATCTTGCGTGGATGAGCAACTGCCGTGACCAGAGCCGGATAGTAGACTCTGGTTACTGCTGTTAGAACTTTGTTCTCACGCTCCACTAGTGGTTTGCGCATGGTCCAGTAACAGAGCACCGGAATAACCGTGAGCGAACAAATGAGCGAACCCACAAGAGCATAAATAAAGGTTAGCGCCAGCGGATGGAACATTTTTCCTTCCACCCCTTCTAAGGTGAAAAGAGGAAGGTAAACAGCAATAATAATGGCCACAGCAAAGACTATGGGCCGACCGACTTCGCAAGCGGCATGGATAATTACTTGCAGGCTCGACTGATCATTGACTTCATCTTTTTTACGTTCAGCAAGATGTCTAAAGATGTTCTCCACCATGACCACACCAGCATCAACAATGATGCCGAAATCAACAGCACCCAAAGTCATCAAATTGGCTGTCAGACCGGTATATTTCATGAGAATGAAACTGAACAAAAGTGACAGCGGAATAATTACCGAGACGATAAGTGCACTCGGTATATGCAAGAGCATAGCGAACAAAACAATAATTACAAGGGCACCACTAAAACCGAGAATTTCTTTGACAGTTTCAATAGTTTTCTCGACCAATTCAGTTTGATCGTAGTAGGGCACAATCTTGACGCCACGAGGCAAGTCAGCTTGAATTTCCGCTACTTTCTCTTTGACCTTTTCTACCACAGCCTTGGTATTGACACCTTTGCGCGTCAGAACAATGCCGGTAACGCACTCGCCATTGCCATTGTGTGAGGCCGAGCCG
>CALROJ020000051.1:0-54895 GCA_943369735.1 bacterium Ga0077546
AGCCTGTACGCTGCCTTTGACTGCGAAGCGAACGGTTTCGACTTTGTTGAAGGTCGAGGTGCTGTACTCGGTTATGGTGACACCAGTTGTAGCAACTGCCTGTAGCAAGGCATCGAACACCATTAGTTTTGCTGCTTCTGTACTCTTGAAATTGAAAACGCTTTTGTGAGCCCTTGGTAAGGTTGGTGAGTCTGGTAAGTAAGTTTGGGTCATTTTGATTTCCTACGAGTTGAACAAAACCGTCTTATTTCGCGTTGGTTGCTTTGTCTCTGCTCTTGTCTCCGGCTCCGATTAGTATTCCGCCTGCCACGGATACGGCTATGCTAACCGCTAGTATTGACATGAGCGCAACGAAATCGTTGGCATACATGATAAAGAGCAGCCAGGTTGTTATTACTATCGCCCAAGCTAAGGCACCGGTCTTCCGGCCTGTATACACACCAGAATATGCGCCGAAGCCAATTAAGGCGCTAATCACGGCCACAATCCAGTTGCCGAAAGTAGTTGCTAGAACTATACCGGCAGTGAAGATCAGTCCACCTAAAACAATTGTGGTTAGCGGGTTTGTTCTTGCTGTTTTCATAGTGATTCCTTAGCGGTTAGTGTCTCTTTTTGGTAAGAGTGGAGTTTTTCGTTGGTTTTCTGGCGGCCACTCTGGTTAACCAACCATTGCGCCACATCCAGATGAGCAGCCCGCCCATTATCAAACCCATTATTGAAAGGGCAAAGGGGTAACCCCAGTACCAATCAAGTTCGGGCATATTCAGAGGTGACTTGTCACCGTGAAAATTCATGCCATAAATTCCAGCAACGAAAGTTGGTGGAATGAAAATGGTGGAAATTATAGTCAGCACTCGTAATATTTCATTCATGCGGCTGTTTTCACGGCTCAACAGCAAGTCCATCAAATCTGAGCACATGGCTTGATGACTCTCTACCAACTCGATGATGCGCAATGAATGATCGTAGCAATCGCGCAGGTAGAGCCGTGTTTCATTTTGCACTAGATTAATGTGCTCCCGTTGTAGTAGCGCCAGAGCATCACGTACAGGCCAGATGGTTCTTCTTAATTCTGCGATGTCTCGTTTGATGGCGTGAATATAGCTCGCGTGTTGCTGGTTGTAGCAGTTAAATATTTCGTCTTCTAGGTCATTGAGTCGATCACCAATGATTTTTATCACAGGAAAGAAGCCATCCACCACCATGTCAATCAGGGCGTAGGCCAGGTAGTCAGAAGAGGTGGCACGCATTGAAGCCGCGCCTAGGCGGAGACTTTCGCGCAAGGCCCCTAAGCAATCACCACCTGCTTTTTCTTGAAAGGTGAGAACGAAATTTTCGCCGAAGAATATGCTTAGCTGTTCAGACTTGAGTCTTTCTTCAAGGTAAACCATCTTGGTGACGATGAATTGGTAGTTGGGAAAGTGCTCTACTTTGGGTCTTTGGCGGGCACTGAGCACATCTTTGAGTGTCAGCGGATGAAGTTCGAATATTTCGCCGATGGCAGCGAGTGTCTGCATGCTCACTGGTGAATCGAAATCAACCCAGATAACAGGCACGCTGCCGCGTAGTGACCTAATTTCCTTTACCGTATGCAGTTGCAGCTCTTTAATTTCACTGGCACTAATAGCAAAGGCGTGGGCCGAAATTGGTTGGTTATTTGACATTGCCAGTTCCTCAGCTTCTGCTACCAGTGAACGACGATGTTGATACCTTCTACGGTATAAGAATCGCGCTGATCGCCTTCTTGCCGGCTCCAATAGTCAAAAGTCGGGTTGAAGTCTGCACAAGCATCCCAAACCGCTTTCGCCACGGGTCCCAGCCAGGCTGGTGTGATTTGTGAAATGGGCACACGGCTGGGCCCCTCAAAGTCGACACCGGCTTTGAGCGACATTACAATTGCCCAGCTTTTGCCAGAACGAGCTTGAGCTGTGGCTCGCTCTTTTAGCTGTGTCAAAACAGAGGCCGCTTTGTCAGTTATTGCTGACTGAGCAGCCTCAATGCTTTGACGAATGGCGCTAGCAGTGGTGTCATCATTGAGTGTGGTGAGCTTGGCCAGTAAATCATCGACATTGCTCCAGTGTAAGACGATGTTGAAGCCATCAATGGTGTATCCGTCACGTTGGTCACCTTCATAGCGGCTCCAATATTCAAGAGTGGGGTTGAAGACTAAACATTTTGCATAGACTAAGGCAGCAACACCGGTTAGCTGTTCTGGGCGCAGTGATTTGCTGATTTTGCTTTCGTAGTCAACGCCGTTTTTAAGGCTCATAGCCACGCTGAACTGTCGTCCAGCTGTAACATCTGTTTTTAGTTGTTGCATGGCGGCGCGAAAGATTTGTTCGTTCTTTTCTGCTAATTGACGTTGTGCCCAAGAAATAGCTTCTGCCGTTATTTTTTGTAGTTCGGTGATTGTAATCATGAGATTTGTTCTCCTTGAGTGCCAATGGGTGAATCGAGCGGTATTGGACGATCTTGATCGTCTACTGCTACGAAAGTTACTTCTCCTTCAGTTACGGGAATGGTCTCGCCTAGCCGTTCAGCTTCTACTTTGACGCGGATGGTAACTGAGGTGCGGCCGACTTTTATGACGTCAGTCCAGAAGGTGAGAATGTCACCAACTTTTACTGGTTGTTTGAAAACTACTTCTTTCATGCAGACAGTGACAGCTCTGTGTTTGGTTACCGAGCGAGTGGCCACGCTGGCCGCAATATCGATGTTGGATAGAATTACACCTCCGAATATGCTGCCCCAAGGATTGGCATCTTTGGGGAACATCACGAGGCGGATTGCCGGACACTTGTGTGTGCAGTCCATTGGTTTGTCTCTTCAATAAGAAACCCTAGCGCTATGCTCCTTGCCAGCAATAGGGTAAATAAATAGATGCCACCACATCCGGTGATGGCACAATCAGCATTTAGCCAATCAAGACTAGTGGCCGGTGTTTGTTGTTTGACTCGGCTGTTTCGATAATCTTGCGCACCAGCACGCCTGTTTCACCATCGCCAAAGAAGAGAAAGGTGAATGCCGTAAACAATGGGCTATTTTCAGACCAGCCAATGTGAACAGCTGTGCGAGTATCATACTCTTTTTGCACATGCAACAGAATTGCAGAAATGGCGTTAGCTACTGAAGGGCTTTTACAGCGCAAGATGCGATGATCGCCATGGTTGCCGTGGTGAATCGTGCCTTGCACTTCTAAGACTTCATCGACAAACTCTGAAGCATCCTCAATTGTTACTTCTAGAAAAATCAGCTGGTCGTTGTCTCCCAGATGATGGCGGTCTCTTATTTCATTGCCTCTTATGGTGTAGGCGGTAGTGCTGCCAAATTTATGAGTGACAATGTGAATGATTTCCTTGTGATTAGCTTCTTTTGCCTCTGCTAAGAACAGCATGGCATTGTCATCTAATATCACTGACTTTACTCGTAGTTCCAACACCCGCATAATTCTTGATACAAGCGATGTAGCTAATACCAAGAAGATGAAGAATGCGGCAATTTTCGGTCCGTCAGGATGACCGACCATGTTGACAGCGGTGGTGTAAAGGAAAAGCAAGGCAGTTAGAGCAAAGGCCAAACATTGCCATTTGTTTTTACCCCAAGTGCACCATGCCGCTGCAATTGACGCTGAAGTGATTAGCACCAAGACGCCTGTAGCATAAGCACCCCCTTGGGCCATGACATCAGCCTTGAACATCACTGTTACAGCCACTGCAATTGTTGTAAAAACCACAATTACTGGTCGAGAGGCTCTTGCCCAAGAAGGCACCATGCCATATCTTGGCAGGTAGTGCGTTACCAGATTGATCAGGCCGGTCATGGCCGAAGCGCCAGCGAACCACAGTATGGCGATAGTGATGATATCAAAAACAGTACCAAAGCCTTGCCCTAGCATATTGTGAGCCAAGACGCTCAAGGCACGGCCGTCGGCACTGCCACCAGGCATCATATCTTTGGCTGGAATTAGCAATGTCGTTGCCAGGCTACTCAAGATTAGAAATACGCTCATGATAATGGCAGCTGCCGCTAAAAGTTTCTTAGCGTTGCGAATTCTTCCGCGTGGATGAGCATGGCTGTCGTGTTGGTCACCTTTCACAAGTGGCATTACCTGTACTCCAGTCTCGAAACCAGAAAGCCCAAGAGCAAGCAAGGGGAAGACTGTGAGACAGGCGAACAGCATTGAAGTCCAAGAAGAGTGATGCTGTTCTAACAAGCGCTGCCACCAGCCATCAATGAGTTCAGGGTGGAGATAGACTTGGTGAAGGCCAAGGGCTACCACGATGGCACTTAGTGACAAGAAGGTGACTACCAGCAATACGGCAACACCGATTACTTCTCTTAGGCCTTTGAGAAAGAGAGCGCCCAGAAACAAAATCATGATTAGTGCTACACCCAGGCGACTTTGGGCAAAGTGATCTAAGGCCGCGTAGGCCGCGATGGCTAAACAGCCTATAACCATCATGTTTCGTGATTTTTCTATGGTCATGTAAGCTAAAGCTGCTACTAGTGCCACAATTAAGTAACCTTGTCCAGATATGGCGCCGTGCATTTCGTGGTTTTCAACGAAGTGTGCTGCACCATCTGAAGCCGATAGCGTTATTGTGATGAGATAGGCGCAAGCGGCGAAGCCAAGCAAGAGCAGTACACAGAGTTTGGCTGACCAGCCTGGCAAACGACTCTCTAACATGCTGATGCTACCCTGGCCATGTGGGCTTTCGCTTGCTACTTTGAGGTAAACAGGCAAGGCTGCAAGCAGCATCACCAAGGCCAAAAGAATTGTCGCCATGGGTGCTAGCTGTCCAGCTGCGGCGAAGGCGATAGTTGGTTGGTAACACAGGGTAGAGAAAAGATCTACTCCGGTGAGGCAGACCACTTTCCACCATGGTGCGGTATGTTCGGAGTGTTGGTGGTCTTCGCTAGCACCGGCCAAGAACCATTTTTGTATATATCTAGTTTTCGTCATCGTAAATTCCAAATAGGGCCTGATAGTTCTCAGCCATTGTGTGATAAAGAAATATCCAGCAGAAACGCTTTGAGGTTATGCAATTTCTTTGCAAACCACGCTTTAAGCCTGGCTCTGCCTTTGGTGTTCGCAGTTAGAGCTGTGTTGGCTTTTGGTTCTAGTGCGCAGTATCGTTTTGCAATGTCAGTGAGGGTTATGCCTCGACTAAAATCTTCGACACATTGAGTCAAGAAGACCAACACTGGCAAGTTTTGGCGGAAAGCAAAATTTACTAGGTCCATTGTTGATGTGTAGTGCTTATCCCAGCCCATTTGTTGCTGTCTTAAATAGCCTGAAACTATGTCGATCAATGTCGCTATCTCAGTGAGCGAAAGCTCCTTTGTTGCTGCATGCTTATGGGCCATAAAAGCAGCCAAAGCGTCTTCAAGGTCAAGGGCGGTGATGGCGGCTACTTCGTCGTCTGCTGTAATGTTGGCTCCAGCCAGCAAGGCTTTAAAGGCAGTTGTGTGGCCGCTATGAGCTTGCGCTAGTGCGGTAAGGGCTATTGATATGGCATCTTCGCTCGCTGACGTTCTTGCTTCTGGGCGAGCACTTAAGCCTATTGCTTGCGCTGCTCTGTACAGGGGAAGCACGCTTTCTCGATCTCCCGAAAGTATCATTTTTTCAGGGCGTAAATAATAGACTTCGGCAATCAGAGTTGTGTCTGTATAGCTGGTAATTTTCCCGCCATATTGCAAATAGCAGCGACACAAGACATACAAAGCGAACCAGGGTGTAATTTCATCGTCGATAGTTTTGAATTGATCATGGTCAACGTATTCAACGCGATTGATAAACATAGAAACCTCCAAAGGGTTTATAGAAACTGTTCAAGAAATAGTGATCACTATCCATCACCTAAAGCTCACTTCTTTTCACCGATAGACCATTCCACGACCTACTACCCGTTAGCTCTGGGCTGACGAGAATGGCTGAGAAGTAGAGTGAATAAATTAGAAGTGTGATTTACTGCCAGGAAAAGGAAATGTAATAGAGATCCTGATACTGCCTTGAAGAACTACCGCTTGGCAAGCGGGTGGTGTCATATATTGCTAATCTTCCTCTAGGCTATATCACACGGCTGTGAGTGTCTCGCGTTGGCGGTACTAAAGCTTCTTGTCTGTGCGTCGCTCGGCTGTAAGTGTCTCGCGACTGCTGTGCCTATGTGTCTTGTTTTGCGCTTTTGCTCGGTCTGGTTTCTTGTCGTTTTGATGTATAAGTGTATTGCTATCGTCTGCTTTGCTAAGGAGCTCAGATTGACCAGCGACAGATTTGCTTTTATTGAAGTCAGCATATTAAGTGGCACGAGACTGCTCAAAGTGGAAAAGCGGACCACTTTTGCCCGTTGCTTTTGAGACGGTTTAATGTAAGAGATGTCGGCTTGGATAATTGCCGCTCATAAAGGCTCGGATGGCCTAGCCAAGAGAAGTTGCAGTGCGGCATTATCAGTTGTCTATTTCAATTTGAATTTCAGCCAACAGGATACGTTTTAAGCAATCCAAGCCTTATTTGCCTTGTAATTCCCCAAATTCTTTTGGCTGGACTGACACCCCCACAGCTCCAATTTCAACAAGCCATTTTCTGTGCTTGTGTTTTCGGCTGTTTATTTACGCAAATCAAGTTATATTACGAAACACAGGAGAATACGATGTCTAGTCGTTTGCTACTACCGGACAAATATAGTTTTCCAGACGATTTTGTTTGGGGAACAGGAACCTCTGCCTATCAAATTGAAGGCGCCTGGAATCAGGATGGTAAGAGCCCATCTATATGGGATCACTGGGCGCATCATTCAGGACGAGTGAAAAGTGGTCACACTGGCGATGTTGCTTGCGATCATTACCGTCGCTACAAAGACGATGTTGCCTTGATGAAAAAGTTGAATATTGATGCTTATCGTTTCTCTATTGCCTGGCCACGTGTACAACCCGATGGTAGAGGTCAGTTAAACGAAAAAGGTATGGATTTCTACGACCGGCTCATTGATGAGCTTTTACAAGCTGGTATTGACCCTTACATCACACTTTATCATTGGGATTTGCCTCAAGTTTTGCAAGAGCAATTTGGTGGTTGGGCTAGTCGTGATGTGCTCAGTTACTTTGCCGATTATGCTGGCAAAATGGTAGAGCGTTTCGGCGACCGAGTCAGCATGTGGACCACTCACAATGAGCCCTGGTGCACTGCTTATTTTGGATACGCTTGGGGTACTTGGGCACCAGGAGTGGCTGATGAAAAAGTTGGCAAACAGGTGCACCACAATCTGCTCGTCAGTCACGGCCTAGCTACTCAAGCTATGCGAGCAGCAGCTCCTCAACCTATCAAAGTTGGCATTGTTCTTAGTTTGTCGAACCATGAGCCCCTGACTGAGCAAGATACTGATTTGGCTCAAGCCGCTTCTGATGGACAGGATGCCCTTTGGTTTGATCCACTCTACCGAGGCACATACCCTGAGAAGTTCATTAGCGAGCTGAGCGATTTTCAAGAAAATGACCTGAAAATCATTAATCAAGATCTCGATTATCTGGGGGTCAATTTTTACTTTCGCATTGTTCATAGTCGCACTCAGCCTATTCATCCAATCAAAGGCTCTGAATATACAGCTATTGGTTGGGAGGTAACACCTGAGGCCCTGCGCCGATTGCTGGGTCATATCACTGACAAGTATGATGCTCCAAATCTCTACATTACAGAGAATGGCGCTGCTTTTGATGACAGTGTCAGACGAGGTCAAGTGCGCGATACGAGACGCAAAGCTTATCTGCGTGAGCATATTGAGCAAACCGCTCTGGCCATACAAGATGGGGCCAATGTCAAAGGTTATTTTGCCTGGTCGTTGCTAGATAATTTTGAATGGAATGAAGGCTACACAAAGCGTTTTGGCATTGTCCATGTAGATTTTAAAAGCCAGCGTCGCATCATCAAAGCTAGCGGTAAATGGTATAGCCGCCTAGCTAAGAGCAACACAATCAACCTTCCCTAAGTCGCATCATTTTTGGAGAACCCCAATGGCAGCAACAACTGAAACTGTTCAAGCTTCTGCCCCTTCCTCTGCCTGGCAGAACTTTCCGGCAGCTCTGCCCGAAGGTTTTGACTATACAGATTTTGACGTGCATGCCTACATGCAGACCAGTGGTTTTAACGCCGCGGTCGATCAAGCTTTCGCCCCTCTCTTTGCCGAAATAGACGAGCAAGCTCAGTTAGTCAGAGCCTATCTCGACGAACTTTGGCAATCAATCACTTAATAAAGTTTAGGAGTACCAACTCATGTCTGTTCAATCTGAATCACAACCAGTTTTGACACACCGCACTGGTCTGGAGGCTAAGTATGGCCAATATGCCGTCATCTCAGTTTCAGCACCAGCCGCTGAGTACGCTCAAGTTCTTGCCCTGGGACAAACTATTGCTGATGAGCATGGTATTTCTCCGGCGATGATCCAAGTAACTCCGCTGGGGCCAGAGACAACCCCGGCGATTGTCTCTGGTAGTCATGGGCGCCCTGACCAAGGAATGAAGGTCGGTGTCGTCTTGGCACAAGAAGAACTGCAAGCAAAATCAGTATCTTCAATTCGCTATTTAGTCACCGTCACAAAAAGTACTGGTAAGCGCTAAGGCTCTGTCCCTGAGCCAATCACAAAAGACACGATCATTTCAACTGAGGCAGTTCTTACAAAGAGCTGTCTCTCCATTCGCCAATTATTGCCCAAAAGGCAAAGAGGAATCACATATGTTGATGCCCGTTAACGCCCTCGTCTTTATCGTCTTGCTGATGCCCGTCATCTTAGGCATGACCATGGTTAGCCACAATATCTATCGATTTTTTGGCAGCCATCCCGAGCTTGGATTTTCCAGTGAGAATAATGCCATTGTCATGGCAGTACTTTCCTTTATTGTTTCAGGAGCCATCGTTGCTATGCCCCTTACCGGCATAGGAGGTGCCTTTGCCGTAGTGTCTTTTTTAGTCACTTTAGCCTATGTCGGTGTGGCGCTTTATTATGTGAAAAAGTGGGTGATGCAGACTATCCATACTACTCATGACGAGCTGACTAAATGTGCCTCGGCCATTACTACCACGAGTTTTCAGAAGTCTACTATGGGTATGACTGCCCTACTTTTGGCTTCTGGCAAACGCACTGAGATATTAACTGATGAGCAGAGAGCGGAAGTCGTAGAGCGAATCAAACATGCCAGAGCCTTTGATCATCTGCCTACAGATGCTTTGGTTGGATATTTTAATACTTATCTTGGCGATATCGAACATCCAGTCTGCATGTATGCCTGGGAAAGTACTCTGAACAAAGTGAAAGGACTGTCTGATGATCGCTATCAGACTGATATTGCTATGCGTGTTGCCGTTTCGATTGTAGGTGGCAGAAACGGTCGCAATATAGATATGGACCGCTTGCAACAGGTTGCTGGCACTTTAGGCCTCGACCCAAGCAAATATACGAACTAAAACACGAACTAAACGAACTAAATTTTGTCTGCCCTAACTTTTGTTGGGGCAGGCTTCGACTTATTTTTGAATGGAGTATAAGACCTATGAAAATTCTTTTGATCAATAGAAACACCTCACTGCTAGCGCAACTTTCTCAAGTTTTGTTAGCTGCTGGGCATCAAGTTACCCTGGCTATTTCGGTTAATGAGGCCCATGAAAATCTTGGTATGTCGTTTTTGCAGCCCGGCGAAGATTGCTACAGCTCTAGGGTTTTTGACTATTTCGATCTAATAGTTTGCCCGCACTATGACGTTCAGACATACTGTGGTCACGAAAGTAATCTGCGTCAGATTCTCAATGGTGCAGCTGATCACGGCCGTGCCGCCTGTTGTATTGCTTCAAGTAAAGCCGATATTGAAGCTATGAGAAGTCAGGGCTTCAGTAGTTTCGTCTCGTTAGCTGCACTGAAAGCGTTGACTGTGAGTGACGTTAACGCTTTGCTTGCTCGTCTAGTGGCTGATGCCGCGCGTTCCATTACCAACTATTCTAATCGCGATGACGTGGTGCGGAGAAGGGATTTTCAAGCACAGCTGAGACGCATTAACGAGGCTAGGAACAAATTGCTTAACGCGGCTTACTCAGTGCCACTGCTAATGCAGACCCCCGAGCAAAGAACTCTAATTGCCGAAGATCAAGCTGATAGACGCGATAGCTATCGTGCCTGCTACTGAATCAAATCGCTTGCATGCAATTTACCCCTAAACAACTTCCCCATAAACAACTTACAGGTATTCCAATGGAAACTCCAAAAACGAGCTTTTTTCAGCTCATCCTCAACATCATTTTCTTCATTCCAGTCACTCTCAAAATCAGTGGTGAATGGCTGTGCAAGCGCGCTTATGGCTCTGGCTCTTGGGCTAGAACCATACCGGTGGCATTGATAGGCGTTATTTTGGCCGCCATGGTTGGTTGGCAATTTGCTGACTGGCTGGCCTTTAGTTACGCCCTTGGCAGTGCTAGCTGGTTGCTGATTTTCTTGGTTGCAACAACCCTTACCTATACCCACGTCTGGTCAAGCGTGTACTACTTTGTCTTGCGACATATTTGGGATTTCTGGGAAAAGCTCTGGCGCTTGTATGAGAAGCTCTGGAAAGATGCTTTGCTGCCAGCTGTGGAGCAGATTGTCACCATGATAAAGTTGGCACCAGGAGCTGCGGCTCTATGGAGTCAGCTGGAAAATGAATATGGCAGCCGCTCTAAAGGCATTCGTTTTATTGAAACAGTGCTTATTATTGCTATTTTTGCCAGCGCTTCTTATGTCGGCTACCTAGCCTATGGTTGGGTGTTGACACTAGGGGTGAGCTTTGCTGGGTTGCAAGCTGTAGCTGTAGTGTCTGGTTTTATGCTTGCCGTGATCTTGGTAAGCCTTGTTAGCCCCTTGTTCAGCAACAAAGTCTATCAGTCTATTGTTGCCTATGGCTTGCTGGGCTCTTGGGCTTTGGTTGAATATGTGCCATTCGTCGCTACTCAATCTGAAGTAGTGAAAATTGCAACTTTTGCCGGCTCTAGTTTGCTCGCCATTGCCTACATCATGCCGGCAGTGGTAGTTGGCTTGCAGGGCGGCTTTATGAAGAGAGTGTTGCACTATTGGAGCAAGTTACTCAATTCTTCTTACGGCCATGAAGACGATAAAGACTACCAACGGTTCTTCCAGCATTTGCTCAATATTAGCTTAGCTTTTGCTTTCTCCTGGGTTTTCTTTAGCGTAAGTGTTAGCACTGGCTTGCCAATCTGGTTGTCTTGGACAATTGCTGCAATCACCCTGGTTTACACCTACACAGAAGGTTTCCAAAAGCACTTTGGCCGCTCTCAGGCTACTAGTGAAATGGCCATCGCGACTATCTTGGTCGCTGCTTACGGTACCTATCACATGGCGCTTACTGGCTCTGCTGCCCTTAACTTTGGCCTGGCGGTAGCTACTTTGCTGAGCACTGGGCTTGTCTTTTACCCAATGTTCTATATTGCCGTTCGGGCAATTACGCGCCCCCTTTCTCAGTCAGTCGGTTATGCCTTAGAGAATCTGCACAGCAGACTTTCTAGCAAAATTGTGGCTGCCTTTGCTCTATTGGCCGAAAAACGCAAGGAAGCTTTCAACGACAAGTCTGAATTCGCCAAGCTGTTTGGTCACTTGCTCAACCTGACCATTTTAATTGTTGCTCTTGTGCAAGCATTGCCTGTGGTGTCGCTCAAGTTAACCAGCAATTTTTATGTAGATGCTTTTATCATCGCCTTCGTCTCAATCAATGGCTTTGTGCTCTTGGGTCGTCTGTTTTCATATTACAGTGGCGCCACCTTGGCCTTTGTCAGCGGTTTAGTGACGTTAGCCAGCGTTGGTTATTATGTTAATGAATTGAGTGGCAGCTTAACCACTGCTGTGTTGCTTGGTTTCGCTGCAGCTGGTGTTGTGGCTGAAGTATTTGCCCCCTTGTTCTACTTGCAGTTCGCTAGATTGTTCACACCTGTTACGCCGGTGCTGGCGCCTATCTTCAATCGGGCCTTCGAAGCTCTTTGGTCGGTATACAAGGCTCTGTGGGCAGCCGTCGGTCGGCAGTTTAGATTTGTGCTGATTGTTCTTCAACCAGTTTTGGCTGCCATAGGGCGTACCTGGCAGGTTGTTACTGCTCAAATTGCTCGGGTATTCGGAGCTTAGTCGCCGCTAGCCTCTCTTTAAATCAGTGTGGCAATTAGCTGAATAGCTGGTTGCCACGCTTCATACAGAAAAATTATGCGTACAAACGCAGCGAGAATTTAAATGAAAAGAAAAAACAAAGCAACCGTTATCGTTACAGCTAATGCCAGCACTAATAACCAATCGCAATTGGGCCGATTTGTTGGCAATAAGAAATTGCATAACGCCGAAACACGGGCTTTTTTCAACCAAGAAGATCCCAGTAATCCCAATGGTCATGAGCCAGATTGGAAGCAGGTGGTAATTGGTGCTCCATGGGCCGCCACTGCTGAGGAAACGCAAGAGCTAGCTCGCTTGGGTTTTGTCGGACTCTATACTCGTTTGCCAGGTACTGCTGTTGTGGTGCCGGCTGACGATGCTCCTTGTCGTGGCGTTTGCCTCGGCGTCAAAATTCTCATGGAACCTACTCTGGCGGCTACATCGAAGCCCGAAACACCAGTAGATTTAGCGATCTACTATTCATCGCGTGTCACTGAACATTTAGCTGATTTGGTGGAAGCGCATTTTGGCGGTAACCGCTCACAGGAGGCATAATCATGAATAACACACCAGTAACCAAAGCACAAATCGAGCAATTTACTTCCGCACTTGTGAGCTATTACGCTGCACAGATTGTTCTGTCTGACGATGAAGTAGTGGCTTTTTCTAATTTCTTTGAGGCTTTTCTTGCGCAAGATCTTGAATTGCTCAATAACCTGTTCAAAGCATACGAGAAGGCACCTGAAGACGCCTTGTTAGTAATGGCTACGTTCATACAGATGTTTGGCCAAACTGTCAACAATATGAGCAGTTACTACAGTGAGAGCGAAGGCCTATTGAGTCTAAATGCTCGTACTAAAGACCCCGTGGGTAAACCCTTCTCAAAGTTTAAGGGTGAAGAATCACACGCTTTGCGACTCTTTCTCGATGGTCGGGCCGCGACTGGTTACAGAAATTGCCATGATGACCGGCTTTTGTCGGCTAGCGCGGGTAGTGGACATAGTGGTTCTGTGCCGGCAACCGAGGCCTTAAAGCAGTTAGTGCGAGTGTTTCTAGAAGGAATTGAGTACCGTATTGCTGCTGGCCAGGAGCATAATTTTACTGATTTCAAACTAAGTACCAGCACCGTGGATGGCCTTGTTGCCACACGGCAGTTTGTCAGAGATAAACGAGCCTTTGAAGTTGAGTTGGCTGAAGCAAAGGCCTCGCGCAACACTGTTAGCTACATGTATTGGCGCTGGGAAAACAGAGCAAAGCTAGCGCGCTTTAGTCTCTAAGCCTGACAGACAGGTCTTAAATACATACACAACACACCAAAACCCAATTTACCCACTGACAATGCTGCAATGTCAGTGGGTCTTTCATTTGCAGCCTGAGAATAGTTCGAGAGAATCAAAATGACCACTGAAAATAACAATCAACTTACCGAAAACCCTGAAAATCCTGGCGTCGCAACTACAGTTCAACTGACTAAGCCTAACGCCGTCTTAGACATCGCCCCTGTTCCAGTTCCAGTGGCTCAAACTGCTCCAGCGGCAGAGACTGTATCTGTAAACATCGGTGTTTTTGGTAACATGCAAAAAGTGCTGGTTGACGCTAACTCCAATGTTGGTGATGTCGTCAGAGCCGCTTCTATTAATGCTTCTGGCTACCAGTTTCGCATGAATGGTGCTCCTGCCAATATAGATACTCGGCTTCCTGCTGGCGTGTCTAGTTTGACAATTTTGCTGCTCAAACCAGTTAAAGGTAACGAGGAGGTCTAACCTACATTGATCTAGCTTTGTCTCGCTCTTAGCTAAGAGTGGCAATTTTACTGGAACCATTGAGAACTTTTCGTTTTCAATGGTTCTTTTACCTTTAACCTAAAACTGGTCAAAAGAATGGCAATTCTACAGATATTGATGGCCTACTGGTGGTTGGTCATTCCCCTTAGTTTGACTGTGTTGATAGTGTCTCTCACGACACTATTGATTCAGCGAAAACAAAATAGACGAAAGAAATATTTTTTCGCCAATCTCTCCGCTGAGCAATGTCAAATGCTGGTTAGTGCAGATATTGACTACGAAGCCGCTAACGTTGCTGGGCAGTCAGGTGTGGCTGTTTCTTTTATGCAATTGCATACGACACTGAAAGTTTTGCAAGCTCAAGTTCACGCCACACTATTAGAATCAGGAGTGGTCTATCGTGTAATTTTTTCAATTGCTCCTCCTGATAGGCGGCGAGTTCTAGACAGCATCAGCTTTAAAGGGCATTTTCCCATAAGACAAGAGCGTCTGGTTGAGGTTGTCGGCAATTTGCTCTCGCCCATAGTCAATCAAGAAATTGTCGTTTATGGCAACAAATGTGCTTTGCCTGAAATTGATGATGGCAGCAAATTTCACTTAGTTTTGTCGACTAACTACAATGAGGAAATGTGGTGCACCACTGTGCCGAATAGTGTTTGGTCGATTCCTCCAAGACTAGCGCTAAAAGCTCGTGAGTCTGATTCACAGGCTTTGCCATATGTTGACTTTTCTAGTGGATTTAGTCCATGTCAGCTACGTGGCCACCGCCTCGATTTTCTCTTTGACGTATTAGCAAGTAGCTGTAACAAGATCGGCTGGTTTACCAGGCAGAAGCGTCGCTTTGCTCGCCAGGGTGAAGATTACTATCTAGCACTCTTGGCCAACTGTTTGTCATTCTTTGTTCGTGAGGTGCTTTTAGAGCGCGAGATTCAGGCCTATATCAGCAAAGAAGGCGGTGCTGATTTTTCCAGTCCCGCCATGATGGCTCTTGGTCTTGACGAGGTGGCGAGCGCTAGGCCGATACCGGTGAAGATTTCTGGTTTTAGTGATGATCTTCGTCAACGCAGAGGCCAGGCTATTTTGGTCAAGTTGGCGCAGCAAGTGCTTGGTTCTTTCTGTCAGGCTCACCTTACTATCATCAATTGTCGCGGAGCTATTAGTGCTGCTCTTCGGCCGGGGCTGGATGATGATTTGATCATCAAGTTCTTCAGTGCACCAATGGAGACCAGGCGAGTTAAAATTCCCAATTTCTACTGGAATTCTCGAGCGCCCGACCAATCAACGGTTTTTTCGCCGTCACCTCTAGGTGTGCCCATTATCACAGCCGATGGATACGCGGTGGGTGAACTAGTGGGTCGGGTTCTGTACGTTTATTCTGAGCTAATTCAAAGTGGAACAAAAGACGAGGCTTTGCTTTGGGCGACATTTTTGCTAGAAGCACGCAGGCTGCTTTTGCAGCTGAGTGATCCTGGTGCTCGCGACACTGCTTTAGAAGAGATGTTTGCTTGGGAATGTACTAGACAATTCAAATTGCGTGAGGAACAGTCTCCACCTTCTAATTCTCAGCTAAATAGAGATAGTGAGGTGTTTTCTAGTGCTCTGCGAGCGTCGATTTTTTCGCAGCGAATCATGTACGAACAGATGGTAGCACCTTGGTTGGGCTTAGGCGAAGAGTTTGATGCCATCATGGCCATACCGAAAATCGTTGACGTAGTGGTCAAAGACAATCAGGTAATAGTGGCTACTAAAACACTCTACTGCAAAGATTCTAGAGACAATGTCAATCACTTGATTGGCCCTTTTAAAATCGTCATTCCCGCCTCTAGTTCAGATGGCCTGCGTTGGTATAACCAATGCACTTTTTCTCGGCCCAATGGCATGAATGCACCCCATGTTGATGCCGAAGGAAAGGCCTGTTTGGGCAATATGAAAGAGGTGTTTTCGCAACTGCTGGCAGAGCGTCAGTATGCTGCAGTCGTTGAAGCCGCCATAGCTTTCGTAGAAGCAGCTAATCCTGATGATACCTGGGGCAAACACATTGACAAATGGCCCCGTGCCAACTTGATTGGAGACGACTAATGGCTGCGTACATTATTAGAAACCCCTCCCCCAGTACTTTAGATAAGCTCTATCAAGCTGGTATCGACTGGCTTAATTGGGAACCAGCGGCAATTTTGCTAAATGAAGACATAAAACTGCTTGGTCGAATTCTTGAGGCCAGTACTTTTGAAACTAAAGCCACAGAATGGGAAGATCTTTTTGAAGTGACCTTCACTTTTCCCCCTAAGGCAGAAGTTAAGCCCCCTCAACAAAGCCTGCCCTACAGTAGTGATTCACCTTTAGGTCGCTCAAGGGCAAACTACATCAAATTGGCAGAGGTACGCTATAAGGAGATTACCAAGGCCGCCCAAGCTAGTTTTGATGCCTGTCAAAAGAAACTAGGTGAGTCGGTGGTTGGCTACCTTCACAGTGCCAGTCTCACCCAGGTACACTATAAGAAGCCAGATATAGATCAGCTCTTGTTGCGCTTCAAAGAACAATACCGCCAGCTTCTATCTATCCCTCAAGTAGAAGCTGTTCGCTTTCATCCCGGTCAAATATTTGTCTACACAAGGTCGCTCAGAGCTACTGGTTCGTTTTGCAGCAGCGTTCATGAGCTAGGTAAGTTTTTGATTGTGATCAGCCCCGATGACCCCAGCGGCAATTTTGTAGCGTGTTTCAATTTATCCAGACAAATTAGCCCTGGTCGAGACAAGATGAATGCCCCCTATGTTTATGGTGATGGCAGAATTTGTCCAAATGAGATTTTGGAATCACTATTAGAGCTTGTTGCTCAAATGGAGTATGCCACCGTAATTGAAGTCGTGCTGCAGTTTCTTGAGACTGCTGGCGATGATGCCATGGGCAAGTATTTGCTCAGCTGGCCCCTAGTACCTTCGAATATTGCTTCGAACATTGCTTCGAAGACCAACTCCAATTCCAATCAATTAACTACACAGCCTTTATGACCAAGCAGACAGAACAGAAATTTACGCCAGACCCAGCCCAAGAGCCTAGTCTAAACTCAGTACCAAACTCGCAACCTGAGCCACCAATAGCTGAAGTAAACAAGAAAGTTGTAGAACCTGTTAAGCCTCCTCGACCGTTTTCCACTTTTAATGACTCTCCCTTTAAGCCCCATACTTTTCAAGCAAGAGCCCAGTTGGTAGCCAAAGAAAGACCATGGGTGATTATTACACCTAAGGCTTATCAACAAATGCTGTTGTATGTCGAAATTGCTGACAAGGAAGTTGGTTGGATGGGTACTGTCAGTCGCCTAGAAGACAATTGCTTCTTAATTGAAGAGACTTTTCTTCTTGAGCAAGAAGTGAGCGCTGTCGAAACGGAGCTTTCGGTAGAAGGGTGCAGCAAGCTGGCAGACGAATTGCTTTTGCTTGGTGAAGAGGGTTTTGATCTCCTTAACAAAATACGTTTCTGGGGTCACTCTCATGTGCGCATGGGTACGAGCCCATCTGGTACCGACGAGAGCACCATGTTGCGCTTTCGCGATGAAGGCCTAGACTGGTACGTTCGCGGTATTTTCAACAAACATGGTAGGGCCGAGTTTAGTGTCTATTTCTTTGACATCGGCTTTGCTGTTTGTGATGTCGACTGGTGTGTGATTGATTTGGCGACGGGTGAGAATCTCACGCCCAAGGTTACTTCGTTCTTTTCTAGCCCCTATCGTGACTATAGCTACGACCGCCCGAAAACTGTCGCTATAGAGCAGCAGGCTGAAGTCGCTATGCCAGAAGATATAGCATCCGAGAGAGCAAGAAAGTATGAGCGCGGAGGTTTGTCACAGCGTCTTGTGCCTAGTGATGAACTAAGAGCGCAAATTCAAGCCGAGTTTGCTGCCAAAGTAGTAGACCGAGTCTATAGCTATGGTGGCTTCTGGGGTGATCTTTTCTCGGCTGGCAAAACAGGCACGCAAGACCCAGTTCGGTCTGGCTTGCCTGGCGCTGACCCGAAGAAGCCAGCGACAATAACTGGCGTAGATTCTAGAGCGGTTAATAAGGGAGGTCGCTTCGGCCGCGATGCTAACGAGGGAGATGATGATAGCCAAGAACAGTTCCGCCAATATAAAGCCCAGCGCAATCGAGAGTTTGCCGACCCGGAGAGTTGGAAATTCGGAGTAGAAGCACCTCGCACTTGGAGCGAAATAATCCGTGATGCTTTACGTAGCATCTTTGGCTAAAAATAGGGCGCAGCCCTCATTACAGTTTGGAACAAATAACCTATGAACAACATTGATACCACTCGTCACGTGGATGTATTCTCACCTGATGCTTTTGGCAAACGTCGTATTGACGTAATTGGAGCCGGTGCCAGCGGTTCGCGCATAGTTCTGGCCTTAGCTAAACTTGGTTTGGAGAACATTCATGTCTATGACTTCGATCACGTCGAAGCTCACAACATTGCCAATCAGGTGTTTAGTCAAGCCGATATTGGTCGACCTAAGGTCGAAGCCTTGCGCGATATTGTTAAGGCGCACACAGGACTAGACATTACCATCCATAACGAAAGAGTGGATGGCAGCCAGAAATTGGGCGATGTCGTTTTTCTACTGACAGATACCATGTCATCACGCAAAGAAATTTGGCAGAAAGCAATTCGCTTCAAAGTCGCAACCAAACTCATGATTGAAACAAGAATGGGTGTTGACCAAGGCCGAGCTTATGTCGTTAATCCTACTCGAGTGGCTCAGGTTAAGGGCTGGGAAGAGACTCTCTATGACGATGATGTGGCTGAGGTTTCGGCTTGCGGTAGCACTATTTCGGTGGGGCCTACAGCTGAGTTCCTCTCTGGCCTAGCCGTTTGGCAGCTAATACGCTGGCTCAATATTGAAACTGGCAAAACAGTTGACGGAGGCGTCAGCGACACTCTTGACCATGAGATTCTCTTCTGCCTGCGTCCTCCGACCATGCTTATTCGGCAGTTTGATTAAATAGTTTAACTATAGACCCATGGGCACTGCCCGTGAAGGATTTTCCCAAATGATGGAAATCAACCATCCGCTTCAACGTGCGTTGAAGTTAGCTGATGACGAAGTTCGAAAATTGGGAAGAACAGACATCAACCCGCTGTTTCTTCTCATTGGAATTTTGCTTGAGGGCAACACTGCTAGCGCCAGAATTTTCTTTGAACACCAGCTTGATGAGCAGCGTTTGCGCCTGGCTCACAACAAAAGAGCGGTCAACGGGCAACTGTATGAATTCAAGTTGCCAGGGTTAACGGCCTTGATGACTAGAGATTTGGTCGAAGCGCTACATGCCGCAGCCGATTACTCTAATGAACAGGAACTAGACTCGGTTTCGACTGAGTTTTTAGCGCTTACACTGTTGCGCCAAAGTGAAAACTTGCGAGAAGCGCTTCTTGCTAATTCTGTTAGCACTAAGCAGCTGACAGCTATTGAGACTGCTTTAGGCCTGGAGCTAGCAAAACAGGTTAAGAACAAGCCAGTTGATAGTGCCGACTCTTCAGCTGTCAGCAGGGGCCTTGAGCCGCTTGATTCTAATAGTAACGGTAGTAAGCCTGCTGCTTCTTGTGATAGCAAAGGCTGCGGCTCTGCTTTGCAGCAGTTCACTGTCGATCTCACTGCTCTAGCAAAAGCTAACAAGCTTTCTCCTATGATTGGAAGAAGTGCTGAGGTGGCTAGGGCCATACAGATTTTGTGTCGTAAAAATAAGAACAATCCGGTGTTAATCGGCGAAGCCGGTGTGGGCAAAACAGCCATCGTTGAGGGTATTGCTCAACTGATTGAGAAGGGTCAAGTACCATCGCGCTTGCGTGGTAAGCGTCTGCTACAGCTAAATTTAACGGCTATGCTGGCGGGCACATGCAGCCGTGGCGCTTTTGAAGAGCGGCTACAAAATGTCATCGCCGAGGTCAAGAAAGCCGGTAACATCATACTCTTCCTTGATGAATTGCACACGCTAGTTGGTGCTGGCGCTACCAGTGGTTCAATGGATGCCGCCAATGCTCTGAAGCCAAGCTTGGTTCGAGGAGAGATTAGCATTATTGGCGCCACAACAATTAGTGAATATCGACAAAGTATTGAAAATAAAGATGCTGCTCTCGCCCGTCGCTTTCGCAAAGTGCCAGTAGACCCACCTTCTATTGATCAAACTATTGAGATTCTTCGAGGCCTAAAGGCTTCTTATGAACTCTTTCACAGTGTTGAAATTGATGATGAGGCCCTTGTTGAAGCGGCTAGGTTGTCTGATCGCTATGTCAGTGAAGGTTTTCAACCCGATAAAGCTATTGATCTACTTGACGAAACTTGCAGTCGGGTGGTGATTCTGGCTGAGTTGGCTGTCGATGAGCCGGTTGCTCGGTTTGTTACAGCCAAGCGGATAGAAGAAGTCATAAGTGTGACAACGGGCATACCAATGTCGGCTCTAGGCGGCGATGACTTAGCTCGCTTGATAGATCTGGAAGTTGAATTGCACAAAGTCGTAGTCGGTCAAGATCAGGCTGTTAGCGCCCTTGCTCGCGCTGTTCGTCGTGGTCGAGCCGGCTTGAAAGATCCTGGTCGTCCCAATGGTGCTTTTCTTTTTGTCGGGCCAACCGGCGTCGGTAAGACTCAGCTGGCCAAGGCCTTGCAGCAGTTTATCTCAACTAATGAAAATGACTTGATCAGACTAGACATGTCTGAATATATGGAGCGTCATTCTGTTTCTCGCTTAATTGGCTCACCGCCAGGTTATGTTGGCTACGGTGAAGGGGGGAAATTGACCGAGGCGGTGCGGCGTAAACCCTACTCTGTAATTTTGCTCGATGAAGTAGAGAAAGCTCACCCTGATGTTTTCAATCTGCTCTTGCAGTTACTTGATGACGGCCGTCTTACTGATGGCCAGGGGCGTACTGTCGACTTCAAGAATACGATTGTGATTATGACCTCCAATTTGGGCGCCCGGTTGATTCAAGATGCACTCAAGCAAAAGACTGAGATTCCTGTTGAAGAATTGAACAGTGAGATTAAAGCCCTGTTCTCGCCAGAATTGATTAATCGCTTAGATGAGGTGATCTGCTTCAAGTCGCTTTCGCTTGATCAAGTTGCCAGTGTCAGAGATTTGCTCTTGGCCCAGCTGCTCACTCGTTTGCCCAAGGGCATCAGCCTTGAGCTTGATGACGACGCCAAGCTCTTTCTCTTGGTCGAAGGCTATGACTTGCAATACGGTGCAAGGCCGATGCGTAGAGCGATTACAAGGCTTTTAGAAGACCCCATTGCTGACTTGATTTTGCTTAAGAAGTTGACTAGTGGCGACACCATTGTGGTCAGCGAAAGCAAACAAGTTTTGAGTCTAGCGATTCGTGCGCCAGCACTATCGTTGCAAAAATAATTTTAAAATTCAGAGGTTCTCATATGAGAAGACACTTCAAACTTTTGACCCCTATAGTTGGTGGCTTGGCCTGTAATGCTCGCTGCCCTTTTTGTATTGCTGGAATGACTCCTGAGAATGGTGTCACTGGCAAGGCTCAGGCCCCTGATTTAAGTGCTTTTGCTAAAGTCTGTGCCTTTGCTAAGACCCACCACTGCGATGGCCTATTGCTCACTTCAAAAGGTGAGCCTACTCTCTGGCCAGAGCAGGTTCTGCAGTATCTGAAGATTCAGCGCGCCTTTGATTTTAAGTCTGTGGAATTGCAAACGAACGGCATTCCTATTGCCGATCGTAAAATAGTGACGAGCCAGCACTTGCGTCAGTGGCGTGAGTATGGCTTGAAATTGATTGCTATTTCGGTTGTTCATTATGATGCTGAGCGCAATAGACAGACCTATTTGCCCCATCGGCAAGCATACATTGACTTGCCCGAATTGATAGCCCATTTGCACAGTTTCGGCTATGCCGTGCGCCTGGCCGTGGTGATGTTGCGCGGAGAAATTGACAGCTCAGTAGAGTTGCAAAAAATGATGGATTTTGCTCGTCGTAACCGCGTTGAGCAACTGACGATTCGTCCTGTTAACAAGCCAGATTCTAGCCGTGACGATGAAATTACTAGCTTTGTTGCCGACAATTATTTGCCCGATAGCTCTAAGGCTGAAATACAAGCATACCTCCAGAGCGCTGGCACTGTGGTAGAGCAATTGCCGTGGGGCGGTTGCGTATATGACGTGGATGGTCAAAATGTTTGCTTGACCAATTCACTAACTAAGGCTGATGAAGATATTGGCAGGCAACTTATCTTCTTTCCTGATGGCAGAGTGAGCGATGACTGGCAAAAAGAAGGGGTCTCTTTAGATGCCTTTGTCCAGGCTCAGAATAACCAATCAAAATAATAGCCAGGAGCGACAATGAGAAAATTTGAGGTGACTGCCTTCGAACCAATGAAGGCAGTTTATAGCTATCTGTTTAGCGATACAAGAGACGTTTTAAAGCGCGTTGCGCCCTTCATCCACCCCGACTTGTTTCGCGTCACTACAAAGGCTTCTAAGGCGGGCCAGATTCTTTCTGATTTGGTTACGCCTGCTCTTGAGGTTACCGCCACAGTCGAAGGCAAGCTCGATTTAGACATGATTCACCAGCCCATCATTGAACGTGTCGTTGATGCTTATGCTCATCGAGTGCTGGGCTTGAAGCAATTTGCCTTTAAGTATCCTGGCCAAGGTAGTTCGGAAGGTATTTTTCATCTATTGGTTAGATTGCGCACCCAGGGAGTCACTACTATTCATGTGCTTAGAGGCGAGTATGAAGGCTATGGTGCTCAAGCCAAGAATCTAGGCATGAGAGTGGTGGAGCATGATTTAGACGCGGTGCATGAACTGATAGAGCCGGGACACTGGTTCATTAGTAACCCATCAGCTAGTAATGGCAACCTGCTGTCTGAGCAATTCTTGCGAAGTCTGCTTGATGCAGGGCACCGGGTTATTTTTGACCTGGCTTACGTTGGTTTGACCCGTGAATATGTTTTTGATATGTCGCATCCAAATATTGTGGCGGTAGTGATTTCGTTTAGTAAGCCCTATGGCGTGTTTCGCTTGCGTTTAGGTGGTTTCATATTTACCCGCGAAGAGTTACCAACTCTATACGGCAGCAAGTGGTTCAAGGATTGCGAGCGCCTTTTGCAAGCCTTGGCTTTGGCTGAGTCAATTGGACCAGATTATCTCTACCCGCGCTACAAGCCCGTGCAAGATGCCATAATTGCTGCCCTGAACGCTAAGTATCAATTGGGTCTAGTTGCTAGTGATGTCTTGTTACTGGCTCTGCTCGGCAAGAGAGAGGCTGAACAACTTTCACCCGAGCAAAGGGCAATGATTGAGCCTTATAAGCGTGGCGATTACTATCGCTTTTGCTTGACCCCCTATTTTGAGCAGGCCGAGACTCAGGGTTTGACCCCTAATTATTTTGCCCAACTTGCTCTGGAACGTGAAGATGATGACAAAGCGGACCCTGAGAAGATGCCTGAGCGCTATTGGATTGAAACCCATTACGGCGATTTGCCATTAAATCAATGGGTAGCAGTGGACCTTGCTGGTTTGGTTGATCATGACGCTGATTTGATGGTGCTGCGTGACAAACTTTTGGCTGCTGGTCTGTTAGGTCGTCGTTTTACTTTTGCTTTCATCACATCGAGTCCATTGCGGTTGACTTGGTCGATGGAGACAGTCTAACTGACCGGTTTCGTCATGCGACGCAACAAACAATCAAGAAACTAACTGCCCTGGTCAATTGCAGCTCAGTAAAGCCTTTTGTCGACTTTACTTATTAGTCTTTCAAATCAACTTATCGGATTCAAACTATGGACGTTCTTTTACTATTACTGCTTTTTGCAGGTGTTTTTGGTCTGGGCAATATTCTTCCTACCGACTGGGCTGGCACATTTACTTCTCGCCGCACTGCCTTCGAGACCTGGGCTGCCCAATCTCTGGTATTCATTCTTGGTCTGCCAGTTGTTCTTGCCCTCGGTATTTCTATACTAGGCAGGCTCACAGACAGTGGACCAGCGGTGACGCAGATGTTCGGCAGTGGCTTCATTGGCTTCATCCTTTTCTCACTCTTTCTCAGTGGTAGTAAGGTGACTCATGTGCGACTTGGCATCAAAATGGCTTTCATTACCTGTGTCTTTGGTGTGATTTTTTCGCTGATTCTACGCTAACTCATGATTTAAAGCACAGACAATCAGTCATCACTGGATATGGTGACTAACCAATTTAACTGACCATATTGTCGGGTTTTGGAAAAGCTCGGCAGGTGGTAGCTCGTACAGAGAAAACTGATGAAAAACATAAAAGAAACAATTGCCTATTCGTTCGTTGCAGTAGGTGTCATCCTCTGGTTCATTGGAATCGTGCTTGCGACGGCAACAGGCGACGACGCGTCCTCTCTGGTCAATAGCATTTTGACTGGTGGCTTGGCGTTACTGTTGGCTGCAGGAATTACTGTCACCGTGGCTGAACTTCGCTCTGTTGTTGTTGCTGTCGCGGTCACTTTATTCTTGGCTTTCGTCGGAGGCTGGGGCGCGGCTTGGGCTTTCGCTGTTATGGGCGGAGGTGGCTTGGGTATTGGACTGGCTATCTGGCCTCGAAAAGACTTGAATTTAGCACTTCCAGGCAGCACTACTGATACATCTCCAGACAACATCAACTAAAAACAGTTGTCAATCAAGTATTCGCTACCAGGGACGGTGGCATTCTAGCGACTCCAATTCCAGAAGTGGGACGCCCCTTTCCCTGTACTATTTCTCGGTCTTTGTAATATTATATTGTATAGTGTTATGCCCCATAAATTTCTTTGTGCCAAGTGTATTGCTGGATATAATTTAGGTGTAAGGCGACAGACAAAGGTGCCGATTTCCGCGCTATAATCTGCTCGCAGTTAGCGATAACCAAGGTGACCCTTTATTATTTTGTCGTGCCGCCACGATCTACTGCTTGCAGGCTTTGCTCATGAACTTGCCTCTATCCAATGATGCTCCTCAGCTAAATGGTTATCTAGATCTACAAGTAATTTATCGCGGGGCTCGTCATGAGGTCTTTCGCGGTCGGCGCAAGCTTGACAATGAAAAAGTAGTGGTCAAGGCTCTTCTCGCTTCAAACCCTGTTGCTTCCGATATTGCTGCTTTAGAGCGCGAATTTGAACTGCTGAAATCATTTACTTTGAGCGGTTCAATTGATCTGCTCGCCCTTGACCGAGTTGGTAATAAGCTCGCTTTGATTACAGAGGATGCTGGGCCGGTCAATCTAGAACAGTTTCTTGAAAAGGGAGCGCTTGACCTTTCACTCTTCTTTGAATTGGCAATTGCGTTGGCTGAGAGTGTTGAATCTATTCACAAGGCTGGTTTGATTCACCTAAACCTTTGTCCTGCCAATATTGTTCTCAATCACCCTAGTCAACCAACGGCTGTTACGATCGTTGATTTTGGTGCGGCTATTGCTTCAGGCCCAAGTCCAAATCTAAAACTAAATCTAAAACAAGCTGAGCCCGTTGCCGCGCCTTCCTTAGAGGGCATGGCTTATCACTCACCGGAGCAGACTGGTCGCATGCAGCAACCAGTTGAGCATTTGAGCGATCTCTATTCTCTTGGTGCCATCTTTTACGAGATGCTCACTGGTCAGCCGCCATTCGTTTTTGATGATCCACTAGAGCTCGTGCATGCCCATTTATCCTGTTCGCCGCTGCCCCCACATCAACTCAATAAGGCAGTGCCAGAGCTGCTTTCAGCGATAGTATTGAAGCTCTTGACTAAGAAGCCAGAAGATCGCTATCAGAGTGCTTATGGCCTAGCTCAAGATCTTTTCCGCTTGCGTCAGGGTTATGAGTTAAGTGCGCCAATTGGTAGCTTTGAATTGGGTCTAGACGATAGCCCGCACGGTCTTAACATTCCCACCCGGCTTTACGGCCGAGAGCTTGAAGTTGAGCTTCTGGTAGCGGCTTTCAATCGCGTCACTGCTCAAGGTTCAGCTGAACTTTTGCTTGTTTCAGGCTACTCTGGTATTGGTAAGTCAACATTAGTGCGCGAGCTTTATAAGCCGCTGGTTCAAGAGCAGGGTTTCTTTCTTACCGGCAAGTTTGATCAGTATCGCGCCAATGTCCCATTCTCGACAACCACCCAGGCTTTTAAAGAATTTATTCTCTTCCTTCTGACCAAGCCTGAAGAGGTTGTGCAATTCTGGAAGCAGGAACTTGAGAGTGCACTTGGTGCCAATGGCGCTGTCATTGTTAATGTTATTCCTGAACTGGAGTTATTGATTGGGCCGCAGCCCCCGGTGGCAATTTTGCCAGCGGCTGATGAACAGCAGCGGTTTGACCTGACTTTTCGCAAATTCGTTGGTGTTTTTGCGAGGCCTGAGCATCCTTTGGTGCTTTTCCTTGATGACTTGCAGTGGGCAGATGCTGCCAGTTTGCGCTTAATTAAGAATCTCATTGCCGAAGGTGAGAACACTTATTTGCTGATTATTGGTGCTTTTCGAGAAAATGAAGTCGGTTCAGAGCACTTATTGACTGAAGTCGTCAATGAGTTGCAGGCTGCTGATATCACTGTAGAAAAAATAGTATTGCAGTCTCTGTCTAGCGAAATCACTAAAGCTTTTGTTGCTGATTCTTTGCAGTGTACCCAAGACCAGGCGGCTTCTCTGTCAAATTTGGTCTATGAAAAGACTCAAGGCAATCCCTTTTTTATTATTCAGTTTTTAAAGATGCTGTATCTTGAGCAACTGCTTCAATTTAGTCAGTCTAATCATGTTTGGAAGTGGGATTTGGACCGGGTTGAAGCCCAAGAGTATGCTGATAATATTGTCGATTTGCTCTTGGCAAAATTACTGCGCTTGCCACCTAAAACAAGAGACATACTCAAAGTCGCTGCTTGCCTAGGTAACAATGGTGAGCTAGAGACCTTGGCTGTTCTGTGTCAGTGTTCTGAGCAAGATTTACTCGCGGCACTTAAGCCCTCCATCGAGCAGGGGTTAATATTGTGTCAGGCTGGAAGCTATAAATTTCTCCATGACCGTGTGCAGCAGGCTGCCTATTCGCTCATTGCTGAAGCACACCGCAGCGCTGAGCACTTGCGTATCGGCCGACTGCTTTTGCTCAACTGGCCGCAGTCGGTTGTCGAGGCAAAGGTCTTTGATATAGTCGATCACCTTAATATTGGCAAAGCCTTGATTGTTGAGCACGACGAAAAGCTGCACCTGTCTGCATTGAATCTGCTCGCCGGTAAGAAAGCTAAGGCAAATACGGCCTATAATTCGGCTATTCAGTTTCTCGAAGAAGGCATAGCTCTGCTCGATCAAGATTCATGGCAAAGTGATTACCAGCTTTCTTTCGATTTACACTTTGAACGAGCTGAGTGTAATTGGATGTGCAGTAACTTTGATCAATCAGTGCAACAGTTTACTGATTTGCTCACCCATAGCAAAACCAAGTTAGAGAAAGCAAAAATTTTCCGCATGGGTGTTGAACTTTATACAGGCAAAACCAATTTGGTGCGCGCTGTTGCTTGTGGCATTGACGGTCTCAATTTGTTTGGTATTGAGATGGTGGCTCATCCTTCTCGTGCTCAAGTTCTAGAGCAGTATGAGAACTTATGGCAGCTCATGGCTGGTCGCGAGATTGAAGATTTGCTCGACTTGCCATTGATGACTGATGAAGAAATTCGCGCTGCCCTAGATATTTTGCAGGCACTGTTTGCTGCTGCACTCTGCTCCGATCAAAATTTATTTCTTCTCTGTGCCTGTCATATGGTGACGCTGAGTTTGCAGTACGGAAATTGTGATGCCTCTGCCATGGGTTATGGCTTTTTGGGTATGGGTCTAGGGCCTGTTTTTGGCAAATATGATCAAGCTTATCGCTTTGGTCAGCTAGCTAGCAATCTTGTCGAGAAACGCAACCTTGATGCTTACAAAGCACGTATTCAGTTCATTGTTGGTGATACCATTAATTATTGGGTCAACCACCTTAGGACCGATTTAGACTATCTCTATTCTTGCTTTGAGACATCATCTAAAAACGGTGACATAACTTTTGCTGGTTATTGTTGTAATCACATTGTTGTTGATCAGCTAATTTTGGGCTTACCGCTTGATCAAGTCTACAAGCAGTCTAAGAAATACATGGCCTATTGCCGCAGCGTTAAATTTGAAGCTCCAGCTGAAGTAATTCTTGGAATTCAAAGGTTGATTCTGAATATGCAGGGGTTGACTGAAAGTTTTTCTAGCTTTGATGACAGCGTTGGTGATTTAGAACAGCCATTTAAGGAGGATGCATACGAGTCTTTCATGGCAACTTATACTCAGCCGGTCGTGACTTGCTGGTATTACATCATGAAATTGCAGGCTCGTTTTTTGTCTGGTGACTATGCTGTGGCAATTGCTGCAGCAGAGAATGCAAAATCTCTATTGTGGTCATCTCTAGGCCATATTCAAGAGCCTGAGTATTGGTACTATTATCCTCTTGTATTGGCTGCGCGCTACGATGACGTTTCGGCTAGTGAGAAAGCTGATTACCTCAAGATCATTGTTGAACACGAGCAAAAGCTAGGGCAATGGGCTCAAGCTTGTCCTGCTAATTTCAGCCACAAGCATAGTTTGGTGGCAGCTGAGCTTGCTCGTTTGCAGGGCGATGAAATGGCGGCGCAAAGGCTCTATGAATTGGCAATCAACGGGGCCCATGACAATGGCTATGTGCAGAATGAAGCCATAGCAAATGAGTTGGCTGCTCGCTATTATCACAGTCGTGGTCTTGGCGTTAGTGCCGATGCTCACTTAGCTAAAGCCTATTCAGCTTATGCTTGCTGGGGGGCTGAAGGTAAGCTAGCGCAGCTGAGAAGTCTTTATCCGCAGCTTGTTCGGTTTGATAAATTGCCTAGTTCTAGCCCTTCTCTCGATTTGATTACAGTGCTAAAAGCTGCTCAGGCAATCTCTAAAGAAGTTGTCTTGGATAATCTACTCAAGACTTTGATGCGAGTAGTGGTTGAAGCTGCTGGTGCTCAAAGTGGAGTACTTTTGCTTGCTGAGCAAGACAAGTTGGTTGTGCGCGCTCATGGCTTTGTCAGTGCCACAGCTCATCGCACGAGGCCTGAGAAGGAGCGCATTGTTAGTGTTGTAATTGATGAGGTGGCGCTCAGTGATTATCATGCTCTGCCGCTTTCGGTGGTCAATTATGTGCGCCGTACGCAGCAAACAGTTGTTCTACAAGACGCATCAAGAGAGGGTGTATTCGGCAGCGACCCCTATTTGATCGAGAACGGTAGTCGCTCAGTCTTATGCTTGCCTATTGTTAAACAGGGTAAGCTGGTTGGCATTCTCTATTTGGAGAATAACTTGGCACCACACTTGTTTACAAGTGATCGCATCGACTTAATGCAACTGCTTTCTACTCAGATTGTAACTTCCCTAGAAAACGGTTTGCTTTTTGCCGGTATTCAGAAACTCAATTTAGAGTTAGAGCAGCGGGTGCAAGATCGCACTGCTGAACTGGCCATAACCAATAGCACGCTAGAGCAGACTAATATTGAGTTGGCCCGAGCTAAAGAAGCGGCTGAGGCTGCAAGTCGAGCTAAAAGCGAGTTTGTGGCTAATGTTAGCCATGAGATTCGCACTCCGATGAATGCGGTAATTGGTATGAGCGATTTGCTCAATTGTACGAGTCTTGATGCCGAGCAGAGAGATATGGTCAAAGTGGTGCGTAGCTCCGGCGAGATTTTGCTCGGACTGATTGACGACATTCTCGACTATTCTAAAATCGAGGCGGGAAAGCTTGATCTCAATATGATCGATTTTGATCTGCGCACTGTTTTTGATGATTGCATCAATCTATTGTCTGAAAAGGCAGCGCAAAAGCAAATAGCTTTACAGACAACAATTGATCCGGCAATTCCTGCCATGTTGATCGGAGACCCTGATCGCTTGCGGCAAATTTTGCTGAACTTGCTGAGCAACGCTATTAAGTTCACCGAGAAAGGACGAATTGTTTTACAGGTTTCTGCTGTAAATCAGAATGAAAAACACAGTAAAGGGCGGAATAATAGCCTGTTAGATAGTTCAATTGCATTGCATTTTAGTGTGGCCGATACTGGCATTGGTATGAATCAAGCCACTCTCAAACAGCTCTTTCAACCCTTTACTCAGGCTGACGGCTCTTTTACCCGCAAATACGGAGGCACTGGTCTCGGCCTCTCCATCTGTAAGCGCTTGGCTGAATTAATGGGTGGTGCCATAGGGGTCGAAAGCGAAGAAGGCAAAGGCTCTACCTTTTGGTTTCGGGCTATCTTGCAGCGCTCTCATGCCCCTGCCGTTGCCCGGCAGAAAAGCAGTAGCACTATTTGGGGTGCAGGCGCTTTGGCTACCAATGTTTATAAGGCTGAAGCTAGAACAGTTCTAGTGGTTGAGGATAATCTTGTCAATCAGAGGCTGGCCCTTTTGCAGCTCAATGCCCTTGGCTATGAGGGGCAGGCTGTGACCAATGGCGTAGCAGCCTTGAGAGCTCTCGACCAGGGCGAATATGGCTTGATTTTGATGGACTGCCAGATGCCGGTAATGGACGGTTTTGAGACTACCATTGAAATTCGCAAAGGAGAGGCCAGTCGCGGCCAAGGTAAACATGTGCCCATTGTCGCTATGACTGCTCAGGCTATGTCTCAAGATCAAGAACAGTGTTTGGCTTGTGGTATGGATGCTTTTATTAGTAAGCCTGTAACAGTAGATGTTTTAAGAACCATGCTTGCTCATTGGTTGCCGCAATCCTTTTCTGCTGATTCCTACCCAGATGAACAATTACAACAAGCAAGTTTTGTGGCAGCTTCTGATTCGCCTTCGACTACTATACTTCATTCGACTTGTCGGTCTGTGGATTCTCAGGCTGAGAGCCATTCTCGGGCTAAAGAGCAGTATGACAGAGGTCAAAAAGCTTTGAGTGAGCTTCTCGGAGAAGAGGCAACGGCCGAGCTTTTTGAAAAGTTTATTGCTTCCGGTCAAGCATTGATTGTGCGCGCTGGAGAGATGGCCGATTCGCGCAATCGTGCCGCTCTTAAGGCCATAGCTCACGAGCTTAAGGGTATGTCTGCTTCTCTCTATGCTCATGATTTAGCTGCTCTGTGTGAGAAGCTAAACATTAGTTTGGCTACTGAAGAGCCTAATTGGCCGGAGTGCTTAGAGTTTTATCGCTTGGTGCAAGACAGTTTTAATACTTATAAGTGTGTCTATGGACAGCAGCGCTAGTGACTGCATCTTTGCAAAAAAGTGTTTGCTAGACGAATTTGACAAACGGCAGCATCAAAATACCTCGGTTTCAATACGCTTACAGGTGCTTGCTGTGAGACACTTGTGGCTATTGTTACTGACCGTATCACTGTGCATTTTCTTTTCGTAGCACTTGTGATTTGTGCTCTAAACTGCGAGGTGAAAAGATTGCTGCTAAAGGCTTTTAGTTCAGCTGGCACAGCATTCGGAATCCTTTTTCTTTGGCAGCAATTTAGTGAATCCAAACGATCCATCTCAGAGTTCTCAATCTCTGGAGAGTTCTTACTTCGAAAACGGGCAAGTGGCAGATGGGCAGGAGAGCACCAGGCTTACAAGTGGCTCTGCTTTTGAGAGAACTGATAGTGAGCTAACTGCTGGCCCACCCCAACTGTTTGACGGTAAGCTAAAGCCGCTAGATTTGGTAGGCGAAAACTATGAAATTATTTCGCTACTAGGTGTGGGCGGAATGGGATATGTTTACCGTGTGCGCCACCGTATTTTGCAGAAGCTCTTTGCTATGAAAACACTGAGTTCTCAGCATGTAACTGAGATTGCCTGGCGCCGGTTGCAGGTTGAAGCACAGGCGATTGCCCGGATGAACCACCCTAATATTGTTGGTATTCATAATTTAGGTCTACACGAAGATCGATTGCCCTACTATGTTATGGACCTATTAGATGGAGAGGCCTTGGCCGACAGATTGAAGCGCGAGCAGACGCTGTCTTTGGCTCAGGCACTGCCTATATTCATTGAAGTTTGCTCTGGTTTGGCCTATGCCCATAAAAAAGGGATTATTCATCGCGACATCAAGCCTGGCAATATTGTTCTGCTGAAGCAGCCAGATAGTGCTGGCGCAACTGTCAAAATTGTAGATTTTGGTATTGCCAAATTGTCTGGCGTTAGCGATCCCAATATTCAGCATCTGACGTCGATGGGAGAGGTGTTCGGCAGCCCATACTATATGAGTCCTGAACAGTGTATCGGTGGGCGCATCGATGCCCGTTCTGATATTTATTCGCTGGGCTGCACATTATTTGAAGCACTGGTTGGTCATCCACCGTTTAAAGGAGCCAACCCAGTTAGAACAATGATTTTGCACCAGTCGCAGGAGCCGCCAACTTTAAGTAACGCTTCAGGCAAGAACTTTCCTGACTCAATTGAACAGGTTGTGGCGAGTTTGCTAGCTAAAGTTCCCATGGATCGCTATCAAAGCCTTGATAAAGTTGCCCATGATTTGCGTGCCATACAAGCTGGCCGAGAGCTAGAACAGGCCGCTTTGTTCAGCACTCAAAGGTTAGAAATTGAGCCGAGAAAGAGGCTAAAGAAACCTAATAAACTACTTCGCGGTCTAGCGGCAACGATAGTGCTTTCGCTAGTACTTTTCATTTCTTTGATAGTGATGTTGATACAAGTCCGGCCAAACTCTATTGCTAGAAACTATTTGGCAGTGCGCCCTCCAAATTCGGCCCTGTCAAAGTCGGTTGTGGCTGCTGTTAAGCCCACTAAGGTCAGCGAATCCGATCTCAAGTCTGCACTAAATAGTGACCTTGAAACTCAGGCATTTAGTCGCTTGGTTAAAGATAGTGATGGAAAGGAAGTCAAAAGGTTTGACTTTCCGGCTGATGATTTTCTTGGGCGCATGCATAGTGGTGGTGCTGGAAGCAAGCATTTTGCTGCTCAAGGGACCTTGGAATTTCCTCTGGACGCTGAACTTCACCTTGATGCTTCGCCTCAGCTAATGGACCGTTTAGAATATTTCAAGCGCTTCAAACCTGATGATCTATACGCTGTTTGGTTGTTTCAGCAAGCTATGCCTAAGCCAGCCAAGAGAGAATCAGATAGCGAATTTTCTTTGCCCGAAAGTTATGATAGTGATATTGCCAAAGCACTCTTTTGTATGACGCACCTATCGGGTTTGCGTAAACTAGATTTGAGTTATTGTGGCAATGCCACTGATAGAGAAATTGATGCTATTGATAAGCTTGCCGGTTTGACTGAACTGACGGTTGGTCATACCCGCATCTCAGGCCAAGGTTTAGCTCGGCTCAAATGCCTTAAGCGCCTGAGGGCGCTCGACTATTCTGATGGTACTCAGCTAACAGCAATGCTGAAGGCTTTGGCCGGATCAAGTGAGTTGAAGCATCTAGCTATCAATAATTCACATGGAAGCACTTTGTCTAGCTCTGATTGCAAGCTGATTGCTACCTGCAAGAACCTTGAGTGCTTAGAGGTCTGTGGAATCAAGCTGAACCAAGAAGGCTTGGCGGCGCTGGGGCGCTTGCCACATCTTAGGCTCGTTTCTGGAAGGAAGTAAGCTGCAATCTTGCCCTGGTGTGAATGGTCTTGTTTCACTCTGTAGTGTCTCATATGGTGCCAGTGGTTATACTCTGCGTGTTTCTAAGAGTGACTCTCCGCCTTGCTGTGGTGGTGGTGTGGCTGAACTGTGGCCGTTCTGTGGCGAAAATAATGCTTGCAAAAATGGCGCAGCGATTGTATTGTCATAGGGTGAGTTGCTTCTGAATTCAAACCAAATCGAGTTAATTCAAATCAAATCAATTCAACAAAATTCAAAGTTCCACGGGGGTGGCAGAGTAAGCAGCTGAGGTAACTTGGCTGTTTTATTCTTTTCAGGAATCATTTAAGATAGTTTGTATAGATTCCGCGAGTGCAACCATGCCGCAGTTCAATAGCCACTCTAATGATTCGACAAAAGGCCAGGAGTCTTCAGATAGTATTGAGCGTGCTCTGCCTGAAACCTCTCAAAAGTTATATCGAGAGGCTGAGATGATTAGCTTGGGTGTCAGTCGCGCCCTGGTTGAGACTGCGAAGCATCCATTAGACAAATTGCCTGAGCTTGCGACTTCATTGGCAACAGGCGTTGCCCTTGGTGCCGTTAGTCGCTTGGGCGCTTCCGGAAAGGTGGTAGCTGCTGGTGTGGGTTCGGCAATGGCAGTAAAGTTTGCCTACGATGAGCTGACTGGCAAGCGCTGGAGTCAGTTTGGCGGTGCCTTGAAAGACACCTGGCATTCTGACGCCAATAAAGAGCGCAATATAGAGATAACAAAAAACAGCCTGGGTTCCTTTGTGGTTGATACTGGGGTGGGCGCTGTTGGCATGAAATTAGGTTCTCTGGCTACGGCTCGTTTCGCCCCGCCAGGGAGATTGGTTAACGATGCCGTAGGCCGGGCTGACCATGATGGCGGCAGAGCCTTGCGTGACCTTGAGTATCGTTGGGAAAATCCAGAATTGTTTCAAGCCCGTGTTAAGGGTAAAGGCACTTTAGTGACTCATACTCAGCCAGCCAAGGCGGGCGAACCTAGCGGTGACTTGATTAATGTTGCCAATGCTCCTGACGGACAGCTACTAATAACCGCTATGGACGTGCAGGGTCATGGAGTCAATGCCGCGAAAAAGGCTGTTGCCGTACATGCTACTGTTGATGACGTTTTGCCTAAGACGGGCAACAAGAGTGCCAGCGAAATTTTGACTATGATAGATGAGAAGCTCAACACTAAAGATGAGCTCGCCATTACCGCTGCTTTGATGAAATATGATCCAGTCACCCATAAACTTCAAACAGCAACAGCCAGTCAGGAGGCTGCTTTTGTTGTTCGAGCCAATGGTGTCGTCAAACAACTGGACGCCGAAGTTGGAGGGCAAGGTCTTGGAGTTGATATGTATGGAACCTTCCCTAAGGGTAATGAAGTGATTCAGCTGAATAAGGGCGACGTCACCATCGTGGCCAGCGACGGTGTTTTTGATCGCTTTGGTTATGGCGGTAACGCTGGCTTTGTCGAGTTTCTGAAGAAAACGGGGCCGAGTTTGGAAAAAATTAGGCGCGGTATTCTCAACAAGCCTCAGCCTGAAGCTGGTGCTGACGACATGAGTTTTATAATCTTCCGACCGATTGAGTGAAAATTGTAGGTTTCTCATTGTCTCTCTAGTGTTTTTCGGAGAGACTTTTTTTGCAGTTTGAACTGTCTCTTTTGGTCGGTTAAAAGCGGCCCGTTTTTGCTCAAAGAAAGTTATGCTTGGATGCCATCGGCTGATGAGCAAAAATGGCGTCAATAGACTGTTTAAGTTCTCTCCGCTTCTTGTATCATGCTTGTTTGGTGGTATCACGGGTGATTACCAAAAGGTTAAAAATTTCTACCGTTGACAAGAGGACATTAGAGTTCAATAATTAGGTTGGTCTAAGAAGTGAGCACTGCATTTGATATCACGCCGCTGAAAGCCTTTGGCTTTGTGCGTGGTGCGGCTCTGCTGTAAGTAGTTTGATCATCGCTCTGGCAAACGTCAGGGTAGATTGATTTGACTATGAAAGAAATGTGAGCGAATAAATCTAAACTCTGGAGGAACGGCAAATGCAAAGAAACAATCGTGCAACCAGCCCAAAAGCCTGTTTGATTGATGCCCGAGAAGAGAGCTTTAGCTTACCTTCTAATACAACCACTCTACGAAATACGAATGGTGATAATTTACTGCTCTTAGATCTAGACAATACTCTCACCGATACAAGACGCTGGTTTGCCGATTTCATTCTTAGCGCCACTGCTGAGCTGGCTAGCGCTATGCAGGCTCCAACTAGTTTAATCAACAATCTCTTTGCTGAAGTAGCTAGTGCGACAACTTTGCACGAATATGGTTTTGCTGTGGAAGAAATAGCTTGTCGTTTGAAGTTGCATCGCTCATTGTCATATAAAAAGATAGAGGAGATGTCAGAACATTTCTGGCAATCTTTTGCCACGGCGCATCAAAAAATAGAAGTCTATCAAGGGGTGCACGAAACTTTGGCTCAGATTCGTAGTCAGCACCAAGGCTTGAAGATTGTCGTACTGACTGACTCTCCTGAGTGGGTAGCACTTGAGCGTCTTTCTCTAACTAATTTGCTGCCTCTTGTTGATGGTGTGGTTGCAATTCGCACGGAAGATCCTAGAGTGAGACAGCGTGGTTATAAAGATTGCATCAAGAGCACTCGACGAAGAATTGAAGCTGTGCAAGAGAAAATAAACAAGCAACACCTTCTGCTCAATATGTCTGTTCCGTCTGCTTTTGCTAAACCAAGCTCTGGCGGAATTGAATTGATTGCCAAAAGGTTGGGTGTGGTATCGGGACAAATTTTAATTTGTGGTGACAAAGACACTAAAGAAGGTCTTGCTGCTGCTCAATGGCGCAAGAAGCAGCAGCTTCATGGCCATGTCGATAGACCTATTCACTTTGTACGTGCTAACTATGGCAATCATGATCTTGATCACTCTCGTTATCTTGAATTGGCTTCACACATCCCCTCGCTCTCAAGCGGCAAGAGCAAAGATACACCCGCTGTTCCAGTCTTAAGTTCGCTTGACCGATTTGATCAGTTAAATGACGTTCTCGCTGACACTTTAGTCAACAGCAAGCGCAGCTACGCAGTGGCCTGATCGCAAGTTTTGAAAGACTTATAGATTCATCCACCACTGAATAAAAACGCACATCAACGAGCAGGTGTTACAGGCACTTGCTCGTTGCGCTTCAGAGCGAATCGATGTAGGCTTTTATTGTACAGTTTGTCGAGAATGGTACCTGTGGTGCAGTACCGGCTAAAGTGTAGACATTGAGGGAGTTGGCCAGGTGTGAGCGGTATCGGCACGTTTTTCGGACTGCGGAACAAGTTGCGTGGAATTAGCATAATTGTTTGCTTGATTGTAGCGATTGGCTTTGCTCTAGCCTTTCAATCGCGGTTGAGTTGCGCTGTGGCGTTGATTTATAAGGGTGAAGTGATTCAGCGCTTTTTGCAGAAGCCAGGTGTTTCGTATGTCGAGACTCAATTTATGATTAGGCCGGATTTTCCCTCTGACGTAATTTTTGGAGTAGATCAGGAGTTAATTGAAGGGATCAAATCGCCTCACTATGTCAAAGGTGGAGATTGGATGTCCTTTGTCGGGTTGCAGCGTAGCGGTTCAGTCTGGATTGCTGAAGGAACGGCAGAAACGATGCGCGGCGTACCTAGCAAAGAGCGTAAATGGAAGATATTGACACTAGGCGAAGCGATCAAGCCCGATGTTTGGTATCGCATTAGGTGCTATTGCGACTATCAATCTAGGTGTTATAACCGTCTTGAAGTGCAAGGACCAGGGCTGCTTAAGAAATTTGATTTGACTGGCGTTAAGCTTGACTATCCCAATTTTATGCCATTTGATGGACGGGCCATGTCCTATTATACTTATGCTATGCGCAGCCGGACCATGATCAAGGTCGGTGAGAGTGGCGAGCCACTAGTCTACTTCGATGACGTCAAAGGTGGAGTAGTTGTCGATGGCGTAGAGAGACTCGTCTTTACTAACGATTTTGAGTCGCAGTCAACAGTCGATGGTCAGCCAGTGACGTCGCCGGTCATATCATTGAGCAAATATGAGCAGGGGCGTTTCTACAAAGAGCGGGATGAAGCCAAGTTTAGGATAGTAGAAGCTGGCAATGCCCACTCTGGACGGCACGTTGGTGTAGCTGACGCTGGACTATAGCTGCAACTGTCTCTTTTGCGGTGACCCAAGCGGTTGGTGTGCAGTAGCTTTCTTAGATGTGAGTATTTGTAAGTGCACCAGATTAGTGCTTTTCAGGACCTATTCGAGGGCTAATGCGATAAATGCGGTTGTAAGTAGTACTTGGCTTTTCGTATCGTTTTGGTGTTCGTTCAACTTCTTTCTCTTAGAGCATTTAAAGCACACCTGTCAAAATTCAAATTGCTATTTACAGCTTTTACTAGCGCCTATTGGCGTTATGTGCAGACAGTGCTGATTGAGAGCAAATAGTGCGCGAATAAACATACGAATCAAGCCTAGTGCTGCTTTTTACCAGCCAGCAGGGCTAGTGATTCGTCACAACCTTTTTGCCCTATTACCTAGGGCCTTCGCTTTTGGAGCACAATCATGAGTATTAGTAAAAATCAAATCTATTCAGGCAAAGTTACTAAAAAAACCGACTTCGGTATTTTGGTCGCCATTGCCGGTGAACGTCACGTTGGCCTCGTGCATGTATCGCAGTTGATGGGTAACAGTGCCAATTTACGCAATGCCAGACTTCGTTCAGTTGAAGTTGGCGCTGATGTCTTTGTTGAAGTGTTGGATATTAAAAAAGACGGACGCCTGACAAAGTTGGCTCTCAGTGAAAAGAGTGTGCACAATACCAATGTGTTGCGCTACATTCCTTTGAACGAAGAAATCACCGCTGTTGTCACTAGCAAGCAAGAATATGGCGCCTTCATGGAGCTTGAAGACTGGCACGTTTCTGGTCTTTTGCACGCCATGCGCATGGTCGGTGACACCCGCTATGAGAGAGATTCGGTTCTCGATGGTCTTGAAGTTGGTGATCGTTTGACAGTCTTTGTGGTCGAAATCGAAATCGTTGATGACAATTTGAAATTGACACTGAGCCAATCTAAGCAGGGCGATGCTTTCGAAGTGGTTGCCACTGGCACTGATGAAAATGGCGCTGAAGTCGATATCGACTTAGCTAGCTAAGTTCCCTAATCAAATCAAAGCTTGGTTATTTCGGCGATGTAACTTGTCGCCGAAATGCCATTTCATCAACGAACACTAGAACAGTTGAGTTCTAGTCACAATTTGGAAGCACTTTTATGGAAACCGAAAACAAAACGAGCATTTTTAGCTCGTCTCTTTGGCTCAGTGTATTAGCACTGGCCAAGCCTTTCTTTCATTCGCGGGAAAAGTCAGAGGTCACTGTACCGCTGATTGGTATTAAATTTTCAGTGCAGACTCGCATAAAGGCTTGGTCATTGGTTGTTTTGCTCGTCATCTTTTTGATTGGCGTCAGCAAAATGAATGCCATGATCAACGGCGCCTATGGTAACTTTCAGAACGCTCTGCCTGATGCGGCCAAAGATGGCAACTTAGCCAATGTCGCTTGGAGTAACCTCTGGGTCTTAGCTAAGATTTTCATCTTTGCCGCACCAGTCGTTGTCTTTTACGCTTGGCTGCGCAGTTTGCTCGGCATTGTTTGGCGGCAGTGGCTGACTGAAGACATTCTCAAACAGTATTTCAGCAACCGCAATTATTACCGCATCTCCAATGCCTCACTGGTAGAAAACCCTGATGAACGTATAGCTAACGATGTCGATGGTTTCGTCACAGGGGCTGTTACTCTGGTGCTATCAGTTCTTGATGCCATTGTTACTCTCTTTTTCTTCACTCAGATTCTCTGGGGCTTATCTGGCTCGCTCACGGCAATTTCGATTTTGTACGCCACTTTTGGTAGTTTGATTTCGATTTGGTTGTCAGTGAAATTGATTGGCTTAAAGTACAATCAAACCCGCCTTGAAGCTGACTATCGCTTCGGCTTAATCAATGTGCGCAACAACGTTGAACCTATTGCTTTCTATCAAGGCGAACAGGCCGAGTGGCAGCAGCTGTTGAAGCGTTTTCATGCTGCCATCAAGAACAATTTGAGTTTGATTGGATATCAGCGCCAAGTGAGCTTGTTCACCACTTGGTTTGACTATTTTGTCGCTATTGTTCCGTTCGCTGTGATTTTGCCGGTCTATTTGCGCGGAGATTTGCAAATTGGTGCTTTTACCCAAGCTAATATGGCCTTTGGTCAGGTGCTGGCGGCTCTTTCGCTGTTCGTCTCGCAAATTGGCACAATTAGCACTTTTGCTGCCAACGTCAAACGTGTTACTGGTCTCTTGGATGCTGTTAATTCAGAAGATTTAGCAGACAGCGATGGCCATACGGCAATCGTTACTACCTTTGCTGATCGAATTGCTCTGGCTGACGTGACAGTGCAAACTCCAGACTACAAACGCTTGTTGGTTGAAGATCTCACTCTACAGGTACCGAGCGGCACTGGCATCATCATCAAAGGACCAAGCGGTAGTGGCAAAAGTTCCATTTTGCGAGCTATAGCAGGTCTCTGGCGCTCTGGCAAAGGCACTATTACTCGTCCGCAACTTGGTTCTGTCATGGGCTCTGTGATGTTTTTATCTCAAAGTCCATACATGAGTTTGGGCAGCCTTCGCGATCAGCTGCTCTATCCTCATGTTCGCAGTGACCTTTCTGATCAAGAGTTGATTGCAGCTCTCAATCAGACTAATGTTGGTTTTCTTGCTACTCGCTATCCTGGCGGTTTAGATGGATATCCGGGTGAAGGTCAATTTGATAGTCAAGGTCATCCAGCTATTCGGCCCTGGAGTAGTGAACTGTCGCCTGGTGAGCAGCAACGTTTGGCCTTTGCTCGCTTTTTGCTGGCTAAGCCTAAATATGTCTTTCTTGACGAAGCCACGAGTGCTCTCGGTATCGCTGATGAAGAGCTGCTTTATCGCACTCTCCAGGCCAGTGGCGCTACCTACGCTTCAGTCGGTCATCGTCCATCCCTAGACGCCTACCATCAGCAGTCACTGACTTTGCTGGGTGAAGGTCGTTGGGAATTGTCTGCTAGCTAATCACTGGCAGTATTTGCAACATTTGAATTCTTGCCCCTTGGGGCAAGAGGAGAATTTTATGAACCTCAATATTTCGGCTTCTACGTCGCGCCGCATTGTTTATGCTGGCGCTCTGTTGCTCTTGGCCGTAAGCTCTAGTGCCATTGGTCTATGGCTGGGCTTAGCTTCTGTACTTGTCCCGCTCACTTGGTTGTTTGCCTTGCTATGGCTGACCGGCAGTGCCGTGTTGCCCATGGCATTTTCGCAGTCAAGCGTTGCTCTCGATCGTCTCAAACCAGATTTGATGTCAATCGCCTTGTGCCTTTGCGTCGCTGTTCTTGTGGCGCCGCTTTTCGTTGGCTTGGGTGAAGCACTAAACAATGTATTTAGCGCTATGGCTGGTGGCAAAAACCTCCTCACATATTTCATGCTGCGGGTGGGGGTGGTGGAGGAATTGTTGAAATTTTCAGCAGTGCTGCTGGTAGTTCGCTATCTCTCGCCTGGTGCTATTAAGTCTCCTGTCGATGGTATCGTACTGGCCTGGGCTGCTTCTTTGGGCTTTGCTGCTTACGAGAACACTTATCACAATCTCTACATCTTTGACCTGATGACCTATGGCAATGAAGGTGGTCTACCTGCATCAGCTGAGCACGGAAGCGCTTTTCAGGCATTCTTATTAGGCAGCTTCGTGCGCGTACCCTTGCATGCTCTGTATGGAACAATTTGGGGCGCAGCATTTGGTATGTCTAGATTTATGGCGGCACCTCAACGCTACGCCATGCTCTTGCTTGGCCTGGCTAGCACCATCTTCTTGCATGGCCTGTGGGATACATTAGCTCAATCGAAAACTGCTTTGGTCTACGCCGTAATGGTTGCCATCTATGCTTCTTGCTGGTATGGCTGCTTCAAGCTATACCATCGCGTCAAAGCAATTGAACTTGTTTCAGGAGAAAGTCATGAATGAGTTAGTCATGAGAATGAGAAAACGCCCCTCAACGACAGTGCTGATAGTTGCGGCTGTAGTGCTGGCTTCTATTATCTCGGCCAAGATATTTGGTATGGTCTCAACCTTGCTGATTCTCAGTGTCTTGATTACACTGCACGAATTCGGGCACTGGATAGTTGCTCGTATTTCAGGTATTGATGTGCCAGTCTTCTCGGTTGGTTTAGGTAGTGCCAATCAAGTAAAAGTAATGGGGCGTGCTTTTGGTACTGAGTTTCAGCTCAGACCTTTTCCTGTGGGTGGTTTTATCAAACCCGATGAGAAGTCCTTTGCCAGTGCCTCATTCACTGGTCGTGCTGCGACTTTAGCAGCAGGGCCGGCAATGAATTTGCTTATCCCAGTTGTGCTCTTCTTTTTGCTCTTTGCCATTAAAGGCGTCCCGGAGATGGCTGTCAAAGATGTGTACCTCACGGATCTCTCTAGCAGTGTTTCTACAGCTGCAACTGCCGGTCTGGAAAAAGGAGACATATTCTTGGCTGTTGAGGGAGTTGCTATCGAGAAGCCAGAGCAGATTGTGCGCATCATGGAAGAACGTAAATTGCAGACTGTCACTATGCTTGTCAATCACCTTGGTCAAACCAAGACTGTCACTCTCGTTCCTAACTCTGAGGGCAAAATTGGCATCGCCGTAGGTGTGCATGCTGAGCAAGTATTCAAAGAGGTCAGTACGGCAAGAGCAGCCATAGAGGCTTTCTCTGAGGCCGGCAGTCTGACTAAACAAACCGTAGGTATGTACGGCCAGTTGTTTCAAGGTGAAAACCTCGATCATGTTAGCAGTGTCGTTGGTATCGTTAGCGAAGGTGGTAAGCAGGTCAATAGTGGTTTGGTAGCCAGCATTTCCTTTGCTGCCATGCTTAGCATTGCTCTGGCTGTGCTGAATCTCGTACCCTTGCCGATTTTAGATGGCGGGCAATTAGTGCTTCTGGCATTAGAGAGATATCGTGGACGGCCCCTTTCTGATACCGTGCGCGGTTACATGGTGGGCATCACTGTGTTGTTTTTTATCGGCTTATTTTTTCTAGCACTGTATAACGACTTGCTTATTATGGTGGGAAATTTTTGGGCTGTTCCTTTAATGGTAGTAGCTGTATGTGCGCTTTTCTATTACTCCCTGCCATTTTTGGCGAAGTTTAGAACGTCCAAATCTCAGTAACTATCTAACAAGAACTTTGAGTGAAGCGGACTGAGATCACGCTTCACTCTTTCACTGATTTCACGTAATCGACCACGCCAGCAGCTGATGAAGCCTTGCTGCGTGGTCGTTGTTTTGCGCTACCTCAGATATTGGGGTCTCGCGCAAGGAGGCTTAAAATGAAAATTTATTTTTTAGAATTGATGCACAAAGATGCACCTTTTGGTCATGTCTTTGCTGCAATCAAGCAGAGATTTGCTTGGCAGTACGCTCAGCGCTGCCTTACCAGTGGCTTTGTGCCAGCTACTTTCTTGCCTCTGCAGTTTATCGGCAAGTTGTTAGCTAAGCTTTGGATCTTTATTCAGGTTGGTCGCGTAAAAATTATTGGTAAAGAACACTTGGACAGCGGTGAACGCATCGTCTTTTGCGCTAATCACGTCAGTATGTTTGACCCAATTTTGATTTACTCCTTACTTAAATGCTACCCCCGTTACATGACTGCTATAGAAGAAATGACTGGCTTCGGCGGTCTAAAGGCTGTCTTTATGGGTGCCTGCGGCTCGTTTGCCGTTGATAGATCGAAAGGCAAGACTGTGATTGAACCCGCTATCAACGTGCTGCTTAGTGGCGATTCGCTTGTGATTTTTCCTGAAGGCAAAATAGGTATGAATGGCGAGTTCAAGTTGGGCTCAGCAATTATTGCCCTTGGTGCTGCAGCAAAGTTAGACAGGCAACAGCGAGTGGGCATTGTGCCAATGCATCTTTCCTTTCATGGCTATCATGCTGAATCGGCTAGAGGGCCATACGGTGCCATGAAATTTGCTTGGCGTCATGGTGTCACTGTTAATGTTGGTGCACCAATATGGCTTGACTCTAGTGCAACAGCTAGCCCTGAGCAGCTGACAGCGCTTGTGCGTCATCAGATTGTTGAACAACTTGCACCTCGCGATATTAAATCGACTGGACAGTTAGTGGCAATTTAGCTGAGTAGTTCTAGCGGAGTATTTTCTTTTGATTATTGGTCTTGATTTAGAGAAGGAAGTAGGAATGGCTTAAGTGGCTGTCTCTTCCTTCTCAGGACTAGTTCAGGACTAGCTCAGGACGGGCAAGAATTTTGCCCTGTTTCTATTTTTCTAGATTGCAAGTAGACCGGTCGACTATAAAGTCGCCAAAAGATAAACACTAGGGCGTCCGTGCCCTAGATGGTTTAGTCGATTGGCCTACGAAGCTATTCAGCTGCCCTTGGTTGTGGCATATCTCTTGGTGGCAGATGTCCCAGGTTGTAATCGCTGAGCCACATGAGAGCTGTTTTGAGAGCCTTGTATGCGCCTTTCCAGTCTCTATGCAGCATCTTCGTCTGTGCTAACTGCCATGCCTCTTTAGAATATCTGAGTTCTTGGTCATACTTCACTTGGCTGATTTCGGAACCCATGGTGAATTTCTTTCTGACGATTTCAGAATCAAGAAGCTCTATTTTTTGCCTTACTGTATTTTCGTAAACAGAAACTTGCATCTGGTAGTAGCTATTCCATGCCATATTCCAAAGTTTGTAAGCCGCTGCAAGGGCAGCGCAGGCAAGAAGTGCGAGAAGAACGTCAATGGTTTGTGTCGAACAAACTATTTGATTTGTTTCTAGGTCGTTTAATAACATTGGGATACCTATATCAAATTGATGATTTTGATGGCTTACTTTGATTGTGTGGCAATAGCTGCCCGTATACCAATGTAAGAGCCGATTGATGTTGCGACAGACACTAGAATACCTAGACCCAGAGCCTGAACCAGACCTAGTCCGCTGATGCTTAAGCCCATTAGTAGACCAAATGTAGTTCCGCTGAACACATAGGGCTTAATACTTAAGCTAGACCAGAAGCCCAGAGCTTCAGCCATTGCAATCAAAAGCGTATTGGCGATACCCAATACAGAACCTATGACGACTGCAAACATAAAGACAGTACGATCTGGCATGTGGCCTTGTTGAAAAATGGCAGTTACTGCAATGGTAATGAAACCGCAGCAGAGAATTGAGCAAACGATTGCCCATCCGAGTTTGTACATGTGTTTTATCATCAGTGTTCTCCTGATAATTTTGTTGAAAGAATTCAAATTTTCATTGAATGTGAAAAGCGCAATCTAGAGCTCATGTTTTAAACCTAGGTTGCGCCGCAGCATGCATATTTGCACCATGCCATGGTCGGCTCGCTCAAGACAAAGTTGCCACTGCGCTTCTGTAAAAAACTTAGCGGCCAACTGTAGTTGCTCTCTTGCACTTTGCAGATTGCGTTCAACCAACCAGGATTTATCTTTGTCATGGGCTGGTAAGTGCGATTGCATCATACTATCGATAAACTCTAGCTCAGCCTCCAGTGATTCGACGGCTATGAATGCTGGCATTTGCACCTGCCGTCTAGCCAATACATTCCATAGGGCACAAAGTCCGATGATCACTGCCGCCGCAGCAAGCGTATCCCACGGCACTCGAAGTAAGTCAAAGTAGTAATTTAGCCAATCTGTAGCTATTTGGTTATTCATATTAGTAACCTCAAAAAAAGTTGAATCAGCACAATAAAAGCTGCTGGGGCGCCATCCTTGGCACTTTCAGCATTAGGTTAGATGACGCTTGTTGTAGCAGGGCTGCAAGAAGCGTTCTGTCAGGCCGTCACGTTAGCGGCTTCTGTCAAAGCATCGGCCTCAGCGAGTTTTTCCTGGGCTTTAGTCAGAAGGTCATCAATCACCGGGATCATAATGGCGTTCATTCCGTATATGAAAGGCACGACGGCTTCTTTTTCGACACCAAACTGATCCATCAGCGCCTCAACAATTTCTTCGGCCACATGCACCAGTGCAGCCAAGGGATTATTAGTCTCGGCATCGACTGGGAATTCAGGTGTATTCAGATATTGCAGGGTGCTGCCGACGTTTTCTAGCATGGCATTGGCTTGTTTGGCTAGACCCATGGCAACGAGACGATTAGCTTGAGCTGCTGCTGGGCCAGATGCAAGTTTTTCTTGAAGAACATTCTCGATCTGTTCTATTACAGTGATTGAAGATTGATATTTTGCATTCATTTCTTCAACAGTCAAGGTTGGGTTTTGTGTTTGTGTGGTCATTGCTTTGTCTCCTAAAGACAGGGTTTTATGATGGTTTGTTTAATGGCAGAGTTGACTTCAATCAGTGTCTATCTGAAGCACAGTGTTTCAGCCATTGCAGAGTTCTCTTCGTTCAGATTGCGGGGGGCACATCTTCTTGGGGCAAACTTGGCCACGCCTGGTTCGCTGCTTTGGCTTTTGGCGTGAGGCATTAAGCAACACGGTTGCTTCGTAAAGATTACTGATGAAGTAATAGCTAGTGTTCTAGTTGATAAGTCCTTGCATGCGCGTAAATAAGAAGAGAGTCTCTTACTGGTAACAGAGACACTATTAAAGAGGCAAGGTAGACCACGTTGTTGAAAAGAGCGAGGTTGCTACATCAGCAGGGCTTGAAGTCTATTCTGATCAGTCTTTTGTCTGATGCCGCAAATATTCGCTGGCGATTGGGCTGCACCAATAGTGGTGGTTCTACGAAGAAATCAGATTCGCGTAGACTCGGTTGGAATGAACGGCAGCAATTGTCTGAATGGTTGGCCGGGCTTCGTTTCTAGTGGCAGTTGAATTGAAACCTTCCAGTGTCTCTTTGGTACCTGGTGTAACCGTACTGAGTTCGTTAGTGGCGATCAACCAATGGCATGCATGCATCGAGCTGATTGGTTTGGGAGCCGAGGTGAGTAGTACTTTGATAAGTTTGACCAGTTTGGGCTGACCTCTTATACGCTTATCATTGGACTGTAGTCTGTTGTTGCTGGCTCATCAATGACATCTAGAGCTTCTCGCGCTTTTAACCAGTTAGCTACTCTGGTGCTGCCCGGGAGTGCCAAAATTTCATAGCCAACTTTGAAGCAATAGACAAAACCCATTGTGCCTAGAAGTTCTACAGCTGGAATGGTGCCCAAGAAGGCAAGGGGAAAGAATATCATTGTGTCGATGGCTTCACCAGCAATTGTTGATAAAACAAAGCGCCAGTTCTGCAACTTTCCTAAGGCCCCATGTTGAGCGTATTTCATTTTAGACATGATGACGCTATTGGCATACTCTCCCCAGAAATAAGCCAGCAAGCTAGCTGCCACTATTCGCGGAGATTGGCCCAGGATGGTATCAAAGGCAATTTGATTGTGCCAAAAGGCGCTACCCGGTAAGACGGATACTAACCAGTACATAAATGCGGCAAAGGCCTGTGCGGCAAGGCCAGTCCAGATAATCTGCCGTGATTTTGAGTAGCCGTAAACTTCGCAGAAGATATCGTTAAAAATAAATGTAATTGGCCAGAGCAACGTTGCACCATTGACATTGAATGGGCCAATGGCAATAAATTTGGCAGCCAAACCAATGGGAACGATTAAGACTGCCACGTACAGGCATGCCATTATCGAGAAGATTTGAAGATCGCCGCCAGCCACGACTTTAGCCTGTTTCGGCTGGTCAGCTAATGGTTCTGATTGCTCTTCTGGTTGTGTGATTAGACTTTGCTCCAAGTGACGCTCATCGCTACGTTAACACGCTGATTGCTTTTCTGGTAGGGAGTGTCTAGTTTTCACAGAGGTCCATCAAACACCGTCCTTGCCTCTTGTTGCCACAATCGGTACAACAACATCATCAAATATGGCCGCTCCAAAAGTACTACCAGCATTATGACCGGCTGTCCGAGCCATAGACGGAAATACCGATTTAATTGCTGCTGTTGCAGGAGCTGTGCCAAGAGCGCCGATTGCGCTGGCTACTAACGTAACTGTTCCTGCACCTACATCTTGAAGGGTGCTATGTGCCATCATCTTTCTTTCTCTAGAATAGTTGTTGGGGTTGGAGACTACTTTAGCTGCGTCTATCCAGGTTGGCACCTTATTGGCTAGTGTATAAAGACCATAACCGCCAGCCGCTACTAAGCCAGCTCCTATTACCACTGGTGATACGAAAGTGGCACCAATTCCCACTCCTAAGCCAATTGCTGCACTAGCTATAACCCTTCCCGGATGATTGGTAAGCTCGTCAATGGCTCCTGCAGCAAGATCTTTTCCAACTTCAATGACACTTGAATCATGATCTTCTGTAATTTGAAAGTCTGGCAAAGTGGAGCTGGGAGTAAAAGCCGCAGCAGACCAGCTATTGAGATTGTTGTCTGCACTGGGCTCCGGCATTTCAAGGGAGCTAGAGAAAGTAGGTGCTTTTGCCGCTTGAAGTCCGAATGATTCCATCCGGTAGGCTTGCAAGCCATCTTCTTCAGTGGCAGGTTTGTAATATTGGTGCTCTATCTGCGGCAAATCGCAGGTCATTGCCATAAGTCCGGTTGCCGTTGTTGCACTTTCTTCTAACCTTGGCATAGTCGACCTGTGGTGAGTGTGTTGAAAGTAACTATCCCTGATGTCTAGTTCTTGGACATCTCAACTAAACCTTTAAACCTTGTGAAATTTTGGGGGCTGGCGATGGAAGCGAGGTTCGACTTCTCATGTTGAAATCTTGGGCAAACTGAATGATGGTTCTGAAGAGCAGGCGAATTTTGTTAATTCGACAATTCTGATTAGAATGGGTTACTGTACTTCGATCATGAACGCCATCGATATCCTAATCAAATATCAATCTGCCTTTACCGGCGGGCTGATTACTACTTTTCAGCTGGCAGCGATAATCTGGTCGTGCGGCCTTGCTATTGGCGGTCTTTTGGGCTCTTTGGGTGCTAAGTGGACAAGGGCTGTGGGTATTCCTTGTCGCATAATTTCATTCAGTTTATCTGGCGTTCCCATTCTGGTCTTTCTTTTCTGGCTGCACTATCCCTTACAGTCTCTTCTGGGAGTGGTGATCGATCCATTCATTACGGCTGCTCTGACATTATCTATCATCAATATATTTGCTGTGGCTGACGTTATACGCGGTGTTTTGTTAGATTTTCCCGCTCAGTATGTAATTGCCGGTCGTGTCTGCGGAATGACTCCAGTGCAGATTTTGCAACACATACAACTGCCGATTGTGCTGAGGCAGACAGTACCGGTTTTACTAATTATTCAGGTCAATATGCTGCAAGCTACTTTGTTTGCCAGCCTAATATCGGTGCCCGAAATATTCCGCGTGGCCCAACAAATCAATTCGCAGATCTACAAGCCCGTAGAGATTTACACTGCTCTTGGTATCGTTTTTCTCGCTATTTGCTTACCTATAAACGGTCTAGCACTGTGGTTAAAGGCAAAATATACGAGGGATTTTTCCGAGAAATGATCACTCTATTTATTAGCCAAATAGGCAAGGCAAGCAAAATAAGCAAGACAAGTAGGAATTTTCACTATGCTTGAAGGAAAAAATCTAGTCAAGTCTAGCTCCGGTCGAAAAATAATCGACAATATCAATATTGAGCTTGAGCCAGGAGAGATCAACGTCATCATCGGCCCGAGCGGCGCGGGTAAAACCACACTGCTAAAACTTTTAGCCCTCTTGGAGAAGCCTGATAGCGGCAGTATTGTTATTGACGATAAGCCCTATATTTATCCGGCGCAATCTAGCGAGACTCCGCCTTGGCCCACTGTCACTGTGGTTTTTCAACAACTCTTTCTATGGCCCCATCTCACTTTATTAGATAACATCAAGCTGCCTCATCAGCTGCGAAATAAACACGATCAAAAAATTGAAAGACGAACCAGTAGCGATATTAGTGATAAGACCAATGAAGAACCTGAACAAAGGCGGCTGGAAGACCTCATAGAGCTTTTCGATATGAAAGATTTTGTCAACCGCTACCCCAATGAAGCATCGCTAGGGCAGAGGCAGCGTGCTGCTCTTGTGCGCGCCCTTATTCTTCAACCACGCTATCTTTTGCTCGATGAGATTACTTCATCGCTTGATGTCGAGCAGATTGCAATTATCCTTTCTTATCTCAAACGCTTGTCGAAAAAGGGCATAGGTATTTTGATCATCACGCACTTACTTAATTTTGCTAGAGAGGCTGCCGATAAAGTCATATTTGTCGACTCTGGGCAAATTATTGAATCTGGCGGACGAGAGGTGCTGGACTCACCTAAGCACGAGCGGGTAAAGAAATTTTTGTCGGTTATTGAATCAGCCAGTTAAGAAGGAGTTTCTCAAGTGTTTCTTTGCCCTAATATTCGTGCTCTACCAGCCATTGGCTTGTTGGCGACCTTGCTTACTATTGGTCTTATGGGTGCTTGCTCGACGGGGGCGGTAAGCAACGGAGTTTCGCCAGGTGGTAGCATGTCGCAGTCAGGCAGTGTCTACGATCGAGTAATGAAGCAAGGTAAGATCCGTTGCGCCTATGTAGTCTATAGTCCCGGTTGTTTGAAAGACCCAAACAGCAGCAAGCTTTCGGGCATAGGCATTGAGTCTATTGAAATGGTGGCAAAAAATCTTGGTCTTCAAGTTGAGTTTACTGAAGAAGTTGGATGGGGCACCATGCTCGAAGGCCTAGAAACCAATCGCTACGACATGATTGCCACACCGATTTGGACTAATTCCAATCGGGCTCGGTTAGTAGATTTCAGCAGACCTATTTACTACAGCCCTATTTATGTTTGGGTAAAGGCCGGAGATAAGCGCTTTAGTGAGAGCAATTTGGATAGCCTAAACTCAGAGAGCCATAAGATCGCCACAGTCGATGGCGAGACTGCCGAAGTGATTGCTACAGAAGATTTCCCTAAGGCCAAAAAGCTTTCACTGACACAGCTTTCGGGCGTGGAGCAAGTGCTCTTGAATATATCTACAGGTAAGGCCGACGTATCGTTTGAAGAGCCGGCCGTGGCTCTCGACTTTCTTGCCCATAATCCAGGAACCATCGAGACGATTTCCAAAAACAAACCTATACGAGTTTTTCCTAACTGCTGGATGTTCAAGCGCGGACAAATGGAATTTAAAAACATGCTTGATACGGCGCTGAGCCAGATAATTAATAGTGGTGCCGCAGAAAAAATAATCACTAAATACGAAAAATATCCCGGTACTCTCTATCGAGTAGCTTTACCGTATGAACTCCCCGCTGTCGGGGCAAGAAAGGCAAGCGGCAAAGCGCCACTTCGGTGAGGCTTACCAACCAAATGGTGAGTTAAAGCTGCAAAAAAAAAGGAAGCAAGACAAAGTACAAGATGATAGGCCGTCCATGGCCTATCACGGATAAAATTTGTGGTTTGACAGTTTGATGATAATCGCTCGATTCTGTTCTCGTTTTTGTTATTTGCTAGCAAACGTCATGTAGTCTCTGCACCTGAATTAGATACAGTATGGCACCGCACAACATTCCGGCGGCGCTGGCTACTAGAGCCATTGTTACGCCATAGTGTTCTGCCGCCCAGCCAGCCAGAAGGGCTGTAACTGGGGCTAAGCCTAATGTGAATGTGGTATACACTCCCATCAGTTTGCCCCGAGAAGTTGGCTCTACGCATTGCTGCATTAGTGAGTTGCCACCATTCCAGTGAATGGAGAGACAGATACCAGCCACTATAATTGCAGCTATAGAAATTGCCATTGATTGTGAAAATGCCAAAGGCACCAAAACTAGCGATAAAACCACGGTGGCAATGCCAACCCGTCGCCGTCTACCTTTTTTGTTGCCGGTGTAGGCAATTGAGAGTGATCCGACCAGCGCTCCTAGGCCTGCTGCTGTGGTGAGGAAGCCGTAGGCCACTGATTGTCCATGCAACAGGTCTGAGGCAATAACTGGCATTAGTACAGTGTATTGCAAGCCGCAGGTGGTGACGAAGGCCGCTAGAAATAGTAGGGTGTAGACCCCAGGCCTTCTGAGAATGGCATAAAAATTCGCTCTTGCATCAGCTTTGGATGTGAGCTTGTCGCTCTGGTCCTTTTTTGCGCGGGAGCTCTCTTCGTCTACTTTTGGCAGGCGAAGAGCACAAAGGCTGACTAAGGCTGCCACAAAACTCAAGGCGTTGATGGCAAAGCAGATCTGTTCTCCATACGCCGCTATAAGTGCCCCACCTAGAGCCGGACCAATCATGCGCGAGACATGAAAACTAGCAGATGATAGACCAATGGCATTGGCGAGATGTAATTGATCTTTGACGAGGGTAGGCACAAGTGATTGCCTTGCTGGTACTTCAAAGGCGATGGTGCAGCCAAGGATGATTGAAAGTGTGACAATCAAGCCGAGGCTGCCTTCATTTGTGAATTGCAGAAAGCTCAGTAAGATCGCTTGCAGCATGGCGACGGTGTTGCAGACCAGAAGTATTTTGCGTTTATCGTACCTGTCGGCCGCTATGCCCCCGATGAACAACAGAAACAGCAAAGGTAGGTTGCCGGCAAATATAACTATTCCAAGAGCAGCAGCTGAGCCAGTTAGTCGGTAAACCAGCCAGCTCAGCGCCAGGCCCTGCATCCAGCCACCTATGCTAGAAATAAACATGCCGATTGTAAAAATGCGAAAATTTCTTTCTCTAAATGAGCGAAATGTATCATTGCAGCCATTTTCAATTGACTTCGGTAGGGTCTGTAGAACTGCAATTAAGTAAGCAAACATAGTTATCTCCGGTCTATAATCGCGGCCAGTAGATGGCTTAGCCGCCTACTCAGGTTTCTTGCCTGTGTAGTAAGACAGAGGGCGATACAGTTTGTTGTTGCCAGTTTGTTCTCTGATGTGTTCACCCCAGCCAATCATGCGGCTAGCACAGAAAGTAGAACTGTAGAGAGTGCGGGGAATGCCCACGTGTTCTAGCACTACTGCTGTCCAGAACTCAACGTTTACACGTAAGGCGCGAACAGGTGTGTTTTGTGCTAGAGCTTTTGCTTGTTGTTTTGCTGCTAGAGCCGCAAGTATCGCAGCTTCTGTTGCTTTTGCTAATTCTATGCGCGGTCCTGCTTGTCTCTCAGCTACCCGTTTCAGGCATAGCGAGCGGGGGTCATCGGTGCGGTAAATGCGGTGGCCAAAACCCATAAAAAGGTGCCCTGCGGCCATCTTTTCGCTCACCCAGTTGTTGACGTTGGGACAATCACCAATGCTGTCAAACATGTCTAGAACAGGTCCCGGTGCGCCGCCGTGCAAGGGCCCAGATAGAGTACCAATGGCGGCAGTTAAGGCTGCACCAACGTCGGCGCCTGTCGATACTGTGACGCGGGCGCTAAATGTCGATGCGTTTAAGCCGTGGTCCATGGTCAAAATTAAGTAGGTTTCTAGCGCACGTAAACTGGCTTCAGTTGGGCGTTTACCTGTAATGCCCCAGAGGTATCTTTCGGCGTATCCGCGGTTGCCAAATTTATATTTTGGTTTGCGACCAGTGTGCAAGACTTCCATAATTGCTGGTGTTAAGGCGCATAAGGTCATGATTTCTTCGCTGATGGCTTCCTGGTCGCGCTTCAACCAAGAGTTGAAATTGCGGCCGTTGGCAATGGCAGAGAGGCTACTGCGGAAGGCCGACATTGGTGCACCACCGCGCAGTTTGCGCACCAATTTTATTTCGTCATTGGTTAAGTGGCCAAGTTCTTCAACTTTGAAGCGAAAGTCAGATAGCTCGCAGCAGCTTGGTAGGCGACCTGTGCGCAGGACAAACCAAACTTCTTCAAAGGTCTTTGTTTCAGCCAATTCAACAGCGTTGAAGCCATTGAAAATTAGTTTGCCCTCGGTGCCCATAACTTCACTTAGGTTTGTGTAGCAGGCGTAGATGCCCTCTAAGCCAGCTGGAAAGGTAGGGATAGTTACAGTTGTTTCGTTTGAAGTGCTCATGAGAGTTCTCCATTGTGGTTTTAGGTGGAAAGACCCTTCTCAAAAGAAGCTGAATGCGGTTTCCGATTGCGTGTTGCGCAATAAGGGGTAGCAATTAAGCGGCATATTTTAGAGTTAGGGAATGAAAAATAGATTTGTGGCGAGAAAAGTTACTCGTAGAAAAGTTGGTGAAGAAAGATAATTTGTCCTAGCACAGCCAGTGAAACAGACTCAAGACGTGCCACTGGTGCGACGGGTCGCTTTCTCTTTAGTTTGCTGGGTCACTTTCAACTCGCGTCATCGGTGAATTGTATTTTGTGCTGCCGCGGCCTTGAAGTTGTTTGTTTATAGATACTAGGCTGAGCTTCTCGTATTGCGTCCCCTATTGTTTTGTCTAATTGCTTTTTCTTTTAGACATCCGAACATTCAAAATAGCCATTAAACCAACCATTCATTAACGCTTAGTACCAGCAGCCTCTGTTATTTAGGTTGCCAGTGGAACAGCCCCAACCAAGGAACAATCATGTTCAAAGTCTCAATTATTGGAGCCGGCTTCGTCGGCGCTACAGCTGGTCACTACATCGCCATGAAAAATTTGGCCGACGTTGTACTGATCGACATTAACGAAGGTGCTGCTATGGGTAAAGCATTAGATTTGCTTCAGACCGGCCCTATTACTTCTCATTGCTCACACCTTTCTGGCGCCAGTGGTTACGAAGCCACCGCCAATTCTGATGTGGTCGTTATCACCGCTGGTATTCCTCGCAAAGAGGGAATGAGCCGTGACGAATTGCTTAAAATCAATGCTCAAATTGTCAGCAGCGCGGCTGAGCAAGCAGTGAAATTTTCACCTGATGCCATTTTTGTCATTGTCACTAATCCGCTTGATGTAATGACCCAGCTCACCTACCAGGTAACCGGTCTACCAAGTCACCGTGTTATTGGCATGGCCGGCGTGCTCGATAGCGGTCGTTTTCAGACCTTTATTGCCGCCGAACTAGACATTAGCCCGGTAGATGTTAAAGCGATGGTTCTAGGGGGTCACGGCGACCTTATGGTGCCTTTATTGCGTCATGCTTCAGTCAACGGTATTCCTGCCTTAGAGTTAATTTCTGAAGCTCGTCTGCAAGAACTAGCAGTACGAACCACAGACGGCGGCGCTGAAATTGTCAAACATTTGAAGACTGGCAGTGCTTATTATGCCCCTGGGGCTTCTGTTGCTCTTATGGTAGAAGCTATTTTGCAAGATCAAAACCGGTTGTTGCCATGTTCTGTTTTGGCCACTGGTCAATATGGCATCAACGATGTCTATGTAGGTTTACCTGTTGTGCTTGGTCGTGAGGGTGTTAAACAGGTCGTCGAATTGCCCTTGAACAGCTCTGAGTTGGAAGCGCTGCAAAAGTCAGCCGCAGCAATAGCGAAGAATGTTGCCACAATGAACGATCTAATC
>CALROJ020000052.1:0-54526 GCA_943369735.1 bacterium Ga0077546
CATCACCAGAGGTAGGTTCTGTAGTTGTTCCTTCTCCTGCTCTTGCTCCTACAACAGCTATTGCTGAGCCTCAAGAGCCAGTAACTAAATGAAGACCAGGGGCGACAGTCTCAAAATAGCCAGCGAGCAAGAATTTGATCTGGTGGTAATCGGCGGTGGTATTGTCGGCGCCGGTGTTGCTCAAGATGCTGCCAGTCGTGGGTTGTCTGTTTTGCTATTAGAAAAAGGAGATTTTGCTTCAGGTACTTCTAGTCGCACGACTAAGCTAATTCATGGCGGTTTGAGATATTTAGAGCAGTTTCAATTTAGACTAACTCGCGAGCTTTGCCAGGAGCGTGGTCTGCTTGAGCAATTGGCACCGCATATGATCAAAGACTTCTCTTTCATTTTGCCTGTCTGCAACGATAAGAAATTATTTGGCTTGAAAGCTGGTGTTGGATTGACCATTTACGACTTACTTTCTCTCAATGCTCGCGGTGTACGCAGGCACCAACACCTGAGCCTGGCAGAGACAGTTAGCGCGGTACCCTCATTAAATGCTTTGCGTTTGTCTAGTGGTCTGCGTTTTCATGATTGCATCACTGACGATAGTCGAGTAGTGATGGCAGTGATCAAATCGGCCTGCTCGTTTGGTGCTCTTGCTATCAATTACTTGGAGGCGACGGGCTTTCAATCCGCTGACAGTGATAGCCGGGTCGATGCCGTTAATTGTCGGGACGTTCTTAGTGGTGCAGAGATTGTCATTCGTTGTCGCACATGTGTAAATGCCACTGGCGTTTGGTCAGATAAGTTATTGAGTCAAATAGACCCGGCTTGGAGGCACCGGGTCAAACCGGCCAAGGGCACCCATATCATCCTGCCGTCGTCAAGCTTTGAGACTAGTACTGCTTTGTTTCTACCAACTGATGATGGCCGCTATGTTTTTGTTGTGCCTTGGCAAAACGCCTTGATGGTCGGTACAACCGATATAAGCTACGACGGCCCCTTAGATAACCCGGTGGCCACAACTGAAGAGGTCGATTACTTGCTCGAGGTGCTCAATTCTTATCGCAATAATATCGGCGGTAACGGAGTGGCAAAGCCGTTGTGTCGAGCTGATGTGGTGGCCGCATGGGCTGGTCTAAGGCCACTAGTCGGTGACGAGAAAGAGGATGGTGAATCTGGCCAAACCTCGAATATCTCGCGCGAGCATTCTCTCTTTGAAGGCCCTAGTGGAATCATTGGCTTAATTGGCGGTAAATTGACCAATTATCGAATGCTATCCAGTCATGTGGTCGATATGGCCGTGGTCCAGCTTTGTAGGCGTGAGCCGTCATATACTACGTTGCCCAAGAGTAAGACTGATAACCTGATGCTGGGTGGCTGGACTGACCACGCTGATTTTCTTGCTACAGCCGAAATGGTTGTTGTAAAAGGCCGAACACTGGGCTTGAGCCAACAAACAGCGCAGCATCTGATAGCAAACTATGGCAAAGATGCCCTGCATATTCTCGCTCTAGTTGAACAAAGCCCTGATCTGGCAGAGCTCATCTGTTTGGATTTTCCAGCGATATTGGCCGAGGTGCCTTACTGCCTTGCCAATGAAATGGCAGTAACTTTAGATGACATGCTATCCAGACGTATTCGCCTTGGCTTTGTCAATCAGCAGCAGTGTTTGCAATCAGCACCGAAAGTTGCCAGCTTGATTGGCGCTCTCTGCTATTGGGATGGCCCACGGCTTGCCCTTGAGCTAGATCAATTTCAAAGAGGCCTCTTGGCGCAGTTGGCACCAATTGTTTCATCTCCTCGTTCGCCACCAATCGAACTCTAAACAGGACACTTTTGCCGCTCACAGCAGGGACGCTGTGAGCGATGCTAACCAAAAAAAAGCCAAAAACATACTACTTGATGTGGCAGGCGTGCTGGCTCAGTGCAAGCTGCCACAGTTTGAACACAGATTCGCCACAGAAATGCCCCAAAACCTGCGTAATTACCGGGTTTCGCTTTATTTTCTTTTTCGTTATTGTTGACTGGTTAGCGAGGAGAAATTAGCGATGCCTATCTTGGAAAACCGCATTCTTTCGAACGTGCTCTCCAATGACAACGAGCACGAGGCATCCACCAAATTATCTACTCAGGCGTTGGAGTACACAGCTGTAGCTGCTCTTGCTGCTACAACACTGTTAATTGCAACCAAGGGTCGTGTGCTACCAGAGTTGGCCTTGGTTGGCGAATCGGCAGCTGGCACTAGCTTACGTTCTTCGCGAGCCTTCGGGCGGCAAGCGCTTGGATTGGTTGATGACTTAGCTAAACCAATGAAATTAGCTTTTGACGCAGTTGACACAAAAGTTGGGCAGATAGCCGGTTCTACAGTTAAAGATGCGGTCACCGGTTCTAAAGGACTAGTTGATGATGTGGCCAAAACATTGAAGCCGAGTGAAAAACTTATGGCTGATATAGAACTAGGTGCTCGTCCAGGTTGGCAATATGCCAATGGTGCCAAAGAATTGGACGCGAAGTATCTTGGCTTCACGAGAGGCTGGCCGGTAGAAGGTGTGACAGTCAACAAAGAAGGTGTCAATCTCTTCACTACCAAAAATCATCACTGGGTAAAGATTGGTCCATTCGATAAACCCACTGCCGATACTCACGCTCTCGATGATTTGTTGAATACCTATATCACCAATGTGAGAACTGGTGCCAGCTCTGGCAAAGAGGTTTCATCGATTGTTCTCAAACGCGATACTGCCAGTGCTTATGGTACTGAGCTGACCGGAAAGTTAAAACCAATTGAATTTTGGCTATAGAACTTAGACTGTTACGCTTTGAGGTTGTTGTTAAGTTCGATTTGAACTTTGCCCAATAACCAGATATTGTCTTATTGCACCAAGTCGTCTTTGAAAGGTTTAAAACCTCGCCTTTGTAGGCAGGTATCTGATCAAAGAGGGCGGCAAACTAAGGCAATTTCAAATGACACTGTCTCGAAAGCAAGTTTTGACATTTTTCTTTGGGCTTCTGTTGTCCAGTACCGCCATCCCTGGATTTGCTTGCTCTAAATGTCTGCCGGCAAAGCAAAGCTTCGCTGCAAAAAAATACAAAGAAGCTGCTGGTCTGTTCAAGGCAGTGGTGAAAGCTGATCCTAAATGCATCGATGCGCGTTTAGGTGAAGCTGAAGCCCTTGGTCTTTCTGGTAATCATCCAGCTGCGATTAAAGCACTAACGGCACTTATCAGCTCTCAGCCACGTTTAGCAACGGCTTACGTGTTGCGTGGCAAAGAGTACGAATGGAGTAAGGAGCCAAACAAAGTAATACGCGAGGCCAATTCAGCTCTTGCTATTAATCCCAAAATGGCCGAAGCATATGCTCTTCGAGCAAGAGGCTATTACATGTTGGTCTTTACTTGTTTTGGCCAAGACAAAGATTTGACGAGAAAAGGCTTAGCCGATCTTGATAAAGCGATTCAGCTAGATCCAAAGCTCGCAGTAGCTCACTTTAATAAAGGGGTGTGGCTATTTGGCGAAAAGAAATCGAAGGAAGCAATTGTCAGTTTGACTAGAGCAATTGAGCTAGCTCCTAACGAGTATATTTATTACAACTATCGCGCCATCGCCTATGAAGAAACAGGTCAAGTCGATAGAGCAATAGAAGATCTTACTGCCTTTATCAAGCTAAATCCTAAAGAGATAAATGGCTACAGAAGACGTGCCAATGCTTATGTGCAAAAAGGTGAAGGCAAAAAAGCACTAGAAGATCTCAATCGTGCAATCGTTATTGCTCCTAAAGATTTTAAGCTCAAACGCAATCGCGGTGAGCTATTGATGAAGCTGAAGCGCTTCAAAGAAGCAGTTGCCGATTTTGACTTAATTGCTAAAGCCAATTCGATGGATGATGAAGCTTTCAAAAGTTTGGGCGATGCCTATTTTGAACTCGGCAACTATCCGCTCAGTCTGCAAAACTATAACGAAGCCATTGGTTTGCGTGATGATTCGCAGACAAACTATATGGCTCGCAGCCGAGTCTTCAAAAAGCTTGGTAAGAGTGCGCAAGCTCAGCTAGATATTCAAAAAGCAAAGAGTTGTCTTGGAACGCCTGAATCATAGGGGTTATAGCTCAGCTATTTCTGTAGATTTGTTATTCACCCGTTCAGCTCGGTAACAATCAGGCAGCCAATAGCGCTGCTTTGACTTCCGTGACGATTTTGAGTGGTTTTCGTGAGACACTATGAGCTTTCTTGTGGAGCTGTGTTGAAAGCTTGAACTGCAGTGGTTTTGAAGCTTTTGGTGTCATTAGTCTCTGCTAATATTGTTTTCTCGTATTTGTACCACTGTGGGCGGTGCCACCGCGCTAGTGGTCATTTTAATACCCAGCAATTCAGTCGCCCAAAAATCGCCCCACAAGAGCGTTTCGATGCATGCTACTGGTCTTTCTTGGCTCTTCTTTAGCTATTCAGTTGGCTTTTAGCTTGCTTGGCATATACATATAGTCTTTGTTAGTACTAATTATCTCTCTTTTACTTTTTTCGCTTTAGGCACTTTAAACCACAAACATTTGCCCCTACGGCTCATTAGCAAATTTCTTTGAGACAACTTTGTTGTTTCGAGAAGAGCTTGGTTTGTGGTTTGGCTTTGCGTGAACTTAGTGAGCAGAAGGGATACAAAAAAGGACTAACTTGGGACGAGGGCGTTGTGCAAGCTGCCTGAATCTTCTGTTTCATTGCTCTTTGTTGGTAAGTCCTTATCTTAATTTTGCCAAAGACGCTCTGTGTGAGTGTTGTTGGCTATTTATTTGTTTTGGAGAATAGCTATGAGATTTGACAATGTGCTTGTAAATTGTGTGGGATTTCTGCTGGTTGCGCTGTTGTTATCGCTGTGTCTGGTCTTCGGTGCTTTGCCAGCACAATTCGTTGACGGCGGTGCTTCATCGGTACTAACTTATGGCTTAATTACTGCCTCTGGCATGGCCGTGATTCTTGTCGCAGTTGCCTTTCTTTTCATTCGTGCAGATATTAGCAGGGGCCGGCTTGGAATCATGATTGTCGGAGCTGTTGCCTTTTTAGCAAGTATGTACTTCCCGGTTGATGCAGTGATCGGTGGACACAAATATGCGGTCAATGCTCGTGAGACAGCGATAGCTCTGCAAAGCTTTGCCTTTGAGCATTACAGCGAAATTGATAGTAATAACGACGACTTGATCACCGCGGTTGATCTAGAAAAGTCTTGGTCGGGTCCTGCACTTACCAGTGAAGAGCTTAGCGTTCTTTCGTACATTCGATCACACCTGAACGAAATTGGTCACGTTGTTGATTCGCACACTACTTACACTACCTATGCTTGGAACAAAACTGGCAAAGACAGTGGCTACTACTCACCTAAGATGGCCATAGTTTACGTTTACGGAATCAATCGTGCTGATATCGAAGGTTATTCGCAGCGCCTGATAGAAAAATGGAAAAAATGGTAATTGCTTAGCCCTAACTCCGAAGCATTAGCTTCGGCTTCTTTCATCTGCCACAGCTAAGGAGGTGGTCATGTATATCTGTATCTGTGCCGCCGTAACTGACACTACCATCCGAAAGTCTATGGCAGACGGCGATAAAAACTTTAAGGCGCTCTGCAGAGAGCTACATGTTGCCCAAGAATGTGGCAAATGTGGTTCTTGCGCTAGGGCATTATTTCAAGAGATTCGAGCAGAGCAACAGAAGCGCGGCACAAAGCCAGATGCGCTTTAGGTGGTCTGCTTCGTTGAGGAGCAAAATATGTGCAATACATGCATAGTGTGTCAGAGGGACATCAGTATGTTTATCGAACTTGGCGGCCCAGATGGCTTTCAGGCAACGAGTCCAGATTCTGGTCGTTTTGTCTGTAGCACTAAGTGCAGCGATGCTTATTTCAAGCGTCGGCAGACTGAAATGACAGCGATGGCTGAATCCACTTCGCCTGTCTTACTGTTTCTGCCAAGCGTTTAACGGGGCTTCGAAACGAAGTCTCTGGCAATTTTGCCAATTTTCAAATAGAGGTTTTTTATGTTTGCTTCACTGATTTACAGGTTTCGACTCCTGCCTGTTTTTACTAGTCGAATGGTTCTTGCCTGTGTTATCACATATTTCATTGTGAGCATTGGCATTGTTAATGTAAGTAGCCTTGAGCTGACTGCAGAAGCTCTTTGGCAAGGCCAATATGGGGTGCTTGCGACCAAGCTTTTTACTCACACTTTCATTCACTCTAACATCACCCATTTGCTCAGCAATATGATGTTCTTTGTTGCCATTGGTGCTGGTCTTGAAGCTCGTGTTGGAGCTAAGTCTACCGCCATTGTCTACTTTGCTGGTGCTATTGTCGCAGGGCTCTGGCTTGTGCTTACGGCAGTTCATCCGACCATTGCTCATCCCCTGGTTATTCCAGCTAGAGGTGCTTCGGCCGCCATATCGGCAGTGATGGGTGCTGCTCTTATAGTCAGTCGCGATGACATCATGTTTGCTTTCAATCGCTTTAGTTTTGCGCTGGGCAACCGCATCATTAGTGTGCCAGCTATCACTGTTCGCAGTTGGATGCTTGTGACGATGTATGTTGGTCAAAATGTTCTTGGCCTATGGACTGAAGGTGATAATCCAATTGTTTCCCATATGGTTATGGCGCATTTGATTGGCTTTGTCACAGGTTTGGCTGTCATTCTTTTGCTCGTACAGAGTGAGAGTGACACTCATGCGAAAGCAGAGTAACCAAACCAACTTATTCAGCTTGGATCAAGTCTTGATTCGTGCTGAAACAATTTTGGGCGCACTACTGGTGCGCTTTTTCTCTCTTAAATTAGGAGCTAAATATGAAAGCAAAGGCTTTTGACAAACCCTCTGGCATGGATGACACTGCAAGCAACGTGCGCGTCGAACAAATGGCAATCAGCAGACCACAAAAGGGCCGACTGACAGAGCTGCACGGAAACTATGGCGTTTATTTTGAACTCGTTGGTGCAGACTACATCACCGGCTTTGAAATTGGCCTAAAGGAGGAGGACTCGGTTATCGACAAAGCGTTCACTGAACGGCTCTGTGCGATGACAGGGGTTGGGTCTATCGCCGAGACGGATGGCAAGGTAATTGAAGTTATGCTAAAGGACCATGCCACCATAGTCGCCATAAGGCAAGACAGTGGTGCAGAGTGGTTGGTCTTGGATGAGTTCCTAGCTCAAAATTGAGCTTAGTGTCAGTGGCAATTCTATCGCCACCACAATTTCGTGGTGGCACTTTATTTTCAACACCGCTAAAGGCGCTCTGCGTTTCTTGCGGCATTACAGCTTTTGGAGAGTTAACTATGAAAAATATATTGAAAATTGTCTTCGGCATTGAACTGATGTTTGCTGCCTTTGCTTTAATCGCAGGACATATTACGGCAGATTGCCCCTCTTCACTTCCAGTCGTTGTGTTGGCTTTTACTGTCACTTGTTGCGGAATCTGTCTTGTCGCCATGGCCGAAGCCAGAAATACAGTCACTACCGTGTCTATTTCATTGGCTCTGGTCATAGCATTCACTTTTGCCTATTTCGTCCCCGTGGACTTAATTGCAATTTCAAATTTTGTAACTCTTGAGCACTGGCCCGTGATTTCGACCTTAGTCATTTGCTCAACCATGGTTGTTGTCGGTACCTCCTTAGCCGCTAAAGGCTCAGCCAAGGGCGTGAGTCTACCTAAGTCAGAAATCACAGCAGCCTCCTGAGTGGCACTTGTCTTTTAACATCGCCGATGGCTCTCTCTTTGAGCCCTGCGGCATTGAGGTGTGGCGGCAGATCCTGTTGGGTCTGATTTTGTTGTGTCATACCAATTTTCAAATCAATCAAACTAGAGGTAACACAATGGAAAATTTACTCATCGCATTCATTTGGCTACTTAACTTCGCTATTTCCTGGTGGAATGCTTATGCTTGCGGCAAAGTATGGGCTGAAACAAAGTCTGCTGGCGGCTGGCCTCGTTTTATGACCTGGATGGGTGCGATTATGTCGGCATCTGGTTTTACTTGGTGCTTTCTTCTACCGATGGTCCTCTGTGCCAATCATTTCGCCTGGTTGGATGCGGAAGCGACCAAAGTCGCCTTTGAACTGGGCTATATCATGATTGTTCCAGCCGTGTTATTTAGCGGCTTTATGATCATGGTAGATAGCTGGGCTCAGGCATATCGCAACGGTGGTGTGCTCAATTATGGAGTAGCTGCTTACAACACTTATGCGCAAGTTCATAACACCATGTCTGCTATTGAGACATTTGGTGGTGCATTGAAAGACGTAGGAAGCTTCATGGGGGATGCTTTTAGTGGCGATAGCGAAGATAGCGCTAAAGGAGCGGCTGGATTGATCGTGTTGCTACTGGTGGTACTGGCTGCGGCTATGGGTATCATCCTTACCACTACCATTATTCGCAAATCGGCAGCTAGTGAAGTGCTTCTGACGCGCGACGAAATGGAAGCCAGAAGAATGCGTAAAGCTGTTTAATGTCTGGCAAAAGAATGTAAGTTTCGGCACATGGACTTAGTGTCGAGCACATGGATGTGCTGGTGTTTAATCGATTAACTTGCTGTTGCAAGTTTATTTTCAATATCGCCAAAGACAGTCATCGTGCTGCTTGTGGCTTAAATTTTTGAGGCGAAAGTATGTATTTTAGAATGTTGATAGGCTCTGGCGCAGCCTTACTTCTCGCTGGTCTAGTTCTCGAGGATTGGCATGTGGCTGACTATATTCCTTTGGTTGTGTGTCCTTTGGTGGTTACGCTTGCAGTGTTCGCCGCGTTGAATGATGCGTTGACTGAGGTCAAAACTACTGCTGTCATTTTGATCCAAATTGTGACTGCGGTCACTGCTGGGATTTACACTATGGCTGGTGGGCACTGGATAGTTTTGCTCGCTGGCATTTTAATTTGGTCGGGTGGAATGCTAGTAGGTGTAGGAGTTTCTAAAATACCTACTGCTATTTCTCCCTGAGCATTTGGTCAAGAGATCGACGCTAGGCGGCCGTCGATCGATTCAAAACGCCTGCGGCATGAAGGTGCGGCGGTAGACCTTATTGGGTCTGCCTCTGCGCTGTGTCATGCCAATTTTTCAATTCTAATTTTTGAGGAATGCGGATATGAATAGTGAGTATTTAGTTTCAGGAGATCAAAGTCTTCAGTTTATCTTGGTCGCAGTATTGATGGCAGTAGCAGTCGCCTATACCGGTGGCTGGTTTCGCTGGTTGCAACAGCGTCGAGAAATAAACGTACTTGACGGCAAGTTGTCGGTTGCGAAACAGGCTAACTTGGAGAAAGTGGCAGAGTTGTCTACCCTGGCTAATGCTCTTAATGCGTTTAGTCAGGGCCTGTTGTGGAGCTTGACTTCAGCCGTAGAAAGTCATCTGAGAACTCTGCGCAAGTAGGTTGTACTTAGGCGTGTCTACATAAACGCGTCTACATAAATGCGTCTAGATAAATGCTTCCAGTGAGTCGAGAGATATCTTGGCTCATGGAAGTTTCATTTCAATATGTCCGAAGGCGCTGATAAGTGTGCTAGAGGGCCTCTTTTTTTTGAGGATCAAATTATGCAGGATCAAAAACAATTCAATTTGGAAGTGTTTAACAGCATAGTAATAACCATTGTTGCACCTGTAGCAGTAATGATCTTGCTGTTGGTACTTTGTGCATCGTTTAGTGGGCTTCCATCTGGTGCGGTTCAAGGAGGGCCGTCGACTGCGATTAATACTTGGATATTGATGATACCCATGATGATTGCAATTGTGGCTGCAGCCGCAGCGCTCTGCTGGACAGTAAGTCCATGGTATGAAAGTGCCCCCACTGGTCAAAACAATAAGCAGTTAGTCTTTTCTGCATTGTGTGGGGGAGGTGTGGCTCTTCTCGTTATGCTTTTAGGAACTTCATCGTCACTTCAAGATGGCCATAGAGTTGCTTCGTTTCATCGAACCATGGCTCCCCTTGTGAAAGAGTTTGCCAGTCGTAACTTTGACTCACTCGACTTGGACCATAGTAGTTCTATTGCTCTGGCAGAACTTGTTTTGGCAAGCAAGAGAGTCGGTTCATGGGGGAATGGCAACGAAGGCAAGATTATCGCTTATATGATCGAGCAGCAAGCTGAGCTTGGGCATATGGTTCACAGCGAAATCTGGGATTCGAATGGGTTTAATAGCTGGGTAGCGTCGTCTGCAGTTTACGAAGTCAATCAAGCAGACTTGGCTCGCTATTCTGCTTACATTACCGACAAATACAAGTATTGGTAATTGTGTGTACTGAGTCAATGAAAAGCAATTTCTGAAAACTCTTCGCAATTAGTTGTACTTACCTGCTTCCAGTGAGTCGAGAGATAACTTGGCTCACGGAAGTTTCATTTCAAAATAACTTTATGGGTATCACTATGATGTACTTTCTCATTGCCGCACTCGCCGGCATGACTGTTGGCGTGGTAACACGTAGCCTAATTTCGGCTTTTGTTAACACTGCTGTGTTCTGGTTTCTGGCCTGGCTTTTTATGCCAACTTTAGCTAGCGGCTACTATTTAACTGTAGTTTTCTTCGCCCTTATGACCGGTTCTGTTTGGGCATGGGCTGCCGCTTCTAGCAATGTATCTGATTCAACAAAAGGAATTGCTGGTTTTGGTGCGTTGCTGCTGATTCTCATGACCCTGATTTTCAGTCCATTGTTTACAACTTGGGGTGCTTTTCACGCCAATGACTATCGCTCGTTGCTTGAAGTCACTGAAAAAGACTTTGATACTGGGCAGGTTTTGCTCGATCAATCGCAAGCCCGCTTTGTTGACCAAGAGTTGGCTGTTCGTTCAGCTCATGAGCTTTTGGGAAATAGGCAAGGTCTCGGTAGCATGGTAGATATTGGCACTATGTCAGTACAGTCAATCAATGGTCGCCTATGGTGGGTCGGTCAGTTGGAACACAATGGCGTTTTCAAATGGTGGACTAATGGTACTACTCCTGGCTATGTTATGGTTTCGGCCAACAATTACAGTGATAGAAAAATCGTTGACGATAAGCATTTTCGCATCGGCATGGAAGCATATTTTGGTGACAACCTGGTTCGTCATCTCTACGAAAATGGCTATGCTACCACTGGTTATACAGACTACACTTTTGAGCTAGACGATGAGGGCAATGCCCATTGGGTAGTGACTTTGATTGAACCCAAGGTAGGCTATGCTGGCTTTGTTGCCACTGGTATTGCTGTAGTTGACCCAGAGACTGGCAAAATTGATAGATATACCATCGAGACTGCTCCAGCTTGGGTTGATCGCATTGAACCAGAAGATTTGATTGAAACACGGGTTGACGATTGGGGCATGTATGTCAAAGGCTGGTTGAACTCATGGACTTCAGGCGTAGATGTGATCAAGCCTTCTGATAGTATGGCTTTGGTTTACACCGCTGATGGTCGTTCTGCCTGGTACACCGGGCTACAATCAAATGGTTCTTCTATTGGTGGTGAACAAGGCACTATGGGCTTCATGTTGGTAGATACTCGTACTGGCAAAGCAAGCTTTTATCGCAGAGCTGGTATTACCGAAGATGCCGCCAAGAAGGCTCTTGAAGGTGCTGTTCAAGAAAAGAACTACACTGCCACTTCGCCGGTTCCATATTTAGTCGGTGGTGTGCCCACTTTCATTAGTGTGTTGAAAGACGTTTCTGGCAATATGCAGATGGTTGGCCTGGTTGCTTATAATGACCGTACTATTTTGGCGACTGGCAATACTTTGCGTGACGCTATGCGTACTTACACCTCTAAGCTGCGCGACAAGGGCACTGCTTTGGCTCTGGGTGGCGCTGCTCAAACGCAGAGTTTTGTCGGTACAGTGGTGCGTTGGGGTACTGAACAAATCAAAGATGACACCTATGTCACCTTCATGATTGACACAGTGCCAAATAAAGCCTTTTCAATGTCAGAACATCTGACACAAGAAGTAATTTTGAGCAAGATTGGCGACAAAGTCAAAATCGAAGTAACTGAGACTGGTACTAGCATTATAGTCGTTGATAAGTTTGACAACGAAGATATTGCCCTAGAAGAAACTCAAGACGAAAAGGACATGACTGAACGCTCTGAGTCGGCTAATGAGCCCGCAATGAGCGCAAAGACTAAGTGGACACAAGTACCGACCTCAAGAATCGGGGCCCAACGATACTGAATGCACTGCTGGATGCGGTAAGAAAATCAAAAGCTAAGTAAGACAAAGAGAAAAATTGGCAAGATGCCGCATGTGCCAAGGATGGCTTCAATTCGCCACAAACAGTGAGAAATATTATGACAGCAATAGTGCTTGTAGTTGCCTTAGCATGGCTTCTTTTATCACCAAGATTGGCCCCTGGTCTATACATGAGGTTTTTACTCAGGCCAGAAAAGAACTGTGGTTCGCCAGAAGACAAGCTAAATTTGCTTGCTCTAGGCGGTGAGGAAATCTATTTTTTAAATGGACGAGGCCAGCAATTGCGTGGCTACTATTTTGCCTGTGATCAACAGATACAACAGGTCCCACAGTCATCTTCTATGATTCTCTACTCAATGGGGAATGACGGTGACATTGAGAAACGGACTTCTGTGCTGGCTTTATTACTGAAAACAGGGGTTCCTGTATTTATTTATGAATACTCGGGATTCGGCAAAAGCCAGGGCAAGCCCAGCCTTAAAAATGCAATATGCGATTCGCATGATGCTTTTGATTTTGTTGTTGAGCGCTTTAACAAAAGCACAGAAGAGATTGTCTTATACGGAGAATCCCTTGGGGGCGCAATTTCAACTCGCTTGTTGAGCAGTCGTTCTGCTGGAGCGCTCATCCTGAAGAGTTCCTTTTCTAGCTTGGCTCGTATTAGTCGGGAGTTGTGCGTTTGGTTAAGGATCTATCCGTCGATTTTGCTGCCCCTGATGGACACTGGCAAACGGCTACAGTCTGTGGTTGTGCCGGTGATGATAATTCATGGTCATCTTGACCGTAAGATTCACTGGAAGCATGCCGAAACGCTCTATAGCAACTGTCAAGCTAACAAGACCTTGCTTTGGTTGCCTAACAGCAGGCATGCCTACATGACAGAAGCCGACGGGGAAATATTCTACAACGGGTTATCTATGATGCTGGAAGCCGTCTCTAAGTCAACGGCTATGATCAATGCCCATTGTCAGTACTATGACCTACATGAATTTGGATCGCTAGAGGAGCCGGTGTTGGTTGCTGACAGCGAAGCAGGTTTGCAGCAATCAATTGCTGAATACAGGCAAACTGCTGAGTCTCTATCAACATTTGCTTGCGCAGTAAGTGGTCCAGAGAGGACCTGAATTCAATTTACCAGAAAGCGCACAGCGTGGCGCTTTCTGCCCTTCCCTTTTGAGGAGAAATTTATGGGTTTGATATTCGTAGTTTTAGTCGTTTTATTCGTGTGCAAGCCGACGAAAGATTTCGCTTTCTTGATTTGTTTCTTGGCTTTTCTCACAGGCAAGTTTCTTCTTGCCATTATCTTTTTCTTCCTATTCATGGCCGGTTCTAATCGGTCGCGCTAGCGCGTTATGTTCGCAACCCTGGCTAGTAGTGACAACTTAAATATTGAGGCGACAAAAATGAATGCAGTAAGTGTGAAAAACGGTAGTAGTTTGACAGTCTTTGGCATTGTCTTGTGGGTCAATGCTGTGCTGGCTGGTGTCTTGCTCGGTGTCTGGGCAATGATTGCTATGGCTGCGATAGGGGCCTGGAGTTTCTTGGTTGCTGGCGCCTGGTATCGAATTGGGCTGAGAACACCTATTTGGTACGTTTCTACAGGTGTCAATGCGTTAGTCGGTGTGATCGTTTTCGTTCGCTGGAATGAGGCATGTGGTTTTGTTGGCAGTCTTGCTGTTGTTCTGGCGATAGTTGGCGGAGTATTGATGGCTTTTTCTCTACGCCGTAGATAAATGGTTTTATTCAAAAGCAGCTATTTTACTTTCTTGCCTTCGACGCCACTGGTGTCGAGGGCTCGTGTTTAAGGAGATCTGAGCGGCGCAGTCGGCGAGCTTTGGTCTCAAATACTGGAGATTATTATGAATACTCAAATGGCACCACAAGTATTGCCACGTCGTCGTCTTGACCCTAGTGTTTTGAGCGATGCCGAGATGGCTTTCGACGAGTTTTTAGATGCTAATTTCTTTGGTCAGCCTGAGGCTCGCCTACTGCTGCGCAAGGCTTACGCTAATTATCTCAACCCGCTGCGCGACAAGACTAAGCCCATTGCTTTTCTTGTCTTTGCTGGTGAGTCGCGCACAGGTAAGACCGAAGGTGCTCGCATGATTCCCGCTTTTGTCCACAAAAATCGCTTTGCCTTGCTTAAAATCAACTGCAGCGAGTACATGGACAAACACAGTCTGTGGAACCTTAAGGGCTCTCCCCGTGGGCACATTTCTAATCAGGTAACAACTGATGAGAAATATCACCTTGTGCCTAAAGATGAGAAGCATGGCTATGCTGAATTTATGAACCACAACTTGGAATGGTCTAAGCAAGGTTCAGATGTGCCTCTGTCTGTAGTTCTGTTGGACGAATGGGACAAAGCTTGCTTTGAGTTCAACCAACTGTTGTTGCAGGCTATGGACGATGGTCAGATCACTTTGGGCTCAGGTGAAGTTGTTGACTTTCGCAACACCATTTTTGTAGCCGCTTGCAACAGTGGGATGGAAGAGGTAGAGCGTGCAGAGGCTGGTGGTATTGGTTTTACTGCTACCGAGAGTAAGCTCAGTCACGCTGAGGTAAGCAAAGTTGTTGATCGGGTGATCAAAGAGCGTACTCCTCCAGAGTTTCGTAACCGCTTGAAAGAGCTTGGTGGAATAGCAGTCTTTCAATCACTGACCGCAGAGATGATGAAGCTTGTTGTTAGACGTGACTTCAAGGACATTCAGGAGTTGATCAACGCGTCGGGATACTACTTTTCCCTTGCGGTTACTGAGGAGGCAATTGATGAAATTTTGCGTCAGGCGCTTGCTGGTAAGGGCAACTTGAGTAACGTTAAGTCGTTGATTACTAAGGAGGTTCAGATTCCTCTGGGCATCGAGGCCACCAAGCGCACAATTAAGCCAGGTGATTTAGTAATAGTTGATGTCGAGTTTCCTAAAGGTGCTGCAACTACTGAAATAGCAGGCGCCGGTAGTATCGACAAAACGATCTTTTTTGAAATCGGTGATCCCGTTGGTATGCCTACGACTGTTTCTGGCTTCGAGTCACTGCTTAAGTCACCTGCCGAGAGTGCCGCTAGCCCGTCGCCAGCAGATGAAGATTTGACAGATGAAGATCGGCAGATGCTGGCTTCTTTGTTTTCTATCGGTAATAGCAATTTGCTCGGTGCTCGCTCAATGTCGATGTTGCTTATGGCGGTTGAGGGTGGCGTGAAAAGGGAGTCGCTTGGCTTTGGCTTCGCTGACCAGCTGAATCAACTTGGCTTGATGCCGAAGACTCCAGCAGCTTTTACTGATTTGCACAACTTGACCTTGCTATCTGCTATGGCTTTGGTTAAGTCTCAAGTGGAACTCTACCCTGAGTTAGCTCACAGCTACACCATGACAGTGAAGCAAGACAAAAGCTTCATGACCTTGGTGCGTGAGTCACAAGAGATTGTCAGTGAGCTTGTCACATTGTTAGGCGTGCGCATTAAGGAAACGAAAATGCACCACGAGGCTCCTTACACCTTCACTATGGAGGTTGAGGCTCATCCACAGGCGATTGTGTTTGCGCGCAATCGTTTTCCTAAATTGGGCATCAAAGCTGCCTAGTTAGTTATGTTTTTAACTCAACGAGAGAATTATTATGACACTAAAGCTGTATTCATTGAAAAACGGCCGTATTGAACAAGGCATCGTCGTGACTGGCACTGGCCCTGAGGCTTATGTTTCTGGTCTGTATGACTCGCGCCCGTTCAAAACTCTGGCAGACCTATTTGGTGTAACTGGAGAAAATGCAGTTTGCGAAAGTGGTGCCGATGAAATCAGACTCTTAGAAGTAGTCCTCAACACGGAAGAAGTGAGCGAGGAGATAGATACTTTTATGCTCTTTGTTCATGGCATAGGCGACCAGCGGGATGTGCTCGACTTTGAGCCAAGGTCTCTACCAACCCTGCTTGAATCGGCAACACATGTTGGCTATTTCACCACCACCTACGTGAGCCTATATGTCTTAAGACCCAAAACGACCTTCCGTCTATTGTGTTGGGAGCATTTGTTGGCTTCGTATATAGTCACTGCAGTAGTGCATGTTTCAGACAACGAAGTTGTTTGGAATCGCGTTAACCAATCTCGCACTTTAGTCAAATGGTTACGTCGATTAATCGCCTGAAGCGTTTCTTCGGGTTGAAGGTGCCATCAGCTAACTTGGCGGATTTACCAAGTGGCAGACGCGAACAGATTCTAGCTATCTACTCGCAGCTTCGCTTTGACATGGCGGCAGCGGCAGACATCTCTTGGTTAGGGGTAGACACCATTGAGTTCGACTATTGTGGACGACTCAAACCGGGGCTACATAAACTTTGCTGGTCAGATTTGGAGCGCATATACGGACGGTCTAAGAGACGATTGTGGTTGCTAGAAGGAATGCGCCGGGTGCTCGATGATCTGAAGCTTAATGGCTGTAGGCAAGTATATATTGGTGGTAGCTTTGTCAGTGAAAAGATCAGTCCCAATGATTTTGATCTGATTTATGACCTAACTGGCATGAGCATAGATGCTGTATTAGAGCAGGCACCTCTGCTCTGTCCCCGCAGTAACACTGCCAGAAGGCTGCAAATAGAGCAGTACGGTGGCCAAGCATTGCCGCTGTGTTTCTCGCCGGAACTACCATCACTTCTGGAGTTTATGCTTTATGACGATCGCTTCGACGAGTACAAGGGTGTGGTTGTATTGACACTCTAGATTTATTAAAGGCTGCTGCTGTCGACCTTCGCTTCGGTGTTTGAGCGACAGCAGCTTTTGATTATTTAAGCCCTCATTGGAGGCAATTATGATAACTACGGCAAGTCTGTCTGATGTCAATCAGATAGCAGTTTTAAATCGCCAGTTTCATCTCGATATGCCTTTCTTTCCCTGGGATACTCCAGAGTGGATTGAGCAAGAGATAAGAGCTGGCCATTACTATGTCATTCGTGATGCGGACGGTATAGTTGGTGCGCTTTGTTTGCACACCAATTCTCAGTCTGGTGTTGCTGAAATTGAGGCCATGGCAACGCGAGCCAATTTGCACGGGCAAGGCATAGGTCGTCAACTTGTGGAGTATGCCATAACCCTTGGTCGCGCTCTCAAGCTGCGCTCTCTCACTGTTGGATCATTCTGCGCCTACGGTGTGCGGCCCTTTTACGAAAAGTGCGGTTTTACTTGTGCTGCTGACTTGCGGCAATTTCAGGGACACTCGTACTTCTCATTTTCATTAACTCTATAAAGCCAACGTCTTTTTCGAGGTATCGATATGCGTGAAGATATGAAATTTATAGTTTTGGATCGACCACGGTTGAACCACGATTTTCGCATTTGCAAAGGTGAGCGAAAGAAGCTACAGCAAGACTGGGAGACCCTTCCCCAGCGCGAATCGATGAGGTTGCCATGGCATTTTCATTGTCGCGGCAAAGGGCAGCGCTTGGTTGGTAGAGAAGATCGTCGCAAACAATTCAACGATCACCTAGCTCCTTTGAGACGTTTTCTGCGGGCTCGACTGGGTACCGATTGGAATGATCTTAACTCTGAGATTCGGCAAGAGGCCAGCACTAGAACAGTGTTGGGGTTTCATCTGATGCATCACTTTTGGCGAATGATTCGCCGAAATGTCTTTGTTGTCGATGGTGTTGTCTATAGCAATCGGTGTCAGGAACTCAGTTCTGGCACTTTCTATGTTGACCCGTTGACCAACAAACTCTCTCAAATAGGCTGCTAATAACAGCCAATAATTCTAGGACAATTTTATGAATAGTTTAAACAGCAAAAAGGGTCGTAATGTAATTCTTGTAACTGCAGCTCAAGGCGGCTCTGGTCGGACAATGACGGCAGTGGCTTTGGCTACTTTTCTGACTCAATATGGCACTGTAGCCTTTATCGGCAATGATATAGAAGGGCGAGGCTATTTTGGCACTCCAGAGCCGCTGCCTCGCAGTGATTTGTCTCACCCGGGCAAATCTAGTTGGAGTGGTTCTGAGTGGTTATCTTTTCCCAGAGAAAATCTGTTCTTGTATGACAGTGGCCACCATAGCGATGCCAGTGATTTTCAGCCTGTTATTAGTTCTCTTAAGCAGACTCATGATTTTGTAGTAGTCAGTTGTGGTTTGGATGTGAAAACTACAGGTGATGCGGAGGCTGCATTGAGTATGAGGCAGTTAGTTGATCATGCAATTGTCTTATACAGACAAAACAACCGTAGTCATGTGCTCACTTCAATATTGCTTAAGTGGTTGTTTTTGGAGCAGTCGGCTGATACTTCCTTGCTTCTGCCCATGCTCAACTTTCGAGCGGATGATCGGGAGTTTAAGCTTGGGCAGAATTGGACCGAGAAAGCACTTGCTTGTTTTTCTAGTGCTTTGAATGCGGCTGAAGCTGTTCTTCGCTCGAGAGAGTTACAAGGTGCAGTTGGGAATTTGTACTACAACACTGCTCTGTCGCAACAGCCCTATTTAGGCTATGGCGCAGTAAACATTGCTCTCAACTTCTCTTGTACTGCGCCTGGTTGGCCAGCCTACGCGGTTAACAATCTTGCCAAGCTGGTTGTTGCTGTTCGCTAACCCATACGTCAGTGCCTGGCATTGACACAAACATTTTGACTGCCTGTCTTGGGCAGTTAACGAAACAACTAATCTAGAGAGAAATTCAGATGAAAACGATTATTTTTCAAAACAACGGTCATTCTAAAGTTATTCACGGTCGCTTTGGCGGATGTGAAGAGAGCAGACATTTCCACTGCTGTGACCGCCCATCTAGGCCCCAAATCGCTCAGAAGATCCTTGCTAATGAGGCGCGATTAGAAATCGCTGAATGCAAAGGCAATCCGCAAGTGTTTGACGCTGACCTGCCGCATCCACATGACTTGGGCTTGCCCAGTTTGTCGCTGGTGCGCGCACGGTTGGCTGATGGTGACGTCTGTTGTGGGATTACGGAAGTTCTTCATGGTGCCCTTGGTGTGGCGCAATTTGGCAACACTCGTATCGAGTTCGAAGTGCCCGCTAGCGGTCGTAATGGTGGTGGCAGCAGTAGTCGCAGCAGAGGTCGCAGACGGCTAGTTCTCAATGTGAGAACTAATGAGCAAGGCTTTATTACTGCTGCTCACTACGGCTAAGCTTCCCTTTTTATTCATTCGTTCGAGGAAATACTCATGAAATCTACAATTAAGAAAAATGCTGAAGCCCTGATAGTGTTGGGTGTTCTGCTGTTAGTCGTCGGCTTAGTCTGGATGTTGTTTGCGGACACCATGATTGTTGCCGTTTCGGTGACAGCCATTGGCGGCGCTATCCTTGGTTTGGTTGGTACAGTGCAAGCTGAACTGCTTGACGATGCACTCACTTTGACTATGGAGTCAGGCACGCCTAAGGCCGTGTAAGCACAAATTTGTTTTATTTCTAACCTGCTCTATTTCTAACATCACCAGAAGCACTCTAATTAGCGCTTTTGGTGTTCATTTTTGAGGAATTACCTATGATAACCAATATCGAATACAACGCCTTAATAAAAGCTCGTGATGCCGCTAATCTTCTTAGGGCACAGCTACTAGCGCGCCTTGCCGGTGCCAGAGTCAGCGCAATGAAGTGCGGTTGTGGTGCTATCCATCACGGCGAGGCAGAAGTCGTCGACATCGCTTTTAACGATATCGATAGTGAGTATGCTGATCAAATCGGACTGTTTATGAGCTGCACGTGCAACATGCGCGAAATCGGCAATCCCCACAATAAAGACTATGACTTTGGCATGGGTCTTACTTACTTCATTCCGCACTCAGAACTGTATGTGATGTTTCGTCAAGCATTCGAGCCGGTAGGCGTACCCACAGACCATCTATTTGCTGAACCGTTTATTGCTGGTCCGGAGTTTGTTGGCTCTGGTCAAACGGCGATGGTACATGTAGGTAAGCCTGTCTATATCCGTCCGATTGGTGATACCGACCAGATCCCATGGCGCAATGCTCAAGTGCGAATGGACTGCAATGTGGAGCGCTACGCACCAGGTAGTTACATTGCTTGTAAGATCGACCCATTTGCTCCGCATTATGGCGGATTGAAAGCTGGCGACTATCACTACGCAAAGGTGCAACCTTGCCTATTTGCCGCTAGGCTATTTGACATAAACGTTCTGGTGCCGATAGTCAGAGTGGTGGAGGTATCTCAGGATGGGTCTGTGGCGACCGTTGAGACAAATGAAGGTATCGAGTTTTATCAACCGGAAGTCTAAATCTGGTTTCACTAAGGAGTGAATTTATGAAAACTATCGCAAACAAAGAGAACACAAAATTGTTATGGCAAGTCACTATTTTCGGCATGTTTGCCTATCTAGTTCTGGCCATCCTAAGCATTTTTACGCGCTTTCAAGAACGGCATAGCTAGTGCAATATCCATAGGTTCAAGGAAGGAAAACTAAAGCTTCGCTGCCGTGCCAATCAGACCGACAAGGATGTCGGCTGGTATGGACAGGAGGAGATCACATCACCGCAACTAAAAAAATTGGCTATTTTTATTAGACTGGTCTATTATCGCCTTTGTCTCGGTTTGCAGTGGTTATGGCAGTTCCACGGTTGGTGAGCACATTTTTCATTGCATCCTGCACCCAGGGCTTGGATAAATTGCTTTCAAGCCAGCGACTGACGCTGATGATTTTGAGCTTTTTCTCTTCGGCATTCGTATATGCATTAGTGATCTGTGGTTTTGCTTTTACCGTGAGGTGCCTATATGAAACCGACTCTCGAATCAATGCTTGTGGAAATGCGGTCGTCGTTCGATGCGGTTCATGCCAAGATCGACGCCCAGGGAATCTTCCTCAGCCAGAAAATAGATGATGGGGATAGCCGGTTGGAGCAGAAAATAGATCAATTTGATGCTCGACTGTGTCAAAAGATTGATGAGGTCGATGTTCGGCTGGGCCGGAAAATCGATAACCTTTGCCGGCGGAGTTTGCCGCATATCTGGGGCCATTTATAAATACTGTCGAAAAAATGCTGGACAATCATGACAAGAGAATTATTGCCCTAGAACAGCGAGCTTGATCCCATAGGCTGGCTGCGCACTGGTGAATCAAGGCGACAGACCTTGACCAGTGGCTTATCGGCCTTGGCGATGATAAACGAATCGCCCTTCAAAACTTGTTCTATCAAACACCAGAGCTGGGTTTTTGGTCGCCATGCGGCTGTATTGCCACGTTCTTCGCGCTGTTGTCTGAAGTAGGCTACTTTTGTCTTGCCAGAGTGAGACAGTTTGAGGCTTTCGCCTTTCTGTGCCCGGAAATAGCGTATAGACAAGGGTTTTCAGGGCTTGGGCTTAAATGAGCCCGTGCTAATCTGTGTTTCTTCGTATAATCACCACTCATGGTGCCAGCAGGCTGCTGCTATTTATTTTGGGGTACTAGCCCAAAAACCGCGCAGTAAAGGCCTTTAGCTACTTCTCTGTGCAGTGTTTGGACCAGCGCAGTTGTCTTATTTTCCCTTGCTCTACATAGTAAGTCTTTGATAACACTAGATATCTCTCTATTCTCTTTCGCGCATCAAGGTACTTTAAACCTTTAACAACAGCCAATAAGGCCTATGTACAAATTTTTCGATGCAACTATGTTGCTTCGAGGATGGTCTTGTCTGGTTTTGTTTGATGTGAAGAGCGAATTGCAGAGGTAATCCAAAACAACCTAACTTAGAAAAGGAAACAGTTATGAAAAACATAAATGCACAAGCAATTCAAAATCGCCAACTCGCCGCTCAAAAAGCCGCTCTCATCGCCAGACTCCGCACACTCTTTGCTCAAGGTGGTGCACATGTTGAACCGCTTTCGGCTTTGCTGGAAGTGAAACTTGGCGGCAAGCGGGTCGGTCATCACCATGTTGATTGTGCGCTAATCACCAGCGATCAGAAGACATATTACTTCTGCTTTGGTTACAACCGAGTTAAAGAAGCCGAACATCCCTTCTTCATTTTGCTCAAAGACAACTGGTTTGATGGCACCAAGTTGATTGCTCAAGACGGTTGGTTTTACCAATCTCTCTCTGAAGTTATGAACATTCAGTGTGGCTTTTTCGGCCAGGGCATAACCGTCGCCATTAGCAACGTGCAAGTCGACAAAGCTGCTTGATTTAGACTTGCGACAATTTGCCACTGCGGTGTTGTGGTGGCATAACCAGACGCTGTGTTTGATAGGGAGTTTTGAATACAGTGTTTACCCTTGGGAAAGTAGATGACGATCAAGAGTATTAAAGCTAGTATCAGCAACCAGGAATTTCCAGCTAAGAAAGAGGCTGTTTTGACTAAGCTCAGAGCACTCTTTGCTAAGGTTGGTGCTGATTTAGTAGCAGTGTCTGCTACGGTCAAGCTCAGTCGTCGTATCGATCAGGTGGTGAAAGTAGTGGGCGCCTATCAGGTTGACTGCATGGTCAGAACTGCTGATGGCAAAACCTATTTTTTCACCTTTGGTTACGACCGTCGTCAGGAAGTGGAGAATCCTTTCTTCATTTGGTTGAACGATAGTTGGTTTGATGGAACAGAACTAATTGCCCAAGAGCGTGCCCTTTATTTAGCGCTATCGCAAGCGATGGGCCATCAAGGTCGGTTTGCCGATCAGGGTATTGGTTTGAAAGTCAGTCAGTTGCAGCCGGGTTTGGCCGCCTGACCAAAGTCATAGAACAATAGCCAGCGCTGGATCGCGTTGGTTTTCAATTTTCGTTAGCTGAAGGTACAGGGGAGGTTACCGTCAGCTAATTTGTGAGGAAAGAATATGAGTGAAAATGAAAATAATGGCTCGGCATTGCCGGTTGAAACAAGTGGTTCAAGCTGGAAAACGATTTTGTCTTTGGTATTAGTCGTACTGCTCTTGGGTTCGATTTATGTCACGACGACACCTGAGTTTGCTGTGTGGCAGGCGCACTATGCTGTCAAGTCTAAGTCTGTGGGTACATTCGAGCGTGCCGTTGATGTCGATAAAGTTGCTCATAATCTCGTTAACGATATGGTTTCTACGCCGGTTTCTAATCTGCTTGGTGCTGGCGCCTTTGGCAATTGGGTAGCGAGCAAGTTTACTGCGCTTTTTCAGTCCGATCTTGAAGCGGCAATTAAGAGCGAGATTCACGACTCTGTGGCTGCCGGTTCGCTGGCTGATGATGCTCAAGACAGTGCAGGCCAAAGTATTGGTTACAGCACTAACTTAGACGCCTTGAGTAAACAGTTGGGCTTTAATCGCTATCACTACGCCGGTATCGATTATTTTGCAAGAGAAGCTGTTGGCTCGAATTGGCTACTGACTCTCAACTTTCAGGATGACAGAGACCACAACATAGCTGTCAAAGTCGAACTGGCAAGGGCGGATGGTTCGTGGTTTTGGAAAGTGGTGCGCTTGAGTAATTTTGCTGATGTCAGTGCAGAGTTGCTCAAAAATAAAGCTAGTGCGGTTAAAGACAGCCTTGGCGTTGGTCAATCTACCAATCCATAAGCCGCTCAGCCGCCAATTTAAACACAATTTTTATTTACTTACTTAGGACACTAAAATGAAAACTATAAGTTTATATCCAACCAACAGTTTGAACCTGGCTGACAAATGGCTACGCAAAATTATGGAGCATGCGGTCCCCGCTGGACGTTATACTCAGCTTCCAGAATCGGACGTGCTGCCAACTGAGGAAGATTGCCTGCCTCTTATAGCGTGGTTGCTTTGCGTACATGTTGCAGAGCGTCTCTACCCAAGCGGCCACAATATTGGTGCTAGCAGTGGTATGAGCTGGTCTGTGTGCACAGCCGTGAAAACCGCTCAAGCAATGGCGAAATTTGCTGCTTCAAGTAGCAACCTTGCCAACTTCATTAAACCAGATGAAGCCTATTTGATTCTAGACAGTGGCGATAACATGCTGCATGCCGCACCAATCTCACGAAATGCAGTGAAGTTGTTCGACAAAGAAGTCGAAATGGTTTTGGTTGCAGGCTGCCGCAAGGCCGTTCGTGCCTTCAAAGAAAGAGAACCATTCTTGAACGCTCTGGGGGCAGAACTTGAGATCAAGGATGAGATCAACAACATCGAATGGGAAGCACTGTGGAATCAATACCCAGCCCGCGTCGTCGATGATGCTGAAGTTAATGCGGCAATGCAAATGCATTTTCCTTCAGTGGCCGCCTAACTAAAGTTTTAGAACAGTGGTCACCGCCGGATTGCGCTGTCACTTAATTTAATTGTCCCAAGGCTGAGTAGGAATGTCTCTAGCTTTGGGTCGTGCGAGGTTTACTTACATGAAAAAATCGAAAGTTTTGTTGTGCTGCACCGCTGTTTTCTGTTTGATTTTGACGCTTCCACCACAGCAGGCAAAAGCAGATTTCGGGTTCTTGTTAAACCAGGCCAATCCTGCAAGTTCAGCGATTTTAGAGTATGTTCCGAAGGCGCTAGATCGTAGCGTAGAGCCTCAGGCTCTTGAGAGCAAGAAAGACTGGCGGGGCATTACGCTCTTTGGTGTTTCATTATTGCTTTTGTACAATCTCCTTAACGTTTGTGCTCGAAGATCAGTACTGCGGAAGAGGCGAGAGTCGCTTAGGCTCACAACTGTTCCGGTAATCACCAATTTAGACCAGGCACTGGAATCGGCGCTCCTTGATAGTAGCGTGGGTATTGCTCATGCTGCCTTAGCAGGAGACGCTAATTTCAGATTGCACATCACTAAATTACTACCAGGTGCCAAGGTGAAGGCTCATCGTCACTTGCAAGGAGAAGAGCTCTATATCATCTCCTCTGGTAGTGGCACGCTCTATACCGGCATGGTTAGTGAAGAAGGGACGGAAGTCTGGAATGCGCCAATCGCTGTACAAGGTGGGGATACTTTTTCGATCGCGGCCAAAATGTTGCACCAGTTGCATAACACTGGTGAGGTGCCGTTAGTTCTTATCTTCGGTTGCCCCGATTCACATCTTTCAACAGACAGAGAAGTCGTAGATGACTTCTATTAACTACCAGCAACAGTGAGCCAAATTCACTGTTGCTAAATTTGCCAGGGATGGTCTTCACCAAAAGGCGTCAGCGCGCAGCATTGACGCCGAACTCATTCAATAATTTTGGAGACTAGCTATGAACAATCAAACAAACAACAGTCAAGCAAACAGCAATCTGCCAGTTCAAGGCGTTGTTAGAGCCAAGCTGAATGAAGGTTTCGCCTTGCGTTTGCCCAACAATGAAACTTGTTTCGTACCCATTGGGCAACTTGCTGGTTATTGCGACGCAGAGCACTTCGAACGCTATGACGCCATAGAGATTGGAGATGTTATGGAGGTTGTTGTGGGAACAGCTTCAAGAAGGCCAATCGCTAGCGAAATCAAAGCAATGGAGTACAAAGCTGAGATGGGTCTGGAGCGGGGATCTCAAGTCGAATTTTTTGTCGTGACATTGTCTGAAGATGGTGTCGCTGTTCGTCTTTTGTTGCCCGTCTGTGCCAAGGGCGTGTCGGCCTATATCCACAGAAGTCGGCTGAACCAGGAGAGCTATGAGACTTTGTTGTATGACAGCAAAGGTTGCTTAGAAGAGCGCGTTGGTCATAGTGCGACGGTGGCAAGCATTAGACGCAATGAGAAACAACGGTTGAGCATTAAGCTGGCCGTATAGAAAGCTTCTCAGAAAACCCTTAAGAAAAACTGTTTTGACTGCCTGCAGGGCGGTCAACGAATCAACTTATCTAGAGAGAAAGAGATGAAAACTATTATTTCACTAAACAACGGTCATTCAAAAGTTCTTCATGGTCGCTTTGGCGGTTACGAGAAAGGCAGAAGTATTCATGACGAATATCCTACACGCACTCAAATCTGCGAAAAGCAGCTGGAAGAGCTGGCAGAGTTAGAAGTTGCTGAGTGCAAAGACAATCTGCCCATGCTTCACGCTTGCTCATTTCATCCTCACGACTTGGGTCTGCCCAACTTGTCATTGGTGCGGGCACGCTTGGCTGATGGTGATTTCCGCTGTGGCATTACTGAGGTGCTTCATGGTGTTCTTGGCGTTTCTCAATTTCGCACCAATCGCATTCACTTTGAAGTGCCTGGTTATTGCCGTAACAGTGGTGGTAAGCGTCGCGTGCTCGACTTGAGGCTGGATGCCAATGGTGCGATTACTGCGGCTCATTACGGCTAGCTGTAATCGTTTTCCCTTTTGGGTTGCTTGCAGCCCCTCAAACAACATGGAGATTTTATGTACATAGACCCAGTGGCTATACTGGTTTTACTGGTGCTTGCTTTGGTAGTTCGGCAAGTGTTTTATCGAGTTACTCGTTGGTTTTCTAGCTTGATCATCTTTTTCTTGATCATGGCTGTGCTCATGCCCCATCAAACCAAAGGTTTGCTTGGCGGTGTTTTTTCGCTCTTGACCGAGGCCTTTCATCGCATAATTTATGTGCTCGGCTGGGGCTAGTATTGGCGTATTGAGCTAGTCTTGATTGCGCTTTTGAAAGTTTATCCGGAGTGTGTTTTGGATAGATTTTCTTAATTGCTGTTACTGGATGTACCGGCACTAAATTTTATTGCCCAGTGGAAGGAACGGACGCATTCCTGATACTGGGTTTTGTTTTGAGGAATTACCATGAACGTAACTCTTGCCCTAGACGTTGCTCGTATACATGCTCTTGTTGTTGAGAAAGTGACAAAGGAAGGTTTTGTCTTTGTTGATGCGCTTCTGCAATGCTCTTTTAACGACTCAGATTACTATCTTTCTGCAAAGTGCAATTTGCGCACACCGCAGGGAGATGAGGTCACTGCTTCTGTGACTAATGGCGATATTAAGAAAATGATGTTTGAGCATTTGACTGCTCTCGGTTACGGCTTCCTTGACTACGAGGTTAGTCCTAATAGTCCAATGAATGATGGAGACCTTACCGAGAACTTTGTGGTGAATGTGACTGGAATAACTATCGTTAGTTCTGCTGCTCCGAACTCTTAGTTGGAAGAGTCTGTATTCCAGTACATTTGTCCAAATAGCTGTTACTGGATGTACCGGCACTAAATTTTATTGCCCAGTGGAAGGAACGGACGCAATCCTGATACTGGGTTTAGTTTTGAGGAAGTACCATGAACGTTACCCTTACCTTAAGCGCTGCTCGTATTCGAAGACTTATTTTTGACGAGGCGGCAACAACTGGCTTTACTTTCAAAGATGGCCATGTTGAATGTTTTGACAATGATCATCTGGTCGCAATGAAGGCTAAGTGTACCCTGTTGGCTCACTGCGGAGATGAGGTGATAGCTGAGTTTAATCACAATGAAATTACAGCTCTTATCTGTGATTACTTAACAAGTCTTGGATACAAATTTGACCAACCCTTCGAGATTTTGCCTGCCGAGCCAGTCGCGGAAGCTGACGCTTGTAACTCATTTCAAGTCAAAGTGTGGGGAATTGCTTTAGCCAAGACTGACAGCAATCAATAGTATCGCTGCTAAGGAAGCCATACCTAGCAATTAGCTGGTGCTCAGCTAGTCTGGCGCACTTAGGTTCCAATTTCTGCGCGCTGGCTTCTGCGGCGCGTAGCTCTTTTGCCTAATTTTAGGAGTCTTAAAATGAATGTAACAGCAAAGTCTCGCCTAGAGGCTGTTTTGACGCAACTGCCATTCTATTTTTTTATGGAGCTTGCCTGTCAACTTATTATCATTTTTACGATCCCAACTGGCCCTAGCCGGTTGACGACGGAAAATGCGCTCGACTTTTCTCATCCATTGTCGTTGATTTTTATCGGTGTAATTAAGGCTCCACTTTTGGAGGAGCTGGTCTTTCGCGGAGCCTTGTTCAATGTGCTGCGCTTTGTCTTTGGCAAGGTGGTTAGCTCTTTTACACCGCAAGGCAATTCATGGGCTTTGTATTCAGCCATCGCTTTGAGCTCAATCGCTTTTGGTCTGGCTCATCAGGAGCTTTATTTCGGCATATTTCTTATGCATACTGTCTTTGGTGCTTTTGCTGCCCATTTGTACTATCGCACCGGCACAATTTTTGCTCCGATTGCTTTGCATATGCTCAACAATGCAATGCCAGTTTCAGCGCTGCTGCTCATTGAGTTCCTGAAATAGCGCTATTTGAACGCATTTGGGCCGCAATTTCGTTTGCGGATTTTTTAACTATTACCTAAGGAGAACGACATGACGTATATCCAGAGAATGTAGGTCCTGGTGGGCACTTCACCATGGTGGTGATGTAGAAGGGTTTGCCAGTTAGTGGTTTCACGGCCATTTACTTGACACCGGTATATTGGGCCCTGCCTTGGCTTGCACCAGGATCTCCATTCGGGAGGTTCTTATGGGCAAGTCTCGTGAACGCCGCAAGGCAGATTTTGATCAATGCAAGCAAAGTGACTCAAGCAGTCGTCGGAGTTACGATGGCAACTGTGACGATGAGGTCGTTGTAGTAGCTCTGGCTGATGTTTTTATGACCGATGCTGTTGTTGCCAAACTGTTGGCTCGTGATGGCGCTCAGATTGAACGTCATCGCCAAGCTTACGAGTATGGTGAGGATATGGTGCGCGTTGTTCTGCGCCCTCGCTATGATGGCGGCTACAACGTGGAAGACGGTCGTCATCGTGTTATCGCTGCTAAACAAGCTGGTATCGGCATGATTGAAGCTAAGCTGATTGGTTGCTAGAAGCTTCTTTGATCGAAATCAAATAATAATAGCTACCACAAGGATGTGGTGGCATCTGGAATTGGTCTTTCGTTGTCGCTCTGAAGGCTTCTTCAGCGCGAATCTTAATTATTGTAATTTTGGAGTACTTTATGAAAACTTATACATTTAATAATGGCCATTTGGAAAGCGGTATCTTAGTTACTGAGAAAACAACTCAGGCTAACCTTGGCGATTTTCTGGCCTGTGGTAACTGTGTTGACTTCTCGATTTTTTATCCCGAACGAATTGTTCCTCAGTCGAGCGGCCAAGCGTTTACTTTTGGGTTCAATCAGACCTCGCTGGTAACTATAGTTGATCAATATGCTTCATCGGATGGTTCTGCTTTTTGCTTGCTTAAACATGTTGACGCTGACTCCATTAAGGTCGCTTGTCAGGCTTATGTGCTGGCTGTTTCTACCGATCCTGATATTGAATCCAACGTATCTCTAATTCGTATAAGCGAAGGTGGTTACATCGAGCTTTGTGAAAAAGTTACTGCCCTAGGCGACATGTTGCCGGTCTGGAAAATTTATAACTCGATGGGGGTTCTTTATTGTCAGCGCTTACATTGGGATGCTCCCTGGAGAGTTGATGGGCAATATCTCTTCGCTCGCCTAGATGCCGCCTCAATGGTTCGTATTTCTCTGGATTTTTTGAACCATAATTCGGTAGAAAGTAAATTGGAGCTGCTAACTGACAGAGGCTGGGTGCAGATTGCTGCAAGATGGCAGACTCCTGATTACGAGTTTCTCAAAGGGAACGGCTCAGAGGACCATAGCATCAATAAGTCGCGTATGGCGGCACGCTGTGCCTTAGCTAGAGAGCTGACGCAACACGCGGCATTTCTTTATCAAGGCCGCCTGAGCGATCCGTGCATTCCGTTATGAATGCCATTCTGGAGAGCAAAGGTGGATTTGCTTTGCATGAGCAGTTGTCTTTTTACGGGATCTGGCCAGCATGAGCTTTAGTCCTATTGATTGTTTGCCAGTACTGGAATTGTTACTCGCCCCGGTAGCTAGAAAGCTAGCTGGAGCAGGCGTTTTGTTTGAATTAAAGTCGAGGAATTATTTATGAATTTGATAGAGAAAGGAGCTGATGATGCGACCGCACTTCAGCTTGAACCGAGACCTGCTGAAGATGTGGAGACGCTTAGTCGGCGTCTGTTTGGCAAGGTTGTGCAGCTCAATGCACAGGTCTGTAAGGGGCCGTGTGTGAGCGATGAAGTGCTTAACGGTGCCTTTGTAGAGGAAGCCACTAGTCCTCCGGTAAAGACCGCTGAAGGCCGGCGTTGATGCCATTCAAAATTAACCCATAGTCAATTTTAAAGAGAGAATAATATGAGCAATACAAATCAAATCAACAAACCAGTTGTAGTCGGCGTTACTGTCATCAAACGTGGCCGCAATCTGCAGTTTGTCGCTTCCGTCGACATTCTTGGTGTCACTCACAAACTGGAAGCAAGTAAGCGATTGAAGGCGGGCAAAAAGACTTCCGATGAAGCCTTAGAAGACTTTATGGAGGTACTTACTAGCGGCGCTGAGCAAAATTCGACCGTGGATGAAGGCGAATTGCTTTCGAACTGTTTCGCGGCAATGGACGATTACCTTGATATTGATGAGACTGCGGAATTGCAGGAATTTATCCAAAGCGGCTCACAGTCTCTTGTTAAGCAGGCGAATGAACTAGTTGCCGCAAACTCTTCGGGGTTGGATGGTGTCGAGAAATCGGAGCCCTTAGAGTTCGTCATTGGATACATTAGTGTGGTTGAGCCGGCTGAGAATAAAGGCATTTGTCGCAAGTGTCTTAAAGAATTCGATCTGCATTATATCGCTGGTACTACTGACCTTTGCATGAGCCATATTAACCCTGGTTTCATCTAGTGATGAGCCTCTTTCTCTATGCAGCTGTTGTTGCTTCGAGATCGATTTTATTTTCAAAATCGCCAAAGGCGCTCTTCGTGAGTACTGGAGGCTCATTTTTTGAGGAAACACTTATGAAAGCAAATAGACAAATGAAAAGAGCCGAACTGTTTACGGCCGTTGAGACTTACCTAAGAAGCATCTCTCAGCTGGTTCCGATAGCCCTCGGCTTGTGGATCAAGATCGAAGAATGGGATGACCACGACAAGTTCATTGAAGCCGACGTACTACTCAGAGCCGCATTTCAGCTTCTCAATCAGGCGTTGAACCAAGTACTCATCTCTTCAGACCTATCCGGCGAGCCGGAGGACTGGATAGTGGAGGAATGGATTCAACACATCATGACCAATGAGGGACAAGTTGACTGGGAGTGGCTTCAGCAGCTCAAGCCAGCAGACATTGCGGCAGGAGAACAGCTGGTCAAGCAAGCTGCGGACCTGCTCGACGAAATAACCGCTATCAGTGGCTGAGGAAATAGCAATGAAAAATAATAATAGCTACCACAGAGATGTGATGGCATTTATTCAATTGCTCAAGACGCGCAGCGATGTCGTCTTAAACTAGTTTTGGAGCATATATGAGAACAAAGATAAATGAAAGAAAGAGTGTTAAAGTCTCGTCTTTGGGGCCAATCACCGTTGTGGTCGCCGCAGCAATCTGTCTAATGTGGCCGAGCTTTTCTATGATTAAGATCGCCAGTAACATGCTATATGAGACGGGGCTGCTAGCGCCGCCACAGTTACAGCGTGCGGCCACTCGATTAGAAAATATCGCCAGTCAGAGTTTTAGCCCCGTTGACTATATGCCGGTTTTGGCAAACGAGCTAGAATCTTTGGCGGACAAACCACAGTTCATGCTGCAAGTAGCTCAGCAAGTGCAAGCTGACTTGGAGAGCGCATCTGGGGTGAACGATCTCGTATTTTCTAGTGTGTTTATCGTTACTAGTAGTCAGAGCGGAGAACTAAGCGCTTTGACATTCGACGCTTCTTCTGTGTCTGTTGTTTGCCAAAAAGTCAGACAAATCAGAAACGATCGTGGACTGATTTTGGCTGAGTATTGGATTGATCATTTAGGACCAGAGACCAAAGGTCATGCCGTCTATTACTGGAGTTGTTATAAGACTTAAACGCTAGAAGACTAGAGTTTGTTGAATTGCTTTGCTTAGTGAGCGTTGTTAGTTGAGAAGACTTGAAATAACACAAACAATTTGAGTGATCCTTGAGGTCACAAGTGAGACTTTATGACTGGTTCAAGTATGGGCGCTTTGGTGCTGCCATTTTTACGTTCTGTGTTTTTTGTACTGACTCTAGTGGCTGTTGCACTAGCCCTTTGCGTTGTTCCATGGGCTTGGGGGGCGGCTGCCTTTTTCTTAATCATGGCGCTCTGGATGCACCGTGCAATCAAAGAGTATGAGGCGAGATGTGCACGGTATGGCCAAGAATCAAGGGACTGGTTGGAGACTTCAGAACCTGCTTTGTATGCTGCTAAGAACAGTGCAAATGAGCAACTGAAAAGTTTACCTGGTGTCAAGAGCATTGGCTTAGGTACAGCCTTTGGTCCTTCTGCAAATTCTGACTATGGGCTTTCAATTCGCGTCGGCGAAACAGTTTGGCAAGAAAATCAACCGCAAAGTGTCGGTGGTATGGCCTGGGCGGAATGGAGCGCTAATATTCCAGAACAGGTAGATGGCTTTCGCCTGGTTGTGCAATTCGAAAACGCCCCAAGTGATACAGAATGGTTTTGGACGTTGAAAGATGGCTTTTCTTCGTCTAGTTGTGGCAAGCGTTAAGGCCTTGCTTGTCACCTTCTTGTGCTGGCAATTGCCAGCATTAACCGCTGCCTCGGCAGTTTAAATAGAAAAAGGAAACAATTATGTGCATGTGTCACAGCAAAGAAAATCACGCGGCTACTTTAAAAGGCTTTCGCCTGCCGCAATCAGTACAGCCTGTTAATTACAAGCTTAGCCTCTCCCCAGGGCTTAAGGTCACTAGCAAAGTCGGCGATAGCGAAGAAGTGGTCTATAAGTTTACCGGTCGCGAGGTGGTGAAAATCAACGTCATTGAATCGACTGACCGCATAGTTTTGCATGCCTCTAACCTTGATATTCATGACGCTTACATCGTCAACAAGAAAGGCAAGCGCCTCGATGGCACTGTCACTTTTGATCTCGAAAACGAGTTTGCCATTATCTCTTTCGACACTGTAATCTCCACTGGTCGTTGGAAATTGCATACTCGCTTCACCGGTATTCACAATACTAAGCTAAAGGGTTTTTACCTGAGCCAATGGCAAGATGACGTGGGCGGGCAACACCAAATCTTTACCACTCAGTTTGAGTCAATCGATGCCCGTCAAGCCTTTCCTTGTTTTGATGAGCCAGCGATGAAGGCGACATTCGATGTTCAGTTGATTGTCGACAAGAATCTCGTGGCTTTATCTAACGGGCGCGATGTAAAGACAGAACAGCTCGGCGCTGGCAAAAAGCTAGTCACTTTTGCTCGCACACCTAAAATGTCGACCTATCTTGTGGCTTTCTCTGTCGGCGAGTTCGAGTCGTCTGAGCCGGTTTGGGCCAACGGTAAAGAAATTCGCGTCTGGTCTATTCCCGGCAAGCAGCACATGAAGAGCTTTGCTCTCAAGGTGGCCAAGTTTGGCGTGGAGTGGTACGAAAACTTCTTCGACCGACCATATTTCGGCGGTGACAAGATCGACATGATTGCCATTCCCGACTTTGCTATGGGGGCGATGGAGAACACTGGTCTGATCACCTACCGAGATACGGCCCTGCTCATTGACGAGAGTAAGGCCTCGCACTCTGAGTTAGAGCGTATTTGCGAAGTGGTGCTCCACGAATTGGACCATCAATGGAACGGTAATGAAGTGACCATGGACGACTGGAATGGTTTAGGTCTAAACGAATCATTTGCCACGATCATGGCTTATGTGGCGATGAATGACATGTTCCCCGATTGGCATGTGTTCAACGCCTTTGGCATAGACCGAGCTGGTGCCTTTGCTCTCGACTCGCTGAAGTCTACTCATGCTGTGGAGATTCCGGTTAGTCATCCCAATGACATTCAGCAATTCTTTGATCAAATTACCTATGAGAAGGGCGGTTCGCTGCTGTTCCAAATTATCCAGTATATGGGCTTCGATACCTTCCGCCATGGCATGCGCATTTATATGCAGCGTCATGCGCTGGGCAACACTAAGGTGTCACAGCTCTGGGATGCTCTTGAGGCTGGCTGCAAGGCTGAAGGCAATGACACTCCAGTGCGTGCAATTATGGACGCCTGGTGGAATACTGCTGGGCATCCCTTGGTGTCTGTGCGTCAGTCTGATGATCCAGGAGCAGTCATTGTCAGTCAGAATAAGTTTCAGTTTTTACCGCAGGGCGACAAAGACATCTGGCCGATGATGTTGCATGTCCGCTACAAACTGAGCAAGTTGGTGGGCCCCAGTGAAATTGTGGAGAAGAAGTTCCTGGTGAACGAGGGCGAGATGACCTTGCAGTTAGGTAATAGTTTGGAAAATGAAAGCATCGAGTGGGTAGTGGTCAATGCAAGCGGCTCGGGCTTTTACCGCGTCGGCTACAGTGATGACCTGCGCCACAAGCTGCTTGCTGATCTGCAAAATCTGGAAGTAATCGAACGGTTCAATTTGGTCAATGATTCGTGGGCGGCTGTTCGCGCACGTTCTGCTGGCACGATGACCACCGTTGAGTTTCTTGATTTGGTGAAGTGTTTCGCTGACGAAACCGATGCCAATGTTTGGGCGGTTATTTCTGGGGCTTTGAGTACGATTTATCGGCTCACTTCCGGCGAGCAGCGCCAGGCGTTTAAGCTTGTTGTTCGTGAGCTGGTTCGCCCGGTCTTCGACAACCTCGGCTGGACACCACAAGAGGGCGAGTCTGTCCATACCCGGCAGCTGCGTGGTCAGTTGGCTGGCTTGTTGGGCACCGTGGCTTCCGATATGGAAATTCGCCAAGAGGCAGTGGTGCAGTTCGACAATTGGAAGGCTGATCGCGATTCAGTTGATCCAAACGTAGTTCCTGCGCTTATCTCGATTCTGTCGCACAACGGTGACAAGGCTCGTTTCGACGAATTTCTGGCACTGGCTGATCAGGCACCCTCAACACAAGAGAAGCTTCGCTTCCTCGGTGCGCTGGGTAACTTCCAAGATGCTGCTCTCTATCAAGAGGCCATTAAACTGACGCTATCTGGCAAAATTCGCTCACAAGATGCTCCATTTATTTTGGCTGGTATCATTGGCAGTGAACACGCCGGAGAGACCGCCTGGATTTTTGTGCGTGAAAATTGGGAAGATATCGTTGCTACCTTTCCAGACAGCGTCATACCTCGTCTGGTCGGCGCCTGTTCTGCCCTTGACACGGTGGATATGCAAGCTGAGGTAGAGCAATTTTTCTCTAGTCACAAAGTCAAGGAAGGTGATATGGCAGTGGCTCAGATGCTTGAGCGTTTGTCTGTCAACGTTGGCTTGCGCATTGAAGAAACACCAAGGCTTGCTACTTATTTTGCCACGAACTCGGCAGCATAAGCTTCTTCTGTCTTCAATCTAACTGTCACTACCGTCACTATTGTGTGCTGGTGGCGGATATTTTTCACAACCGCAAAAGGCGCTCAGATTAGGCGCCTTTTGCATATTTTGTTAGGAATTACTTATGGAAACTACTGAAACATTGACTCACTTCCCCCAGCTTTTAATTGGACTTGCAATGATTGTTGTTGTTGCGGGGTTGTGTTGGTGGATTGCTTCTGCAATCTCGAAGAAAAAGTGGAAGCGATACTCTCTGGCTGAAGCGGAAGCTACAAGAATTCGCGATTTTATTATAGAGACACACAATTCTTTTAAGGGCAAGTACATGCCACCGGCTTTGCGTGAGCTATTAGCTGAAGCCTGGACTGATTATAGTTCGCTTGCTCAACAAGCACACTCTGTTGATACCGATGAAGAGCTGCTTGCCTTAACTGCTGAGGTCGATGATGTCCTAGAAAAGATCGCAAAGCAGGCTTTGGTGGAACCGACAGCTGCCGATTTTGATGCTGACATGGGGGAATTAGTGCATGAGGAGGTTGAACTGCATAGCAAGTATGAAGAGTCGGTCTCCCGCCTAGAAAATGACTTGAGTAGTAAGAAGGAGCATATCAAGCAAAGGCGCGACCAACTTGAATTACAGCGCGTTGCTTGGCTCGACCAAGAGCCTTCAGTCTAAAAACTTTGGTCAACAAACAATTCGATTAAACCAACGGAGAAATACTAACCCAGTGCCTAATCCAAAAGACTGGAATGACGATCTGAATCTACTGAGTGACATGTTCGCTACGCTTATTCTTGGTGGCTGGACTATAGTCGCACAGCGTTAGAAAGGCGATGGCAGAACAAGCACTGTTTATGCCTTGCATTTGATGTTGGAGATCACGGGAGCAAGGATGCTCCTGGATTCTTCTCCATCGTTTTTTGCTCTTCATCGTGGCTTAAAGTTTTTCATTCTCTTCTTTTTTCTTTTTCTTGATTTATAGCCGACCGGTCTAATATAAAGATGAAAAGAAAAAAGCAATGAAAAAAAAGGTGAGAGGAGATCCCCCCACCCTTGTTAGAATGCGCCAGAGGCTTAATGAATGTCTTATGTGTCTGGGCGAGAATTTACGCCGCTAGATCTAACTAGTTCTTCCAGCTGACGCTGAGATAAAGAGTTCTCTGCCACTGAGAACCTACTACTTTTAGAAAGTATGGTCTGATTGTAAGGCCGCTTCCAGAAGCCCAGCGACACAGTCCGCGAGCAATAATTGCATCGTGGCAGAGGGGATGATTGAAGAGTTTGTATAACTCTTCTTGTGTCGTTGTGTCAAAGATTTCGTTGCTTATCGAGTCGCCGAAGCAATTGAATGCGGCTACGCCTTCCGAACCGATGAAAATGCAGGCCTCGGTGTCTCCGGTTGCAGCGCTTTCGGCGAGTTTGGCCTTAGCCCTAACGATATAATCGAAGCTTGCCCGATCGCTTTCTTCGTCGAGATCTTGCTCATGTTCGACCATAACTTGTTGGGAGACTCGCTCATGCAATCGTTGGGCGTTGGTCGACAGAGCCTGCAACTGCCTGATGTTTATGTCATTGTGCAAGTGAACTGAGGATGGCGCTTGTTCTTGATAGCGATGGGCAAAAAGCGGATGTTCTGGCAGCCCCAGCAATTTGTCAAAGTGTTCTCTTTGCCAGCGAATCATCAGGCGGCAAGCCTTTTGACCAGAGTGATTTCTGTACAACTTATCGAAGACCGGTCGCAGGTCGTTTTGCAGGCAGTAATCATAGAGCTTTTGTCCGTCTTGGTTCAGCCAGTTCGGGCTAAGTTCTCGTGAGAACTTGGCCTGTTTCCAGTTGGGAAAAGTGAAGCCTAGTGATTCGTCTTGATTGAGGGTGCACAATGGTAGATAGAGGTTCTTCTCGCCACTTACTGGGGTAAATGATGATTTGACACTTGGTGTCAGGTCTGCCACTCGCCTCTCGATTACTGCGCTAATAGATACGGCGCTGTAGTTTACCGGCAAATGGTTTGCTACCATCAGTGCGGGCATCTGTTGAATAATTTCAGTTGCAGTTTTCGGGAATGATTTGAGGGGTCTGCTATAAAGGCGAAATTGATGCTTGGCTAGAGAGTGCGGCACGAAGAATTTCATGGCATTGACTAGTTCGCGGGATATTTTACTCATTGTTTTGCTCCTGAGATTGAATGATTAGGGCTCATAAGGAAAGCCCTTGTCCGCCACGCAGGCCGCTTAGCGACCTGGTGAGCGGCAATGGACAGCCGTCAGATTTCTAATGCGGAGGAAGGCTGTGCGCTCCGCGTTTTGTCAGTTACAGGGCCGCATCATGAATGCCAAATGGAGGAACTAGTTTCACTAGTTCCTCTAAATTCAATTGCAGCTTTTTAGAAAGTTTCAAAATTGGCATCGTGGACGGTGATGCTGGCTTTCTTTTATTTCTGTCTCCAGAAGACACGTGCACCGTCAAAACAGATTGAGCCAATTGGTTCTTTGACGGTAGTGATGGTGGGCTTGATGCCTGGAATAAACCGTTGCCAGAAGTGCTGATAGCCTCGGCCTGTACGTGTGCGGCTTAACTGCACTCGTGTTTCAGGCATTAGTTTCAATAGGGCGCCTTTGTGCAACGTAAAGTAGGCACGACAATCTTCAGGGTGCTTGTCAAAGTGTTCTTCTGTCCAGCTGGTTTCAAGCAGCAGATTGGCTTGGCCTGCTACTTCTAGGTTGAGTGATTGTGTTGCATCATCCACACGTTCTGCATATTTGAATCTGATTAAGACAGCCTCTGTGTCTGAGTTGTCTTGCTCTAACTGTAGCTGTCCGTTCGCGTTCGTAAGTACTGCATCTAAAAGTCTGCCGCAAGAAAAACGATTGGGGCTAGCAATTAAGCCATCGGTGAGATTGAATCTAAGTTCTTGTCTGTCGTTTTGTGCATCACTTGATTGGTTTGGCAGTGAGATGTATGGGCGGCCACTGGCAGGCATTTCAATGGCAATGCCGACAATGATTTCGTCAGGTGTGACATCATAAAGTTCCAATATTGTTGCCTCTGGCTGTTGATTGATTGATTGATTGATTGCCTGGACTGATGGTCTGGCAAGTTCTTCGCTCTATTTGCTGAGGAGGCCATCCTGTTCGACGTGAATTGGTTTACCCAGGTTGGCTTCGGCCTCTAGCAGCATTAAGTCGAGCGGGTCCAAAGTTTCTTTGTTTGCTGGAGCTGGAGTAGCTTTGGCGCAATCTTTCTGTAAGAGATCGCTTATTACGTTGGAAAGTGACTGTGCCAGCGCCACTTCGCCTACGGCCGATAGGGCTGCCCCGGCCTGGACATTGACAGACTGAGCATGACCGCGAGTGTTGAGATCATTCAGCAGAAAACTGCGTCTTTCTTCTACTGTGGTGCCAAGCACTTGTTCAACCATTTCGCGGGCCATAGCTTCAGTTGTAGAAGAATCACTAGCCCGGATCTGGCCGATTAGTGATTGCACAATTTCTTCTATTTTGGTTTCTGTAAACATCAATTCGGGGTGACCTTGGCCTATGTATAGGCTTTCCGCTGCTTCTTTTGTCACTTTCTTTAACGCTAGAATCACCGTGCTAGCTGCAGGCTGGTCGCTGTTCCATGTTGCTAGGTCTGTATTGATTTGGCGCAGTTGTTGCTCAAGTGCCAGTAGGTCAGCGGCGCTTGTAGTGACGACGAAGGGGGCTTTGTTTTTGTGGCTATCCAGCAGAGCAGATATTCTTTCGTATTGCTCAAGCACCATGTAGATCGTTTCACTTGCTACCTCATAGTGCTGAGCTTCAATCATGACCAGGCAGTCTCTAGCTAGGCCCAAAGTCGTGTTAGCTGAGAAGAAAGCAGCAGCGAGCCAGGAAAGGTTTTCGTCATCTGGTTCTTGGCTGAGGTCAGCAAATAGGTTTGTTAGTACTTCCATCATTGTAATTTGGTCTTCTAAATCACTTTTGAAACGGCTTGAATTTGCGCTGTTGATGGTGTCTTTTTTGTTTTCGTTCATTAGTGTTTCCTATTCTGTTTTGTTTGGTTCTGTTGAGTTGCTGCGGTTTTTAGCTAGCACCAATCAGGTGTAGCAGAGCCGCGATTTTAACTTTCAGTTGGTGCAGAGAGCGGCTAGAGCTTTTCTGCCAGTTGTGGATGGCGACGCAAGACTCGCAGAAGCTCGGCTACAGACCAGGCTTGAGCATTACAGCCTTGCGCTTTGTGATTTTGATTACCGTCGAAGATTTCGCTGATTGAGCCAATGCAGCCATCATTGTTAATGTGATAGACAAGGGCTTTCAGGTGTTCGGCAATGAAGGTGAAGTTGGCATCGTTTTCGCCATAGGCATAGATGCGGGCGTTTACCCAGAGACCGAAAAGCCAGGGCCAGACGGTTCCCTGATGGTAAGTGATGTCCCTGTCGTATTGGGTCGCCCAGTCTTTACCCGAACCATATTGACCCTTATAGTCTTTGTGGTCTGGGCTCAGGGTGCGCAGACCCATGGGTGTCAGCAATTTGGCTTCCACATGTTTGAGGATTGACTGAGCGCGTTCTTGAGAAACAAGCGGAAAACTCAGGCTGGCAGCCATGAGTTGGTTCGGGCGCAAGCTCTCGTCAATGCTGCCATCTTGGCGAATAACATCAGCCAGGTAGCCGCGTTTTTCGTCCCAGAATTTTTCGAAGCCTTCAGCAATCCATTTGTCCCAGCCACCGTAACTGGTGATTGGTCCATGTTCCTTAAGGTAGACTTTGTAAATGAGCACAGCGAGAATACGCACAAAGTTATGCAAGAGAGCGGTTATTTCTACGGCAATGCCAGAACGTGGAGTCACCACATAGCCGTTAACTTTGGCATCCATCCAGGTCAATTGCACGTTTTGGTTACCACCAGTGATCAGGCCATTGTCTAGGAGTTTCAGACCATGCCTTGTGCCGCAGCGGTGATGATCAATTACTTTCATCAAAAGGGTTATCTGGGCTTTAACAAATTCATTGTCTCCAGTAGCCTCATGATAATCATAGAGAGCCTGTGCCCACCAGAAGGTGGCATCCGAGGTGTTGTACTCTGGTGCCTGTCCACCATCGGGAAAGTAGTTGGGGAGCATACCTTCGCTCATGTATTTGCCGAATGTTTCCAGAATGCTGCGAGCATCATCCGGCCGGTTTGTGGCCAGGCAGAGTCCGCTCAAGCTAATCATAGAATCGCGACCCCAATCAGAAAACCATGGATAACCAGCAATGATGGTTTTACCATTGGTGGACTGGCGGGAGACCAGAAACTGGTCGGCAGCTAGAATCAGATGTTTGACCACTTCGGAGAGGTCCTTGTTTAGATTTGGGTTTGCATTCTGATTTTCCGTTTTCTGGCTGCATAAGTTGGCACCCTGAGCTTTCTCAATCAGCGCTTCTTTAGCCATGGCCACTTCCGTTACCAGGTCTTTCACCTGCGGCACATTTTCCAGGGCTTCCAGCCCGGCCACTATAGTTACTGATTGATCTGCTTTCAGGCTGACTTTTACAGTACCACTGCGAAAGAGGTCTTCTTGCTCAGCCAGGCCGCGTTCATGTTCCCTTGGCCAGTAGTAGTTCCAGTACCAGTCGGGAGCCTGATTATAGGTACCGTCACTTAGTTCAAGAAAGAAGTGTTGTGCACCGTTGAAAGGAATCACCTTTACTTTCTTGTAGTGCTGCTGATCTTGGGCAAAGCGCCATTCGTGCGCTCCTTTGGTTTGGCCATGGAAATCACGATAGTTTAGGAGTACGTTTAGCTCTAGCTTCAGGGCCGGTGCTTTGCGTTTAGCGCGACCTGTGGCGTCACTGACATAAGTGTAACCAACGTAGACTCTCTGTTCACCGCTTTTCATGAAGACCTGTTTGATCAGTTGACCGCCGGGTACGCGATAGCACCAGGTGGGCACAGGCAGATTACTGAAGGCTTCAAGGTGCTTGTAACCATGGGGGCTGACTACATTAGAGGCCCAAAAATTTGTGGCCAGTTCTCGGCGTTCACCTTCGCCTTCCAAGCAGACGGTTTCGTCTAGTCGAGAAAAGAGTAGTGTGCGCTTAACAGGGGGTGCAAGCGCTGCGGTAAGCAAACCATGATAGCGTCTGGTGTTGGCGCCGGTGAGAGAGCCGCCTGCATACGAGCCAAGGCCATTGGTGACAAGCCATTCTCTGGTGTCGGATGCTTTGATGTCCTTTAAGGATAAAATTGAAATTGGTAGTTTTGAGCCTGGAACTTGCTTTAGCAGCCAGGCTTTTAAGTCGAAGCTCATTATTTTGTTCTTGAGTAAATTGATGTTTTGAACTGCTGCGTTATTTTTTGCTGCGTTTGCCAATGATAAGAGCGTGGTCAGATTGCGGCACCTGCAGGTGATAGTTGCTGTCAGTGACAATTGCCCCGCTGTCGTTTGGACCTAGAACCGGTGCCGTTTTAATGATCAGTCTTTTGTCTTGAAGGTTGCTTTGACGTGCGGCTTCGGTCACAAGCGTGTCATAAAAAAACTCGCCGCCATCAAGGCTAATTGATTTGGTGGCAATGACATGTTGAGATAGCTGAAGTTGAATGGATGAAACATGGGCATTGCCAATTAAGGCAACGATTTTGGCATTCTTATCACTCTTGCAGATGTTAGCCATTAGGTTTACCCAGTGGGCTTCTCTGCGCACATTGGCAGCACGTTCCAGCTCAGCCCAATTGGGTTTTCTCAGATCTATGTGTTCATAGTCAATGTCCAAAAATACTATGCTCATGTGTGCTGCTAGTGCAGCATCAATGATCATCATGTATGGTTCTGGATTGTAACCCCAGAGAATGCGAAATTCTTCGCTGAGGGCTTCTCTGCTTATTGTTCCAGCTTTGTATTGAGTGATCAAATATTGTTTGGACGAGGGCATAGATTCATAAGCTAAGACTGTGAAGCCTAGATTTGCCAGTTCTTGCATATGGTCAACTATTTCTTGCTTTTGGGCAATGGCTGCGTGCGCTTCGCCAAATACCAGTATTCTGGTGTTGCTGTCTAAAATTTTTGAGTAGTCAACGCTGTGCGCGTTTGCTGCAAGGCATTGAGCCAACTCAGAGGGCAATTGTGACGAGCAGATTGGCTCGATTGCTGTTTTTTTGCTACTGCGATTAGAGCCAGAAAATTCTAACCAGAAAGCAAAAAGGATAATTCCAAGCCAAATTAGAAAGGGAATTGCTGTTTCGAAAAAATATTTTTTGAAGGCTTTCATTGATCTCCTGGGCTGTTTGTATTTAGTGCAGCCGGTTGGTCTGACCTAGAAAACGTTGGTTATAGAGCCCGGAGGAGGCGAGATATTGACAGTGTTGACAGCATCTGTTTCAGCTGCTGTCGGCTGTGTAACAGCTACTTCCGCGCCTTCGGTTGTTTTTGCCGCTTTCTCTTTCACAGCCAGTGCCTTTGCTGCTTGTTCTGCTGTTTCTAGCTTTCGCTTGTGGTCTTCAATTAATGGTTTGTAAGAGACGCTTAGTTGCTCTAGTTCAGTATCAACTATGTGCATGCCTTTGCCTCTGGTCGGATCGGATGAGAATTGTTCTAGCCGACTGAGTAGTGTTGCTCCGCTATTGCGCAACAGAACATCGGTAGTCAAACAGTTGATCATGCCAGCTTGACCGGCTTCGCGATCAGACTCTGAAACAAAAGGTCTGCCTTTGAACTGCAATTTCTCTTCTGTTTTGCCCAGCAAGGAAAGCACTTCGTCTCTGGCTTTGACCAGTATGGTAGCCAGTTTTGCTCGTAGCTGCTCTAAATGACGCGCTCTTTCAAAGAAATCACAATAGGTTATTTCCGTTGCTTTGCGTCGGTTGTATTGTTCTGTCAAGAGTGACGTGCTGTAGCTTTCGTCGAGTCTGCCTGTCGCTAATTTAAGCAGGTTTTGGGCAAAATTTTCTTCTCTCAAATTGCCAAAGCTGGTTTGCATTGGTCCATAGCTGAAGTGGCGAAAAGTGTAGAGCGCTTCTTCTAGCTGTTGACCGACCAGTGACAATTGTCTGAGGTTTTCTTGTGATTCTAAACTTAACTCTAGTTCTAGTCTGGGCGATGACTGGAACCGTGACTCTCGGTTGTTTGGCGAAAAAGGCACAAACTCTAGACGACGAGCTTCGCCTTGTTGATTTTGGTAGCCGATTGATTGCTCACTGACAGCCGGTTCTACTGGATAGCATTGGGGCATTTTGAGCCAGTTAGAGAGTTTGTTTACAGCTTCGTTGTATAGCCAACCTGGCTGTGGCGCTAGTTTTTCAAAGGCTTGCCAGAGCGTTCTGTCAATTTCATCCATTAAGCCAAAACAGTTGTCTGGAATTAACTGATAGTTCATTTTTTCACGCTTGTCCTCAGCGATAGCAAGTAAGAGGCTAGCTTTGAGCACTCTCTTCTCATCTGGTTTGAGGTGTTTGCCCTCTAGCTCGACAAAGCTCGCAGTAATGGCTGCAGCGAGCGCTTTGCGATGCTCGCGGATGCGGCTGTTAGCGTCGCGGGCTTTGACTAGTGAAACCGCATAAGTCAAAACAGCTTCACTGCGGGAGCGCATCAGGCTGGCTAGTTTATCTTTATCGGAGAGAACTTTTTCAATTTCATCAGCACAGCGATTGGTTTGAATACGCGTGGAGGAGGAGAGCATGGCTATGGCATGCTCATAGTCTTGATGAGCGTTTTGGCTGAGTGTTGTGGCTTGCTTTAGGGCGTCTAGCGTACTAAGTGTCTGGTTGCTTGCAAGTGAATTCATATTTGTTTGTAGCTTTGTTCTCGGTTATAGCAGCTTGAGGTGCCCAGTAATGGGATCGATGCGATCGCTCCAATCTGGACCAACAGCCACTACGGTGTAGGTGAGCTGTCCATGAAACTCTGTGGTGCCGAGATCTTGAACAAGGCGAGTATTGAGACCAGCGTCACAAGCCTGTTTGTAGATGTCGAGCAGCTCAGCTTCGCTGTCTACTCGTACAACTGTTTTCGGATAGTTGGCACAGAGCCATTGCTGGGTCAGCTCATCAGTTTTGAGTACAGGAATAGGATTAGGCCCAGAACGATCAATTATGGCTTCTTGCACAGCATGACCTGTTTGCGCTCCCACTTTGCCTTTGCGCATGTTCAGGTCGTTTCGCACAACCAATACCATCTTTAGTTTTGCTGTCATCTATCTATCTCCTGGTGGTAAGCACATCGGCTTCCCTGCCTGATGTGCTTGTGGTTTTCAGCTTGCGTTTATTTACTCTTTTCCCCGTGGAATTGTCCTTCTTCGGTTGAGCCTTTCAGCGCAGCTGTTGAAGATGTGCCGCCAGTGATGGTCATTAACAAATTGTCGAACCAGCCAGCGCCAACTTCTGCCTGGTGTTTTACTGCTGTGTAGCCTTGATTTACCATGGCAAATTCTTCTTCTTGCAAGCGTACATAAGCTGGCATGCCTTCTGCAGCGTATTCACTGGCCAGTTTGAACATGCTCAGGTTGATTGAGTGCCAGCCGGCCAAAGTAATGAAGTCGAACAAATAGCCCATTTTAGCTAGTTCATCCATGAAGATGGCGATGGTACCGTCGTCCAAATATTCCTTCCAATGGAAAGAAGGAGAACAGTTGTACGCCAAGATTTTGCCAGGGAACTGTGCATGAATAGCGTCGGCGAACTGCTTTGCTTCTGCTAAGTTAGGGCGAGAGCATTCGTACCAAATCACATCAGCATACGGGGCATAAGCCAAACCGCGGGCAATCACTGATTCGATACCACCTTTAACGCGGAAGTAGCCTTCGGTGGTGCGTTCGCCTTTTAAGATTACGTCGTTTTCTACCATTGCACCAGTGGCATCTTTGACCATTGCTTTGGCTGTGCGTTCACCAGTTAAGAAAGCGTGGTCGCGTGGGTCAATGTCGGAGGTTAGTAATGTGGCGTCAAGGGCATCCGTACGAGCAACGATAATTGTCGGTACGTCTAAGACATCAGCGGCCATACGTGCGGCTGCTAGAGTGTTGACGAATTGAGAAGTGGGCACAAGCACTTTGCCGCCCATGTGACCGCATTTTTTCTCAGCGGCTAATTGGTCTTCAAAGTGCACTCCGGCTGCCCCTGCTTCGATCATCATTTTCATCAGTTCGTAGGCTTGCAGAGGGCCGCCAAAGCCAGCTTCAGCGTCGGCTACGATGGGCAAATAAGCGTCCATACCAGACTTGCCTTCTAGTTTCAAAATTTGGTCATAACGTGCCAAAGCATTGTTTAAGCGACGCACCACAGCCGGTACGCTGTTAGATGGGTAGAGACTTTGGTCCGGATAAGTATGACCAGCCAAGTTGGCGTCAGCAGCCACTTGCCAGCCGCTCAAGTAGATTGCTTTCAGGCCGGCTTTGGCCATTTGTACGGCCTGTGAGCCGTTTAAGGCGCCGAGGGCAATTACTTGCTCACCGTTTCTCAGCATGTTCCAAAGTTTGATGGCGCCATGACGAGCGATGGTGACATCGGCATTAACGCTGGGACGCAAGCGCATTACGTCTTCATCAACGTAGGTGCGCTTGATTCCGTGCCAGCGAACATCCATAGCAGTGGGTGTAACACAGCCGCCGAATGTGATTGTTTGTTCAGCAGGAGCAGCCTGGGTTGTTTGGTTTTCTGTGGTCATTTGGGTACCTGGTTGTGATTGGTTAATTTGATTGTCTTGAGAGGCCTTTTCGGCTTGCTCGGTTTCGTTGTTAAGCAGCACTTCGTAAGCTACGAGGGTTAAAAACTCCTCAAAGCTCTTTTTCAGCACTACGGTGTTCAATACCTCCACGGCCTGCATTAAGCGGGCTTGTAGGTCACTAGAGGCCCCTTGTAAGAGCGAATCTAGTTCTTCTTTCAAGAAGATGCGGTAGAGGCCGGGGTTAAATGTGCGTCCATCCTGCAGCTCGGTATCGTGATTGAGCCATTGCCATAGTTGAGCACGGGATATTTCAGCAGTGGCCGCATCTTCCATCAAATTATGGATAGCTACTGCCCCTCGGCCCATTAACCAGGCGGCGATGTATTGCAAGGTGACGTTGATGTTATTGCGGATGCCGGTTTCAGTAACAGTAGCTGGAATATCGGCCAGTGAGATCAAGCTATCTTCTGTGATTGCCAGCTGCGTCAAGGTCTTGCAACCGCAGCGTGTGGTCGGCAGTGGTCTATCTTTTTGATTGGCTTTGTCTTGCAGCACAGCGACAAATTCTAGTTTCGCTACTTCAATCAGGTCAGGGTGTGCCACCCATGTGCCATCGAAACCTAGGGCCACTTCTCGTGCTTTGTCACTTTTCACTTTAGCCAGTGCTTGTGCTGTAACAGCAGGGTCATTTTTGTTGGGAATGAAGGCTGACATACCGCCCATAGCGTGAGCGCCACGACGATGGCAGACATCTACTAAGCGCTGACAGTAGGCTTTCATGAAAGGAACGTCCATGGTGATCAGCGAGCGATCTGGCAACACTTTATCGGCATGATTTTTGAATCGTTTGATAAAGCTGAAGATATAGTCCCATCTGCCAGCATTCAGACCAGCCGCGTGCTCTTTTAGCTCAAATAGAATTTCTTCCATCTGGTAAGAGGCCATGATTGTTTCAATTAGCACTGTGGCTCTAATGGTGCCGCGCTCAATGCCAATATAGTCTTGAGCAAAGTTGAAGACATCATTCCAGTAGCGAGCTTCGTGGTGGCTTTCCAGTTTTGGCAGATAGAAATACGGACCGCTGCCTCGGTCAATTAGCTCTTGGGCGTTATGAAAGAAGAACAGACCAAAGTCAAAGAGACTGGCTGGAATTGCTTCACCTTTGATCAGCAAATGTTTCTCAGCTAAGTGCAGTCCACGAGGTCTGACAATTAAGGTGGCAAGCTTGTCTTTGAGCTTGTAGATTTTTCCTTTGCCGATGCTAAATTCTAAAGTTCGTCTTACTGCTTGATAGAGGTTAGCTTGTCCAGAGAGCATATTCAGCCAGGTTGGGCTAGAGCTATCTTCAAAATCGGCCATAAAAACGTCGGCGCCAGGAGCAGAGTTAAGGGCATTGATAATCATTTTGGCGTCTACTGGGCCTGTGATTTCAACCTGCCTTTGCTCTAGGTCTGGGGGGCAGCTTGCCACTTGCCAGTCAGGTTGCTCGGCCCAGATCTCTTTGCTTTTAAATTGAGGCAACTGACCGTTGTCTAGTTTTCGTTGACGCTTGCGCCGATCGGCAATTAGCTTCGCTTGGCGCTTGTGAAACTTTAGGTGTAAGGCGGCAAGGAAGATGATGGCTTCTTCAGAGAGTATGAATTGCAGTTTTTCATCGGGTACGGCGCTTATGGTGATGTTGGCATTTTTCATATGAGTTTCCATTGGTGTAGCAGCGGCGCTGCTAGAAGATGAGCGGAAGCGGCAGCTCGCCACTACCGGATAAAGATGGTAGCTGTGTGTTCGTTGTCTTGATCGGCTGATGGTCTAGCTGATGGTCTAATTGATTGCTGGCTTGGAAATAAATTCCTGATTTGTTGGTGAAGAGTTGATATTGGTATTCTTGATAATTAGCAGGGGAGAACTATCTATTTCAGCCGGCCGGCAATTAAGAAAGCCTTAAATAGCGCTTTACCACTATCGGCAATTGAGTGAGTCGTGAATTGGGCCACTTTGGCTTTTTGTCGAGAGACAGTTGCAGCGGTGCTCTCTCTGCGAGCTTCAGTAGCTATTTTGGCAGTGGGGTGATAGTGGGACTATTCCCAAAAAAAGATCATCCTGCAAAAACAGCACTATGCGAGCGTCTTCGGATTCCGCAGCGAGTGTCTCAGGGATTTCGCAGAAAGTGGCTGGTTTAAAAGCGCAAATCTGTTCGATCAGTATATGTATATATCGCTGGCGTAAGGTCACCATGACCAGTCAGTATTTCTCTAGAAAGTAGTTTTCATGCGGAGCTGAAAAATGGAAAATCAACTTGAGAGTCGCAGCTTGCATCAAGAAAATCAGGTTAGCAGTTCCCGGTTCTACGAAGAAGTGGATAAACGCACAAGCGACAGAGTCGACAACTCTTTGAAAATAGGCCATGTTGAAAGCGCTGCCGAGCGACTCGATCGCGTTTTAATTGTGCAGCCTGGCGAAGGTTTGTGGTCTGTGGCACGAAAGGCCCTAGATGAGCAAGGTGCCGATGCTAGTGATGCTCACGCTATTACAGCCAAAGTTCGTGAAATTATTGAACTCAATAGAGATCGTTTTCCTAACCTAGTTGTGGCTCCCCATCGTGTTTACTCCGGTCAGTGGTTGCTAGTCAATCCACCCAAGCAGGTTTCGGAACACGGCATAGATGAGCCTGTTCGCTCGGCAAAGCTTTCTCATGATGGTGAAGATCGCCGGGAAATTGATCTGGGTGATGCTCATGTTCGAAAAGCAAGAGTTGGCCAACGCCTTCACGCTGAAAGTGGTGACGAGGTTGAAGCGGAGGAGGGCTCTAAGGTAATTGCCCATGCTGGTTCAGAAGTACAGGCTATGAATGGTGCCTTCGTTCTGGCTCTGCCCGGCTCTAGGGTCAAAGCTTTTCATGGCTCAACGGTCGCTAACTATGGTGGCGAAGTTGAAGAGTTCAAAGGTTCTATCGTTTTTGATATGCAAAATATGGCTGCTTCTGGCAATTACCTAGAAAAATAGACGATATTCAATACATTCAAAGCGAAAGGGTCTAGTTAGCGCTAGGCCCTTTCGCATAATCGGACAATTGTTTCACTCGATCTGTCACTAGAGTTTCTGTGGACACTTTTGTTTGCTTGTGGTGAGACAGTTTGTGCTCCACGAGCCATTCACAAACTGAATTTCTCCTCACTTCAGTTAGAGCTGTTGCTTGGAATTGCCCTGTATACCTAGTTCTTGCCTAAAGAGGCTTGCTTCGCGGCGCTGTGCAATTGTTTACAATCCTTGGTTCAGGCCCTAATTTCTCGCTAGAACTGAATTACTACTCGTTCGCCACAAATATCTCGGAATCACTGCAACCACCTTACCAATGCCCTTATACATGGAATCTTCGCAATCACTTCGTGGTTGTGACGTGGCACCAGTAGTAGTGACCTTCTTCGCAATTCAATTTGGAAAAACAGCCATGAAACAAAACCTGCTCGCCTTGCTCTTCGCCACAGCTCTGTGCACCTTCGCTAACTTCGCTATGGCAGATGGCTATACAGGAAACCCTAATGCAGGAAACCCGAGTAACACCAGTGAGAATACCAATGCCCTTAACGGTCAGGTAAGCGGTCAACAATCACAGATTGCTGCGCCTACTGCTATTGCTGCCCCGACATACATTGCTGCTCCCAACCAGGCTAATGTAGCCGGACAAGGTGGCAGCTTGAATATGAACTCTAAAAGTACAAGTACAACCCTATTTGGGCCGCAAGCTAATGCCATTCGCAGTGCTGACTGCGCTGGGGATGCCGATGGCATTTCGCTTTATTCTATTTTCGGAGGCATTGGTTATTCCCACGCTGAGGAGAGCAACATCTGTCGCATTTTAGGTGTTATACAAATGACTTGCTCTACTGCCACTAACTTAGTGCAAACTGGTGCCGTCTTAGCACAGAACCAACAATTGAATGCGGTCGGCTACAAGATATTGAATCAGGCTGTCGATATGGTTCAACAATGCACACAACAGATGCAGGCCAATCCGATTGCATTAGAGTTACGCGCGGCTTATGCCAAGAACATCCTCGGCAAGCCAGTTCCTGAAAGCGACGACTGAGAAAGCTAGAAAGAAAGAAAGCAAGCAAGTTGGCGTTAATAAGGAATGACGCAAAGATGTACCTCCAAACTTAAGGCAAGGAGGCTTAGAGGGGAGTTAATCCAACAAAACCCAAAAAGAGACAACCTCATGAAAAAACAAAACATCGCAACCACAATCTTCACCGCAGCAGTATTGGCTCTGGCTTCTGTTTCAGCTCAAGCTAATCCTCCCGTATACGCTGGCGGTAATGTCTCAGATCAGTGGCAGCAATCTTCACAGCACGGTGGCTTTAATGTCAGCGACCAAGCGCAGTGGAGTCAACAAGCAGGTCGTTTCAATTTCTCTAACCAGGGCCAGTTGAATCTACAAAGTGGTTTCTTCAACGACAGCACGCAGTTTCAGGGCAACACCCAAGTTGGTCATATCAATGACTCAGCACAGTTTCAAGGCAATACTCAGATTGGCCATTTGAATGATTCGGCTCAGTGGCAGCAGTCGGCTCAGCGAGGCTTTTTCAATGACAGCACGCAGGTTCAGGGCAATACCCAAGTAGGTCACTTAAATGACAGCGCGCAGTTTCAAGGTAATACCCAGTTTGGCCATTTGAATGATTCTGCTCAAGGGCAGTGGAATCATCAGGGTGGTGCCGTAAACGACAGCGCACAGTTTCAAACCAATAATCAAATTGGTCGTTTCAATGACAGCACTCAGTTTCAAGGCAACAGTCAGTTTGGCCATTTGAACGACAGCACCCAAGTGCAAATCAGCAATCAAAGCGGTGCTGTCAACCACAGCCAGCAATTGCAACAATCTACTCAAGTAAGCCACTAGAAAGCTTGGCTGTTGTTTCTGGGCGGTAGATAGACTTAGAATGGGCTTTCAGATGAAAGCTTTGTAGAAAATCTGAATAGTCTCATGGCAATGGAATTCCATGAGACTAATTTCGATATCTTTTTCTTTTAAAAGATTATAGTAGACCGGTCTACTATAATGCTGAAAAAACAGTATGGGGCGAGCCAGCCCAAGGCTAGCTCGATGTGGGTCGTTGTCTGTCTTCGAAATGATCCATGCGATCTTCAAGCTTTACTATGCGCTTTTCGAGACGTCCGACATTGCGTTCGGAAGAAATGAGCAGTGAAGAGATGCCGTTGAGCTTTGTATTTACTTCGGAGCGGAACTCATGCAATTCGCCAATGGTGTGATCGAGCTTGGCGTTTGTTTGGTCAAGCCGGCCAATGGTGTGATCGAGCTTGGCGTTGGTTTGGTCAAGCCGGCCAATGGTGTGATCGAGCTTGGCGTTTGTTTGGTCAAGCTGGCCAATGGTGTGATCGAGCTTGGCGTTTGTTTGGTCAAGCCAGCCAATGGTGTGATCGAGCTTGGCGTTGGTTTGGTCAAGCTTGGCATTGGTTTGGCCAATGGCAGTAGCAAGCATGGTAAACCCAGTTCGCATTTCTCCTTGCAGCATTTCAATCAGTTCTCTGTCTAGGCTCATTTTCGCACCCTCGCTAGTCCTACAATAGAGATAACGTCGGAATGCTGTCAATAGTTCATTTATTTTGAGCTGCCTTGGGTATGGCAACGATTAATTTTTGCTCGCAGCTATGACAAGCGTTAGTAGGTGCGCGATTTTTAAGAGATTATATGAGAGCAGCCCAGCGGCAACAGAGCTTGGCGCGTTCCACTTTTGAATATGATGAACATGCAGGGCAGGCAAAGCACTAGTAGTTCCCCGCTAGTGCTTTGCTTTGAATAGGCTAGCCTGCCATGATTAGCTCAGGTCTTTTTTCTCAGATCTGAAGATGTTCATTCCAACCCAGGCAAAGACAGTCAAGACGAAGATAAAGACAGCGCCTTGTAGTAATCCGATGACAAAGGCAATTAACCAAGCACTGACTGTGGCCAAGGATATTGCCGTGGAAGTAGCACCGGCTACTCCACCAGCAGTGTTCAATATTGTCGCTGCGAAGGTAGCAACAAGTACTGCCCAGACTACATCAAGTGCTATTGCCCACTTGAGAAAAGTGGGTATTTTCGCTTTTGTTGGGCTGTTGGTTGGGTCGTTTGTTTCATTGCTGATTTTGGTCATATTCGCTTCTCTTTTTGTTGAAAGACGAATGACCAACATGAAGATCACGCTGGTCATTCGCAAAAGTTTGTTCTAAAGGGCAACGCCGATTTAGATCTCGGTCACCGCGATAACGGCACTGTGAGCCCGCACGGCAACTACTTGGTCGGCCGTTAAGTCAACCTCGAATTCCGTTTTGTCCTGAACACCTTTAGTGGTGGTCACTGGAATGCCTAGGGCGCGTAGCTCGCTTGCTTCGCCGTCGTGCATGGTAATAGCGATTACTCTGTATTTATCTGTCATTGTGGTTTCCGTGTTGTGGTTTGGGATCAGTCATTCGTTTGTGGCAACCACTGGAGGTGCCCATTTGCGCGCCAAAGAAAGTTCTAGAATGCGGTCGCTGTGCTTCAGAGACCGTAAACTTATGGCAAGAAGACTGAGGCAGAGCACACCAATCAGAACTATCGGTAGATTGGATGCGTTTTCAGCGGCTTGAAACATTGAATTGGCTGGTATCGCTGCTGACATGCCAATGCCGTAAGCTACGAGACCGGTTATTCCAGTACGCATGCGCTGATTTTCTAATTCCCAGTCTTTATGTTTCCAGGCTAGTGCGCCCGCTTCGTCGTCATTACTGTTCGGGCGGTCAGTGCTGCGATGGTGCTCAAGCTCTTCACAGCGACCAAAGTAAAGAGTGGCTGCCCAGATAGCAATTGCAGTTGCTACTGCGACTAAGCAGAGCAAGACTGTTGTCATTTTAAATTCCTTAGAAAGTTTTCTTTCACAGTTGATGAAGATTGGCAGGTGATAAACAACTGCCAATCAAGTTGATCTGGTTCTTTTATGAATGAACTAGACTGTTTAGCTGGCTAGGCTCTATTTATTTTTAGAGTGAGCCAGTTTCGCGTAAAGCCGTGAGAGCGAATCCCAAATTTCTATTGACCAAGTACTTACTGAGTTGGCCAGGGCTGCAATGTCTTTCCATACAGAGTCTGCCCAGAGTGATAGCTGTTCTGCCATCCTTTTGCGTCTGGCTGCCATTCTGGCCATGGTGGTGGCGATAGTCGCTAACAGTGGGCTGATGACAGAACCTAACCAGTTCCAGACTATCAGCGCGATGGTTTTGACAGTTCTCCATGTACTAGCGATTGCTGATGCAACAAAGTTGTAGACCTTGTTGAACCAGTTTTTAACCGTTGACCAGACGCGTAGTGTTGTAGTTCTTAGCCACTGCCAAGTTTGTGAAGCTACAGCTGCTAACCAGTTGAAAATGCGCGTCACAATAGGCCAGATAAAGCGCAAGAAGCGCCCGACATGGTTAGAAAGCCAGATCCAGACAGCTGTAATAACCTTGTCTAGCCATTTAACAAACGTGACGAAATGACGCCAGACAAAACGAAAGAAACTTCTGACATATTTAGAAAGCCAGTTCCAGAGAGCAGTAACGACTTTGTCTAGCCAATTAACAAAGGTGACGAAGTGGCGCCAGGCAAAACGAAAGAAATGTCTGACATATTTAGAAAGCCAGTTCCAGGCAACAGTAACGACTTTGTCTAGCCAGTTAACAAAGGTGACGAAATGACGCCAGATAAAGCGCAAGAAGCGCCCGACATGGTGGGAAAGCCAGTTCCAGACAGCAGTAACGACTTTGTCTAGCCAATTAACAAAGGTGACGAAGTGGCGCCAGATAAAGCGAACGAAACGCCACAAGTATGAGAAGAGTTTTCTTAGTGCGTTTCGAATTGCCTCTTTAAATCGGCTTAGCAGCCGATATATAGGCCGCAGTGCGACGATATAAATGACTGGAAAAACATGGCTATAGGTAAGGACGACAGTGACTACGCCGACCGCTAGTGCCCATGGGCCTAAAACAGGTAGGAGCAACGACGCTGACGCTATGCCACTGCCGAGTGCTAGTGCTCCACCAATTGTTTTAAGAGTCCAGCTGTTGTCGTAAACTTCCTTGTGTAGAGGTTCTGCTGTATTTTTCCAGAGTAAGTAGAAAAGCATGAAGAACCCCATTACACCTTTAATGATCAGCTCAAGTAGCTTGACCATTAGGTTCTTTGAAGAGTTGTTAGTTTCTTTTTCGGACATTGTGTTTTTCCATGGTGAACACGACCGCCGTTAGCGGTCGTGTATAGCAGGCGCTAAATAGCCCAGGGTATTGTTTCTATCAGCTTTCGCTGGGGGCGTCGCTTGGAGCAGTTTCGGTGGCTGTGCTCATGCCGAGCTTGGCGCGCAGACGAGCACCGGCGGCGCTGGCAGCGGCCTGTTCGGCGAGCTGTTCGCGAGCTTGGTCGGTGCTGGAACCCTTGCTCATGTCGTTCTTGGCACGAGCGATTTCCAGCTCTTTGTCGATCTCGTTAGAGGCCTGGCCAGCACCTGAGATTTCGGTCTGGATGTCTTTCAGCTCTTGGCGAGCGGCGGCGGCCATTTCCAGCGATTTTTTCAGTTCGACCTTGTTGCTGTCCTGTTCGATGCGGCTCGCGAACTTGCCCAGGGCTTTGCTGGTGGCTTCGAGAGC